>JBCCQE010000003.1:0-180119 GCA_039024495.1 Planctomycetota bacterium | reverse complement strand
GAATCGGGGGTTGTGTGGATGTGGGAGTGGGCGAGAGAGGGGCGCTAAGCCGCGAGCGGCTTGGGGGTCATGGGGGGGCGAGGGGGGCGTTGTCGATGAGGCGGGTTTGGCCGCAGTGGGCGGCGATGAGCAGGCGGGTGTTGGCGGGGGCGGGTTCGTTGGTTGGGAGAGGTTGGAGGGTGTGGGGGTCGCGGGCGGCGGCGTAGTCGGTGGTGAGGTGGTGCTCGATGAGCGCGGCGTGCATGCGTTGTTCGAGCTGGGGCGGGGTGAGGGCGGGGTCGTTGGCGAAGGCTTGTTGGGTGGCGGCGAGGGCGCGGGAGAGGCCGATCGCTTGTTGGCGTTGGGTGTCGGAGAGGTATTGATTGCGGGAGGAGAGGGCGAGGCCTTGATCGGAGCGGACGGTGGGCGCGGCGAGGATGCGGAGGGGGAGGTCGAGGTCGGCGACCATGGCGCGGATGACGGCGAGCTGCTGGTAGTCCTTTTCGCCGAAGACGGCGGTGTCGGGCTGGGTGAGGTTGAAGAGCTTGAGGCAGACGCGGCAGACGCCGGCGAAGTGTCCGGGGCGGTGTCGGCCTTCGAGGGGTGCGGCGAGTTCGGGGACGTCGATGGCGACGGCGGGTCGGCCGGGTGGGTAGAGCTGGTCGGCGGTGGGGAGGAAGACGGCGTCGACGTTGCGGTCGGCGAGCTTGGCGAGGTCGTCTTCGAGGGGGCGGGGGTAGCGGTTGAGGTCTTCGTTGGGGCCGAACTGGGCGGGGTTGACGAAGATGGAGACGATGACTGATTCGGGAGCGGGTGAGGCGTTGCGGGCGTGGTCGATGAGGGCGAGGTGGCCTTCGTGGAGGGCGCCCATGGTGGGGACGAGGGCGAGGGGTCGCGGGGCGGTTTTGAGCCAGTCGCGCAGGTGAGCGGGGGAGGGGAGGGAGATCATTTCATTTGGTGATTTGGTGATTTGGTGGTTTGGTGATTTTTTGTGGGGGGACCCGCGGCTTCGCTTTGCTCAGCCGCGGCGTGGGGGTGTTGTGGGAGTTGTGGGTTTGCGGTTAGCCGTCGATGGGGAGGGTTTGGCCGGTGTAGCGTCGGTAGAGGTTGAGGAGGGTGTCGATCTGTTGGGTGGCGGGGCGGTTTTGGGTGACCCATTGGCGGGCGGTGTCGCCGAGGGCGGCGGCGGCTTGGGGCTCGTCGATGAGTCGGGCGATCCGGTCGTGCCAGCCGGTGGGTTCGGCGGTGGCGACGGTCCACGCGGTTTGGCCGTCGATGAGGTAGTCGAGCCAGGGGTCTTCGGTGGCGATGACCGGCAGGCCTCGTGCCATGGCCTGGAGCGTGAGCGAGCGTGCTTTGCCGAGGGGCTGGGGCATGATGAGGGCGTCGGTGCGGAGGAAGAGCTCGCGGTTGCCCAGGCGTCGGGGGACGAGGGAGATGTGGCCGAGGAGTTGGAGCTGTTCGGCGGCCTGCCAGATGCGGTGTTGGTCGTCGGTTTGTCCGTCGAAGAAGAACTGGGCCTGGGGCTCGCGTCGGACGATGCGGGCGAGGGCTTCGAGGAGGGCCTGGGTGTGGGCGTCGTGCTTGCCGGAGCCGGTGACGACGGCGCAGAGCGGGCGGTCGGTGGGGCGGGGCGAGGGGTCGAGCTTGTGGACGCCGGTGGGGACGTGGTGGACGGGGATAGGCTCGGGGATGCGCTGGCGGAGGGCGCGGTGGAGGGGCTCGGTGGCGGCGGTGACGGCGTCGGCATCGGGGCGGAGGCGGTCGGCGATGCGGGCGGCGGTCTTGAGGTCGAAGGCGGAGGAGGCGGAGAAGAGGGCGGGGAGGTCGAGCTGTTTGGCGATGCGGAGGGCGGGCTCCCAGAGGCGGCCGTCGAGGGCGTGGATGAGGTCGACCTTGGCGTCGGCGAGCTGGGGGTGGAGGGCGGCGATGCGTCGGTGGTTGATGAAGGCCCATCGGGTGGGCGACCAGTCGAGGCGGTTGGCGAAGGAGGAGGTGTCGTCCTGGGGGAGAGAGTCGGGGACGACCTGGGTGAGGGTGGCGTGCTCGTCGATGACGCCGACGACGAGCTGGCGGAGGGAGGTGAGCTCTTCGTCGAGCCAGGCGGCGTTGGCGAGCAGGGCGATGTGCATGGCGGTGGAGCAAAGCAGGAAAGCAGGAAATGTTGGAAAGCAGAAAATACTTTGGTTGGTGGTGCGTTGGGTGGACGCGGGCGTCGTGATTCGGCGATTTTCTGGTTTTTGGATTTTCTGCTTTTTTGTTTTTGAGCGAGCGGCACGCGAGCGGTTAGCCGTAGTGGGCCAACGCGAGTGCGACGTTGGCGGCGTTGAAGGCGGCGTGGAGGACGATGGCGGCGGTGAGCGAGCCGGTGCGTTCGTAGGTGTAGCCGATGATGACGGAGAGGATGGCCAGGCCCGGCAGGGTGTGGAGCGCGGCGGCGTCGAGGTGGATGACGGTGAAGAGGGCGGTGGTGAGGGCGATGGCGGCGAGGCGGTGGGCGGGGGTTGGCGTGTGTTTGCGGGTGAAGGCGTTGAGCAGGGCGGTCTGGAGGAGGCCTCGGAAGATGAGTTCTTCGGTGACGGGTGCGATGACGACGGCGGAGAGGATGAAGCCGAGGCGGACGGGGGGGGTGGCGACGGTCATCGCTTCGAGGAGGATGTGGCCGAGCTCTGGGGTTGGGATGCCGACGAGGTTGAGCAGGGCGGAGGTGACGATCGAGGTGGCGGAGACGAGGGGAAAGGCGAGGGGCAGCAGCGCGAGGCCGATCCATAGGCCGTGAAGGGCGCGAGGGCCCGCGAGGCCGATGCGCGTGAAGCCTTGGGCGCGGCGAGCGACGAGGACCAGGAGCATGGCCGAGAGCGTGCCGCCGACGGCGAGCTGGGTGATGAGGACCACGGCGAGCAGCGCGGCGGCGGAGCGGGGGTTGTCGGCGGAGATGTCGACGATGTCGAACGACTCGGCGATGAAGCGCGCCGCCACGCCGACGGCGATCGCGCTGGCGAGCATGGCAGTGATATAGAGGCCGACGGTGGCGGCGGCGACGAGCAGGCCCCAGTTCATGCGGCGGTTGGGCGCGGCGTGGAGAGCGTCTAGGCGGTGGACGCGGAGGAGGTAGAGGGCGACGACGGCCGCGGCGGCGAACGCGGTGACGAAGAGATCGGCGGTGGTTTCTTCGTTGAGGGGCATGGGTGGGGTGAGGCGGTTTGGCGGCGTTGCCGAGCGAGTGGGCAGTGTCTAGGCTACGGGTTTGGCCGGTGCGTGGGTGCCGGTTGGCGGTGGACTTCGGCTTGAAGTTCTTTCTTTGACGAGTGCATTGATGTCGATCATCACGATCTGGTCGCCGTTCTTCCAGAGCGACGCCCGGATGAAAGGGCGGTCGCACCACCTGGGCGGGCGGGTGCGTGCGGTGGAGGAGGCCGAGGGCGAGCTCGTGCGCTTGGAGGTGAGCGACGAGGGGGAGGTGCACACGGTGTCGATCTCGATCGACGGTCGCCACGCGGTGGCGGAGTGCACGTGCGAGCGGTTTGCGATGGGGACGTTCTGCGACCACATCTGGGCGGCGCTGCTGGCGGTCCAGCACGGCAAGGCGAACCCGGGCGGGGCCGAAGCCGAGGGCGCGGCGGAGGGGGTTGCCGAGGGTGGAGGCGAGACGGCGACGGCGACGGTGCCGGACACGAAGCTGGTGGAGGCGGCCAAGGCGATGGCGGGGCTTCGGGTGCGCTCACCCAAGGCGCGGAAGCGCGAGGCGGGGTCGCGGCCGACGCGTCGGTCCGAGCCGGCGTGGGTGGGAAGGCTGAGCCTGCTGCGCGCGCCGACGTTCGACGCCGAGCGCGGGTCGGGGCGGATGATGCCGGCCCAGCAGCAGGTGTGGTACGCGGTGCTGTCCGGGCTGTCGCGGCGGCACTCGGGCGTGGTGATTGATTTGCGGCAGCGCACGGCGTTGGCGACGGGGTGGAGCAAGCCCAAACCGCTTCGGATGTCGGCCGATCAGGTGACGACGCTGCCGGACGCGATCGACCGGGAGCTGTGCGCGCTGCTGATGGGCGCGGCGCGGGTGGGGGAGCTGGACACATCCGGGCCGCGGGGGGAGCGGTCGCACGCGACGTATCGGCTGCTGCCGGGCTCGCGGCGGTCGATGCTGCGGCGGTTGATCCGGACGGGGCGTTGCCAGGTGGACGAGGGCAACGAGGGCGCGGGGAAGACGCTCCAGTGGAACGACGCGGGGTGGGAGCTTTGGATGGTAGGGCGGTTCGAATCGATGGCGCCGGAAGACGCGGCGTCGGCGACGCAGACGGGGTGGGCGGAGCCTGCGTCGGGGGGTAGCGATGTGCTCGATGATGAGGGCGTAGAGGGGAGCGATGAGCCTGCGGGGTTGTCGATCCGCGTGGAGCTTCGTCGGGGCGAAGAGCGGATGAGCATCGACACGCCGTCGGTGATCTGCGGCGGCGAGGATGGTTTGTTGATTCACGGGCGCGAGGCGTGCCCGTTTGACGATCGCGATGCGTGGCGGTGGGTCGGGCAGTTCCGCGATGCGGAGCTGGGCGATGGGGACGGCAAGCGGCTTTGGGTGCCGAAGGAGGACGTGGGGCGGTTCCTCGATCGGCTTTACATGCTGCCGCAGCTGCCGGAGATCGACCTGCCCGAGGGCATCGGGCGCAGCGAGGTGACGGTTCGGCCGCTGCCGCACTTGGAGTTGTTCAGCCCGGGTGCGCCCGAGGCGGGCGAGGTGTTGAACGCGTCGGCGAAGCATCAGTTGGCGGGGCGGGTGTGGTTTTCGTACGGCGATTGCCGGGTGAGCCCGATGCAGAGCGGGCGGTTTGTGCCGATCCGGCCGAAGGAAGACGGCGCGGAGGTTGCGGACGAATCGGCGGACGGCGTAGCTTCGGAAGCACCGGGCGAGACGGCGGCGGGCGAGGGCGAAGAGGGCGCGGTCGTGCTGGGCGGTGGCGCTGAGCAGGGCGAAGGGCCGGCGTCGATCGAGGGGGCGTTGATCCGTCGTCATCTCAAGGCGGAGCGTGAGTCGGTGGCGCAGCTTGCGCCGCTGGGCGTGCGGCAGGTGGGCGGGGGCGTGGACAACAACACGCTGGTGGTGCCGGGCAAGCGGCTGGGGGCGATCGTCGGGAGCTTGATTGCGCGAGGCTGGCGGGTGTCGGCGGATCGCAAGGTGATCCGCGCGGCGGGGCCGGCTTCGTTGTCGATCCGGTCGGGGATCGATTGGTTCGAGCTGCGGGGTTCGATTGGGTACGAGCTGAGCGACGGGACGCGGACGGAGATCACTCTGCCGCAGGTGTTGGAGGCGGCGCGGTCGGGGAAGAACTTGATCGAGCTAGGCGACGGTTCGCAGGCGCTGTTGCCCGAGGAGTGGCTTGCTGAGCACGGGCTGCTGACGGCCATGGGCGAGCTGGAGGGCGATCACCTGCGGTTCCGCGCGTCGCAGGCGGCGATGCTGGACGCGCTGCTGGATGAGAAGGAGCTGGCGGACTTCGACCAGCAGTTCGCGCGGGTGCGAGGCCGGCTGGCGGAGTTTGCGGGGATCGAGCCGGTGGAGGCGCCGGGGGCGTTCCAGGGCGAGCTGCGTGGGTATCAGAAGCACGGCCTGGGGTGGATGCGGTTCCTGCGGTGGTTCGGCGTGGGGGGCGTGCTGGCCGACGACATGGGCCTGGGCAAGACCATTCAGGTGTTGGCGAACCTTCAGGCGCGGCGGATGGGGGCGGCGGCGAGCGGGGTGTGGGAGGCGGAAGAGAAGACGGACGAGCCGACGCTGATCGTGGCGCCGCGTTCGGTCGTGTTTAACTGGGTGGACGAGGCGGAGAAGTTCACGCCGGGGCTGCGGGTGGTGGCGTACGCGGGCAGCGATCGCGGGCAGGTGTTGCGCGAGATGGGCGACTACGACGTGGTCGTGACGTCGTACGGCTTGCTTCGTCGTGATATCGAGCGGCTGCGGGACGTGATGTTTGACTACGTCGTGCTCGATGAGGCGCAGGCGATCAAGAACCCGTCGTCGCAGTCGGCCAAGGCGGCGAGGCTGCTGCGGAGCCGGCACCGGCTGGCGCTGACGGGCACGCCGATCGAGAATCATCTTGGCGACCTGTGGTCGATCTTCGAGTTTTTGAACCCGGGGATGCTCGGCAGCAACACGCGGTTCGGCGATCTGGTGCGTGGCGTGGGGGCGGGGCAGTCGGCGATGAGCTCGGGCTCGATCACCGGCGGCGGGGCGACCGAAGGTGAGAACAACGCCAAGGCGGACGACGCGGCAGCGGTCGCGGCGGCAAAGGCCGATGCGGCGGCCGATCCGGAAGTCGCCGATGTCGAAGACGACGCGGCAGAGGGCGAGGGAGCGGATCCGACTTTGGCGCAGGTGGCGTCGGTGTTGCGGCCGTTTATTTTGCGGCGGACCAAGGCGCAGGTGCTCAAAGACCTGCCGCCCAAGACCGAGCAGACGCTGGTCTGCGAGATGGAGCCGGCGCAGCGGAAGGTGTACGACGACCTGGCGGCGTTCTACCGGGGCAAGCTCATCGGCCAGCTCGACGCGGCGGGCGTGGGCAAGAACGCAGGGCTCGGCTCGTCGGCGATCATGGTGCTCGAGGCGCTGCTGCGGCTGCGGCAGGCGGCGTGCCACCCGGGGCTGATCGACGACGCGCGGGCGGACGAGCCTTCGGCCAAGCTCGACGTGCTGCTCGACCGCGTGGTGGACATCATCGAAGAGGGCAGCAAGGCGCTGATCTTCAGCCAGTTCGTGAAGATGCTCGGCCTGGTTCGCCGCCGGCTCGACGAACGCAAGATCCCGTACTGCTACCTCGACGGGCAGACGCGCGACCGGCGCGGCGAGGTCGAACGCTTCCAGAACGACCCAAACCACGACGTGCCGCTGTTCCTGATCTCGCTGAAGACCGGCGGGCTGGGCTTGAACCTCACGGCCGCGGAGTACGCGTTCATCCTCGATCCGTGGTGGAACCCGGCGGTCGAGGCGCAGGCGATCGACCGTGCGCACCGCATCGGCCAGACCAAGCCGGTGTTCGCGTATCGGCTGATCTGCGAGGACACGGTCGAGCAGCGGATCGCGCAGTTGCAGCGTCAGAAGCAGGACTTGGCCGAGGCGATCATCGGCGGCGAACGCAGCGTGATGCAGTCGCTGACGCGGGAGGATCTGGAAGCGCTGTTGGCTTGATCTGCTGTGCTGGGTCGGGCCACCATGCTAGCAATGTGAGCCGCGCTAGAAACATCCGCTCGGGTCTATCAAGCGTGGTCCGTTGCGCCTAGGTTTCTGGACTTGATCCAGTGAACTTTCCGGGAGCAACGGATGCGGCGGATGTCGATGCGATGGTTAGGGATGGTGTTGGTCGCGGTGCTTGGGTGGCCTGCGGCTGCGCAGCGTGGCGGGCCGCCTCGGGGGTATGAGCCGCCGGGGGTGTCGGTGCCCAAGCCGGAGGTGATCGTGCTGCCGAGCCCGAACATCGGCAACCGGGCCGAGGGAGTGACGGTGGACACGATCGTGATGCACACGACGCAGTTGTCGCTGGAAGACTCGCTGCGTGTGCTGACCAGCGGGGCCAGCGGGGTGAGCACGCACTTCACGATCGACCGCAACGGCGACATCTACGAGATGGTGGACCTGCGGGCGCGGGCGTTTCATGCGACCTATTACAACAGCCGATCGGTCGGGATCGAGATGGTCGGCGACGCGAACGATCCGGACACGTGGACGCAAGAGAATCTCGCGGCGTTGTACGACCTGTCGGCCTGGCTGGTGGCGGTGTTTCCGGATATCCCGATCGAGCACCCGATGGGCAACGCGTACGACTACCCGGGCGACTTTTATGACGAGCCGGGGTTGGTGGCGCACGGCCAGATTCAGCCGTGGAATCGCACGGACCCGGGGCCGTATTTCCCGTGGGACGAGTATGTCTCGGAGGTCGAGGCGCGGGTGCCCGAGCCCGGGGTGGGGCTGGCGATGGCGCTGGGGTGGATGGCCGTTGGGATGAGGCGTGGGAGGGCGGGGACGAGGTGAAGTCGCCAGTTCGTTGAGTTGTACGTGAGCGCTGCTAAGCCGCGAGCGGCTTGGGGTTGTTAGTGGGTGTCCGGAGGGAGTGGGACGAAGCGGTCGATGGTGAGGCCGAAGCCGGAGAGGGCGGTGGGGGTGAAGGGATGGTTGGTGATGAGTTCGAGTCGGCGGATGCCGAGGTCGCGGAGGACCTGGCAGCCGATGCCGTAGGAGGCGTGGTCTTTTTTGGTTTGGGCGTGGTCGTCGGATGCGCCGGTGATGGGGTGGTCGGGTTGGGCGTCGTGGAGCGGGGAGTCGGCGGGGGGGCGGGCGGTCTGGAGCTCGCGGAGCAGGCCTTGGCCCATGCGTTCGTGTCGGAGGTAGACGATGGCGCCGGTGCCGCGCTGTTGGATCATGCGCATGGCGTGGTGGAGGGTGGCGGCGGAGTCGGCGGTGGTTTCGGCGAAGACGTCGCCGAGCAGGTTCTGCGAGTGCATCCGGACGAGCACGGGGTCGGGGGCGTCGATGGGTTCGTTGCGGTCGGTCCACTTGGCGAGGTCGCCTTTGACCAGGGCGACGTGGGGGAGGGCGTCGACGGCGGCGCGGTAGGCGATGAGGCGGAAGGGGCCGAAGGCGGTGTCGATGGGTTGGTCGGCGATGCGGGTGAGGAGGTGGTCGCGTTGGAGGCGGTGTTGGATGACGTCGGCGACGGTGCAGATCTTGAGGTTGTGTTGGTCGCAGAGCTTGAGGAGGTCGTCGCGTCGGGCCATGGAGCCGTCGGCGTTCATGACTTCGATGATGACGGCGGCGGGTTGGAGGCCGGCGAGGTTGCAGAGGTCGACGGAGCCCTCGGTCTGCCCGGCGCGGACGAGGGTGCCGCCGTCGCGGGCGCGGAGGGGCTGGACGTGGCCCGGGCGGTCGAAGTCGAGGGGGTGGGCGTCGGGGTCGGCGAGCCGGGTGAGGGTGATGGAGCGGTCCTGCGCGGAGACGCCGGTGGTGACGCCGAAGCGGGGGGCTGCGTCGATGGTGACGGTGTAGGCGGTGGAACGCTGGGAGGTGTTGAGCTTGGTGAGCGGCTCGAGCTGGAGGCGATCGCAGGTGGGGCCGTCGAGGGCGACGCACATCATGCCCCGGCCGTGGGTGAGCATGAAGTTGACGGCGTCGGGCGAAGCGAACTGCGCGGGGATGACGAGGTCGCCCTCGTTCTCGCGGGATTCGTCGTCGGCGAGGACGATCATGCGCCCGGCGCGGAGCTCATCGAGGATTTCGGCGACGCTGTGCATGGCGGCAGGTTAGGTCGCCGCCGGTGGGCGTGTCGCGGGGTTGGGCGGCGGGTTAGAACCAGCCCTTCTTGTTGTCGATGTAGGTGGCGACGAATTCTTCGTCGGACTTGGTGAGGTAGATGATGCCCTCGGCGATCGCGATGCCCCAGATGGCGACGTTGACCGCACCGGGGAAGAGCAGGCACACGCAGCCGATGCCGCCGAGGATGCTGCAGCCGAGCATGATGCATCCCTCGAGGGTGTAGCCCAGCACGAACTTGTGGATACCGAGCCAGCCGAGGAGGATGCCCAGCACGCCGACGAGGACTTTCTTGTCGGCGCCGGCGGGTTTGCCGTTGGCGGGCGGCGGTGGGGCTTGGGACGGTTGCTGTTCGTCGGTCATGGGTTTCTCCCTGTGTGTGGTGAGCGTGATTGAATCGCTCGGATGAACGATAGCGACAGATCGCCGCGGCACAAGCGGTCGGCGCGGGGCTGGGCTTGGGAGCGTGCAGGTTCGCGGTATTGAGACAGCGTTGGGCGGCGATGGGTTCGGCTAGAACCAGGGCTTTCGGTTGATCAGGTAGGTGCGTTCGAAGTCTTCGTCGGACATCGACAGGTAGGTGATGCCCTCGATGAGGCCGATGATGCCAATGGTGCCGGGCGCGAGGAGCAGGGGGAGGAAGAGGCAGCAGAGCAAGCCGGCGAAGAGGCCGAGCACGAGCCCGCCGAGGCTGACGCCGAGCATGATCGCGCCCTCGTTGGGGTATCCGAGGATGAACTTGTGGACGCCGAACGCGCCGACGACGATGCCGAGCACGCCGGCGGCGGTCTTGGTGCTTGAGGGGTCTTTGGGTGGCGTGCTTTGCGGGGCCGGCTGAGGCGGGGCGGGGGGTTGCGGCGCCTCGGGGTTGGGCGGGGGTGGAGGTGGGGGCGTGTCGGTCATGTGGCCGCCTCGGCGGGGGTGAGGCGGAGGATGGATCGTGGGGTGAGGGGGTAGGCGGCGTTGAGGTTGGCGATGTCGTCGCGGGTGACGGCTCGGAGGTTGGCGAGCTCGTCGGCGAGGGGGGTGACCTCGCGGCGGTAGAGGAACTGAATGCCGATGGACTGCATGCGGCCGTGGGGGCGTTCGCCGGTGAGGGTCATGCGGGTGGCGAGCTTGTTCTTGGCGCGTTCGATCTCGTCGTCGGTCGGTGGTTCGTCGGCGAGGGCGCGGGTGAGGGTGTCGATGAGCTTGTCTTCGACTTGAGTTGCGGCGGCCTTGTCGCAGAGCGCGCCGGCCATGTAAGCGCCCGCGCGGTCGTGCGGCCAGAAGGAGAGGTCGGCTTCTTCGGCGATGCCGGGCTCGACGAGCGCCCAGTAGAGGCGTGAGCCTTCCTGGTCGCCGACGACGTCGGCGAAGACCTTGGCGGCGTAGCGGAGGTCGTCCTGGTTGGACGGGGCGGGGGTGAGCAGGGCGAGGTAGTGGCGGCTGACGCGGTCGTCGGTGAGGGTGTTGCTGGCGTCGTGCGCGGGGGGCGTGCCGTGGTTTCGGGTGGCGCCGGAGGGCTGCCAGTGGGCGGTGCGTTCGGCGAGGGCGTCGGTGAGCTGGGCGGGGTCGAAGTTGCCGGCGGCGGCGATGGTGATGTTGTCGGCGGCGTAGCGCTGGGTGAAGTAGTCGCGCATCTGGTCGGCGGTGAGCGGCTTGATGGTGTCGGCGGTGCCGAGCACGCGGTGGCTGAGCGGGTGGCCGCGGAAGTAGTTTTCGAGGAGGGCGTCCTGCAGGCGCCACTCGGGGCGGTCGTCGTACATCCCGATCTCTTCGAGGATGACGTTTTTCTCCATGTCGAAGTCGTCGGTGCGCAGCGACGGGCGGAGCATGTCGGCGAGGAGGTCGGTCGCGCGGTCGAGCATCTCGGGCAGGACGTGGGCCCAATAGACGGTCTGCTCGTGGGAGGTGAAGGCGTTGTAGTTCGCGCCGATCTCGTCGAACTCGCGGTTGACGTCGTCTGCGGTGCGGCGCTCGGTGCCCTTGAACATCATGTGTTCGAGGAAGTGGGAGACGCCCATGACGGCGGGGTCTTCGTCGCGGGCGCCGGCGTTGACGAAGAAGCCGATCGCGGCGGTGTGGGCGGCGGGGTCCGGCTCGCCGATGAGGCGGAGCTGGTTGGGGAAGGTATGGTCGAGGGGCGTGGGCATGGAGGGATGGTAGATGGACGGTGGGTGAGGGGCGATGTGGGGGCTGAGGTTGCGGGGCGGGGTGGAAGATGCGAGGTTTTGCGGATGCGAAAAACACTGCTCTGCCTTGCGGTCCTGGGTTGTCTGCATCTTGCCGCCGGCTGCCAGAAGCCGACGAGCTATCACCAGACGGCGGGTTCGGATTTCCGGGTGAGGGTGACGCAGACCCCGGCGGGGGAGGCGCGGGGGGTGATCAGCGAGGCGTTGGAGGTGGCGGTGGTTGGGGAGACGGGTCGGGTGATGTTTTTTGGGAAGCGCGGTGGTGAGAACGCGATGTGGCTGGGTGACATCGACCCTGCGGCGGAGGGCTGGAAGAACTGGGGCGGGGACAAGGCGTGGTGGTGGCCGCAGGACCGTTGGGGCGAGGTGCTGGGCGATGGGCGGGAGTGGCCGCCGCCGGTGGCGATCGACGGGTCGGCGTGGGAGGTGATGGGGCCTTCGGCGGGCGGGAAGATCGGGATGCAGTCGCCGGTGGACGAGGCGTTGGGCGCGTCGCTGGCGCGTCGGTTTGCGGTGTATCCCGACGAGCCGGCGATGCTGGTGGACACGGCGCTGGTGCCCGCGGCGGGCGTGGGGCTGGCAGGCGAGGACGGGGCGTTGCCGGCGTGGGCGGTGCCTTGGACGGTGACGCAGGTGCCGACCGACGGGCCGGTTTACGCGAGGTTGATCGAGGGCGTGGATGCGGGGGACGAGGGCTGGGTGCAGACAATGATGGGCGAGGCGACGGAGACGAGCGTGGTGGCGGGGCGTTGGGTGGCGATCGCGCGGTTGAGCGGCAAGGGGTACGTGAAGATCGGGTTGGATGCGGATGCGCTGGCCGTTGAGTTGGCGGACGGGTCGTGGCTGGTGCAGCGGTACGTGGGCAGCGCGTCGGGCGGGGGCTTTGAGCCGGCGGAGCGGGCGCAGGTGTTTCAAAATGACAGGTACGTTGAACTTGAGTTCATCGGGCCGTCGGACGGCGGGCCGGGGTCGCGGGTGTTCACGCTGGAGTGGCGGCTTGAAGAGGGGCCGCCGTGGGCGGAGTGAGGCGCGGGTGAGTGTGCTCGATGTGAACCGCCGACGCCGATGGGCGTGCGAGGTGGAACGGGCGCGGCATCAGGTGGCGTTTGACTGGGGCTGGGGTTGAGGCTCGGTGGTTCGGCGGGAGCCGGCGCGGAGGGCGGGGTCTTCGGCGGCGGCGGCGTCGAGTCGGTGGTCGTAGAGGGCGAGGATGGAGAGCAGCCAGGCGAGGGTGGCTTCGGCGGGTTGGTTTTCGGAGACGCCGTGGGGGTGCAGGGCTTCGGCGCACCCGCCGGTGGAGGGGTCGTGGAGGGGCTGGTGGAGCTCGTTGGCGCCGAGGAACCAGTTCAGCGCGCGTTGGGCGTGGTCGGTCCAGGCGGCGTCGTTGGTGACGCGGTGGGCTTCGAGGCAGGCGTCGATCATGGCCGAGGCTTCGATGGGGAGTTGGTCGAAGCGGGCGCGTTCGCCGTCGCGCGGGAGCCAGCCCTTGTTGCCGATGGGGGCGAACTGGTCGCGGTCGTTGGTGGTGAGGTCGACCAGCCATCGGAGGGATCGCAGGGCGAGCTGGATGAGGTCGTCGTCGAACATCCACCGGCCGGAGAGGAGCAGCGCGTGGGGGATGCGGGCGCTGCCGTAGGTGACGTGGTCCTGGTACCAGGGCCAGTCGTCGGAGGCGTGGCGTTGGAGCTGATTGGCGAGGGCGCGGGCGACGTGTTCGCGGACGCGTCGGGCGTGGGAGTCGCCGGAGAAGCGGCGGAGGTAGGCGTGGACGCCGATGAGGGCGTAGGCCTTGGGGCGTGGGTGGATGAAGCGTTCGGCGGCGTGGAGGGCGCGGTTGAACAGGCCGGCGGCGAGGGTCATGACGCCTCGGGTTTCGGCGCGGGCGACCGCTTCGCCGAGGGCCCAGAGGGCGCGGCCGTGGGAGTCTTCGGAGAAGTCGGGGGCCTCGGGTGCCCAGGTGCGGTCGTAGTTGAGGCGGAATCGGAAGCGGCCGGCGTCGGCGTCGAAGGCGTGCTCGAGGAAGGCGAGGTAGCCGGCGACGAGCTGGTCGAGCTGCTGGCCGGCGTCGTGGTCGACGTGGTCCTGGGCGATGAGGACGGCCAGGAGGGCGCGGGCGTTGTCGTCGGTGGTGTAGCCGGCGGAGCGGAGGGGGATGGTGGAGGACGCGGCGTGGAAGAGGCCGACGGTGTCGGTGAGGCGGACGAGGTGGTCGAGCTTGATCTCGGGGAACTCGCCGTTGTAGGTGGAACGATCGCGCGTGACGGCGACGGGTCGCGGGGCGCGGTCGCGCTCGACGTTGATGCGCTCGGCGAGGTCGAGATAGGCCTCGGCGACGGCGGGCCAGACCATGGGGCGCGACCACTGATACGCGGCTTTGCGGACGGTGGCGCGCTCGATTTCGTTGTCCAGCAGGTCGTTGACGGCTGAGGCGAGGGCGGGCGTGTCGTGGAAGGGGACGAGGCGGCCGCGGTTGTCGGCGAGGAGCTCTTGGGCGTGCCAGTACGGCGTGGAGACGATGGCCTTGCCGGTGCCCAGGGCGTAGGCGAGGGTGCCGGAGGTGATCTGCGCTTCGTTGAGGTAGGGCGTGACGTAGACGTCGGCGGCGCCGAGGTACTCGACGAGCTCTTCGAGGTCCATGAAGCGGTTGACCCATTGGACGTTGTCGGCGACGCCGAGCTCTTTGCAGCGGCGCTTGAGGCCGAGGCGGTAGTCCTCGCCCTGATGGGCGATCACGCCGGGGTGGGTTGCGCCGACGATGAGGTAGACCACGTCGGGGTGCCGCTCGACGATGGCGGGCAGCGCCTCGATCATGTTCTCGAGGCCTTTGGACGGGCCGATGAGGCCGAAGGTGAGGATGACCTTGCGGCCTTCGACGCCGAACTGGTCTTTGAAGAAGGACGGGTCGGTGAAGGGGACCTGCGGGATGCCGTGGGGGATGAGCTGGATCTGCGACTCGGGCAAGTCATAGATATCGCGGAGGAACTCGACGGCCCGGTCGGCCATGACCACGAAGCGGTCGGTGACCTTGGCCATCTCGCGCATGACGTTGAGCTGGCCCTCGCTAGGCGTCTTGAGGACGGTGTGCAGCGTGGTGATGACGGGCATCCGCAGGCGGCGGAGCATCTCGAGGATGAAGGCGCCGTCGGGCCCGCCGAAGATGCCGAACTCGTGCTGGAGGACAACGGCGTCGACGCCGGAGAGGTTGAGGTAGTCGGCGGCGAGGCGGTACTCGGCGAGGCGTTTCTCGTTGACCTCGAACCAGACGCGCTCGGGGTAGCGGTAGCCCTCGGGGCGGTCATTGAGCGCGACGGCGTGGACGTTGACGTCGGCCCCGACCCCGGCCAGCGCCTCGGCGAGATCGCGGGCGAAGGTAGCGATGCCGCATCGACGGGGGACGTAGCTGCTGACCAGCGAGAGGCGGACGCTTCGCCGCGACCGGTGGGAACTCATCAACGTCGTGGATCGAGACGGGGATCGCATCGGGCCTGCCGGGCTCCTTCACGGCGCAGTGCTCACAACACCCGCATCGGCCGATGATCGGCGAAGCGGGCAAGCACGCTCGTTGAAGTGTAGTGCCGGCCGAGCCCGGTCAGGCGGAAATCACGCCAAGCGGCGACGCCGACGCGCCATCGCCACTGCGCCCACGGCAAGCAGCGCCGCGACGCTCGGCTCGGGCACGGCCACCTGCGCACCGTCCAGAGCCGCCAGCGGATCGACCCCGGGCGACGTCTGGCCAAACGACGCGGCGAGGATCGCCAGGTCGGAGACATCGACCATGCCATCGGCGTTCAAGTCGCCGGTCGAGAAGTCGCCCGTCGAGCCGAAGCCCGCGGCGAGGATCGCCAGGTCAAATGTGTTGATCTCGCGGTCCAGGTTGAGATCGGCTCTGAAAATATCGATCTGGTCCTGATACAGCGTCAAGTCGGAGATCAGCGTGCTCTGCCCGTACACCGCGGTGAAGGGCACGTCCGGCTGGCCGTCGAACACCTGGATGGCGTGCATCAGCCCGGCCAGCTCCCACTCGCCGGTGTCGTCGTTGAGCACGACCACGGCGCCGCCGGAGTCCTGACCGACGGCCGTGGCTTCGTTGGCCCCGCCGTTCTCGTTGAACACGGTGCGGAAGCCATCGATCATCCCCGCGTTGTTCGATTGAAACTCGAGGAAGCTGTCGACTTGGTTCACGCCCCAGCGCTTGTCGCCGAAGCGCGTGTTGCCGGTGGTGATCACCGGCTTGAAGCCCTCGGCGTCCGAGATCGCCGGCACGTTCGTCTCGGTCCACGTCACCGACGGGCCCACGCCCGTGATGTTCCACATCGTCTCATTCGCCTCGCGGTTCGCCCCCGCACCGATCAGCCGGACCTCGTCGTCCACCGAGGGGGCCACGGATACGATCGATAAGGCCGGCACGTTCGGCGCATTCGCCACGCGGATCATCTCCAGGTCCGTCAACGCTGAGCCGTCCGGCTCAAACAGACGCTGCGTGCCCACGACCGTCTCGCCGAACACCTCGCCGTTGCCCGACGCTCCGCCGGCCGTGTGGAATGGCTTGATGGCAATGCCGTTGCCCAGGTAGACCGCGTTGCCCACGCCCTCGACGGTCACGGCATCGAAGGCGTCGGCAAACGCAGCCGTGTCGGCCGCGGTGTTCCCGCTGCCGTCGCCGCCTTGAATCACCACGCCCCAAGCCGAGCCGGCCGAAAGCGCACACCCCACGTATAGACCCATCGCACGGACACTGGTCGAGTTAAAACGCATTGTGACGCCCTCCAACGGCGTACCACCCCTGCCTACCGAGCTTCAAGGCCGCCGACAGAGACACCCCGCGACCGTACTGGATACAGCTTACACGACCCCCGCTCACCCGCCACGACTTCTCGCCGCCCATCGCACGATTCAATCACCCCGCAGCCCCCCGGGCCGCCCCCCAGCCACACACCTTGCCCCGCCTCACACCGCCGCGGTTGCCCATCTCCCCCAACCCCGCGACACCTCCTCGCCACGGAATCAAACCGAACCCCCAACGGTTACACCCATCCGCGAGGATCGCCCCAAACCTCGGCCATCGGCCCGGATCCTCGGCTCGGTTGATGGCCCGTAGAACCCCTCCTACACTCCGTTCGACCCTTTCCTCCCCTCCTGAAAGGAGCTTGAGATGGCAAGCGAAGCCGTAATCGAGCTGACCGACGACAACTTCGAAACCGAGGTCGAGAACGCCGACCAGCCCGTCCTCGTCGATTTCTGGGCCGAGTGGTGCATGCCCTGCCGCATGATCGCCCCCACGATCGAGCAACTCGCCGACGAATACGCCGGCAAGGTGAAGGTCGGCAAGGTCGACACCGACGCCAACCGAGACGTCTCCGTGAAATACGGCATCTCGGCGATCCCGACGATCATCCTCTTCAAGGGCGGCGAAGTCGTCCGCAAGTTCGTCGGCGTCACCGCCAAGGCCGAGTTCGCCGGCGAGCTCGATAAGGCCGTTGCCTGATTTCCAGGTACGAACGACCCACGAGTGTGACCCCCAAGCCCACGGCCCCGAACCGTGGGCTTTTTCATTGGTTGAGCCGGGCAAATCCGAGCGCCACGGCCCGCCCGCCACGTGTGATCCATGATCAAGCGTGGACCGTGGCGGGCGTCGGGCTGATAAACTGCCCCGATGTCGGAAGCCCTTGAGTCTCCCCCGGTCGAGGCCGCCGAAACGCCCGTGGTCACCGACGAACCCACGATCGATCGTGGCGTCGAAGCGGCGTTGCTCGTGAGCGATCGAGCGGTTGGCGCCGGTCGGCTGTCCGAGGCGGTGGGCTGCGACCCGCCCGCGGTCACCGCGGCGATCGATCGGCTCAACGAGCAGTACGAGCAGACCGGCCGGGCGTTCCGCATCGAGACCGTCGCCGGCGGGTACCGATTGATGACCGTGCCCGACGCCGCGGCCGTGGTCGAGCGCATGCACCGCAAGCGCAGCGACCACCGGCTGACCGTCGGCCAGCTCGAGACCCTGGCGATCGTCGCGTACAAGCAGCCCGTGCTCCGGGCCGATGTCGAGGCCATCCGCGGCGCCGGCTGCGGCGAGGTGCTGCGTCAGCTTATGGATCGCCGGCTGGTCAAAGTCGTCGGCCGCGCCGAAGAGCTCGGCCGCCCGCTGCTCTACGGCACGACGCCGACGTTCCTGGAAGTGTTCGGCCTCAAGACCACCGGCGAGCTGCCTAGCGTCGAGGCGATGCGCGAGACGCTGGGGTAAACCGCATGACGCCATGCACGCAATCGGACTTCTCAATCTCACGACCAGGCGCCGCGCGGGCCGCGATCGCGATGCTGGCGGCGTGCCTCGCGCTCGTGCTCGCCGGGTGCGAGTCGTATCAACTCCGCGGCAAGGCCGTGGCCGGGATGGTTTCGACCGTCGAAGTCGTGGACGCCAACGACGAACGCCTGGAAGGGCCGGGCCTCTCTGGCGTGCGCATCGAGGGCTGGATCGACCCCGACCGCCTCGACCGCGAGCAGCTGCCGATCCGATCGACCGACGGCAACGGCTCGTTCGCCATCCCCGTGACCGCGACCGGCGCGGGCTTCCTCGAGTACGACCTCTACGTCGCGGCCTCGGCGGCGCAGCGATCGCAGGCCTCGCAGACGCTCCGACTGCCCGGGGCCAACAAGCGCCTGCTCATCACGCTCGCGCCCGGCGACGGCTACCGACAGCGGCGCTACAGCGACCCGCTGAGCGACACACTCCGCGACGCCGGCCCCTTCTTGAACCGCTGAGCCGGACCGATGCCTGCGCCCGCGGCGCGTGGCCGCGGCACCCCACAGCCCGGAGCGATGGCATGCACACCGCCGAGCCCACGCGAGCGTCCCTGCCGATGCCGCCGCTTGGTCTCGACGACCCCAGGCCGGACCCGCGATCCGCCGAGCAGGGCGCCAAGGTGCGCGCGGGTCGGCGACGGTCGTGGGTGCTGCCCGGGCACGGAGCGATGCTGTACCTGATGATGATCGGCGGGCTCACCACGGCCGCGGTCTACACGCAGGCCAACCTGTTGTTCTGGGGCGTCGGGCTGACGCTCGGCGCCGGCGCGGTGAGCCTGGCTTGGGCGACGCTGACGCTGTGGGGCGTCTCGGTCGAGCGGCTGCGGCCGACGCACGCGGCGGTCGGCGAGTCGGCGGTGCTGCGATACCGCGTGACGAATCGCTCGTGGCTGCCGGTGTTCAGCGTCCAGGTGCGCGAGGTCTGGCGGCGCGGCGGGCCGGTGCGCGAGCAGCCGCAGAGGCTCAAGGCCGCGCCGCTCGGCTGGCTCATCGAGGTCACGCACGGCCGATCGGCGCAGGTCGAGGCGTGGTGCTGGCCCGCGCGGCGCGGGTGGCTGCGCTGGGAGACGATCGAGATGACGTCGTCGTTCCCGTTCGGCGTGCTGCGCAAGCGACTGCGGATCGACGAGCCCGGCGCGATGCTCGTCTACCCGCGCGTGCACCGGCTGGTCGACGGCTGGGTGGCCGCGTCGGCGTCGTGGACCGGCGGCGTCGGCGAGGCGCGACACAAGCTCGGCGAGGGCGACGAGTTCTACGGCCTGCGCACCTACCGCCCCGGCGACGACCTGCGGCTGATCGACTGGCGCCGCTCGGCGAGGACCGGCTCGCTGGTCGCGCGCGAGACCGCCAGGCCCGTCCCGCCACGCACCTCGATCGTGCTCGACCTGCGCGGCACCGCGGCCGTGCGCGCGGCCAACGGCCGAGCCGCGCCCGACCCCGCCGTCATCGACGACGAAGAGAACGCCCTGAGCCTCGCCGCTTCGATCCTCGACGCCTCGTTCAACGCCGGCCACCGCGTCGGCTTCGCCGTGCTCGGCGCCGAAGCCCCCTCGTTCGCCCCGCACACCTCACCCCTGCATCGCACGCGTCTGCTCGAGGCGCTGGCCTGTCTCGACTGCGCCAAGATCGGAAACCCCGCCATGCCCGGCGCGTTCCGCGCGACCCTCGTCGTCGCGTCGCGACCGGCGCTCGACCAGGCGTGGCCCCGCAACACCGTGGTCTGGGACGCGCGCCGACTGGCCGACTACGTCACCGATGCGCCGCCGTCGGCAGGGGCCTCGCCCGCCCCCGCGCGTCCTTCCGGAGCCGACACGCCATGACGCTGTCGCTGCGTTTCCGACGCATGGTCTTCTTCCAGGTGATGCTCAGCGTCGTCGCGTTCGGCATCGTCGAGGGCAACCCGGCGATGCTGCTGCTGACCGGCTCGGCAGGCATGCTCAGCTGGTTCGTCACCGAAGGGCCACGCAGCCGGCCCATGCCGCGTTGGCTCGTGAACCTCGGCTCGCTGCTCGCCGTCGCTTGGCTTGCGATCGAGGTCACCCTCGTCAGCCGCGGCCAGCTCGTGACCGCGATGGGGCACTTCACGATCTGGCTCGCCGTGCTCTTGCTCTACGCCCGCAAGACGCACCGCGAATACGCCCAGCTGCTCGTGCTCAGCATGCTCATCATGGTCGGCGGCAGCGTGCTCAGCGTGAGCGTGGTGTACGGCATGCTGCTGGCGGTCTACTGCGTCGTCGCCGTGCTCACGCTGCTGCTGTTCCACCTCAAGTCCAGCTCCGACGCCGTGACCGAGGCGATGCGCCACGCCTCGGGTCGGGCGATCCCCGCCGCCGATATCGTCACGCGCGGCCGGCTGTCCAGTTGGCAGCTCCGCAGCACCGCCGCGTTCATCGCCGTGGCCTGCGCCGTTGTCGCCTCGCTGGTGTTCGTCTCCGCGCCGCGCCGCCCCGATCGCACCCTGCCCGAGCGCCTCGCCACGAGCCTTCAGCACGACCGCGTCGGCTTCGCGCGCGAGGTCGACCTCAGCCGCCCGGGCCCCGGCAGCGGCGGCCGATCCGCCGTGCTGAACCTCACCCTCGCCGACGCCGCCGGCCCGCTCGACGCCTCCGCCGGCCCGCTCATGCTCCGCGGCGCCGTGCTCGACACCTACGACCCCGCCACCGCCCGATGGCGACGCCACCACCAGCTCAACGACCTCGCGCCCACCTTCCCGCCCGGCACCTCCAACGCCGACTTCGCCGCCGGCCGCCACGCCCAGATCGTCCTCCGCGACACCTCCGGCGGCGTACTGTTCACGCTCGCCGGCACCCAACAGGTCGCCGGCCCCGCGCTGCCGGCGCTCTCCATCTCCAACGTCGACGGCCAGG
This sequence comes from Planctomycetota bacterium, assembly GCA_039024495.1. Classification (GTDB taxonomy): domain Bacteria; phylum Planctomycetota; class Phycisphaerae; order Phycisphaerales; family Phycisphaeraceae; genus JBCBUE01. Next base: position 159,522 of record JBCCQE010000003.1, on the reverse strand, counting down.
TCAGCATGCAGGGCGACGTCCCCGGCTCTCTGGCTTACGGCATCGACTGGGGCGCACCCCCTCGGCCCACCGACCCGTTTGTCTGGCGAGCCGTCGATCCCCGCGCGCCTCGCGCGACACGCTTTGTCAATGCGGCACTCCGATCGGCGCTGATCGGCTGGCAGCGCGGCGTCAACAGCACCAGAGACCAGCCCTTCGGCTCCGAGCAGCGGATACGCCGCTGGTACGCCCCCGATGAGACGCGCGACAACGTCGTCCGCCTTGCGCTCGCCAACTATGCGCGCGACTGGCCGGTCCGCCGCGCCCGCGTCGCCGCCACCACGCGCCGCGTCCTCCGCGACGCGGACGTGCCCGTCACCCCGACCGGCCAGGGCTGGCGCGATCGCGTGGCCGAGACGCTCAAAGCCCACTTCCGAAGCGAATTCACGTACCGCACCGACAACCCCGTCCCGCGCCAAGGCGTCGACCCGACAACCGACTTCCTGTTCGAGCATCAGCAGGGCCACTGCGAGCTATTCGCCTCCGGCGCCGCCGCGATGCTGCGCTCGATCCACATCCCCGCGCGCCTCGTCTCCGGCTACCTCGCGACCGAATACAACTCGGTCGGCGGGTACTTCGTGGTCCGCACCGGCGACGCCCACGCGTGGGTCGAGTACCAGCGCGAAGACGGCGTGTGGGTCGCGCTCGACGTCACGCCCCCCGCCGAAGTCGCCCAGCAGCACGCGCGATCCACCGGCTGGTGGACCGCGATCATCGACGCCTTCGAGCACGCCGAGTTCGTCTGGCTTCGCTCCGTACTCACCTTCGACGAGCACGCTCGCATTCGCCTCTGGTCCGACTTGGCGGATGGCGTGACCGAAACCACGGAATGGCTGGCCAGCCCGGCCGAGCGTGTTCGCCTATGGACGCTGAACCTCGTCGACCTCTGGCGTGTCGATCGGGCCGGCACGCTCGCGCTGCTCGTGGTGGCGGGCTTCCTCGTGGTCGCGATCGCCGTGCTGATCCGCGTGGGCGTCGTCCGCCGCCGCCGCGTCGCCGCGTTGCAACTCGACACGCTGCCCGTCGCCCAACGTCGCACCCTGGTCCGCCGGCTTTACTTTTATTTGCAGATGCTCGACATGCTCGAGCGTCACGGCTTCATCCGTCCGCCGTGGCAGTCGCCGTTTGCGTTTGCCCAGGAGTTGGCCGACGCTCACCCCATGCGCTTCGACCCCGTCGTTGCGCTCACCGAGATGTTTTACGAGGTCCGCTTTGGCCACCGAGCCCTCGACACCGCCGGCCGCCAGCGCGTCCGCACCCACCTCCGCCGCCTCGAGCAGACCCTCGGCAGCTGAGCGGCCCGCGCTCAGCACGCTCGAGCGATCGGCCCAACGCGCCATCGGCCTGCTCGTCGTCGTGGTGCTCGTCGCCGCCGGCCTCATGCTGCTGCGGCCCGAGCCGGGCGCCGCGACCCTCAACCCCGCGCCCACGCCGCTCACCGATCGCTGGCTAAAGCCCGGCCCGCCGGCCGTGGCCGAGGGAAGCGTCGTCGACGCCGCGTGGTGGCTGCCCCGCGATTCCCACGGCGTGCGCGTTGACGAGCCGCCGGCCTGGACGATGGCTAAGACCATTGCCGAATTCGCCATCGGCGGGCTGGATCGCGCCGGCCTGCCCGTGTCGGGCTTTAGCGCGCCGCATGCCGTCACGGCGTGGTGCATCGGCTGGACGTGGGCGATGGTGATGTGGTGGGCGTGGTCGCTGTCGGGCCCGCGCGCCGGCTGGCTCGCCGGGCTGATTGCGCTGGCGCTGCCCGGTTTCGCGGCGCTGGGGCGCGAGGCACACCCCGCGGCGCTGTGGGTCGGCGCCAGCGCCGCCGCGTCGGCCGCGGGCATCTGGGCCATCCGCCCGATGCGCCCCTCGCCGGGGTTGACCCGCCAGGCCGCGGGCTGGGTGCTGTGTGGGTTGGCGACCGGGTTCGCCTGCCTCACGGCCGGCGCGCTCGGCCTCGCGGTCGTCGCCTGGCCGCTCGCGGTGGCGATCGTGCTTTCGCCCGGCCGGCTCAGCCACGGCCTGGGGATGGCGGCCGCCGCGCTGGTCGCCGCGCTGCTGGTCCTGCCCTGGGTCCTCACGATGAGCACCGTGGACCCTGCCGCCGTCGCACGATGGTGGACCGGCGAGCTCGCCGGCCTGACGGACGGGGCGGTCCCGATGGGGCAGTGGGGTTCGGTGCGCGCCATCAGCGGGATGAGCTGGGCCGCGCTGATCACCCTGCCCTGGGTGGCGTGGGTGGTTGTGGCGTGGATTCAGCCGTTCAGCACGTCGTCGGGCGTGGCACGCGGGCGGTTGCTGGTGGCGTGGGCGACGGTCGTTGGCCTGGGTGCGGCGTTCGTGCTGCTGCCGGCGGCCGAATCGCTGCGCTGGGCGGGGTGGCTGGCGGGCGTGGCCGTGATGCTGGGCGTGACGTTCGATCGGATGTTCGGCGAGGTCGAGGAGGGCCGCCGGCCGCGCATGTGGCGGCTCGGCTCGGCGGTGCACGGCTTGGCGTTGCCGATCGCGTCCGTCGCGCTGCTCACGCTGGGGCTTGCCGAGGCCTGGTTGGTCCAGCGCGGCTGGCTGGTGGGGCGTGTCTTCACGGAGGTGGGCGCTTGGCGGTGGTGGGTGACGGGGTCGCTGTTGATCGTGCTGTCGGTCGTGGCGTTGCTCGAGGCGTGGGCGTTGAGCCCGAGGCGGGCCGTGCTTCTGTGGGTGTGCTGGGTCGTGGTGGCGATGGTCGGCGTGCTGCCCGCGATCTCCGGCCGACCGGCGATCGTGTTCATGTACCCGCCGTGACGACGCGCCGACACCGTCCATCCACAACCCAGCCACCGCTAAACTGCAGGCTGAGTTCCCCGCCGATGCCCCACACGCCCCCGCCATCCCCACAGCCCAGGCTCTCCGTGGTTGTCCCCGCGATGAACGAGCGCGACAACCTCGGCCCGCTCGCCGACGAGGTCGCCGCCGCCGTCGCTTCCAGCCCCGGCCTCACCGCCGAGCTCATCGTCGTCGACGACGGCTCCACCGACGACAGCCAGGCCGTCCTCGCCGAGCTCGCCGCCGCCCACGATTGGGTCCGTCCGATCGCCTTCCCCGCCAACCGTGGCCAGTCCGCCGCGATGGCCGCCGGCATCGCCGCCGCGCGCGCCCCGTACATCGCCACCCTCGACGCCGACCTGCAGAACGACCCCGCCGACCTGCCACGCCTGCTCGACCTGCTTATCGAACGCCAGGCCGACCTCGTGCAGGGCGACCGCTCGCGCAACCGCCGCGACCACGCCATCCGCCGCTGGACCTCGGCCGTCGGCCGGGCCGCCCGCGCCGCGATCGTCGGCGACCGCGTGCGCGACACCGGCTGCTCGGCGCGTGTGATGACCGCCGATCACGCCCGCCGCCTGCCGCTTGCTTACAAAGGCATGCACCGCTTCATCCCCGCGTGCATCGCCCTGCAAGGCGGCGTCGTCGTCGAGACCGCCGTGAACCACCGCCCACGCCACGCCGGCACTACCAAGTACGGCCTGGGCATCGGCAAACGCGCCTGGTCCGGCCTCATCGATTGCTTCGCCGTCGCCTGGATGCGCTGCCGCTCCCGCCCCCTGGCCACCACGCCACTCACCAACGCCTCGCCGCCGCCGCGCGCTGTCCAAGCCCCGCCATCCGCCCCGGCTTCGCCCGAGCCCGGCCCAACCCTCGGAACCACCTCATGAGCATGAGCCCACGCGCCAAATGGGGAGCCGTCGTCGCCGTCTCGGCGGCGCTTGTCGGACTCGGCATCGGCTTCTGGCTGCTGATGAGCGCCGTCAACCGCACCCCCGTCCTCCCCGAGCTCGCCACCGCGCAGAACGTCCGCCTCGTCGAGGTCGACGGCACCCCGCAAATCCGCTTCACCAACCCCGTCGGCGAAGAAGCATCCCTCGACCCCGAGGCTTACTTCACGCTCGTCCTCGACGAACGCCGCGACATGGGCTTCTGGCAGAAGTTCATGATGAAGCTCTTCAACGTCACCAGCCCCGGCTCGATGATCTTTGTTGCCATCGGCCTGCTGGGCCAAGTCCTCTTCGCCGGCCGGCTCGTCGTGCAGTGGCTCGCCACCGAACGCAGCCGAAAGTCCGTCATCCCCACCGCCTTCTGGTGGATGGCGCTCGGCGGGGCGTCCATGCTCATCGTCTACTTCGTCTGGCGAAAAGACATCGTCGGCATCCTCGGACAGTCCACCGGCTGGATCATCTACACCCGTAACCTCTACTTCATCTACTTCGTCAAGCCCGCCCTCGATGAAGCCGACCCGCCCGCGCCGCCGCCCACGCCCAGCGAAGACTCCCCCACCCAAGCCCTCGCCTGACATGCGCCCCTCCGCCCGGCTCATCGACGCCAACCTCAACCGCGCCCGCGAAGCCCTGCGCGTCATGGAAGACGCCGCCCGCTTTTCCCTCGATCACCCCGCCCTCGCCGCCGACCTCAAAGCCGCCCGCCACGCCTTGGCCGCCGCCGCCACCCTGCTCAACCAAGCCGACCTCATCGCCGCCCGCGACACGCCCGGCGACCTCGGCACCGCCATCACCGCCGCCGGCGAGTACGACCGCGCCTCCCTCGCCGACGTCGCCGCCGCCTCGGCCAAACGGCTCACCGAAGCCCTGCGTGCCATCGAAGAGGCTGCCAAGACCGATGCCTCCACCCAGCCCGCCGCCGCGCCCGTCGAAGCCCTGCGCTACCGCGCGTACGACCTCGAGCGTCGGCTCACGCTGGCGTTCCGCGACCGCTCCTCCGCCCGCTGGCGCTGCTGCCTGCTGCTGACCCGGGCGGCGTGCGCGAAACCGTGGCGCGACGTGCTCACCGCCGCGCTCGATGGCGGTGTCGACTGCGTGCAGGTCCGCGAGAAGCAGACCACCCCGCGCGACCTCGCCGCGCACACGCGAGCCGTGATCGACATCGCCCGCCCCCGCGGCATCCCCGTCATCGTCAACGACCGCGCCGATGTCGCCCTCGCCGCCGGCGCCGACGGCGTCCACCTCGGCGACGACGACACCCCCGCCGACCAACTCCGCGCCGCGATCGGCGATCGCCTGCTCATCGGCGTCAGCACCCACCGCCTCGAAGACGCCCACGCCGCGCTCGACGCCGGGGCCGACTACTGCGGCGTCGGCCAGACCTTCCCCTCCGACACCAAGCAGCGCAACGAGCTCGCCGGCCTCGACTACGTCCGCGCCTACTTCGCCTGGTCGCAGCACTCCCGCGTCCCCGGCCTCGCCATTGGCGGCATCACCCCCGACAACATCGCCGACGTCGCCCAAGCCGGAGCGACCGGCGTCGCCGTCAGCCGAGCCATCACCACCGCCCCCGACCCCGCCCAAGCCGCCGCCGCCATCGTCCAAGCCCTCCCGGCCTTCGAGTAGTGCAACGGCCCTCATCGTGCATCGCACGAGGTGTCCCGCTCAGACAGCAACACATTTCCAGCTTTCTAGTTTTCCAGCTTTTCAGCTTTCCCCGCCCCAGCCACCCCCTCCAACACCTCGGCCCACCGCCCCGTTGCGATCCGTCGGTCGTACTGCGCCTCGAACGCCGCGCGGCCCTTCGCGCCCATCGCCGCCGCCCCCGCCACGTCCGCCTTTAGCTCCCTCAACGCCGCCACCAGCCCGTCCGTGTCGCCGCACTTCACCACCCGGCCCGCCCCCGCCTCTTCGATCACCCGCCCGACCTCGCTCTCACTCGGCCCCACAAATACCGCCGGCCTCCCCACTGCCAGCACGCCAAACAGCTTGCTCGGCACGATCAAACCCGTCATCGCGTCCGTCTGCGCGATCAAGTGCACGTCTCCCACGTTCAGCGACTCGCTCAACCGCTCCCGCGGCTGATACCCCTCGATCCGCACCCGCTCCATCCCGCGCTCCGCCACGTGATCCCGCAGCTTCGCCAACGCCTTGCCCGACCCCACAAACACAAACCGCAAACCCTCTTCCTCATACAGCGCATCGATCGCCGCGATGATCGTGTCCGCCTCGTGCGCCAGACCGAAGTTCCCCGAATACATCACCACGAACTGCCCCTCCAACCCCCACTCGGCCCTCAGCCCGTTCGCCTCCGCAGCCAGCGGCGACAGCTCCTGCTTGTCCGCCCACACGCGGATGATCTCGATCTTCGATTCGTTCACGCCGTGTTCGATCAGCCGCCGCTTCATGCACCGCCCAAGCGCCACCACCGCCGCACACCGCCTGCACGCCCAACGCGACACCCCGCGCAGCACCCCCGCCATTGCGCCCCCCGGCTTCATCATCCCGTGCGCCTCGGCCACCTCTGGATACAGGTCCATCACCCAATACACCGTGCGGTGCCCCTTCAACCAGCCCGCCACCACCGCGCCCACCACAATCAAAGGCGGCGTCGTGAACGGCACCACCACGTCCTGCCGCGGCAGCCGCACCACCGCCCACGTCGCCAGCACGTAAAACAACAAAAAATCCACCAGCCGCGCCAGCGTCCCGCCCTTACCGAACAACGACCCGCCGACCCGCCGCACCTCGATCCCGTCCACCACCTCCCGCCGCGGCAGGTCCGCCCCTTTGCTGCCGTAGATCGCCCGCGACGCCACCACCGTCACCTCGTGCCCCCGCTCCACCAGGTCCAACGCCAGGTCGTGCGCGTGCTGCGCCGTCGCCGCCACGTCCGGATAGAACGCCTGATTCAAAAGCAACACACGCATCAAGCCGCACAAGGTAGCGACCCCAAGCCGCTCGCGGCTTAGCGATCCTCCGCCACTCCCCACCCCTCACAACATCTCGTGCAGCGGCACCGCCAGCCGATCGAACTCGGCCGCCGGGATCGACACCGTGTCCCACTTCGCCGACCGCGCCCGCATCGCCGCCGCGTAGTCCGCCACCTTCACCGCCAGCACCGCGTACCACCGCTCCTCAAAAGCAAACACATCCAGGAACAGCGCATCCGGCGGCTGCGCATCGCACCAGAACAAAAACACAAACGCCGGCTCAAACCCCTCGCCAAAAATCCCCGCCCACTTCTCCATCGACTTCACATCGTCCCGCGTCACCCAGTTCTGCAGCTGCTTGCCCGTCGTCCCCGCGTGCTTCCGGCCCTTCACGTCCACCAGCAGGTTCGCCCCCTGCTCGGCATACACCACGAAGTCAAAGCTCTTCAGCGGCAGCTTCGCCGACCCACCCGCCAGCGCTCGCTTCGCCTCGTCCACCGCCACGTAAGCGATCCCGTTGCTCCGCAAAAAATGCTCAAACGCCCGGTCATAATGAAAACGTCGATTCACGCTCGCGACCATACCACCCACGCCTCATCGCCTAGCCCTCACCCGCTACGGATCGCACACCACCCTCGGCTGCCACCACTTCGATGAGCATTGCGTTAGCCACGCCTTAAGCCCCCAGGTTCACGCGATCCATCGCCGGATTCACTCGCGACCAACTCCCCCCAAGCGACACCTAGGGCTTTCCACTACCCAGTGTCATGCTTCACCATTTGCCTGTGAGCGTTGTAATTTCGCCGAGCGATGCAACGACCATCTGGGCGACAACGCCCGCCCGAAAATGTTATTTTAATTGCGGAACGAGCCTGCCCCCGTTCATGTTGCCGCGTTTCGGGACCGACAAGTGAGCCGCTCCAACGAGCAGAAAACCTTCACCTGCGTGGTCGCCCTCAACGTGCCTCAGGCGATCGAAGTCCAGCGTGTCCGTGCGTCGATCGGCGAAGCGTTACAGGCCTCGTGGGCCGAGGCAGGGCGCGACCTCGGCCTCGAGGATCAGACCGCTCTGCGGCTGGTCGACGATGGCGCCAAGTGCCCGATCCGCGCCGACGAGCTGCGCGTCGAGATCGACGCCGCGCGCCGGGCCGAGGCGTATCGCGTGCGGCTCAGCTTCCGCGATCAGGACCTCAAACGCCACACCTACAAAGCCCGAGTGCCGGTGGCACGGCCACGCCTCACCGACGACACCGACAACGCCAACGCGCAAGACTCGCCCTCGGTGCTGATCGCCACGCGCGACCTGCGCGATAAAGCAGCCCAGTGGGCGGCCGCGATCATCGAGGAATACGTCGACCGCACCGATCGCATGGCGGTCGAGAACGTGCGGTGGACCAAATTCAACGCGCGTTGGAGCCGAAACGGCGTCATCTCCGCCGCGTTGCTCGGCATCGCCGGGATGCTGCTCACGCTCGCCCCGGTCTTCCGAAGCTACATCGCCGGCCCCGAACGGGCCGTCCTGTCCGGGTCGAAGATCTTCTTCGGCAGCAACGACGAGTTCGACTTCGACAGCGGCACCGCGGTGCCCGCCCACGGCGACACCGTCGAAGTCCGATCTCTCGCCTCCTCACGCATCTACCGCTACGTCATCGGACTGAACCCGCTGACCGGAGAGCGCAGGCTGATTTACCCGCAGTTTGCGCACACCAAGCCGACCGGCCTGTCCAAGCTCGACAACGTCGAGTTCACCCCTCACGAAGACCTGGAGTCTTACGCCGTGGTCGTGGCCATGTCGTGGAGCCCGCTGGACAGCTACGAAACGTGGGACCGCGATTTCGCTTGGCCCACCCTGCTCGACCCCGGCCAATCGGTGTGGACCACCGACGGCACCGACCCGCGCAAAATCGGCGACTTGCAAGGCGATCCTCAAGAAGGTTTTGAGGAATCCTTGGCCGCCCTCGCCAACACGCTGCTCGAAGACGCCGCGATCGACGCCGTGCAGGTGACGGCCTTCCCCGTGCAGGACTCGCGGCAATTCCAAGAGAACGCCGTCGCCGCCGTCGCCGCATGGACCCAGGCCGAGGCCAGCCTGCCCGATCCACTTTCCGACCTGCTCGACGAAGCCGTCACGAAGCTGCGCGAACACGCCGCCGCCGCCCACAGGGCGTACGAGGCCAACCGCTTCCGCGAAGCAAGCGAGTCGTACCACGCCGCCCTGAAAAAGCTCGACAAGCTGGCCGCGACCCACGAACAACACGCCGCCACCGCCGCCACGCAAGCGGCCGAGATGCAAACCCAGCTCGATGCGTTCGACGTCGGCCGCTTCGCAGACGACGCCGAGGTCATCGAACTGCTCGCCTCGGCTCAAGCCACGCTGCACGAGGCCGACCGCGAATACGACGCCGGCCGCTTCAGCCGTGTTGCACACAATCACACCTACTTCGGCAGGACAATGACGCTGGTTGGCAAACGTGTTGCCGCCTTAAACGCCGACGAGCGTGCCAGGCTGTCCGAACGCCTCGCCGCGAGCCGTGCGGAGATCGAGCCGCTGATCACTGAGATCGGCGTAGCCCCGACGCAGGTCTCCGCCGACGGCAATGCCTCCTCGGACTTCGTGCTCAGATGGTCGGGCCTTGAAGCAACGATCGACCGAGCTAGCGATCAAATCCTTGCGCGCCGCCCCGAGCAAACTTCGCCAACCACCGACCTCACCCTCGAAGAACTCAAAGACCTGCTCAAGGCTGAACAGTCATACTTGGCCGATCTCCAGCGACAGGCCGAGCTCGTCCGAAGCGTTCAAGCCCTCGCCGCCGCCGACCAACGCGTCGACGCCCAGTGGGCCGCCTATCAAGATATTCCCGAGGACTGGGGCATCGACGCGGACACCGCCAACAAAGCCATCCACAAAATCGAGGCCGTGCGCAGCGAATTCAATCAGCCCAGCGTTCCCTCGCTGGATGCCGTTCACCACTGGACCAAGCAGCTCGACACCTTGGGCATCATTGTCGACTCCATCACCAGCGAAGCCGTCAAGGCCCAGCTGACTTCGATCCGCGAACAGATCGCCGAGAAGGCGTTGTCGATCCGCGACCGCTACGCCGCCGCCTTCGACCGAGGCATCGCGACCCCCGTCGCCCTCGCATCGGCGAACAAACTCTTGAATCAAGAGATCGCGCCAAGCCGCGAGGCGATCGCCGATCACGAGCTCGTGCTCAAAGAGTTGGAGCGAGCAAGCGACGCCTTGGCGATGCGAGAAGACAAGGCGCGATCGGCGGGCGCTCTGGCATCCGCGGTGCGGAGCGGAGACCTGCACCGTGTCAACGAAGTCCTCGCCTTCGCGCCCGGCCCCAACGCACACGACAACGCAACGGGTGCGACCCCGCTGCACCTCGCCGCCAAGCAGGGCGACGACCCCATCGTTCGTCGTCTGCTCGACGCCAAGGCCGCGGTCGATGCGAAAGACCACGACGGCTGGACGCCCCTGGCGATGGCCGCCGTCGCGGGTCACGATCAAGTCGTTGCCACTCTGCTGCGCCGCGGCGCGGCCGCCGATGTCCGCATCGAAGGCAACGCGATCATGTTCCACCGCGAGGTGCTCAAACGCCCCGAGGTGCTCCGCCTCATCATCCGTCACTGCCAGCCGCTCCACCGCTACCGCGACGGCCAAGAACGCACCCTGCTCATGCGGGTCGTCGACCCCAACAACTCGCTCGGCGACGCGGCCAAGACCGAGCTCGCCCAGCTCTGCGTTGCCGCACAAGATCACACCGACCACCGTGTTGGCGAGGTCACCGCCCGCTCGCTGGCGACCAAGTACAAACACCAATACCCCTCGCTCTATAACTACGCCCGCCAAGGGTTCCCGGATGTCTCGCGGACCCCGTAAGCATCCCGCCCACTCCCCAGAAAACTTCAAGGAAGCCCAATGCAATCGATCCGGATCGCGGCCTGTCTTCTCCTCGCCGTTTCGCTCATCGCCGGCTGCAAGAACCGTCGCGTGAGCATCGTCACTAGCCCCGCCGACGTCGACGTGCTGGTCTCCGTGGCGGCCGAGGGCAAGCGGCTCGATCGCGGCAAGCCCGCTCCGTACCACACCAGCCTCAGCTTCCCCAGCGACGGCGGCCGAGTCTACGTGCTGCAAGCGACGCCCCAAGGCGACGCCACGAAGTACTACAAAACCACGCAGCTCCGCGTCTCCGAAGAACAGCTGCTGGCCGCACAGTCGTCCGATGACCAGGCCGCCCGCGTCGAGATCGAGCTCGACCTTCAGCCTTACGTCGATCTGCCCGTCCACGAGTTGGTGTTCGACGCCGAGTTCGGCTGGCGGGCGATGCAGATTGAGATGCGTGCCTATCGCGACACCCGCGAGGGCGGTCAGGCAACGGCATCGGCACGCCGCGACCAGCCGACCTTCAAGGGCGCTCTCCCCTCCGCGCCCGACGAGTACGACGCCTTCCACACCGCCTCGCTCGCGCCCGACGGCCGCCAGCTCGTCTACTCCGCCTTCACGCTCGGCGACCGGCCGGTCCCGCCCAGCGAGTCCGAGCTCCGCCGCATGCAGCGAAGCGGCATCGACATCAGCGCGCACACCGCCCCTCGCAAGCACCTGCAGCCCGTCCGCAGGGCCGACATCCTCAAGCAAAACATCGGCTCGTCCAGCACCACCCGCATGATTGCCGACGGGGCGTTCAACTTCACTCCCTCGATGACCCCCGACTCCGGCGGCGTCCTCTACGCGTCCAACACCAACCGCCGCGACGCCACCGAGATCCTCATCCGCAACCCGTGGGACGGCAACGGCTGGACCCAGCTCAACTCCAACAGCTCCGAAGAAGCCGCCCTCATGCCCTCCGAATCGCCAGGCGGCAACATCGCCTACATGGTCTTTCGCAAGGATTGGCAATCCATCTTCGACGCCGAGATCCGCGTCATCGTCGAAGGCCAGCACGGCATCACCACGATCGCCAAGGGCATCCACCCCAGCATCTCGCCCGACGGCCAGCGCGTCGCATACATCGACAACGGCGAGCTCTGCGTCATCGACATCCGAGGCCGAGGTCGCGAGTTCTACACCACTGGCTCCAAGAACATCATCGACGCCTACGCCGAAAGCCTTACGCCATCTCAAACCGAGATCTGGGAAACCTTCCAGAAAGACCGCCTGTTCGCCCCGAACTCCTTCCCGGTCTGGAGCCCCAACGGCAAGTGGATCCTCTTTACGTCGATGTCGCGCTCCGACCCGCAAGGCCGGCCCAACGAAGACATCGTCGCCGTCCGCGTCTCCGACGGCGAGCGTTATCAGATCACCGACAACTTCTCGGTCGACCGGATGCCGATGATCTCACCCGACGGCAAGACCATCTACTTCGTCTCCAACCGAGACCTGAGCTGGGCCGTCTGGTCACTCCCGACCCCGACTCAGCTTAATCTCGCCAACTGAACGGCTTGATCATCGAGCCCGCACTCGCGAAGCAGTCGCCTGAGCGTCATGAGATCGGTGATGATCAAATTCAAGATGACAGGGTCAACGCAGCTATCTGCTCGAATACAAATCAAGCCAGCACGGGAAAACCGGGAACGTGACTGGTTAAAACCACCGTATATGCAATTATGCGATAAATCATTATCTCTCAATAATCTAGACGCCTAGACGTTGCTTGCAGCGCGTGCGGTATGAATGTCTTAATTTGGTAGCTAGGTACGGGGGTGCTTGATCGGCTAGCTCGGAACAATTTAGCCGCTTGCAGGTGCTTCGCAGTGAACTACGTTCTGGATAAAGCGAGGTGATGCACAGCTTGTCCTGGCCGCGAAACTTAAATCGATTTTGAAGTACGCGCGATAAACGGTCGCTCCGCATTTGTGAATTTACCTCGTTGACTCGGAGTTACTTAGGGCGGGCATAATCAGTTGCACGCTGTCGAACGATGCCCGTCCGGGTCAAGAAGCATCATGGATGCGTCTGCGAGCCGGATGTTATGGTGGATTGCCGCACTCTGCTAGTCGTTCGAACGGTCTCGCCACAAGGCAAACTCAGTTAAATCTGTGCGATTTGCGCTTCTCGCAGCACGGGAAAGCACTATGCTGGCTTGCAGATTGACCTGTGTACGTGGGTCACACGACTACATTTCCGATCAGGGATCAAAATTATGCCAGGATGGATCAAGCTGCTCGAGCGCCAGTGGTCACTACACGTTTGGAAAGAGCGAGTTCGCGCGTTTCATCATTTCGCCATGCCGCGGCTCGGCAATGCTTGCGAGGCGCAACCTGCGAGTGTGGAGCCGCTAGAACCCAGGATGCTTTTCAGCGGGTCGACACTGCCTGTTCTCGAGGCCGATGATCCGCAAGTCGCGATCACCTTCAACGGGGGTGATTTGCAAGGCGGTGGCGCCGATGATGGTTTGGTCAACGCAGGCGGCGACGGCTCGCTCGATGGTGCCGGCGGTGACGATTTGCTCTCGGTGTTACGCGACACGCTGAACTTGACGCAGTCCGTCGAGGTCGACGGCGGTGCGGGCGATGACATGCTATTTGTGACGCGGGCCAGCGCGTCTCTAGAGGGTGGTGAAGGTTACGACACCGCCTTCGTGACCGCAGCACGCATCACGCATATCAGCGGTATAGAAGAGCTGTGGATTCGCGACAGCCCCGATGCCACGTGGCGAGCTGCCGACCCGTCTCAGCCCGTTGACACATCGATGCCATTGGCGGGGGTGTCTTTCTTCTTTAATCCCTTCTCTTCTGCGAATATATCGTCTACGCCATATCTGGCCGGTAAGCAGCTAAACAACCCCAGCACACTGTTTCAAGCGTCTCCTACTTCGGGCGGCGGCGGTCTTGCGCTAGCAGTCTCAGGTGGGTCCTCCGGGGTCGATTACGGCGATCCAAGCATCATTGCTCCCCCCGCTCCATGGGCCAGCGGCGACCTCAACCTGGATGGCGTCGTAAACGACATCGATATAGATCTGATGTTCGACGAGGTCGATACCGCTACAGCTCAGGGTGCCGCTTACGTCCTAGACCCGGCATATGACGTATTTCCCGATGGCAAGATCAATAGCTTCGATGTGACGCACCTAATTAAAGGGCTCCTCCAGACAGCCGAGGCGGACGCCAATCTGGATCGCGTAGTCGATACATCAGAGCTGGCGATCATCGCTGCGAACTTTGGCATGAGCGGTCGGGGATGGGCTACCGCCGACTTCGATGGCAGCGGCACAGTCGGGACCAGCGACCTTGCGATCCTTGCTAGCGTTTTTAATGTAGATAAGCGCATCGGTATCTTGCCCGGCGTTACTGAGCCCGAGAGTTACGACTTCGGAGGCGTCACGGCCAATGTCCACTACGGAACATTGGTGGACGATGTCATCGCCGGTGTCGATGGAGAATTGGATGTTATCTGGGCCGGGAGTGGTGACGATCGCATCACCGATATCGAGCCGGGCGACATCGTCATCGATCATACGGGTCGATTGGACATCTTCGGCGATGTCCCGCAGGGGTTCGGCAACGATACTGACGCCGACGGCGCAGCCAACTTCGAAGAGATTTTCGTCCTGCAAACCGATCCTGAGGTTGCCAATCAACAAACCGTCGCTCTCGCTCCATTAGCCGACGCCTCGGTGGACGAGAGCATCGCCAATGCGGCAGCCAATATTGGCGATGCTGTTGACTTGGTCGTGTCTGGTGTCGATGCAAACGGTGCCGCTTCCGATCGCTCAAGCCTTATCCTGCGCTTCGACACAACTTCGTTTGACTTCGAGGATCAAAACGCAGGTGTTTACACCGGCGCAGCCGAACTCACACTCCAAGAGGTCGCGGTCGATCCTGCGCTGATCGGCACGCTTTATGCAAGAATTATCAAGTCTGAGTGGGACGAATACAAAGTCTTTTCCAGCGGCGGTGTGATTCAGGGAAGCGGCGGCGCTCAAACGGCTCTATCGTCATCCGTCGCAGTGACCGAGGCGAACGGTCTTTGGACCGCCGCGTTCACGGGCAACGAGCTGCGGCACGTGCAAAACAACCACGAGCTGGCGATCGAAGTGTATACGACCTACGCGGGCGCGACATCGGCCTCGGCGTCATTTGTTTCCAGGGAAGGTGGTTCGTTGCAGGGGACTGCTCCCGTACTCGCCGTAACTGCTCCCACCGCTCAGACACCACATCTCGAAGTGAATCCGATTGCCGGTGGCTTTGAAGTTTCCGTCGCGTCTGCGACCAACAGTTATGGCACGAACGACTTCACTTACGCGGTCCGTTACGACGATGGTACGACCGAGCCTTTGCAGACCGCGCAGACTATCACCATCACCGATCAAAACATTCTTGATCACGGCTTCGCCACGGTAGTCGCTTACGACGCACGCGGTCGACGCGTGGCTGGCACTGACAGGTACGCAAACGTGGTGCGCACTTATGACAGTGTGATCTCACACTGGCAACTTGACGATTTGCCGAGCAGTACCTCGTTCCGCGACAGCATCGGAGGCCACGATGCGATCGAAGATCGCCTTCAAGGCCAACCCCCTAACCAGACCGTCGGCAAGCAGGTCGAGGCTTCGCAGGAAGCATACGTTCACGGCTTTTTCGAGTCTTCGGTGAACACCGAGCCGTCTCATCTCATGATCGAAGTCGATCCGGGCGACTCCACGTACGCCACCGACTCTGGGACAGTCAGCTTCTTCTTCCGTGACGTGGCAGGGATTATCGAAGCCGGTCTTTTCAGTCTGTTTGATGATGCGAATCAATCAGGTTTCGAATTACAGGTCGACAGTAACACCGGTATTTCAAATACGGGCCGCTTGTTCGCTACCTACGGCACTTCAACGGCTACCCTCACTCTGGAAGAGGTTGTGCAGACAGGGCAAACGGCGGTTCATACCTTCGGTCTGAATCGCTGGAACCACGCGGCGTTTACGTGGAATGCTGCCGGCGATCTCAGCCTTTACATGAATGGTGTCGAGATTGCATCACTCAGTGACCCGAATTTCACGTCTGCGATGAGTGGCGTCGATATTCTGTTCGGCGCGACACGGGATACCGGAAGCGGGATCAACCGCTTCTCTGGTGATCTCGACAACGTGGCATTCTTTGACGCGGAGCTCTCTGCAGACGAGATCCGCAACCTGTACGAGGCCGAGCACATCACCGTCGGCCTGCCAACCAATCAGCCGCCGACCATCAACCTTCCTCCTGCCGCAAACGCGGTGACCAACGAAGACACGCCACTGGTCCTATCTAGTCTGAACGGCAATGCGATCACCGTGTCCGACCCCGATGTCGGCGCAAATGACGAAGTTCGCGTCACCCTAACCCTGAATAAACCCAACCATCAGCTGACGCTTGCGACTACATCAGGCCTGACCGCGTTCACAGGAGATACAACCAGCCAGATCGTGATGTTGGGAACCCTCACCAACATTAATGCCGCACTGGACGGCCTTACTTACACCCCATCACCCAATGAGAACGACAACTTCGGGGCTACAGCGCTCAATGTCTTGATGAGCGATCTAAACCACACTGGCACGGGTGGGGCTCAACTCGCGGATAAAACGCTAGCAATTACCGTTCGTCCGGTAAACGACCAACCATCGCTGGTTTCTCTGGACCCGCTGGGCTCGGTTGTTGCCGATCCGGCATTTAATATAGTTCCACTAACCAACTTCGTCGCCGATGCAGGTGGCGGTGAAGACGAGACGGGTGGTATTGCTCCGCAATCGACATCGCTTGAGCTTGTGAGTGTCTCAAATCCGGCTGCCTTTGCAGCGTTCCCAGAGCCTCAGATTCTAGGCGAAAGTTTAGCTTTTAAAGTCGCCGACGGTTTCACCGGCGATGTCGATTTCACGTTCTTGGTTCGAGACAGCGGAGGCACCGATTTCGGCGGCGTAGATGCGTCTCCCACATTCATGAGAACACTGACGATCGAAGCCCCCGCCGATCCATCAGCTCCGCTTGATGAGGTAGACGATCTTGTGGCTACGCAGTCGGCCACAATTACGCTCCCCGCGTCTCCCGATCATCTTCGTGTCGACTACACGGGTCTTTCCTTCGACGATGCTGCGCAAACCGATGCCCTTGGCAATGTTTCAGGGCTCGACGTCAACGATGCGTTTGAAATCGCTGTTTTAGTTAACGACCGACCTATGGGTGCGGTAATCACTCCCGGTAGCGATGCCGTAGTCAATATGACCCAAGGCAAGACGCCCTACGTCGCCGCAAGTGCCAGCCTTATCGCAACCGATGCAAACTCTGGCTCGATCTATATCGATGTGTCATCGCTGTCGCAGGGCGACCAAGTCACCCTGATCGGTCGAATCGTCAACAACGACTCTGATAATGCCTCAACGGTCACCCTCGACCTCTTCGAGTCAGATGTCTCACAGGGTGACTTCGTTAACCCCGGGGGTGGAGTCACCGATGTCTTGCCGATTGCTTCATCAGAAGACGTCGGCTCACCCAACGACGTTGATTTTACAAGGCTGGTCGATGTCTCCAATCGCTACGAGGTTGACTACGGACTTACCACTTCCGCCTCTAGCCGGACCAACGCTAACACGGACGTGATCCGATTCCGCCTCGGGCTGGAGCAGTTGCCCAGCAACGCTGCTTTGCTTCAGCCTCGCGGCGATCTCCTCCTCGCGATCCCGCTACCACAGAAGCAGGCCGGCGACACGACTCCCGACCCGGCATTTGACCCCAGACTCATCAACTTCGATGGCTTTCTCCCAACCCCGGTCGCCGGGCTCCCCGCCGGCACGCCCTACGTGAAGCTCTCATCCCTTCTCGAATCCACGAATGGCTTCTACGACGACGGCGCTCGCATCGACGAGATCGAGCTCGCCTTCGAAGTCGATGCCGCAGCTCACGCTCGATTCGACATCGCACCCGTGATGCTCGCCGAGGTCAACGCCGCCCCCGTGTTCACCTCCGAAGCCGCAAGCGATTGGCGTGGCGAGGCCTACCCGATCGACGCCTTCCCAGCGCCCAATCAGCCATCCGTCCGCCAGCTCGAGCTGCTCCCGAGCAATGAATTCTCGTATCAGCCCTCGGCCACCGACCCGGACGGCGATCGCCTGACTTACGCCGTGGTCGCAGGTCCCTCCGGCATGGGCGCTACCGATACCAATGGTGACGGCTTCGCCGACACCATCACCTGGACACCCACCACCGCCGACGTTCAATCCCACCAGGTCACACTCCGTGTCATCGACGAGCACGGCTACTTCGATGCAGCCAACGACCAGACCTTCACGATCGTCGTGCCCGACTCCCGTCAGAACCGCCCGCCCGTCTTTGACACAACGCCCGGGGCCGAAGCCACCATCGGCGAGCCCTACACCTACGACAGCAACGCCAACGACCCCGACGGCGACCAGCTCACCTACTCCGGTAGCCTCGGCGGCAAGCCCGCCGACTACCGCGTTCGCCTCGCCGACCTCGCCGGCTACAGCGTGGGCGACACCGTCCAGACCCTCCTGCTCCGCACCGAGACCTCGATTTCCAACGGCGGAGGCTCGGTCTTCTCCCGCGTCCGCATCGTCGAGCCCGGCGACACCGCGACCGAACCGCTCATCTTCGATCCCTCGCGTTTCTTCGACGCCGCCGCCCAAACGCGCACGCTCTTCCCCGTCGAGACCCTCGGCGACGGCTCCGTCGTCCGCATGACCGACCAGGGCACCGCGGCCTACAACCTCGCCTCCCCGATCACGCTCACCGCCGACACCCTTCTCGAGTTCACCTTCGCCACCGCGATCGACGATACCGGCGCCACCCCGCTACAAGACCACCACGCCATCGGCCTCGCCGACTTCAACGCGGCCAGCCCCGCCGAGATCGGCGCCTTCGCCGACAACCACTTCGTCAGCCTTAGCGACGCCCTCAACGCCCACCCCGACACCCCCGCCGCCGGCGACCCCTACGACCCCGCTTGGCCTGCGGGCACCGACTTTGACGTCACCGCGGACACGGGCATCGTCACGTTCAATCCGACGAGTGACATCGCGGATCGGTTTGTAGAGATGCGGGTCATTGCTGCCGAATCGGCGACGGTTGATTTACTTGCTGACATTCAGCATTACGCAATTGCGGTCAATGGTGATCCGACCAACCTGCCCCCACAAATCACCAAGCTCCCACAAACGCGATACGTAATTCCTGGCACAACAAGCCCGATCAGCGGTGACGTGAGCCTAAGCGGCACCTCTGTAAGTACACCTGTCGTAAGCACACTAGCACCTGGCGAAATACTGGATTTAACCAACCTTCAAGTTCTCTTGCCGACTAGCGGAGGAACGTCCTATGTGCCGCCAGTAGCTCCTGCGGATGCTCTAACAGTCTTCAATGAAACCGATCCACAAGAGCTTTTGGCAGCTTTGCTGGGCAGTGGTGGAGCTGGCATCAGCGTGACAAGTATCAATGTTGATGGCAACTCGCTAGTCACATCCCAGAGCTCAACTGGAATTTTTGTTAATAATAACAACACCTACGACTTGGGCCCCTATGGTATCGTTATTTCAACAGGAGATGCGGAAGACTATGGGTCGGGCGAGTTCGATCTGTTTAACCAAAACGATCCGACAGATACAGGTTACGGTTCAGATAGACGAACCACAGCATATGGCACGTCGGCAACTACTGATCAACAAGCCTTGTTGTTCGGCATCAGTGGCGTAAGTACTCACAGAGATGTCACCCAGATCGACATTCATTTTGATGTTGATCCAGGAGTCAACAACCTTTTCTTTAATGTCGCAATCGGTTCTGAAGAGTGGTCAAATTTTGTCGGCGGGCCGTATATCGATGCATTTGGTTTATTCATTACAGACCACTTAGGCAATCAAAGTAATATTGCTGAAGTCGATGCGTTCGGCCCAGCGGACGACCACGTGACGAGATCGGCCGGCCTTGTTCCTTTCTCTATTGAACCTGGCGAGTTTATTGGTTCTGAGCCTATCAATGTCAACCATCCGCAGTTTGACTTGGTTCCCGGCACAGAGCTAAATGGTGTTCTTAAATCGGGGGGGAGTCCGAGTATAACTTTTAGCACGCCTGTTGAGCCAAGTTCAATCGGCAATGTAATGACATTTATCATTGCCGATACTCAAGATTCTTCTTGGGATACTACGGCATATATTACTAGTTTTGGTGGTACTTCTCCAGATCAAATTGATATCGAGATTGTTTCATCGACGATTGCTGGTTCAGGCATACTTCAAGTTGTCTCTTCAGATGGCACGGGCAAGCTGCCTGGAGAATCTGCCGCGTTTGATGTCGCACTCATTGGAGATGGCCAAGCCTATGCATTTGATCTTCTGCTGCGAGATGTTAACGATCCGACTCGTGTGTTTGGGTCTGTGCCGGTCCAGATTAATGCGTCCTACCTTTCTGATGTTGATGCTCAAGACCCTGATGGCGATGAATTGAGTTATGCCTTTATTGACACTCTTGGCAATGAAGTCTCAACACTTCATGGCGCAGCGATCAATTCTGTCAACGGAAAAATCACTTGGGAGCCTAGCACACCCGGCATCTATGATTTCATTGTTCAAGCCTCCGATGGTCGCGGTGGCGTTGATCGTGAGTCGTACTCTGTCACGGTCGAGCCGACCGGTGCCGGCAATGCTTCGCCAGTAATTGAATCTACGGCTCCTGACGAAGCCGCTGTCGGCCGAGAATACGTTTATCAGGTCGATGCATCAGACCCCGATGACGACACGCTGAACTTCTACACCATTGGCGCGACCCCAGCCGGCATGTCGATCGATCCCGAAACGGGCTTGCTGACATGGACGCCGCTTAGCGATCAGGCGCAGACCTATGACTTCACCATCCGAGTGACGGACGGGAATGGCGGATTCGACGACGAACTCGTCTCGATCGTGACTTCGCCAGCCGATTTGGTGTCAAACCAGGTGCCGAACATCGATTCTGTTGCTGGCAGAGCGGTGCTTCGAGGCGACACATATCGCTACGAGGTCATGGCGTCCGATGCCGACGGCGACAAGCTCACTTACGTACTCGAACAGAAGCCATCGAATGCGGTGATTGATCCAGATACGGGCGTCATATCTTGGGATACCAGCGAGGTTGGCGAATCGAGCGAAGACTTCCTGGTCCGTGTCGATGACGGTCGTGGGGGTTCTGGCTTTGAGTTCTTTACCGTCAATGTGATTCAACCCAATGCCGACCCTGTCATCTCGACAACGCCGATGACGCCGGCACGAGTGGGGGTGGATCAAAACCTCAATGCACAAGACCCCGAAGCTTCTGGCGATCAGCCTTATGTGTTCACGTTTGAGGTTAACGATCCTAACGGCGATGAAGTCTTCCTTCAGCTTTTGATGCCTGAGGTATTGACGAATTCACCGGACGTGTCGTTCAATGCCTCGACCGGAGAGTTCACTTGGACGTCGCCGCAGACGCCCGCGAACACGGTAACGAACTACGGCTTCTTGCTCAGGGCCTTCGATGGTCGTGGCGGGTTCGACGAGGCGGAGTTCACGCTGGCGGTGCACCCCGATGCGCCGCCGACGCTCGTGTTCCCCGCCGGCCAGGCTCCGGTGTTTGATCCTTCGCTCGGCACGCAGGCTGCCTGGGACTATCAGCTTGACGCGCAAGACGACGAGGACGCCATCGGCAATGGCTTAACGTTTGCGATCGATCCGCTCTCTAGGACGCGCGGGTTCGACGTCGATCAGGACGGTCTCGTGACGTGGACGCCTGACAGCCCTGTGGGCCAAACGATCACGATCACCGTGACCGACTCGCACGGAAACAGCACGACGGGCTCGCAGTACATCCCCGTGGTGACGCCCACCGATCCGGGTGTGAACGAAGCTCCCGAGATCACCTCCGAGGATCCGCAGACCGCGGCGCACAATCGCACGTGGTCGTACCTCCTAGAAACCGATGACCCCGAAGGAAGCCCCGTCACGATCAACGTGGTTAGCGCCCCTAGCTGGTACAGCGGCCCGATCAGCGGGACTGGCACGCTCGCGATGTCTGGTACGCCGATGAACTCGGGTGATTCGCCGATCTACGAGACATTCGAGCTCACGCTGAGCGACGGCGTCAATACCGTTGATGTCACGCTGCAGCTTCCTGTGTTGCCCAACGTTCAGCCGTATTTTGTTTCCGGTCCAGCTTCAGCAACCCTCGAACTCGGTAACGAGTTTGTCTTCGATCTCTCGCTGATCGACTTCGATGCTGACACGGTGACACTCGACGTGGTTTCGCCCGCGCCCGGCTTTGGGCGCTACCTTGACGATAATGGCGTAGATCTGATTACGCAGATCGCCGGCACATCGACCGATCCGACGAACCCCTCCAACATCAAATTCGCCTTCACACCCGAGATCGCGGGCAAGCAGACGCTCACGCTCCGTGCGGCCGACAGCGAAAACAACAGCGACCTGCTGACGATCGATCTCGACATCATCGATACCGCCGATCTGCCGCCAGACCTGCTTCTGTCGGTGCCGCAGACGGTCTTCGTAGGCGACACGCTGGACACGACGCCGCAGCGACTAGACACCGAGGGCGATCGTGTGACCTACGCGTTGCTCGACGCGAACGGCAACGAGGTCACCACCATCGGAGCCTCGACTTGGCTGCAGGATGCGGCCGGCAATGCGATCCCGGGCGTGGCCCCCACCGGCTTGTCGATCGATCCGCAGACCGGCCGTGTGACTTGGACACCCGAGATCGACCAGGTCACGGATTCCTCAGACGACCCGTATCGCTTCACTGTTGTCGCTAAGGACGCAAGAAACCGTGTGACCCTAGGCCCCGCCACGCTGACGGTCGCTGAGCTCCCGGTCAGCGGTGGTAGCAGTCCGATCTTCGTCAGCGGGGTGCCTGCGCCGATCGTCCCGATTGGCCAAGCCATCACGCTGCCTTTCGAGATCATCGACTTCGGCCGAGACGATGGCGTCACGGCCGACAATATCTCGCTGAGCTATTCGCTCACCGGTGCGAGCTTTGGTGTGACCTTCAGCCCGGCCACGTCGTCGATCCCTGCCTCGGCAGACCCACAGAACCCAACGCAGTTCGATATTTCATTTACGCCCGACGTAGCTGGCGATCTTAGTCTCACGGTCATCGCCACGGACGATGATAATATTACGGCCAGCTACCCGATCGCGCTGACCGTCCTGCCCGCCGTGGTTCCGAATCAGCCGCCGATTGGTTCAGTCCGGGCGCGTGAGGTGGCGGCTATCAACCAGCCGTTCATCGCGAAAGCATTCGCCGAAGACCTCGACGGCATCCCCGACGGTGGCGGTATCCGTTTCCAATTGCTGGATCACAACGGCAACCCGGTCGATCAGATCCCCGACCCGGGCGTGGCCTCGTCGGTCCCGGTTGGCATGCAGATCGACTCGCTCACCGGCGAGATCACCTGGACGCCGACGGCCGCACAAGAAAGTACCGAGCCCTATTTCTATACGGTGGTTATCGACGATGACGACAACGCCGCAAATGGGCAGTCGATCGTCCGCGACATTCCGATAACAGTGCTTAACCGCTTCTACAACCTTCCTCCCTCCATCGATAGCACCCCCGATGGCATCGAGGCGCGCTCGGGTAATCCTCTGATTTACAATCCTGTCGCGACCGATCCCGAGGGCGACCCGCTGACCTGGCGGCTGAGTGAAGACAGCGCCGATGTCGACGGGCTTTCTATCGATCGCGACACAGGCACGCTGGTCTGGCTGCCCACCGTGGCTCAGAGGAACACGACCCAGCCAGTGACGATTATCGTCGAGGACCCCTACGGTGGCTTCGACCAGCAGCCGCTTAATCTGCAGTCGGTTTATATACCGGGCAACACGTCGCCGCGGATTATCTCTACGCCGCCCGACTTCCCGGACGCCGCCGCCGAGCAGCCGCTGACGTATCAGTACGCCTTCCGCGCGGTGGACGATGAGGGCGACGCAATCACATTCTCGATCGAGGATATCAGCGCCCAAAGCGCGGGCACGATTCGCTTCGTGACGACAGGGCCGGAGTCGGCCGAGTTTGTCTGGGAGGCCCCACCCTCGACGCCCGCAACTGTCTCGGTGCTGCTTAAGGCCACCGATGCGCGCGGCCTGACTAGCTCGCAAACCCTCACGCTGAGCTACTCGGGGTCTGGCTCGATCCAGAGGCTCGATACGCCGCCCAACCTGATTGGGCTCGCGCCAACACTCGCCGCGGTGGGTCAGCCTTACACGTATCAGGTGGTCGCCGAAGACCCCGATGTCGCTGCAACCGGCGATATCACCTACAGCTTCACCATCGATCGCTTAAACAACGGCGTCCCCGCAGGCTCGCCTGCAGAGATCGCTACGCTTACCACCGGCGAGGTCAACGAGCTCTTCGCGGCGGCCGACGCCGGTGATTACCTCGCCACCGTCACCGCTACTCAGAACGGTGTCTCTCAGGGCTACACCTTCACCCTTCAAGTCGTGGACCCGGCCGGGGGCAACCCCGCACCGGCTTTGCAACCCAAGTCCAACCTTACCGCCACAGTCGGCACCACCTTCACCACTCGGCTCTCGGCCATCAACCTGCCGACTTCCGAATCGGTGACATTCTTCCTGGTAGATGACGCCGACAACCCGGTCAGCGCTCACAACGGCTTCAGCATCACGCCCGATGGCCAGGTGAGTTGGGAAGCTCCCGCCGCGTTCGACGCCAGCGCCGTGCCCGCACCCACGCGGGCCTTCACGGCCATCGCCCAAGACGGCGCAGGCCAGTGGAGCGCGCCGGTCGAATACACGTTTGAGATCGTGGCGGATCAAGCTCCGGACGTCACCCTCGTGCCTTACAACACGAGCCCTGCACCCGACGAAACCATCGTGTTTACCGTCTACGCCAGTGACCCCGACGGACAAATCTTCAGCCGCAGCCTCGAACTCGCCACGGTGGACAGCCAGGGTGTCCGCACGCCTCTCGCAGACTCCCCAATCTCCGTTCCCGCCAACGGCGTCGTGACGGTCGACCTGAGCGAGTACAACCTGAACTTCGGCGACGTGATCGAAGCCGTCGGCACCGCGACGGACAACACCGGCCAGGTTGGCACGTCCGAGCCGATCACCGTGACCGTGACCGAGCCCAGCTACATCCGGCCCAGAGTCCAGCTAGACACTTTGTTGCCGATCACCGTGACTGGCGTGACACCACTCGAGTTCACCGTCACGGACGAAGAGCTTGACATCACTCGCGTCTACGTGACGGCAACCCCCAAGCTCGGCGGCGCTCCCATCGTGCTCTACGACCCGACGCCGAACATCACCGACGTATCCGCCAGCTACACCTTCGACATCGACCCGTTGACCCTGGCCAACGGCACGTATCGCTTCGATGTGCTTGCGATCGACGACCCCAACCAGTCCCCAGCAGGCGTCTACTTCGACGTGACTGTCGATAGCCAGGCCAAACTGGGCGAGTTCAGCCTCAGCTTTACCGACATGGTCGTGCCGGTCGCGGGCTTCCCGCTTGCCGTGCAGCGCGATTACAGCACCACACAGACACACGTCGACGGCGACTTCGGCCCCGGCTGGTCACTCGACCTCGTCCGCGGCGGAGCCACAATTGAAGACTCGATCACGACGAACTTTGGCTTCGGCGACGCCAACTTCGGTGAGGGCTTGCGTGTGGGCTCACGCATCCAAATCGAACTGCCGGGCGGGGAAACGCTCGGGTATACGATCAGTTCGGTGCCCTATGAAGCGGTGGGCGAGCAGCCCGGGGCCGGAGCCTTTGTGCAGCGTGCGGGATTACCTTACGTCGCTGTCGTATTCCAGCCAGATTTTGAAGATCGTGGCAATCTCCTGGAGTTTGGCAGCGGGTACGGGACACGGTTGCCGAACAGCTATGACGACATCCTTGGTTTCGATGGCAAGATCAATTCCGTCAAAGCCATGATTGGCGTGCAGGCCCCCGATGGTCGAATCATGCAAGGCACGTTTGGCTCTCTTGGTGTCATCGACGACTTCGGTTTCCCGCAAGACACCTCGATCTTCGGCCCACTCCGCCTTACCGCACGTGATGGCACGGTCTACCAATTTGACGTGAAAACCGGAAGCCTCAACGAGATCCAAGACCCCTACGGCAACAGCATCGATCTCACAGGCAACGACATCGTCACCAAGGACCGCCAAGGCGAAGTCAGCCGGATCGAGATCGAGCGAAACAACGGCCGCATCACGCAAGTCACCAACGCGCTTGGATTCCGCGTGCAATACGAGTACGACCCCTCCACCGGCGATCTCATTAAAGTCACCGAAGACATCGATCAGCCGCTACCCGACGAGAGCCACCGTCAACGCGTGACGAGGTTTGAGTACAGCAGCGTCCACGATCACTACCTCGAAAACATCATTCTTGAAGACGGCACGCCCAACGGCACCGTGATCGCCGCTGCCGAGTACGGTAACAATCCAGCTAGCGATGACTTCGCCCGAATGAATCGCCTCACCAGCTCAGATGACGATCTGAGTGCGCCCGTCCAAGATGTCAGCTACGACCCAGTCAACCGGAAGCAGACCACAACGTCCAGCTTTGGTGGCAGCGGCGACGATGTCGTCTCGATCGCCGACTACAACGAAGACGGCAACGTCACGCAGATCGTCCAGCAGGGCGATGTCAACGACCCGAACGACGACATCGTCTGGTCCTACGCCTACGACAACCCCGACTTCCCCGATCTCGTCACTCGCCAGACCGACCCGCTCGGACGCGACACCCTTTACGAGTACGACGAGTTCGGCCTACTCGAAAGAGTCACCGCCGTCGACGGCACCGTCACCACCTATGGCTACACCGACGAAGGCCTCATCCGTCGCATCACCGACGAATCCACTGGCCGCACCGAGTTCCGCTCCTACAACGACGCCGGTGATCTCACCTCGCTCTACGACGAGACCGGCTACGTCTTTGCCAGCTGGAACTACGACAGCAACGGCCGCCTCCTCACAGAAACCGACGAGTCTGGCACCACGCGCTACGAGTACGACGGCGGCCGCTACCCCGTCCGCACCATCTTGCCCACCGGTGAAGTGATTGAAGCCACCTACGACGCGCTCGGCCAAGTCGATTCTTTCACCAGCGATGGCGAGCTCTCTACGCTCGCACTCGACGCCTTCGGCCGCACGACCCAGGCCGTGTACGATGTCGGTGGGCCGGACGAACTGGTTGTCGATTACGTCTACGACCGAAACCCTGAAGATATGAACGCCGACGACGGCCTCGCCGACGACTGGACGCGGATCAACTCCGCCAGCACCGGACCCATCAATCGTCAACTCACCCCGTCCGGCCAGCTCGCCGGCTGGGTCAACGAAGATGGCTCGCGTACCGAATACACCTACGACAACGGCCGCCTCTTCCACGACAAAACCTACGTCGACGACAACGGCACCGATGTCCTCGTCAGCCACACCCAATACAACTACGACGATTTTGGCCGCGTCGAACGTGTCACCGATGTGATCACCGGTCTCTACACCCAAACCACCTACGACGCCCTTGGTCGCGTTCTGACCACGTCAGTCTTCGAGCCCAACAACCCCACCCCCGTCTACACCACGACCACCACGCACGAGGACCGCGAAGAGATCTTCGCCCCCGGTCCCGTGAGCGTCTCCGATTCGCTAGGTGCTGCGACAGTCTTTAGCTATTACACCGACGGCGATGTCAGCAACCCAGCCGGTCAAGACAACGGCCTCACCGTGACCCAGCAAACCCAGTTGCTCAGCGTCGGCGGCGACGGCCTGCCCGGCACGGCCGACGACGACTTTCGCACCACCCGCGTCGAATACGACGCCGCCGGACTACCCGTTGCCTTCGTCAACAACGACGGCTCACGCCGCACCATCGAATACCGCAACCGCGACGTCCTCAACGACACCGCTCAAGCCCCGCTCCGCCTCATCGACGAGGCCGGACGCGTCCGCGCCTACACCTATGACGACACCGGCCGCCTGCAAACCTCCGCCGACCTCGCCGGCAACACCCTCACCCTCAACTACGACGACCAGGACCGCCTCGAATCTATCGTCCTGCCCACCGTCCCTGGCAACGGCGGCGACCAGCTCCGTATCGACTACACCTACGACGCCGACGACAACCTCGTCTCCACCACCCGCGCCGGCCTCGGCACCACCACCATCCTCCGCTTCGGCGATGCCAACGACCCCGAACTCGTCCAGCTCCCCCACGGCGACCACCTCCGCCTTACCTACGACGACAACGACAACGGCCCCGCCACCAACACCGGCCAACTTATCAAACGCGAAGTCATCACCGGCGCCACCCTCGACACCTCCGGACCCGAGCCCGTGCTCACCGGCGGCACCGTCGTCGAATCCTTCTCCTACACCTACCTCCCCGGCGGCCTCCCGCACACCGTCACCAACGACCTCGACACCACCACCACCACCTACACCTACGAATACCAGGTCCCCGGCCGCCCGGTCACCCAACGCCTCGCTCGGATCGACCTGCCCAACGGCACCGCCGTCGAGTACGAATACGACATTCGCGGCCGAACCTCCGCGGTCACCGCTTTCAGCTCACCCTCCGACACCACCGGCCTCAAGACGTCCTACGACTACGACGCCGCCGGCCGCATCACCCACGTCTGGGACCCCGCCAACCCCAAAGGCCAGGCCGGCTCGGTGGCCACCGTCTACACCTACGACGTCGCCGGCCGCCTGAGCACCCGCACCCTGCCCAACGACGTCCAGACGACCTGGACGTTCGACGAACGGGACCGCATTACCCTGCTCGAACACCGCGATCTCGACACCGACACCGTGATCGAGTCGTTTGAGTACAGGTACACGACCGATGGCACTGACGATCCCAACACCACGTCCGAGCCCCGCCGCATCACCCGCGCGGATGATTCGTACACCGAGTACGACTACGACGCCGCCTTACGCCTGATTGAAGAGCGGCATTACGATGCGTCTGACGTGCTTCAGACCACCATTGCCTACACCTACGACGCGGCGGGCAACCGCCTGTCCCGGACGGTGACGGACCACCTGACTCCGGCGAACAGCAACACCGAGACCTACGCGTCCGACGCCCAGTCGGCGTACCGGCTGGACACGGTGACGCACACGGACGGCTCGATCGACGACTTCACGCTGGACTCGGCGGGCCGGACGACGGACATCGACCGCGACGGCGTGAGCCTGGACCTGACGTACAACGCGGCGGGCCAGGTGACCGGGGTCGACAGCACCCCCAACGGCGGCGCCACCGCCTCGGAGACGTATACGTACGACGCCGCGGGCAATCGCCTCGAGGCAGGCTCGATGAATTACGCTGTGGCTCCTCCGGTGCAGTCGCTGGGCGTGGACATCGGCCTTCGTTACCTACAGACGGACGGCACGGACACGACGGGCTTCATCTACGCCGGCGAGAACCCGATCGGGATCCGCAACGCCGACGGTACGATGAGCTATGTGCTTGAGGACGCGATGGACAGCATCATCGGCCTGACCGACACCAGCGGAGCCTTCGTGACCGACATGAGCGGCATGTCCGTGGCGAGGTTCACGTACGACGCCTTCGGCAACGTGCTTTCAAGCTCCAGTCCCTTGGACTTCACCGCGGGCCTTGGTTATCACGCGGCGTGGCACGACGCCAACGGCCTGATCGACATGCGGGCGCGGGTGTACGACCCGCAGACCGGCCGGTTCCTGTCGGTGGACCCGATCGAGCCCCAGCCAGAGGTGTACGAGCGGTTCAACCCGTTCATGTTCGCCAACCAGAACCCGATGGTGTTTTCAGACCCAACCGGAGGTAAAAGCCTTGCAGAAATAAACATCACTCAGGCTATCAACAATGCTCAACTTGCTCTTAAGCAGCAGGGTATACAGGCGGCACGCCGTGAAATTGTCAACACGCTTCGTGAAGTAGCAGTAGATGCGTTGGCTGATCAGCTTGTTGGATTCATCCCGATCCCGGAGTTTGCTAGGTTTGCAGCAAACCAAGACACCGCACGGGAAGCAGGCAATGAGTTCCACGATGGCCTCGACCGCCTGTTTGAATCAGTTCCATTTGCGGAGAATGCTTACCTTGAACCGGTTGTGTCAGTAAATGGCGAGCCAAAAACTGATGGTCTAAACGCAGGTAGCGGCGACGGCGGTCGAGGGCGAAGAGGAGGAAGTAGGAATCCTGATGTAATATTCCGAACAGAAAAATCTGGTCCATTTACTGGAAAAGATGAAGAGCCATCGTGGCTGATTGGCGAGTTTAAGTTGCGTGTGGCAACAGTTTATAATGACTATTTCCGCGAGAAACCCCGAGCAAATAAACCTGAACAATGGAAAGCGATTAGTAACTACAGCAAAAAGTATAGCTTCGCGCCAATTGCATTGATCCTGACATGGGATCCTGGTAACAAGATCGTAACGCGCGAAATCCTCAAGCAGGCGTTAAAAGACGGAACTTACGTCGTTTTGCGATCGTTGAGGCCTGGCAAGAAGAGATAATGTATGACAGATAGAAGTGTGTACGGCTTAGTAACTGATTCGGTAAACTGCGACATCATATTTATCGATGAAGATATTGAAGATATAATGCCGCTGCTCAGATTTGTCCCTGAAGTGGGTAAGCCTGTTAAATCAGTAGACGCTGTATACGCCTCCCTAGAGGATCAACCAATGCGTCTTGTCCAATTTAAAGACTGTGATTGGACTATGCTTTATTTATGTCGGGGGACTCGACAACTGCATAGAACTGGTTTTTTCAATCATGTCAATATCGAAGAATTCAGTCTTACGTTTGAGAGCAAGTTGCTTTGGTTAGCGATCTCGGATACTGCGGGTGTATATGGTTTACATGAATACTTCATCGGTCAGCTTATAAGATCCATGGGGTCAAATCGGCGTCACTTCGCTGGCGAGATCAGGGAGGTCTGCGAATCTAGTACGATTAGCGAACTCGATGATCGCTTGCGAGATCTCAAAGTGAGATATTCAATGAATGATGACGGCGGCCTGTCAGATGGCGAGACTATAGTTCCTTACATTGAGGCGGAGCCTATGCACCGTGATGTCAGAAAGAACTACCTGCTTCTGTAGCCACTAAAGTTCGATGCGAATGATTTTGCACCTTAATTTTTGTACCGGGATTCCTTGACCGGCAAGTACAACACTTGTTGGGAATAACCTTTTGGCTAACGTTGAAGACAGCACACCCGAGGTACGCCTCAGTGAAGCGATCGCCGCGGGCGACGTGCGTGGAATCGGCCAAGCCATCCGGTCCGGGGCGGACCCGAATCGGCCGGGCCGGTTCGGCTGGGTGCCTCTTCGGCTCGCCGCGAAGTTCGGCAACGGTCGAGTGCTGAGGGCCCTGCTAAAAGGCGGAGCAGACCCCACGCTCGAATCGACGATCCGCTACTGCATTTATCAAGACGACACGAAACTGCTCAAACTGCTCATCGAGTTTGGTCTGGATATCAACGCGCCTTCCGTTCGACGCTGGGACGGCGTGCTGGACCCCCCGCTGCACTTTGCAACGCGTCGGCATCGCGTCAAGTGCGCGAATCTGCTAGTTAAGTCCGGCGCGAAGGCAGATCAGCCGAACGATCGCGGGGAGACGCCTTATTACATCGCGCGGGTTTTGGCCCACTCGTCGTACCTGCATGACCGACTCCTCCCTCACACGCCGGAGCCTGAGAAATCTCGCGTTGCGAAGCTCTACGTATCGGAGTGGAAGTCGGGGGTTGAATTAGACGCGCAGATACAGAAAGCAATCGCTCTGGGGCAGGCAGATCGATTAAAATTACTGATCTGGGAGAATGATCGTGACCTGACGACATGGTTGCGGCCGAACGGTTACGCGATCTTGGAATGGGCGATATCGGTCTACAAGGCATTGGGCGGGGGACGTTCGATAACTTGGGGAGATACCGATTACCCAGCTATCGCAAGCGATGGTGCAATACTACAGATCATGCAGTGGCTGGTAGATTCTGGCGCTCCTCCAGATGAAGGGGTGTACTTTCCGCCCCTTCATGACATTGCAATTATGGATCAAGCAAATCCTACCATTTACGAGCTCTTTTGTAATATGCTCGCTGCTTCGACTATGCCAGATACACCGACCCGCATGGATCAGCGAACCCCTCTAATTTCTGCCGCATGCAGAGGCACGGAGTCTGTAATACGAGCGCTCCTCGATCGAGGAGCGGATCCCAACTTCAAGAGCAGGCTGGGCAAGACTCCGCTGTCGATGGCTCGCGGCTGTGAGAAGACTTACCACGCGGGCAAGATGAACCCGTGCATCCCGCTGCTTATCGCGGCTGGCGCGAAGGAGTGAAGAGGTCCGGGTGAGGCCTCCCTGGCATCGCGAGCACCTGACATAAATTCGATTGGAGCTATATACGGCTCGTGAAAATTGGGTCTGACGGCAAGCGGTCTCGCCCCGAAGGGCATCTTGATGGGTGGGTCTCACGGGCTATTCGGCCGATGCTTGTGTGCAGCCAATCGCTCGGGATTGATCCATTCCCTGATTTAACTCCACGCTGTGGTCATCGCGGCCGCTAGCCAAGCCGAAGAGAGAGCGTTGGCAATCAGCCTGAGGCCTGCTTGTGAGTCAAAGTCTTGACATTCACCGCCAGCTTAGTAAAACAGTTTACCAATTCTGTTTCTGATCTCCTTTCAACACCTCATTAATCTCGTGAAAAAATGCTGCAAAGACAATGTTTGAAGTCACTTGCGTTCATTTCGGCTACGATTTTAGCCTGCCTAGCTTGGGTTAACATCAGTGCCGCAGGCGGTGCCGCGGTGGCGAAATCGGTGGCTGGGGACCTCCGATGGGATGCCATCGGCGCCGACCGGGCCGTGGTGGTGCATTACCACCGGCCGGACGGCGATTACGACCGCTGGAACCTCTGGGCGTGGGACGAGTCGGCCGAGGGGCGGGCGATCGCGTTCGAGGGGCAGACCGACTTCGGCCGGTACGCCGTCGTCCCCGTACGCTCGGCCGACACCGACCGGGTCGGCACGATCATCCGCCGCGGCGAGTGGGAGGCCAAAGACCACGACGCCGACCGCTTCATCGATCTGGCCGACCGCCGCGTCACGGAGGTCTGGGCCGTGTCGGGATCGTCCATGCTGTACACCACCCCCAGCGCGATCGATCTCTCGCCCAAGCTCGTCGCTGCGTTTCTTGACGCGCGAGATCGCATCGCCTTTGCCGTAACCGCTCGGCTCAGCGACGCTCAGCGCCGCGGCGCGGCCGTCCTCGTTCGCGGCGAGCCCGGCCCCTACACCGTCCGCCACGTGCGCCCCACGACCGACGCCGCGGCCGGCCGCGTCATCTACGCCGCCTCGCTCTCCCCCGCCGTTGCGCCCGAAGACATCGCCCACATCACGCTGGCCGTCCCCGACCTCAAGCCAGCCATCGCTTACGCGCGCGACGCCCTGAACGACCCCGCCTTCCTCGCGCTCGACGCCAAACTCGGCCCGCACTACACGCCCCAGGCCACCACGTTCCGCACGTGGTCGCCGGTCGCCGACTCGGCCGAGGTCATCCTCTACGACACACCCACCGCCGCCGCACTGGGCCGCGTCGTCACGATGCAGCGCGGGCAGCGTGGCCTTTGGGAAGCCACCGTCGAGGGCGACCTGCACGGCACCGCTTATCAACTCCGCTTCCACTCCTACGGCAAGAGCCGCATCGCCGCCGACATCCACGCCTTCGCCGCCATGCCCGGCTCCGAGCGCACTGTCGTCATCGACCTCGATCGCACGGACCCCGAAGGCTGGGCGGGCGCCACGCCGCCGCGTCTCGCCCAGCCCACCGACGAAGTGATCTACGAGATCCACGTCCGCGACTTCTCCGTCTACAACCCCGCCGTCCCCGCCGAACACCGCGGCAAATACCTCGGCCTCATCCACGAAGACCCCGGCATCTCCGCCGACGGCATCACCGCCACCGGCCTCAGCCACCTGCTCGACCTCGGCGTCACCGCCGTCCACCTGCTGCCCATCCACGACTTCGGCAACGAACGCCACGACTACAACTGGGGCTACTGGACCTCGCTGTTCAACGTCGCCGAGTCCGACTACGCCACGCAACCCAACGACCCCACCTCCGCGCCGCGCGAGCTCAAGCAGGCCATCCTCGGCCTGCACAACGCTGGCATCCGCGTCATCCTCGATGTCGTTTACAACCACACCTCCTCCTCCGGCGACTACTCGCCGTTTCACAACACCGTCCCGCACTACTACTTCCGAACCACCGCCGACGGCCGCCTCCGCAACGACGCCGGCGTGGGCAACTCCGTCGCCGACGAGCGACTCATGGTCCGCAAGTACATCCTCGACTCGCTCGAGTACTGGACCCGCGAATACAACATCGACGGCTACCGCTTCGACCTCGTCGGCACGCACACGCCCGAGACCGTCATCGCGCTCGCCGACATGCTCACCGAGATCCGCCCCGACATCACGCTCTACGGCGAGCCGTGGACCGGCGGCGGGCCGATCCAGTTCGGCAAGGGCGAGCAGCGCGGCCTGCGCTTCGCCGTCTTCAACGACCACCTGCGCAACGCCGTCCGCGGCGACCTCGATGGCGACGGCACGGGCTTCGGCACCGGCCCCGGCGGCGACTACGACGCCGTGCGCCGAGGCGTTGCCGGCGCAATCGACGACTTCGCTGAAGAACCCATCGAAACCATCAACTACGTCTCCGCCCACGACAACCTCACCTACTGGGACAAGCTCACCCGCGTCGCCGGACACCTCCCCGAATCCACGCGCCGCGACATGCACAAGCTCGCCCACGGCGTTGCGCTCACTTCGCAAGGCATCACTTTCATCCACGGCGGGGCCGACTACGCACGCACCAAGGGCGGCAACCACAACTCCTACAACGCCGGCGACGACGTCAACGCATTCGACTGGCCGCGCAAGGCCGAGTACGCCGACGTCTACGCCTACATCCGCGGGCTCATCAAGCTCCGCCGCGAGCACCCCGCTTTTCGCATGACCGACGACGCCGACGTCCGCCGCAACCTGCAATTCCTCAACCGCCCCGGCATGGTCGCCTTCACCCTCGACGGCGGCGCGGTCGGCGACTCGTGGGACACGATCGTCGTCGCCTACAGCGGCGAGCCGCACGGCCAGCAGTTCCGCCTGCCTGCCGGCGGCGACTGGACGCAGGTCGTCGACGCCGACACCGCCGGCGTCGTGCCCATCCGCCAGGCACGCGGAACCATCACCCTTCCGCCGTACTCGATGGCCGTGTTGTATCGGGACTGACACGTCCGACATCACCAATTCCTGAGGAGGAGATGCGCACCCCACCCACACCCGGGCGGGGTGCCGTTTTTTGTAGTCCGCTTGGCTTTGTCGGCATCGATCGAACCCGGGTGCCACACCTTGCTTGTTCAGTCAAGGTGCGGCACCTGGGTGGCTTGAACTCAGGTACGAGCGTTCCATCCCCAACCCTCCGCCCGCCGACATCGTGTCACCCCTTCAGCCCCGAAGAAGCACCCGTATCCATGAAGTACCGCTGAGCCGCGAAGAACAGCACGATACAAGGCAGCATCGTCACGAAGCTCGCCGCCATGAGCAGGTTCTTGTACTCCACGCCGTACTGCCCGCCGAACGCGTTCAGCGCCACCGCGAGCGTCCGCTTTTCCGGGCTGTTCAGATAAATCAGCGGCCCAAGAAAATCGTTCCACGTAAACATGAACGTGTAGATCGCCACGATCGCGATCACCGGCGTCGACAGCGGCAGCATCAGCCGCCAATAGATCGCAAAAGCCGACGCACCGTCGATCTTCGCCGCCTCCAGCAGGTCTTCGGGGATCTGCAAGAAGAACTGCCGGAACATGAAGATGAAGAACGGCGAGCCGATCAACGCCTGCAAGATCAGTGGCCAGAACGTATCCACCATCCCCAGCGAGCGGAACAGCAAAAACACCGGGATCATCGTCACCTGCAGCGGGATCATCATCGTCGCCATCATCACCGCAAACGTCGCCCCCCGGCCGCGAAAGCGAAACCGCGCAAACCCCAGCCCGACCAGGCTGCACGTCAGCACCTGCAGCACCACCGCAAAGAACGTCACGAACGTCGTGTTCGCCAGCGCATTCACGAAGTCCATCTGCGCGAGCGCCCGCGGGAAGTTCGACCACATCGGATCTGCAGGCAGCAGCACGCCAGGCTGCGACGCCTCACGCGCCGACATCAGCGAGTTCGACAGCAGGATCCCGAACGGCGTGAGCATCAACACCCCGCCCACGACCAGCAGCACGTACGCGAACGCCTGATAGACCACCTGCGTCCGCCGCAGCCGCACCCGCCGTGTGTCGTTCAACGCTGCGCTCACGATCGCCGTGCCGCCGTGCGCATCCGGCCGAACCGTCGGGCCCGAGTTCATCATCGACGTCGTCACGACTTCAACCCCTCGTAGTGCACCCAGCCGCGCGAGCTGCGGAATACAAGAAGCGTCAGCACCACGAGAATGGCAAACAGCACGGTCGCCATCGCCGACGCATAGCCCATGTTGTGGTACTCGAACGCCTGATTGAACAGGTACAGCACGTAAAGAAGGAGGCTGCGGTTCTCGCCGCCCTGCGTTGTGCCGGTGATCACGTAGGCGTGCGTGAAGAACTGGAACGACCCGATGATCCCCATCACGAGGTTGAAGAAGATCAGCGGGCTGAGCATCGGCATCGTCACAGCCATGAACTTGCGCACCGGGCCGGCGCCGTCGATGGTCGCCGCCTCGTAGAGCTGTGGCGGGATGTTCTTCAGCCCGGCTAGGTAGATCACCATCGCGCCGCCCACCCCCCAAAGCGCCATCACCACCAGCCCCGGAACGGCAAACACCGGCCCGTCCTTGCCGAACCAATCCGGCGCCTCAAGGCCGATCGGATTCAGCACCGCGTTCAGCCCGAGGTTAATCAGCCCCGAGTCGTTGTTGAACATCCCGACCCACAGCAGCGCCAACGCCACGCCCGTCACCACGGACGGGATGAAGTACGCCGTGCGGAACCAGCCGATCCCGCGCACCTCGACGTTCATCAGCAGGGCGACCAGCAACGCCGCGCCCTGCACGATCGGCACGAACAGCGCCACGAAATACAGCGTCACCCACAGCGAGTGCGCGACATCTTCGTCGTACTTGCCCATGTGGATGAAGTTGTCCAGCCCGACGAACCGAGCCGAACTCAACGGCTCCATCGCCGACCACTGCGTCGTCGCCAGAAGCAACGCCACGATCAGCGGGCCGATCACAAAGAAGATGAACCCGACCACCCACGGCGAGATGAACATCCAGCCCACCCGCTCCTCCGCCCGCGCGATCGGCCCCAGCTCCTGCCGCCGCGCGAAGAACACTGTGACTCCCAGGCCCAGCAGCAGCACCCCCGCCGTCACCCCGCCGATCACGCCCCACGGCATCGTCCCGTATTCACGCTGCTGCAGCGGCGACGCTGTCTCCGCCAGCCACTGCGCCTCGACTTGCGCCGCCGCTTCTTCGGGCTTCAGGTTGCCGAGTACCAGCGCCTCGTTCATCGCCGTCGACAGCATCCGATCGAACTGCTTGAGTGGCGGCGACTGCCCGAGCTTCGCACGCTCGATCAGATCGAGAAACAGCCGACCGTTCGATGGGGCTTGGCCAGGCGCAAGAAACGCGTCCGACTCCGCGACCGACCGCATCGTCGGGATCGCCAACCCAAGGTCGGCAACCATCTCCTGGCCCTGCCGCCCGCAGAGAAACTCAAGCAGCTGCCACGCCGCCTCGGGGTGCCGGCTCTCGCTGCTCATCGCCCACGCGACGGTCGCGATGTTCGACACCGGCTCGACGCCCTCGGCCGTCGGGTACGGCACGAAGTCCCATTCGAAGTCATCAATCTTCCGGTACCGCGGCGTCATCCACCGCCCCAGCGGACCGATCGCGCCGACCCGCCCCGACAGGAAGAGGTTGTCTTCGTCCAGCGCGATGCCCGTCGCGTGATACACGCTGCGATCTTCCATCCGCAGGTCGCGGATCATCCGCACCGCACGCAACGCCTCCGGCTCGTCCAGCGTCACGTCTTGAAAATCATCCTGGCCCGGCCCGCCGAAGAACGACCCGCCGTGCGACCACACGCTCTGCCGCAGCACGAAAGGCCACGTCTTCAGCACGCCGCCATACACCCGGTCGCCCGGCCCCGCGCCATCCGGCGACAGCGCGGCGATCTTCCGCATCGCCTCGCGAAACTCGACCCACGTCCATCCTCCATACGGCACGTCCACGCCGGCCTGCGCGAACAGGTCCGTGTTGACGTACATGCCCAGCGTGGTGAAGTCTTTCGCCAGGCCGTAGAGCGGGCCGTCGCCCTGACGCTTCTCATTCGCATTCCACCGGAAGGCGTCGAGCATCACGGGGTAGTAGTCGTCGATCCACTCGGCCGTGCCGGCTTCACGCTTGGCGGCAACGAACCGGTCGAGGTTCATCACCAGCCCCTGCTCGGCCGTCGCGGGGTGGTCGGCAAAGTCGCGGACGTCTTCGTAACGCAGGTAGAACAAGTCCGGCGGGCTGCCCGCCGCGAGCATCGTCTTGAGCTTCGTGTCGTAGTCGTTGGCGTGCAGCCGCTCGACGCGGATGTTCGGGTGCTCGGCCTCGAACGCATCGACCAGCGTCTGCACGATCTCGATCTCGGCGTTGTCGCCCCAATGCAGGATGCGCAGCGTGACCTCGACCTCGCGGTCGGCCAGCCACCCGCGCACCTCGCGCGCCGACACATGCACGATCGACCACACCACCAGCAGAGCCGCCGCCAGCGCCAACAGCGCTCGCGTTCCGCGGCCCAGCGTCTGCATCGGGGTGCGTTCCGCCATGCGTTACTCGCCCGACTCGTTGTCCGCGGGCACCAGCACCGCCATCCCCCAGGGATCGAGCTCGACGGTCACCCGACCCGCGTCGTCACGCTCGAACCGTGGCGCATCTTCCTCCACTGCCACCACGGGCCGCGCCGTCGGCGACGCCGCATCGAACACCACGCGCGTCGACGCGCCGTCCGCCAGATCGACCCACGCCTCGGCCGCACCCACCGGCAACGCCACGCGATGCGTCGAACCCGATCGATTGACTGCTACCACCACGCGGCGTTCGTCCAGTTGCCTCGCGAACGCCAGCACGCCCCGCGTGTCATCCGTGAGCACCGGCCGGAACAGGCCACGCCGAAGCGCCGGCTCCGTGTGACGGATCGCAATCATCCGCTGGAAATGCCGCAGCGTCTCGCGATCCACCCGTGACTGCTGGCCGTCGTACGGCTCCAGGTCGGCCCACAGCATCGGCATCCGATCGCTCGGGTCGTCCGGCCCCCACATCCCCGCCTCGTCGCCGTAGTAAATCATCGGCGCCCCCAAGAACGTCATCTGCATCCCCACCGCGAGGTTGCGCCGCGCCCGCTCTTCACGGTTCGGCTGCCGGGTCAGGTAATGCGGCCCCGTGTCCTGCAGACGGTTTTCCCCGTCATATTGTCGATCCGGGTTCACGAACATCGACGCAAACCGATCCGTGTCGTGGCTCGCATACAGGTTCTGCTGCACGAACGACACGGGCATCGGGTACGCGTAGATCACCTCGCTCAGCCGCTGCGCA
The DNA here is from genome assembly GCA_039024495.1 of Planctomycetota bacterium. GTDB lineage: Bacteria > Planctomycetota > Phycisphaerae > Phycisphaerales > Phycisphaeraceae > JBCBUE01. The sequence continues at coordinate 120,203 of JBCCQE010000003.1, read as the reverse complement.
AACTCCGATGGCGTCGTCGCGTCGCGCCGATCAGCAAAGAAGTCCAACGCCGGCATCGCGAACTGGTAGTTCATCACCGCGTCGAACTGGTCGCCCTGCAGCCACGGCTGCGCCATCCCCCAGATCTCGCCGGTGATGTACGCGTCCGGGTTGATCGATTTCACGTGCACGCGCCAGTCGACCCAGAACGGGTGCGGGATGTCGCCGGGCACGTCGAGCCGCCAGCCGTCGACGCCGTCGGACGGGTCGCCGTCGCCGTTGGGGTCCATCCATCGCGAGGTGATGTCGAAGATGTGCTGCCGCGGCCCGGGCGCCAGGCCGAGCGACGGGTCTTTCGCGAACGCCGGCAGCGCCCCGTTGGGCTGATCCCAAGCTTCCCACTGGATACCGCCGGGCTTGCCATAGGTCTCGGGCTTGCCGTGGTTGGCCGGGTCGCCCCAGTCGGTGATCGCAAACCAGTCGGCGTACGGCGACTCCTGCCCGCGCTCCAGCACGTCTTGAAACGCGTAGTGCCGCTGGCCCACGTGGTTGAACACGCCGTCGATGATCACCTTGAACCCCTTGGCCTTGGCTTCCTTGAGGAAGTCGAGGAACAGCCGGTCCGACGGCGTCCACGTCCAGGTCGCCGGGTCGTCGGTTTCGCCCTCGACCGGCCAGTCGCCCTTAACGCCGAAGTTGTCGTCGATGTGCCGGAAGTCGGTCGCGTCGTACTTGTGCATCGACTCGGCCTCGAAGACCGGGTTGAAGTAGATCGCGTTGATGCCGAGCTGCCGCAGGTAGTCGAGCTTGTCCATCACGCCCTGGATGTCGCCGCCGTACCGGCGCCGCCAGACGTTGCCGTGCCCCTCGTAAAAGTTGTGCTCCCCCGCCACTTCGCCGAGCCGCGTGTGCGTTTCCCACCAGTCGCTGGTCCAAGGCAGCAGCGTCTCGTACTCGCCGTCGCCGGGATCGTTCGACGGGTCGCCGTTGCGGAATCGCTCGGCGAAGATCTGATACCACACCGCGTCACGCGCCCAGTCCGGCGTCTCGACCTCCACGTCCGTGCCCACCGTGAACGCTTCGCCGTCGGTGTCGATGGTCAGCGCTGCTTCGCCGTCGATTAGCTCGATGCGATACACCGCGGGGTCCGACAGCGCCGTCGCCTCCGCCCGGTAGTACGCAAAGCCCAGCGCTTCGCGCACCGGCTCGAACGCAACCCGCCGCTCATCGGCGCCCTCGCCGATCACCACCGCCGCCCGCTCCACGTCGTCCGCCTGCGTGCGCAACGTCCACACGACCCACCCGTCGTCCACCGTCCGCGCATCGCTGCCCGGGTCGTGCAACACCGCCTCCACGAGGATGTCGTTTGGTGCCGGCTCCGGCAGCGTGCGTGCGTCCAGCCCGATCAACACCGCCGAATTCATCCCGCCGTGCCCGTCCGAGACCTCCAACGCGCGATCGCTCGCCGAGTCGTTCACCCAGCGGTCGCCGTTGACGACGAACTTGTAGTGATGCACGCCATCGGCCAGATCGAGCGTGACCTCGAACACGTCGCCGCGCCGCTCCATCGGCTCGGCCGTGCTCGACCAGCCGTTGAACGAGCCCGCCAGGTGCACGGTCTCCGTGTCCGGCGGGGCGACGAAGCGAAACGTGTGCGCATCGGCCAGCGCCGGCCAAGCCATCGTCAGCAGGGCGACAGCGGCAAACGCTTCGAAAGGCAACGCCAAGGGCCGCCGCGCTGCGCGGCAGGTCAGGAGTCGGGGCATGGATCAAACCTCGGGGCAGAACACGAAACGATGTCAGAAAAGAAACGCTCACCCCGGCCGACGCCGCGGGCCACGCACGACAAGACTCAAGATGCCCGCGCCGGCCGCGCGATCGACGTGCTCTCACGCAAGACCAGATGCGTCGGCAACACCTCGCTCACCGGCCCGGTCTTCCCGCGGATCCGCTCGATCAGCCGGTCGGCCGAGAGCGCGCCGACCTCGTAGAGCGGCGTGTGGATCGTCGTCAACGCCGGTGTCACGAACGCCGTGTGCGGGATGTCGTCAAACCCCACGATCGATAGGTCGTCGGGCACCCGCATGCCCTGATGCTGCGCGTAATGCAGCGCGCCCAACGCCATCTTGTCGTTGCCGGCAAAGATCGCCGTGAGGTCCGGCTGCCGCTGCAGCAGCTCGGCCGCCGCGTCGGCCCCGCCACGCTCGGTGAACAGCCCGTCCACCATGCACGCCGCCGGCCCCTCGCCGCCGCCGCACCCCGTCCGCTCCGCGAACACCTCCATCACCATCCGCTGCGTCGCCACGTCCGGCGACCCGTGGATCAGCCCCACCTGCGAATGCCCAAGCTGCGTCAGGCAGGTCATCACCTGCTCGGCCCCGCCGCGGTAATCGCAGACGACGTGATCGACCTCCAGGTCATCGAACACGCTGTTCACCGCGATCGCCGCGTACCCCTCGTCCACCAGTTCTCGCAAGAACGGCACCCGATCCGCAAACCCCACGCAACACACGCCATCGACGTACCGCCGCTCAAACAGCTCGACGTGCTGACGCGTCTTAATAAAGTCCGGCTTCACGTTCTCAAGCATCACCTTGTGCCCGCGCTTCGCCGCGCGATCCACGATCCCCGACAGCACCTCGCCGAAATACGGGTCGGCCACCGCGTGCCGCAGCGTCGGCAGCAGCACCCCCAGCATCCGCGTGTACTTGCTCGACAACGCCTGGGCCTGGCGGTTCGGCCGATAGTCCAGCTCGTGGATCACCCGCAGGACACGTTGTCGCGTCGCCTCGGTGATCTTGGGATTCTGGTTCAGCACCATCGACACCGTGGCGGTCGAAACCTCCGCCCGCTGCGCGATCTCGCGGATCCCCACCCGCTTGCCCGACCCGTCACGACCGCCGCCGGACCGTCCTGACGGCCGGGAAACGCGGTCCGGTTGGGAGGCGTCACCATCCACCGCACGAGGTTGTAGCAAAGAATCGGGACGAAGGGTTGACATGATGGTTAAACAATTTACCATCGTTCGACACGGCGTCAACTGCGACCCGCGAAAGTCGCGCAGCTCGCCCGAACTCGCACGTGTTTCCCGTCCCCGTGAGGATCTAAGGTTGCTTCCTGAAACGTCATCAAGTAATATGCTGGACGCACTTCTGATGCAGAATCAGCGTTTCACGTCTCTGATCTAAGTTTCACTCAGTTTCGAAGAATCACCCCATGCCCACACTTTCCCCGTCGCATCCACTAGACCCTCGTACGGCCCGCGAGTTTAACCGGTTAATCCAGCCCGCTCCTCATCCTCGGAATGTGCCCATGACTCACCGCCCCCAATCCTCGCGTCGAGGTTTCACCCTGATCGAGCTGCTCGTGGTGATTTCGATCATCGCGCTGCTGATCGCCATCCTCCTGCCCGCCCTCGGTGCCGCTCGTGACGCCGCCCGGTCCGTGCAGTGCCTGTCGAACGTCCGAGGCCTCGGTCAGGCCGGCTACACGTTCGCCATCGATCACAAGCAGCGCATTCAAGCGACCACGGAAAGCGACATCATCGTCTTCGATGGCTACAGCGAGTACAACGCCTTCCGCACTGACGCCGCGACTGGAAACAGGTTTGCTAAAGATTGGGCCTCCTCGCTCGTTCCTTACCTCGGCGGAAGCGAGTCTTCGACCTTCATCGATGCCGATCCCAAGGTCAGCGAGACATTCATTTGTCCTAACGACCCAGACATGAAACTCAGCGACCCCGGTCACGAGTTTTCGCTCAACGTGGGCACTGGAAATAAGCCCATCTCTTATGGCGTGAACATTGACATCTCCTCGCTCCCCGCAACCAACAATCAGTGGGGCCTGCTGGATTTTGGTGCTCAGGTTGGCGTCTACGCCGAGGGTGGCGGTCCCAACGCATCGCTCGGCGGTAACCTCGATGAAATCCGCTCGCCCTCGGAAACGCTTCTCTACGCCGACTGCGGCACGCGCCCCAACTCCACACCTGGCACGCTGCTCGATCGGCCGAACACGGTTTACTACTCGACCAACTTCATGTGGTCCAACGGCGGCGACTCTGAAAACTGGGGCACGCTCCAAGGCGTTGCGGATACGCCGTGGCTGCGGGATCGCATCCCCTCTTCTGCGATTGATCGATCTTCATTCCCCGAGCTTGAAGGCATTGATCGTCATCGCGAGTCCGTGAATATCGCCTTCGCTGACGGCCATGGTGCGAGCGTTGATCCAAGCCGATGGAACGAGGTTCGTGTCTCCCCGCTTGACTTCTGAGTTTCTTCCCCACCGGTGCCGCCTGCCCGCGGCGTCGGTGGTTTTGCGGCTGACCAAGTCCGCCGCCCATCGTGTGTCTTCATTCTTCGCTTGTTCTGTATCGCTGGAGGTTTCCCATGAATCGCAAGGTCTTTCTCTCCACGGCTGCGCTCGCCGCCGTGGCCGTGTCGTCCGCCGCTCACGGTCAGATCACGTTCGACGGCACCGACATCAACAACGACGCCATCAACAACGGCCTGACCCTGCTCGCCACGCAAGACGCCGCCACCGGCTTCGGTAACTCCGCCGGCACCGACCAGAGCGCACCCTTCGGCTCCGAGCTCAACGCCCTCTACGCTGGCCTGGACGGCACGAACCTCACCGTCTCCATCACCGGCAACCTCGAAGCGAACTTCAACAAGTTCTTCCTGTTCTTCGACGGCGTCGCCGGCGGTGAAAATGTCCTCGCTGCGGACAACGCCGACGGCGGCTTCGGCGAAATCAACTCCTTCGAAGGCCTCACCTTCGCCGACGGCGCGACCATGGACCACGGCCTGCGCTTCGAGATCGGCGGCGGGTTCTATGGCATCAACTCGTTTGACCTCATCGACAACACCGCGGCCTCGGCCATCTCCGGCGCAGGCACCGGCGACCTACCCCTGACCAGCGCCTCCGGCGGCCCGATCATCGCCCTCGGCTGGGACAACTCCAACGCCTTGGGCGTCTCCGACACCGACGGCACCACCGCGCTGACCGCCACGCAGGGCTGGGAGTTTCAGATCGACCTGCTCGCCATGTTCGGCGAGGTCCCCACCGGAGTCGGCATCTCCGCCATCATCACCAACGGCGGCGGTGACTTCGCCTCCAACCAGGCCCTGCCCGGCCTCGGCGACGGTGCCGCCAACCTCGGCGGCGACTACGAAAACATCACCCTCGGCGTCGCCTTCATCGGCGACCCGCCGGCGCTGCTCGGCGACCTCGACCTCGACGGCGACGTCGACGTCGACGACATCGACATCCTCGGCTCCAACGTCGGCACCGGCACCACCGCCGCCGAGGGCGACCTCGACAACGATGGCGATGTCGACACCGATGACCTCGCCGTCCTGCTCGGCGAACTCGGCACCGTCGCCGGCGACGCCAACCTCGACCAGATGGTCGACACCTCCGACCTCGCCATCCTCGCGGCCAACTTCGGCACGACCGTCGCCAGCTACGGCTTGGCCGACTACAACCTCGACACCGCGGTCAACACCTCCGACCTGGCGATCCTCGCCGCCGCGTTCGGCTTCGATGGCACGGCCCCGCCCGTCGCCGCCGCTGTCGCCGCGGTCCCCGAGCCCGCCACGCTTGCCCTGCTCGGGCTCGCCGGTGTCGCCGCGCTCGGCCGCCGCCGCGCCTGATCTATTGAGTTTCCTTTACCGGGTCTCGGCGTTCTCGCGCCGAGGCCCGCTTCCGCGGCATCGCCCGCACTTCTGTTTCTTATCTCACTTAAATTTGGAGGATTGATCACGATGAAACTCGCCTGCACCACGGCTCTGGCCGCCGCGTCCTGCGCCGCCCTCAGCCACGCCGCCATCACGTTCGACGGCACGGACATTCCCACCGACGCCACCACCAACGGCCTCACCCTGCTCGCCACGCAGGACGCCGCCACCGCCTTCGGCGACTCCGCCGGCACCGACCAAGGCGCGCCCTTCGGCTCCGAGCTCAACCAGCTCTACGCCGGCCTCGACGGCACCAGCCTGACTGTCTCCATCACCGGCAACCTCGAAGGCAACTTCAACAAGTTCTTCCTGTTCTTCGACGGCGTCGCCGGCGGCGAGAACATCCTCGCCAGCGACAACGCCGACGGCGGCTTCGGCGAGATCAATTCGCTCGCCGGGCTCACCTTCGCCGATGGCGCAACCATGGACCACGGCCTGCGCTTCGAGATCGGCGGCGGGTTCTACGGCATCAACGCCTTCGACCTCATCGACAACTCCGCCTCGTCCGCCATCTCTGGCGCCGGCACCGGCGACCTGCCGCTCGTCGGCGCGTCCGGCGGCCCGATCACCAGCCTCGGCTGGGACAACTCCAACGCCCTCGGCGTCGACGGCGCCTCGGCCGCGGGCGCTGCCACCGCGACCCAAGGCTGGGAGATCGAGCTCGACCTGCTCGCGCTCTTCGGCGAAGTGCCCACCTCCGTCGGCATCACCGCGCTGATCACCAACGGCGGCGGCGACTTCGCCTCCAACCAGGTGCTGCCCGGCCTCGGCGACGGCGCGGGCAACATCGGCGGCGACTACGCCAGCACCACCGTCGGCGTGGCCGTTATCCCCGAGCCCGCCAGCCTCGCGCTGATCGCGGCCGGTGCCGGCCTGCTCGTCGGCCGTCGTCGCAAGTAACCCGCCACCCAAGATTCAAAACGCGGGGTGTCCGTCAACGCGGGCACTCCGATTTTCCCCGCCCCCTTAGTGCTCGGTGCGGGGCACACAAAGAACCCTCCGTGCGAGCCCTCGAGACCCCATGAAGCGTTCTGCCCCCACCACGATCACGCTGATCGCATCCCTTGCCGCGATCACCCCCGCGCTCCCGGCCGCCGCGCAAAACGCTTCGGCCCCCGCGATCCTCCAATGGTTTGAGGCGACGTACGAAACCCAGAACCACCGCGCGGCCGACCTCTTCATGGCCGGCTACGGCGCGGTGTGGCTCCCGCCCCCGGGCCGCGCTGACTCCGGCGGCTTCTCCGCTGGGTACGACGTGTTCGACAACTTCGACCTCGGCAAGCCCAACGACCGCACGCTCTACGGCACGGAAGCCGGCATCAAGCAGCTCGGCCGCACGCTCGACCAGGTCGGCGCGGCGATGCACATCGACCTCGTGCTCAACCACCGCGGCTTCCGCGACGCCTCCACCGGCAACGGCATCGCCATCGACGGCGATCAGGACTTCATCCGCGCCGGCGACTACCCCGGCTTCGTCGTCCAGGACCCCGACGGCGGGGCCGACCCCTTCGGCGTCCCCGGTACCGACGGCGACTTCCACTCCGCCATCAACATCGGCGACCCCACCCTCGAAGGCCGCCTCTCCGGCCTCATCGATATCGACCACGACAAGGGCCTGACCTTCATCCGCCACCCGGTCGAACCCGGCAACCCGCTCAACATCCCCGCCGGCGAGGACAACGTCTTCGGCTTCCGCACCGTCGACCAGCCCGACCCCAACAACGCCCGCTTTTACCCCGACCGCGACCTCGACCCGATCCTCCTGTTCAACCCGCTCACCGGCGAGCAGGGCATCGAGGTCTACCCCTTCAACACCGAAGACCCGATGGCCGGCGACCCAGTGCCCGAAACCGCGCGCGGCCTGCTGCAGCGCAACGCTCAGTGGTTCGTCCAAGAGGTCGGCGTGGACGGCTTCCGCCTCGACGCCACCAAGCACTTCGAGCGCTTCGTCCTCGAAGACTTCGACGCCGCCGTCTACCGCGCCAACCCCCGGCTCAACCTCGACGGCTCGGTCAACCACGTCTTCAGCTACGTCGAAACCTTCGACGAAAACCTCAACTTCCTCGACGACTTCATCCGCAAGGACATCGCCCCCAACGACCCCGGCAAGATCGGCGGCAACCGCGACGCCCTGGACTTCGCGCAGGCCGGCTCGCTCCGCCGCAACCTCAACTCCAACGGCATCGGCAACAACTGGTTCGACGTCGTCAACAACAACCTCGACGTCCACGACGACGGCCTGGTCAACGGCTCCGCCGGCGTCACCTTCGTCAGCAGCCACGACGAGTTCGGCCCCGGGCTCAGCAACGTCGCCCACGCCTACCTGCTCATGCGGCCCGGCAACAGCGTCGTCTACTACAACGCCAAAGAGCACGGCGACGGCCGCGACTTCCCCAAGGACGGCCGCGGCGATGCGCTCGGCAACTTCGGCGACGGGCTCACCACCCTCGTCAACCTCCGCAACACCCACGGCCGCGGCGACTACCGCCAGCGCTGGATCGACGGTCAGGTCCTGATCTACGAGCGCTCGGAGTCGGCGCTCGTCGTCCTCAACAACCGCGGCGACGCCGGCTTCGACGAGCGACGCGTCGATGTCGACTTCGAGCTCGGCACCGTGCTTGTCGAGCTCACCGGCAACGCCGCCGGCAGCAACGTCATCCCCGAGCTCGTCGTGGTCGACAACGATACCTTCGGCGGCCCGAGCAAGGCCACCGTGCGCTCGGTCCGCAATAACGGCGGCGACCAGGGCTACCTCATCTACGGCGTCGCCGGCCCGCAGTCGCAGCAGGGCCTTGAGCTCAGCAACGTCGACACCACGATCGCTCCCGACTCCACCACCCCCGTCGGCTTCGAGACCGCCAATCAAGCACAAGGCCGCGCCCGGCTGACCGAGGTGCACGTCATCTCCGCCGATCAGTTCACCGCCACGCTCAACACCCAGGCCGTCACGCACACCGGCACCGTCCTGCAGAACGGCTTTCTCGTCACGAACGCCATCCGCGACCGCGACGCCGACGGAGACAACGCGCTGCTCCGCATCAACGGCGGCGTCGACATCAACGGCAACGGCGCGGTCGACATCGTCACGCCCGGCTCCGTCGCCTACGGCTTCGAGAGCTTCGACACCTCCGACGACGGCTTCTCCGCCGTCGATGGAAACGGCTTCTACGAGCAGGTCGTCGACACCACGCAGCTCCCCGAGGGCTACAACTTCATCACCGCCCGCGCCTTCCGCCACCGCAACCCCGGCTCCGGCGGCGACGGCGGCCCGGCCGTCTACACCGACTTCAAGCAGGTCATCTACGTCGACCGCCTCGACCCCGACTCCACCGTCGACTCGTTCGAGCCCGTCACCCCCGGCATCAACCAGAACCGTCGGCTCGTCGCGCGATCGGTCGACCAGACCGCCGACAACATCCACATCCTGCTCAACGTCGGCGCCGCCGTCACGGACGACACGATCCTCGGGATGGTCAACGGCTCGAACCAGGGCAGCCAGATCGACGTCGACGCCTGGACCCGCGACCTCAACGGCCTGCAGCACGGCAATCACGCCATCACGCTCGTCACCTTCGAGATGACCGGCAACGTCAACGTCCAGCGCTTCGGCGGGCAGTTCGCGTCGACCATCTTTGGCGCGGGGCTCGGCGACCTCACGTTCGACGGCCAGTTCAACACCGCCGACATCGACGCCTTCGCCGCGCTGATCGCGACGGAGAACCAGCTCTTCAACCCCGCGGCCGACCTCAACGGCGACGGCTGGATCGGCTTCGACGATGTCGACCTGCTCGGCGACGTCCTGTTCAACGCCGGGGCGGACGCGGCCACCCTCGCCGCCTTCGAGGTGTTGCAGGGCTCGGCCAGCGTGGCTCTGCCCGAGCCGGGCACGCTGGCGGCGCTGCTCGCCGTAGTCAGCGGATTGGCTTTCCGCCGCCGCCGCTAATGCGCCACGACGCATCGCCCCGAGAGCGTCGCTTCAACCCCGCAAGCAGAGGGACGCCGCGCGCTACGAGTTGGTGAGGGTGACGGTGAAGGTCGTGCCTTGGCCGGGCACGGAATCGATGAAGACCCGCCCGCCGTGTCGCCTGGCGATGCGCTGGCAGATCGCCAAGCCCAGGCCGGCTCCGGAGATGGCGGGGTCGCTGGTCAGCCGCTTGAACGGGTGCAGCGCTTCGTACACGCGATCGGGGTCGATGCCACGCCCGTTGTCGCTGACGACGATGCGACCGCCCACGCCTTGCTCGTACGCCGCGCTGACGCGGATGACCGGCGGCTCGTCTGCGCGGTACTTGATGGCGTTGTCGATCAGGTTGCCGACCACGCGCAAGATCATGCCGCGATCGCCCTCGATAATCGGCAGCGCCCCGCGATGGATCGTGACCTGTTGATCGGCGATGGTTTCGGCGAACAGCTCTTCGACGGTGGTCAGCACCTCGTTCAGGTCGATCGGCACGCTGTGAAACTCGCCCGTGGTCGACTGCATCACCTGATCGATGCCGTCGATCATGTCGTGCAGTTGCAGCGAGCCTTTCAGTGCCGCCTCGACCGAGCTTTTGATCTCGGGCGACGATTGATCGAGCTGCTCGGCGAGCATGCTCAGCCGCATGCTGATGTTCTGCGTGGGCTTGCGGAGGTCGTGGCTCGTGGCGTACGCGAAGGCTTGCAGGTCGCGGGTGCGGCGGTCGACCTCTTCCTGCAGGCTGTGGATCCGGATGACCACGTCGGTCAGGCTTTTTTGGATCGAGCCTGCCGACTCGATCTCGCGTGGCTGCCACGCTTCGCTGGTGCCGGTGATGGACTGTTCCCAGGCGGCGTAGCTGCCGCGGGGCGTGAGCCGGGGGACGCCGTTCTCGACCTCGACGGCCTTTCTCGGGTCGGCGGCCCAGCGGACGGTCTGCGTGAGCTCGCGGCGGTACCAGGCGATGTAGTCGTCGGCTTGATCGGTGAAGCCGATCGCCAGCACCCCGGGCAGCTCGGGGTCCCAGCCATCGCCCAGGCCGGACTGCGTCTGAATCAGGCAGTCGCCGACGGACTTACCGGTTTGTTGCGCGCGGTCTGCGAGCGCGGAGCGGATGTGGTCTTCGCTTGTGGCGGGCGCGGCGCCTTGGCGGTGCACGGCGCCGAGGTAGGAGATCACGACGCCGTCGGCATCGATGAGGTTGAGCAGGTTGGGCGAGCCTTGCATGAGGGCGGTGCACAGCGAGGTGGTCATGTTGAGCCGGCTGGTCAGCAGTTGGGTGAGCTGCGTGCCCTTGACGGTGTCCAGGAAGCGGCCGTGCTCGTGCATAGCGGCGAGCCGACCCGACGCGACCTCGGCCATCAGCCGCAGCAGGGGCCAAGTCTCGATCGGCATGCTCTTGGGCGTGCGGTGGTGGCAGGCGATCAGCCCCCACAGCCGGCCGCCGACCACAAGCGACAGCGACATGCTGGCTCGGACGCCCATGTTGGCGAGGTAGTCGCAGTGGCCGGGCGCAACGCTGCGGATGGTCGCGAACCCGAGGTCGAGCGAGGCTGCGGAGAAGCCCTCGGCCGCGCGCAGCTCGGCGGGCTGATAGCTCGCATCGTGGATCGATCGCATCGGGCTGGCGAGATAGAGCGCCCGGGCTTGCTTGGGGATGTCGGCCTCGGGGTAGCGCAGGCCGAGGTAGGCCTCCATCCCGTCTTGGCGTTCGTCGGCCACGACCTCGCCGGAGTTGTCCGGCAGGAAGCGATACACCATCACGCGGTCGTAGCCGGTCGCGGCCTGCACGGCCTGGGCCATGGTGCGGGCGACATCGGGCAACGCGAGCGCGGTGTGATCGATCTGCACCAGGCGCTCGGTGGCGTGGTGGAGCTCGGTGAGCAGCTCGATCGCCGAGGCGTGGTCGGGCTCGAGAAGCTCGGCGATCAAGACGCCATCGGCGTTGCGGTGGACGTGGACGGGGCAGACGCCGGGGGTCAGGGCGACGCGGAAGGTCGTGTTGAGCGGCCGCAGTTCTGGCCGGGCGTGGGCCTCGGCGATGCGGTCGGCCAGCGTGCCGGGGATCGCTTCGTGGAGGTCGACGCCGAGGGTCGGCGGCCGGTCGAGCCAGGACGCGGCGTTGGCGCTGGCCGCGACCAGACGCAGCGACGGATCGAACGCCAGCAGGCAGCCGTGGGGTTGGACGGCGGCGGTGTGCCGGACCGGGCGATCCTCGCAGAGTCGATAGTCGGGCTCGTCGCGGAGGGCGGTCATCACGGAGGTCGAGCGTTTACTCCGCGCGGTTGGGGTCGGACTCGGGCGGCAGCACCGCGGAATGCGACCAGAACGAGTCGATTTGCAGCACCGTCTGTCGGAGCTGCTCGATCGTGCGCGGCTTGATGACGTAGCTCGTCGCGCCCCCGGCGTAGGCGCCGCGCACGTCGTCGCGGAGATCGGAGTTGGACAGGACGATGACGGGCAGCGTCTTGGTCTTGGGGTGCTTGCGGATTTCGGCGAGGGTTTCGTGGCCGTCCATGCCGGGCATGTTGAGATCGAGCATCACCAGGTCGACAGGCTTTTGGTACATCTGCTCGGGCGTGTCGCTGTGAAGCATCTCGAGGGCAAGGGTCGCGTCATTCTGAAACGTGATGACGCTTAGAGACAGCAGGTCTTTGTGGGCGTGGCTGATGGCCTCGTGGAACTCGGGGTCGTCGTCGATCACGAGGATGTGCAGTCGTCTAGGGCGTCGGCTCATGGCGGTGCGACTCGGCGGCAAGAGGCGTGTCGAAGGAATCGTAAAGGTCGAGGTAGTACCGGAAGGTCGACTGAGCGGTGCGAGCGATGCTATCCGCAGTTTCTTTGGAGGGCTGGATGGCGTTGAGGGCCTCCTTGAAGGCGGCCCACGCGGCGGGCTGGCCGGGGCCGTGGGGGTCCATGTAGGGTTCGAGGGCGGCCGCCCGATCACCGAGCGTCTTGCGCCAGTTGGGGTAGATCATGCGGTTGCCGTTGTTGGCGCCCTCGACGACATAGAACCCGCCGGCGATGGCCAGTGGGTCTTGCTCGGCCGCGGCTCGGAGGTCGGCGCAGAATCGCGTGGTGATCTCCATCGGCTCGGAGCTGGCCGGCGCGGGCAGCTCATCGATCGCCGACTCGATCGATCGGCTCCGCTGACGCCACGTGGGGTTTAAGCGCGCGAAGGCTTCGCAGCGTTCGATGAGCGGTTGCGCGTGCGACTCGAGCTCTTGGTGGACGAGCAGCGCGTGGCGGAGAAGCGTGGCGATCTCGTGGAGCTGGATTTGCCCGTTGATCAGACGGTGCGCGAACGGGCTTGAGCCGGCCTGTTGGTGCAGGTCGGCGGTGTGGGCTTTGAGCCGGGCTGCGAGCGTGGTGTCGTGGTGGTTCAACGCGGCGGCGTCCGTGGCGTGCGACGCGGCCGAGGTGTCGCCTTGCTGGACGGCGTGTCTGTGCTCGGGCGACCGCGAGGCGGAGGAATCTGGGCAACCATACACCAGTTGAACTGTTTCTGGCCTCCGCGTCATACGGCATTCTCGTCTTAGGTCTGGCACCGGAGGTGACGGCGTGAAACGAAGGATGCACGACTAGGAGGTCGTGGTGCCTGTGTCGCATTCTAGGGAAATGCGTGAGTGCGTCGTCGCGGCATGCGACCAAGGAGGAGGGACCGCGGAGGTGGCCCTACGGTTGGTCAGCCGGGCGTGGGTGCGGCGGCTCTAGCAGTACCGGCCCTACGTCGCCCTGCGTTGCCTCGCTTGGCAGGCGAGTCAGGCCGCTCTCGATCCATGAGAGATTTTGCTTGTCGGCAACACAGTTCCGGGGGTAGGCCACGACGGACATGACCCGCCTGCGTGGGTGTGCTCGGCGAGGCGAGCGGCTGATCAAGAAGACCCCGGATGCGTGTTGGAAGACGACGACGCTGATCGTCAGCCTCGATCACCGCGGGGTGCGTTGTGCGACAACGGTGAATGGTGCCGCGAACGCCGACGTGTTTGTGTCGTTCACCCGCCAAGTGCTCGTGCCGTCGCTGCGACCCGGCGAGACGGTGATAATGGACAACCACTCGTTGCTCAAGGTCGTGGCGGCGCGTGAGGCGATCGAACACGCTGGGGCGAGGCTGTTGTATCTGCTGCGTTATCCGGCCGCCCTCAACCCGATCGAGCATGCGTGTAGCAAGATCAAGCAATGGCTGGGTTCAATCGACCACCGCTTCGTGGATAACTTGAGATAACAGATATGAGAGCACCTCAACACTGTCACCCCTCCCTCGCGACGGCCAAGGCTTTTTCAGGCACTTCGTTTACACGCTTCAGATAAGTTGAAAACGCTTTCGTGCAAAGTAGCCGTTTTTGAAGCTTTGCTAGTCGATTTACGTAAGCCATAACTCCTGTATTGAAGCTGCTGGCCATTATCGCGTTTGGAATATAGGAGACCGTAAGTGCATGTGTTACGGCGGCCGTGGCGACTGCGATCTAGTTTGATGACGCGATCAGGTCAAATTCCGGAAACAACGAACTAAATAATTTCCATGCGCGTCGGTACTGCGGCGTCTCGAGCGATGTACCACAACGACGATGCGCTCGGCTGCGAGGCGTCGCCGTCGGCCCAGAAGGCGTAGAACGCAGGGTCAGCCCCGAGCGGTTTGCGGGGATAAGTGTGGTTGACGCTGCCACCGCGCGTCAGCACCCGCTCTCTGTGCCACGATTGGCCGCCGTCATCGCTGATCCATGTGGCCAGGTGTCCTCCGGTGTGGCGAGGCTGCGGGCCCGGTTCGGTGGCCCCGATGATCCTTAGCCGCTCGGTAGCACCCACTCGCTCGACATACAGGCTGCCGTAGTCGTAATCGTGATCAGAAACGCAAATCTCGGCTACGGTCCACCCAGTCTCGCGTTCGCGGATCAGCTTCCACGTCGACGGCCGCTCACCCGGTGGAGATCCATCGTCGGGCGCCGTGGATACAAGCAGCAGCAGCCGGCCTTCTAGGTCTAATGCTGCATCTTTCACGTAGCACAGCGATCGCTGTTCCTCGGTGTCGAGCACGCGGGCGGGGTGGTCTGGTGATGTTATCGGGAGGTCGATCTGTTCACCGCTGCTCGTTGTCCACGTCGCGCCCCAGTCAGACGAACGTAAGATGTAGAGATTTGTCCGTCGATCTAAACCTCCGATCTCCGGGTGGTAGTCGAACGCGAGGTGGATCACACCCCGTTGGGCGTCTAGACAGCTCACTGCATAGTGACCTTGGCCTGCCATGGCGATCGCCCGTGTTGGAGTCCATGACATGCCGTCGTCGCTGGTCCGCACATGCAGGCCGCGGCAATTGTTATCGTAGACCGTGTGTACGAAGCAGAATCCGTGCTGGGGGCGGTAGTGGACATGTGGGTAGGCGAATAGCGGCCCATCGGACACCGTCTCCCAAGCTGTGTGGTCGTGCGGTGCGACCGAACGATGAATGAAAGACCGCGTCGTCCAGTCTCCATGACTCGGGGAGAACAGCCATAGGTAGCCGTCGCGATCGACCTGGATAACCGGGTTGTCGTGCGGATCGGCGCACCACTTGTCGAATACACAGACCGGGGGCAGTAGCCTGCCGCTCGTGTGATCGAATGCACCGACGCACTGGAGCAGGTTTCCGCTCTGAAAGTCCCACCGCCGCTCGCCGGATCGCAGCCGTAGGTAGTTATCCGGCGATACTCCGCCCCAGCAGAAGAAGGTTTTATTCGCGTCGGCAACGAACACGGCTTGCGGTCCCTGTTGCGCCGGATATGTAGACAGACCCCCGGAGTATTTGGCTCCCTTGCCACCCGCATCCGGCTGTCGGTGCCACATCCCGTGGAATCCGTCCGCGACGCGGCAGAAATCCGCCTGCGCAGATGGATCGGTCATCGCTCGTCCGCTCGCCAAATCTTCGCCCAGTACTTCACTCAATGTACCGCCAACCGCCTTTCTTAAGTTTTACGTTCTTTGACTTCTCGATCAGGTGTGCGCGTCAACGGTCGCGTGCCGTTGTAGCGGACGTAGGAGAGTGCAAATGAGATCCTCGCTCGACCTTCTGAATATGCAAAGTCGCCGGGAGCTCTTGCATCTATAAGCTGTATTCGTAAGTAAGGATCATCGAGACCTTGCCTACACATGCAATCGATTGGGCCAGCCAAACCGAGTGGTGATCCGACCTGTACCCGTCCATAGCCGGCATGATGGCCATTGGAACGGCTGGTTTTGGCGAGGGCATTAGTCATACGGCAAGGCGATCATGGCGTGTCCATCGACTCGCGGAAGCGATAGCTGTTGGGCGTTGCCATCGGCGTTGATGATTCGCAGCGCTTCGCCGCTGGGAATCACGGTTGACGACCGCGCTGGGCGGAGGAGCCGTACTCGGATCGTGAGGTCGTGCAACGAAAGCACGTCTTCGATGACGTCGATGGCGCCCTTGCGCACCGGGACGTAGTGCAGCACGTGCAGGATGAATCGCCGATGGTTCGGCTGCTCGAGGAGGTGCAGCGACGCGGTGCTCGGCCCGTTGTGGGCGATCAGCGGGACGGGCAACAGGCGGGCCAGCGCGTTGGCCACGAGCGTCTTGCACCACCGCGGGGCGTTCTGGTCGTATTGGCTGAAGATCGGGTGACAGAACCAGATCGCGCGTCCGCGCTGAGTCACGCCGGGATAGCCGACCTCGAAGGTGCTGGGCGCGTGCATGTGCGAGCAGAATCGTCGCCAGGTGCGATCGAAATAGTTGCGTTGCGTCTGACTGAGCACGGAAGTGCCTTGCATTGCTACCGCTTCGACGCCGCGTTGGTACATCGCGTACCCTGTGTCGGCCAGCCCATCGGACAGTTCGCCGGGGACCACGAAATCAGGGCTGCACGGGGCGGGGCCGACGGGCTTGATGCCCAGCAAGTCCCTTGTGAAGAGCTCATGGTCAAGACCGCTGGACCCGGTCGAGAGGATCGCTCCGCCCGCTTCGACGAAGGCTGTAAGCTTCTGCGAGAGCACGGCGTCTACTGCGATGGCGTCGGGTAGCACAGCCAAGCGGTAACCGTCGAGCGATGCCGATGTATCGATAGTGTCAAACTGATGGCCGAGCTCTTCGAGCATGCGGACGGTTCCTCGGTTCGGGGCGGACTCTTTGCTATCCCCGCTCGCTGGAGCCCACTCTTCGGCGTTGAAGACGGCGCTCTCAGTCACCGGCCGGGCATCCCCGCACCACGGCTCTTTTGCTTCGACCGACTCATACACCCCGCCGATCAGGTCGTATGTCGCTTCGTCTAATTCGCCCCGGGGGTGGAGCTGGTCGCCGATGCAGCAGGACATGCCGTAGGCGAGCATCTTGAAGCACTCGTACTCCAAGGCCGCGGCGTTCTTGTAGGAGTGAAAGTCGCCCCAATGGGTGTGGAACTTGCCGGTCATACCGAGCGCTGGCTTGCCAAGCGTGCGGACGTAGCTTGCCGTCGATGGGAAGTGCGTGTAGCCCCACCCGCCTGAGGGCAGCGACTCGATTTCCATGTGTGTGCAGGCGTCGAGCCCGCCGCGTTGGCCCGGGCCGATGTGACCGGCGTTGTAGAACACCAGGCAGTCGTTGCTGAGCTGGCGGACGAAGGCGGTGATCTCCAGCTTCCACTCGTCCACTACCTGAACCGCAAACCGAGCGCGGTCTTCCGGGGATTCGGGATCGAGCGCAGCGTCGTCCATGCCGGCGATCCAGTGCGGGGCGACGCTGGGAATGGGTTTGACGATGTCGAACCACACGCCGTCGAGCGGGCCGAGGCAGTCGAACAGGTCGACGACGTGCTGGCGGAGAAAAGCGCGATACCCGGGGTGATAGACGTCGAGGAATCGGTAGAAGCCAGGCTCCAGCGGGGCGGTCCCGCGCAGCTTGCCATTGGGGTCGACGCAGACCCAGTCGCGGTGCGCGTTGGCGGTGTATTCGTCCCATTGGACGGTCGTGTAGACGGGGCATCGGATGCCGCGTTCGCGCAGGGCGGCGAGCTGGTCGTTAAGTAGGGTTGGGCGGCGGAGGTTGGGGTGGATGCGTTCGGCGTGTGCCTTGGACGGGTAGTAGAGGTGGCCGTGATGGCAACGCGCGAAGACGTTGATGCTGTTGACGCGAGCAGCGACCAAGCGGTCGGCGAACCGGTCGGGGTCGAAGTCGATACCGACGTCGGGGATGTCCGAGCTGGTATGAAAATCCAGACGGATCTGCCGGAAGGGCAAGGCGGGAGCGTTGCGCGTCATTGGGCCGCCCCCAAAGACGATCGATCAGCGTGCGTCACATCGGGCGTGCGCGATGCGATGGCTTGGTTGGTGGCTTCGCGCGCGATGCGGGTCACTTCGAGGCCGTGGGCCGCAGAGGCCAGGTGCGGCTCGGCGTGGCCGGCGTCGAGCGCCCGGGCGAAGGCTGTGTAAAGCCCGGCGAAGCTCTTCTCGGGCGCGTACGGCAGCTCGTGTTCGCCCTGGCTGTTGTGGAGGCGGAAGCTCTTGGCGGTGCGGTCGTAGACGATCAGGCCTTCGGTTCCGATCAGCTCGTAGTGAAAGCGTTTGGGCAGGTGAGGCGTTGCGTGGCCGTAACTGAAGCTGATCTCAACCATGGTGTGAGCGCCGCTGTCGTGGGTGAGGTGAGCCCAGGTGTGGTCGGGTGCCTCGTAGTTTTCGACCCACGACCCGTGCCCGACGATGGATTGGATGGGGCTGTCGAGCCACCACTGGGCGAGGTCGATCTGGTGGGTGCCGCAGTCAACCATGGGGCCGCCTTCGAGCATCCGACCTTGGCGTCGACGCGCGTGGTGCGTGCGTGCCTCGGAGGTTTCGCCGGGTATCTCGACGCCGTGGCAGGTCCAGTTGAAGACGAGGCGGAGCGTCCGGGGCTCGCCGATCGCGCCGTCTTCGATCAGCCGCTTGATCCGCTGGGCAGCGGGGCTGTAGCGGTAGCAGAAGGCGACGGCGAGCATGACGCCTTGAGCCTCGGCTGCGGCGATCATCTCCTGGCCCTCTGCGGCGCTCATGGCCAGCGGCTTTTCGCAGAGGATCGGCACGCGATGGCGCACGGCGTCGAGCACGTTCTGCAAGTGGACCGGCGCGGGTGAGGTGATCGCGACCCCGTCGAGGTCGTGGGCGTAGAACGCTTCGGCGTCGGTGCATAACGCATCGCTGGACAGCTCGTAACGCTCGCCGAGCGCGGCTAGGCGGGCGGGGTCGGGGTCGAGCAGGGCGTGGAGTTCGCAGGCCGCCGACTCGGCGATCGCGGGGAGGTGACCGTAGCTGGCGACCTCGCCGCAGCCCACAACCCCGAGCTTGAACGGACGATGGGTGTTGGCTGCTGCGGTCACGAGAGGGCTCCTTGTTCTATTGCGGTGCGTGTCATTTCGTTGGCGAGGCCGGAGATCGTGAATTCGCGCCACCGGCCGATGCTTGAGATGCCGCGATCTTTCAGGGGGTCAGCCCACTTTGCGGGGATCGCGTCGACGCCGTGCATCACGCCCCACACGCTGCCGGCTGTGGCAGCGTTGCAGTCGGTGTCGAAGCCTGCCATCACGGCCGAGGTGATTACGGCTTCGTAGTCGTGGCCACCCCAAAGCAGGGAAGCGGCGACGATCTGAGCGTTGGGGATCGTGTGGCACCAGCCGTGGTGGTCCGTTTCATCCCACTGCTCGTGCACCGCGTCGACCGCCTGTTCCATAGTGCCGCCGTCGCGATGCACTGTGATGATTTGCTCGATCGCTTCGGTGAGCCGACAGCGCGCGGGCACTTGAGCCAGCCCCGCACGGACCGCTTCCAACGGGTTATCGAGCACGTAAGACGAGGCAAGCATTGCGGCGACCCACATCGAGCCATAGATGCCGTTGCGGACGTGGCTGATGCAGGCGTCGCACCATGTCCACTCGGCCGCGCGAGCCGGGTTGCCGGGGTTCGCGTAGCCGTAGTAGTCGGCTCGGATCTGCGCCCCGATCCACTCGCGGCATGGGTTGCGATAGGACGCGCTGTCGGGCGGAAGGATCGCCATCGCGAAGTTGCGGTACGCGATGCGCTCCGCGGTGCAGCACACCCGAAGCGGGAGCTGGTTGAGCCACTGGTAAGCGACATCTTCGGGGCTGAACCCGGCTCCGCAGATGTGGACGATCGCGTGGCCGAGCACGGTGTAGTTGACGTCGTCGTCCATCACCATGCCGTCGATCTCCGCGCGGAAGAGCTTGATGCTCCGCTCCTTGGGCATGCGATCCGGCCCCGCGGCGGCGATGGCGTCGCGCTGTGCGTCGGTCGGGCGGTCGAGGTAGTGCGTGATCGGCCAGTTGTCGGTGAGTTCGGCGTGGATGCGGATGCTGCGGCGGTCGTGGCCCTCGGATGGCTTGCCGAGCATGCAGCCGCAGAGCCTGCCGAGCAGCCCGCCGTGCAGCCGATCTCGAAACGCTGCCTCGCCGCCAGCGAACGCGGGGTGCGGCTGAGCATCGGGCCGCGCAGCGTGAATCGAAGAAAGATCGCTCGGCTCGTGGTAGGCGTAGCCGTCGCGCAATGGCCGACGTTGCACCGCATCAAGCAGTTGGTTGGCTTCTTCCTGCCAGGCGTTGTCCCGGCCTCCGCCGCGGTGCGGGAACCACGTCGCATCGGGCCGCGGGATCGCAAGGAGCGTTTCGAACCGTTGCGCAAGCTCGCCGAGGTCGCGTCCTTCTTCTTGGGCCTGCTGGTACTCGGTGCTGAGGTCGACACCGCCGAGCCAGGTCAGCCGGCGCGACCACGCCTCTAGCGAGGTTTCTGAGGTGCTTGGTGGGGTGGTTGTCGTGATCATGGTTGGGCGGCGCGGGGCTGCGGCGGATCAGAGGTAATAAGGCTTGTCGATCGAGCCGACGCGTCGAGCGGGTTGGCGGTCGCGGGCGAGCTTGCCGTCTGCCGCTAGCGGGTAGCGACGCTTACCCAGCGTGCGGTTTCCTTCGAAGTGCGCGGGCAGGAAGGTTGCCACGCGGTTCGACTCGGCAAGCCAGTCCAAGATGAGCCGCGTGCCTTGGGCCACGGCGCCCTGATGGTCGGGTTCGGTGTAGAGGTTGCGGGTTTCGTTGGGGTCGGCGTCAAGATCGTAGAGCTCGCCGGCGTATTCGCCGCCGAACACGCTGGCGGGGTAGTGGGTCATGCGATAACGGCCGAAGCGGACGGATTTGCTGAGCGGGTGCTCGGTGAAGGCGGCCGCGCGGATGGGGTGGTCATCGCCTTCGAGCAGGGCGGTGAGGTCGTGTCCGTCGGTCCAGTCGGGTTCGGGCAGGCCGCAGAGTCGTGCGAGGGTTGGCGCGTAATCGACGTTCTCCACGAGCTGGTCGCAGGTGCGATCCACGTGAGCGTGGCCCGGCACGCGCCAGATCATCGGCACGCGGCAGACCGCATCGGAGCCGATGCCGGGGGCTTTCTCGGGCAGGCCGTGGATCGTGTGGTAGCACCCGTGATCGCTGCCGTAGACGACGATGGTGTCCTCCGCGAGGCCGCGATCGTCGAGCCCGTCGAGCAGCCGGCCGAACACGTCGTCGGCCTGGCTGATGTTGGCGAGCGTGCCGCGCCACGCCCGCCGCGCACCGTCTCGCCATGTCTGGCCGGGCTTGCCATACGACCAGTTGCTGTCGTCGCGGGCGGCTTGCCACATGTGGCGGAACGTCGGGGGCCGGTGCGCCGGGTCCTTATCGATGGTTGGCGGCAGGTCGAGGTCGTCGTCGTAGAGGTCCCAAAACTCACGCACCGGCAGCAGCGGGTGATGCGGCTTCTGGAAGGCGACCTGCACGAAAAAAGGCGCGGGGTCGTCGCTGGCCTCGTCAATAAATCGCAACGCCTCGCGCACGCACCACCGCTCTTGCGTGTGTTCGTAGGGCATGTCGCTGGGCTTGGCGTCCCAGCCGGGCGTGGTGCCCTTGCCGTAATGATCGACGGGGTTGTGCCAGCTGTCTTCGAGGTGGCGAAGGCCGAGTCCCTCGAGCGACGCGAGGTAGGCCGACTCGCCGACGCGACCATCGGCCGTGTCGTACGAATCGGCGAAGCGATCGACGTGGTCGGCGACCCACGACCGCGGCGAGAGCGGCAGGTGCAGCTTGCCGAAGCCGGCGGTTCGATAGCCGTGTTCGCGGAAGTAGCCGAACAGGCTGGGCAGGCGATCGGGGGCGGGGCCGGCCAGGCCGAAATAGCCGGTGTTGTGCGGGTACTGACCGCTCAGGATGCTGACTCGGCTCGGCGTGCAGATGGGGTTCTGGCAGTAAGCCTCTGTAAACCGGACCCCCGATCCCGCAAACGCATCGAGCCGAGGCGTCTGCACTTGCGGATGACCGGCGCAGCCCAGCAGGCCGGCGCAATGCTGGTCGGCAAGGACCATGATGACGTTCGGGCGATTCATCGATCGACCTCGCGTACTGTCGTACAGAGCGATGCCGCCTTGCCAACGACGGATAGGTTTTCTACATCATCGGCCTCATGCCGCCCAACATCCTCTTGATCGTGACGGACGACCAGGGCTACGGCGATATGTCGTGCCACGGCAATCCGATCCTCAAGACCCCCGCCATCGACCGGCTCCACCGCGAATCGACCCGGCTTACCGACTTCCATGTCGGCCCGACCTGCGCCCCGACCCGCGCGACCCTGCTGACCGGTCACTACGCCAACTCCACCGGCGTGTGGCATACCGTTGGCGGTCGCTCTCTGCTGCGTGAAGACGAATGGACGCTCGCCGACGCGCTCGGCGAAGCCGGTTACGCCACCGGGCTCTTCGGCAAGTGGCACCTCGGCGACAACTACCCCTACCGCCCCATGGATCGGGGCTTCAGCGAGACCGTCATCCACGGCGGTGGCGGCATCACCCAGACGCCCGACCACTGGGGCAACGACTACTTCGACGACACCTACCGGCGCAACGGCGTGCCGACGCGCTACGCCGGCTACTGCACGGACGTGTGGTTCGGGCTGGCTCGCGAGTTCATCGCTTCTCACCGCGGGCAACCCTGGCTCTGCGTACTCGCGCCCAACGCGCCGCATTCGCCCTTCAACGTCGAGCCGCGATACGCCGAGCCTTACCGAGGCCGCGTGCCCGACAGGCGAGCCCGCTTCTACGGCATGATCGCCAACCTCGACGAAAACCTCGCCGAGCTTCGCGGTTGGCTCGCCGACGAGGGGCTCGCCGACGACACGATCCTCGTCTTCATGACCGACAACGGCACCTCGGGCGGCGCATCGCCCGACGCCGAGGGCTTCGTGCACGACGGGTTCAACGCCGGCATGCGCGGCGTCAAGGGCTCGGCCTACGAGGGCGGGCACCGCACGCCGTGCTTCATCCATCATCCCCGCGGAGGGCTCGACCGTGGTCGCGACATCGGCGATCTGACGGCCAGCGTCGACCTCATGCCCACCCTGCTCGACCTGGCCGGCATCGCCTTGCCGTCGGGCCGATCGTTCGACGGCGTCAGCCTCGCTCCCATCCTCGCTGGCCGCCCGCAGCCGCAACTCGCTGAGCGCATCGTCGTCACCGATTCGCAGCGCCTGCCCCGGCCCGAGAAGTGGCGTCAGTTTTCGGCCATGCTCGGCAGCTGGCGGCTGATTGACGGCGACCGTCTCTACGACCTCGCCTCCGACCCCGAGCAGCGCTTCGACATCGCGGGCGACCACCCGGCGACCGTCGAACGGCTGCGCGTCGGCTACGAGCGGTGGTGGGAGCGCGTCTCTGCCCGGATTGACGAGCCCATCCCCATCGCCGTTCGCGCCGACGAGCCGACGGAGCTGACCGCCCACGACTGGCACAACCCGGCGTCCGACTGTCCGTGGCATCAAGGCATGATCCGAGCGGGGCACCGGTCGTCGGGTCACTGGGAAATCGATGTCCGCACCCCCGGTGCGTACCGCGTCGAGCTCCGCCGATGGCCGATCGATGCCGATGCTCCGATTGGTGACGGACCCGCTGCTTCGGACGTCTTCCGAGCCGGCATCGACCCCCACGACCTGAGCTGGTACGTCGGACACACCCCGATGCCCGTCATCGCGGCAGGGGTGTCGGTCGCCGGTTTGCGGGTCGAAAAACCCGTCTCTCCCGAATCTCACGTCGTGACTTTTGAGCTCGAACTGCCCGGCGGCGTCTCGGAGCTGTCGGCGTGGTTTGCGATCGACAATGGCGCCGAACCGGTTGGGGCATACTACGTCCGGGTTACAACTCAAGGTAGCGAGCCATGACTTGTCGTAAAGTATTTCTGATAATTGTTTTATGAAACAAATGCGACTCTGTTGAGCCGCCACGCAAGGGCGTAGTGCGGGCTGTGTGGGGGTGGTTTGAGCGGCCATAAGGATGAAAAATTCGTGTTAGCAGCACGTTTAGGGTTGTGCTGCTACGATAACGCATTAACGTATTAGCACAAGTCCCTCGGAGTCACTCGCGTGAGCACCATCGTCACCATGAAGCACGTCGCCGACGCCTCGGGCGTGTCCCAAGCTACGGTCTCGCAGGTGCTCAACGGCAAGGCCGCGACGCATCGCATCGCCAAGGGCACGCAAGCCCGCGTGCGCGACACCGCCGCCCGGCTTGGGTATCGCCGCAATCAGTCCGCTCGATCCATGCGGCTCGGCCGGTTCATGGCCGTCGGTTTTGTCGTCGCGCCCGACCTGCAGTACTTCGGCTTCGCGCGTCAGCCGCGCCTGGTGCGTGGCCTCGCGGTGGGCTGCGAGCAGCTCGGCAGCTACCTGCGTCTCGTGACGCTGATGCCCGGCGAGCGTGACCCCGACGCCTACATCAGCGCTCTTTTTCAAGAACTCGGCGTCGACGGCCTGGTCATCGGAGAGCACTCGGCCCTGGGCGACCGCGTCGAGAACGCCATCCGCAAGTACCGCGTGCCCACCCTCTGGGCCAACGAGTGGCGAGACAGCGACTGCGTCATCCCCGACGAGCTCGACGGTGTCAGCGATGTCGTGGGTCGGTTCATCGACCTCGGGCACCGCCGTGTCGCCTTCATCGACAGCGGCGTGAACACGCACTTCAGCTCGAAGGTCCGGCGTGAGGTCTTCGCCGATTTGTGCAAGAAAGCAGGCTTGGACTTCGAGTTGATCAAGGCCGAGCCCAATCTCCACGACACCACGCGTCAGTTCACCCAACTCCTGCAACGCCCCGACCGCCCGACCGCGTGCCTCACCACAGGCGGCGACCGGGCGCAGACCCTGCTCTGGGCCGCCCGCGAGGCCAACGTGAGCGTCCCGAGTGACCTTTCCATCGTCGCCCTTGACGATCACCACTACGGCAATGTCGGGCTGGACATCACTTTCAAACGCATCCCGTTTATGGAAGTTGGCCAGACCGCCAGCGCGATGCTGCAAGAAAAGATCGCCAATCCCGAAGCCCCTCTGCCTCCCAAGCTCGTGCCCTACGGCGAGCTCAAAGAAGGCGAGTCCCTAGGCCCCGCACCGCAATGAATGTTCACTTGTTCGAACCCGACACCGGTCGGGCACTCGTTTGTTTCGCTCGTTTCCCGTTTCCCTGTATTAGGAGGTAAAGATTCCATGATTCGTTCTACTCTTCTGACCGCCGCGGCCGCCGGCCTCTTCGGTGCCACCGCTTCCGCAGCCATCGTTGACGCCACCGACATCCGCCTCGCGATCGACCAGACCTCGCGTGCGAGTGCAACGGACCCGTTTGTCCCCGATTTGATGGGCGACACCAACAACAACGCCTTTGCTTTTGGTGGCGTTTCCATCGGTCAGCGTGTCAGCAGCGGCGTCCTCAACCTGTTCAAGGTCGGGCTGCTGTTCGATCTGCCGGCCATCCCCGCGGGCCAGCTCGTCGAGAGCGCGACGCTCCGCGTGAGCTTCCGCAACGAGAACGTCTTCTCGGGTCTCTACCCCGACGTCAGCGTCTTTCATAGCTCCACAGCTGGCACCGCCGAAGTGCAGGCCAGCAGCCTCTACGAAGACGCCAGCTTCGCCGACACCGGCGACGACATCTTCGGCCAATTCGACCCGGTGACCACCGCCGCCGATCCGTACTACACGATCGACGTAACCGCCGAGGTCTTGGCCGACTACGCCGGCGACCTGGGCTCGGCCCAGTCGGTGTTCCGCCTTGAAGCGCTGGACGGTCTCCTGGGCAACCCGGTCTCGCCCGGTGAGCAGCGGTACTTCATCCGCAGCTCGGCCAACAGCGGTGCCGGTGGGTCTGAGACCTTCACCGCGATCCCGCAGCTCGAGGTGACCTTCGCACCGATCCCCGAGCCTGCAAGCCTCGCCCTCGCCGCCATCGGCGGTCTGGCGATGCTTCGTCGCAACCGAGGCTAACCCGTGAACGCCCGCTCCGTGCCGGTCGATAGCTGGCGCGGGGCCTTTCTCAACCATCCGCTAACGCCCCGACTCTTCTCCACACTGCAAGGGACCTGCCATGACCCGTGGATCGACGCTTTCGGCCCCACGCCACTCGCTGGGCTTTACGCTGATCGAACTGCTCGTTGTGATCAGCATTATCGCGCTGCTGATCGCGATCCTTCTGCCCGCCCTCAATGCTGCTCGCGCCACCGCACGGAGCGTCGCCTGCCTTTCGAACCACCGGCAGTTCGGCATCGCCTCCGCCCAATACGCCACCGACTACGACGGCAAGCTCGTGCCCACCGACGTTCTAGACCCCAACACGGGGTTCAGTGACCTCGCTTGGTACAACCTGTTCAACGTGAACGGTAGCATCACCGTGCCGTTCAGCAGCTCCGGGTCTGATTTGCCCACAAAAAGCGTGCTGCGCTGCCCCGAGGGCAGCGACGAAGTCGGCACGCCCGGCGTCACCTATACCGACCCCGCCCAGAGCGGCTGGGAGGTCCGCGGCGGCAACGCTGAGCGAGCGCACTCGTGGTACGGCATCAACGGCACCAGCGGATTCACCCGCAACGAGTGGCAGCTCGTCCCCGCCCGGCGTGCCTGGGGCAACCAATCCTGGGGAGGTTCGGGTTGGTCGAACGCCACCGTCTGGCACCGCATCGAGGATGTGACCAATGCTTCTACGCTCGTGCTCTTCTACGACGGCATCGCGTTCAACCTCCGCTTGAACAACCAGCGGATGAGCGCTCGCCACCCCGGCGACACCGTGAACTTCACCTTCATCGATGGCCACGCCGAGGGGGTTCAGGCCGATGATCTGCCTATAGCCAACAACCTTCAGCCCGTCGGTAACGTTCTGCCCGGCAGCGACCCTCCGCCCTACACCCCGCTGACCGCCAGCGGCGAGCAGCCAGCCGTCGACTTCTTCATGTTCGAGTAGATGGTGAACTGTGGTTGCGAAAGTACTTTCAAATCATGCTCCTGTATCGAGCTCTGGCTTGCGGTGAGTCGAGTCAGAAAGCGTGAACAGTTTTTGACTGCCCAGCGCCGAATAGGCACAACGCTATGAAAAACATCCCCACGCTTCGTGTGCTCTCTGCTCTAACTGCGTGCGTGCTGTGTGTCATCGCTAGCGGCGTTTCCGCCGATCCGTCACGCGGTGCCGAATTCGCCAATGAGACCGTTGATGTGACGCTGCGCGTGGCTCAAGACGGTTCGGGCGATCACCGGAGCGTCCGGCAAGCGGTGAACCGGGCGGTCGATCTCTTACGCCGCGGGCAGCGTGTGAAGGTCACGATTGGGCCGGGGACATACCGCGAGCGGGTCACCGTCAATTTGGATGCAGACGACCCTGCGAGCGAACCGCTGCTGATGATCGAAGGCAGCAGCGTCGAGCCTTCAATCATTAGCGGGTCGGTCAAACAAGGATGGGAGGCCTCGACCTGGCAGCCCGTCGCGGGTTATCCAGGCGTTTATGCGCACGAGTGGACGGGTGGACACACGATGTACGCCGGACCTTGGGCCAACAACTTCGGTCAGGTCTTCGAGGGCACGGCCGCTCGGAACGAATCGCTCTGGGTTGGGGGGCGGCCGCTGATCGCCGTGTCGTTGGATCGGTACACATGGGTCGATCCGGACGGCCCGTCCGGCAACATCGACGGGGCCGGCGGCGTGCGAGATCGCAACAACCAGCGTGGCGCGTTTCGCTACGACGGCGTCGATGAGTCCGGCTTGGCGGTGCTCGACCGGTCGTGGACGTTCGCCGTCAGCAATCACCCCGAAGCACCCGAGGCCTTCCGCAACAAGGTGTTCATCCGGATTCCCGCCGACATGAGGCTCGAAGACGTGGGCCCGATCGAAGTGGCCAAACCCATCGGAGATCACTGGTTCCAGGGTCTCATCACCTTTCGGCGCAAGAACAATCTGATCGTCCGCGATCTCACGGTGACTCACGCCGGCGGCAGCTTTTTGGCTAATACCGTTGGTTTCTTCGGCACGCGCAACGTGCTGGTCGAGCGCGTGAACGTTGTGGGCAACGCCGTGAGTGGCATCAACTTCACACCACGCACGCGGCGCGGCGAAGACCCCATCCGCCCCAGCCGGATCACGGTGAGAGACACAGTCGTCCGGGATAACGGTATGTCGGGTTTGGGGGGCTCGCTACGCGACAGCCTGATCGAACGATCCGATTTCAGCTTCAACAACTGGCGGGGCTTTGCGGCTGGCTGGTCTGGCTGGCACTACGCCGGTGTGAAGAACGGCAGCACGAATCGCACGACCTTCCGCGACTGCACATTCGTGGGCAACCAAGCCATTGGCCTGTGGTTCGATGTGCACTGCTCAGAGATTCTCTACGAGCGTTGCTTTGCATACGCGAACTACGGAGCGGGCATCTTCTTCGAGCTGTCCGGCAAGAATCCGGAGCACGGCGACGACCTTGCCCGACACTGCGTGTCGGCTTACAACAACGATCTCGGCTACAAGATCTCGAACATGCGTCGATCAACCGTTGTCGATTGCCTCGCGGTCAACAACCGTCGCCATCAGATGGTCCTCATGAACAACCAGAACGAGGCCGGGCGTGAGCCTAGTTCGGCCGCGGAGTACGAGTTCCTCCGCATGGAAGACAACCTCATCATCTCGCAACGGCCCGACGGCCTCGCGATGGGCGTCGCCAACCCGCAGCTCGATCGTGGGCAGGAACTGATGAAGGCCTACGACGGATCAAGGAACCGCTACCTCATCACGGACGTCGGTCAGCCCCAGTTCATCACGGCGGGCTACCGTCGCGTGGACTTCTCCGGCTGGACAAACGACCTTCGCGACCTCGGCGCGGTCAGCGCCGAGACGGGGTCGACGGTTGAAATCGTCTCCCCCATCGGCAGCGATCGACTCGACTTCTATCGCGATCAACCCAATCTGCTCACCGAGTGGTGCGAGGCTCGCGGCGTCGCCATTCCTTGGGACCTGATCGAGCGATTCCGTGCCAATCCCACTTGGTCAGACGACCGCATGGAGCCGTTCCCGACGGTAGACACAAGGTAAGGCTGATGAGTCCCGACTTCGGCGGTCGTTTGCAAGGAGGTTGCCTGGTGGATCTTTGTGAGGGTCGGCTTCGCCTCCAAGTATTCGGTAGCGAACTGGATGCCGTTATGGCCGCTGGGTCTTGGATCGTTTTCATAGCGAACATCTGGGAGTCGACACGGTGATCGACACGATCGTTCCCACAAAGCACTCCTCGGCTATCGAGCGTCGCGGCGATTGGCTGCACGCCCGGCGGTGGGGGGTGTGCGTGCATTACCTCGCGGATCAGCCGGGTCAGCAGCGTTCCGCTGAGATGACGCCTGCGGAGTGGAACCGCCGGATCGACGCGTTCAACCCCAGAGCCTTCGTGGATACGGTAAGCAGCGCTGGCGTTGGCTACGTCGTGTTCACCATCGGCCAGAACAGCGGATACTTCTGTTCGCCCAACCAGACTTACAGCCAGATACTGGGGCGCCCTGCCGAGGAGGACCGCCTGTCGCGGCACGACTTGATCGCGGACATCTCCACCGAGGCAAGCAAGGTCGATCTGCCCGTGATCGCTTATCTGCCAAGCCACGCGCCGGCCAACGATCTCGAGGCCATCCGGCGGCTCGGCTGCACGCCGGGATGGGACATGGGGCGCGTTGGCGTCTCGCGCAACAAGTACGACCACGCCGACCCCGATCCCGGGCTCGCCGCGTTTCAGCGCCGGTGGGAGTCGATCATCCGCGAGTGGTCGCTGCGGTGGGGCAAGGGCGTAGCGGGCTGGTGGATCGACGGCTGCTGTTTCGCCGACCGCATGTATCGCAACGAGCAGGCTCCGAACTTCTTCTCATTCGCGGATGCCCTCCGAGCCGGGAACCCCGACGCGATTGTCGCCTTCAACGGCGGCACGGGTATCCCTCCCAAGTCGATGACGCCCGCCGAGGACTACACGTCGGGCGAGACCAACCACCTCGTGGTCGAAGAGCACGGCTGGCGGCCTCGGCGGTGGGTGGACGGCAAGCAGCTTCACCTCATCACTTATCTCGGCAAGGCCTGGGGTGTCGGACCGCCACGCTTCACCGCCGAGCTGGCGTCCGAGTGGACGCGGCATGCCGTGGGGCTCGGGGGGGCCGTGACCTGGGACGTGCCGATCGCGACGGACGGCACGATCTCCGATGACTGCCTCGACATCCTTCGCCACATCGGTCGACAAGCCTCGACCTGGAAGACCACGACATGAGCTCCATTCCCATGACACGTGCCTTATCCACGGCTGCATGGTGGCTTGTAGTCTTTGCCTGCTGCGTGCTGACGACAGGCCCGAGCCACGCCGTCGCGATCGATATCGACACCGATTTTGGCGATTCGGTCCGGCCGATTGCCTACCCGCCGGGCAAGACGAAGGGCGTGATCAACGGTGTGATGCCCCGCGGCTGGTACGACGACAGCGGGTGGGCGGACGTCGATGTCGAATACACCCGCCGCGAGTCCGAGGGAAGACGCTTCTTGCGCATGGACGTCAAACGCATCGGCTCGGGCGGCGTGCAGATGCGACACGACTTGCCCGACCTGACCGAGCCGTCAACGGCTGAGCTGTCTTTCACGCTGCGCAACCAGAGCGGCGCGCCCGTCCAGTTCGCGGTCCGGCATCGTGGCGTGCCGTACAAGTTCATCTGGAGGTCGCCGCCTCTCGCCGACGCCGAGTGGGTGACACGCACCCTGCGCTTCCCCTTACCGGCCGCGGAGCAATCCGTTCGTCTGTACATCATGACCCGCGGCGTCGGCCCGGTTGACATAGCCCATGTCGCGCTCCGCGCATTCGACCGCGATGAATACGTCAAGCAGCTGAAAGAGGCGCACCCGGATGGCGGACCCGCCAATCTCATGCGGCAGACACGCTTTCCGGCGGGGCTGCTCACCGGGTGGTCGCTCGATCGCGATTCGTGCGACGAAGACCACGTCGCCATTAGCTCAGACGAGTCGGGCTCGCTGGCGATCCAAGCCAGTCAAGCCGCGTCTGTCACGTCGGCGCCGTTCCGCACGGTCAATCCGGCCGTCGAGCACCGCGCCGTGGCTCTGGTGACCGGGTCCGGCTCGTGGCGGATCGAGGTGTTCGGCCAGGGCTCGCGGCCCATCGCGTCGACGCCGATCACGCTGCGCGGCACCGAGGCGTTCGAGGCTGCTGTTGATTTCCAGCCCGACCTGTTTAGCAGCCAGGGCCAGTTGCGATTCCGAAGCGAAGGCGAGGGCGTGCTAAACGTGGCGTGGGTCAAAGTCGGCCCTGCCGCAAGCGTTGATTCGTTTGATGCTAGCTCTGGCCCAGCCGTGGATTTGAGGCTCACGGGTTCGGACGCGGCGGCCGCTGGCGTCCAGTTTGACGACGAGCAGGCCGTGATCGAGGTCCGCGCGCTCGACGCCCCGATGAACGCCCGGTTGCGGATCGACCTCATCCATGGGAAGGGCGGCACCGAGTCGTTCACGCTGCCGGCCCATCGCGTCACGAAATTCACCGAGCTCAATGTCTCGGATCGCCCGCTCGGCGCGTATCGCGTAGAGGCGTGGCTCGAAGTTGCTGGCCAAGCGGTGACACCCGTCTCCGAGCGCGTGGTGTACAAGCTCCGTCGGCCCAAGCACTGGGGGGTGGATGCGCCCGATTCATTCCTCGGCGTGCATACCGAGGCGACTCATCGCCACGGCGTGATGGCCAAGGCGTTGGGCATCAACTGGGTTCGCCTGCACGACCCCGGGTTGGACCTGGTGGGATGGCATTTCGTCGAGCCCGAGCCCGGGCAGTGGGCGTTCGACGACGCAGGGATCGAGCGTTACCGCGACGAGCACCTGATGATCTTTGGCCAGCTGGGGACGTCGCCTTACTGGGCGAGCTATTACCCGCCGGATCGGGCGGATTCGCGATTCAGTTACTGGAACAAGTATTTTCAGCCACGAGACCTGGCCGACTACAGCAACTATGTTCGCACGGCGACCGAGCGATATCGCGATCGAATCCGCGCCTGGGATGTGTGGAATGAGCCGTGGATCCACGCCTGGTGGGCGGTTGATTTCGACCCGAGCATTGGTGGGCGAGCAGGTTTCCTCACCTCCGAGCACGCGCAACAAGACTATGTGGCGCTGAAGACCTCTGCGTACGAGACCGCGAAGTCGGTCGATCCTTCTCTGATCGTTGCCGGCTTCAATACCTCGACCAATGACAACCCCGGCAGCACGCGATTCACCGGCCCCGACTGGACGCGAGGGGTTTACGAGGCCGGTGGCCTTGAGGTCAGCGACGTGCTGACTTACCACCATTACGCTGGCGGGTCGCTCGGCCACCCCGGCGACGACGTCGAGCTCGGCCTCGAGAAGGCGCTCGGCGAGGTGTTCGCGCACGAGACGCGCGGCGTGCGACCGATCTGGATGACCGAGGGGCAGCCGAACATCGGCCGCGCGGCCGCCGGCATGTATCGCCACACGCTTACCGAGACGAACACGGACACGTTCATCGACGCAGGCGATCGCATGGTGCGCTACCTCACTTCGCTGCGAGCCAATGGCGTCGAGCGCGTCTTCCTCTACTCGATGCACGGCTTTACCGGTATTTTCGATGGCGGTGGCCGATGGCGAACGCTGACGCAGGCAGACGGCACGCTTCACCCGGTGGGTGCGGCGCTCAGCACCTTCGCCTATCACATCGATGGACTGCCGTTTCGCCAACGCATCGAGCCCGCCTCGGGTGTCCATGTCTATGTGTTCGGGGGCAACTCACGCCACGCCGCCGTGGTCCTGACACAAGCTGGCCACGACCCCTGGTCCATTCCTGACGGCAGCGAAGACCTCTGGGGCAACCCCCTCCCTGTCGGCACTCCGATCGACCAAACCGCTGTCTATCTGACCGGCACTAGCCTCGATCGGCTCATCGAGCCGCGATGACCGAGTGGCTCGACCAATCAAAAAGCAATTGATCCAAGTTCCACCTATCACCAAAACATCTGACTTTTCTATGAACCCATTCATTTATTTAGTCGGCTGCCTGGCTCTGGCCTTAACGAGTACGATTTCAATCGCCGAGACATTGATCGAAAACGTGGATTCCTCACACGATCGGGCAATCTCTCTCAAAGTCAGCGCCGAGGTTTTGCATCCGATCTCACCGATGTTGTTCGGCCAGTTCATGGAGGATGCGAAATACCCCAACGGTCGTGGTGAGTGGGGACCGCAATCGACCGAAGCCCTGAACGATGACGGCAGCCTGCGGCCGATCGTGCGGGATCTCCTAGCCGAACTCCACGCCCCGATCATCCGCTTCCCGGGTGGCTTCATGATCGAGAACGCCAACGAGCGATACGACTATCGGATCTGGCTTCCCGGCCGGGTCAAGGGTTTGTGGCTGGAAGATTCCGTACCGTTGAAGCTTGAACGTCGGCGATACGGATTGATCCAGTTCTTCGTGACGTGCGAACGGATTGACGCTGAGCCACTGGTCGTGGTGCCGACTAAACCGGTGTTCCAAGGACAATGGACGGTCGAACAGGCGGCCGAGTTCGCGGCGGGACTGGTGGCTTTCAGCAACGTGGACACCCCTGAGCAAGGCCCGCAGGAGTATCGGGCGTGGGTCGATGCCCGCCGACAGGCCGGACACGAGGCGTCGGCCGGGGTGAACTACTGGCAGATCGGCAACGAGATCTGGTACTACAAACGGACCATGTAGAAGCGTTGGCGGGATGAGGCCGAAGAGCGGGGCGTCGAACCGGCCGAGGTCAATCCGCTTGCGGAAGACGCGGCGTGGTTCGATCTCCAGTTGGAACTGGTCAACGCGATGAGCCGAGCTATGCGTGCGGTCGACCCCGACATCCGTGTCATCACCGACGGGATGTCGGAGGGCGACTTCACCCTGCAACTGGTGGCGCTCGAGCCTGGGGTCGATCTCCTGGCGGACCACCGCTATATGCCTTGGAAGACTGACGGCACGTTGATTCGTGGCGAGGGCGAACGGGCCGAGATGGTGCCGGTCGAAGCCTTGACCGCTGAGGAGCACTTCCTCGCCCTTGTCTCGACCCCCGGGTTCGATGAAGCGGGGCGGTCCTGGTGGGCGTATCGACAAGGCCACGACCGGCATGACAAGCCGATGGCGTTCACCGAATGGAACTGGAACGGCTGGGGACGTTCGGTCCGTGGACACCCGCAGGTCCGGCCGGGCTGGGCCCAGGCGATCGGGGCGGCGGGATTCATCCACGCCATCATGCGGCGTGGCGACCGGGCCGTGATCGCCTGCCAGTCGATGATGCTGGGCAATAACTGGGAGATCACCGCCGTCCGTGTGGGCGAGGGGCATGAGCCATTCATCAAACCGACTGGGAGGGTGACCGGTTTTTACAGCCGTCACCACGGCTCCGCGATGCTGGCCGTCGACGATCACGATGTGCCGCGTTACGAGCAGCCGTACACGATGGGCGGGATCCTCCCCGCGGCCCGAGTCGCGCGGATCGATACGCTGGCGACTGCTGACGAAGAGCTGATGTACGTTCACATGATCCACCGCTCGTTCGACAAGCCGAGTCTCGTGAGGCTTGATCTGGCCGGCGTCGTCCCGGATGAGGTGGAGCAGGCCGAGCTCCGGTTGCTGCTCGGTCGGACCGATATCAACGTTAGCGAACCCGCTTATGCCGCCGCGTTGATCGAACTCGATCTGAGGGTCGATTTGGATCGGGGGGTGGCCGAGTTTGAGTTGCCCGCGCAGGCGTTGGCGGTCCTGATCGCGCCCGTCGATCCGCAACGGCTCACGCATGTGGAGGCTCTCGGCGTAGAAAACTAACCGTCACTGGTTGTGCGCTATCGACGGGCTAGCCGAGGTTGGCGGACGGTCACAGGCAGACGAAAGACGCGGCCTTCTTTATTGATTTGAGTAAGAAACATTCGATGAAGTGATGGTGATTGACCGTGTCGTGATCATGGAAGAGATCCAGCACGGCGAGCGGATTCTGGAACACGCCGTGAAATCTCTCACCCAGGGCGGGACGCGGCAGCGAGTTACGACAGCCAAATCCGTCGGCCTCAAGTGGGTCTACCAGTTCGATCCAGTGACGACTCGGGCCGTCCGGCTATGAGTGAGTCAACCCACTACCGGCCAAAAATCCGGTAGCTCGCGGCCTATGGCGTTGACGCCCGATCGCCACCGAGGCGGTCAGTGCTGCGGCACGTCGCCAAACCGCTGCTGGAGCCTGTCGAGTTCCGCGGTGAGCTCGGTGGTCAGGGCTTCGGTGCCCGGCTGGCCGTAGAGATTGGTCAGTTCGTTGGGGTCAGCCTCAAGATCGAACAGCTCCCAGTACGGCTCCACACCGACATTGACCAGCCCGGTGCCGCCGGCGTCGAGAGGGTCGGCGTAGAAGTAGACGAGCTTGTGGGTGCGGGTGCGGACGCCGTAGTGGCTGGTGGTGTGGTGGGCACGCTCGCTGTCCATCCAGTAGCGGTAGTAAACGGACTGCTGCCAGTCGTCGGGCGGCTGGCCTTCGAGCACGGCCTTGGCGGAACTGCCTGCATGGCATCGGGGATTTCCAAGCCGATCAAGTCTAGGAGGGTCGGCGCGAAGTCAACGTTGGTCAACAATTCATCGGTCGAGGTGCCCGCGGGCAGCGACGCGGGGTGGCTGATCAGCAGGGGCATCCGGAACGATTGCTCGTAGATGAACCGCTTGTCGTACCAGCCATGATCGCCGAGGAAGAAGCCCTGATCGGAGGTGTATACGACGATGGTGTTGTCAGCCAGACCGCGGCGTTCGAGGTCGTCGAGCACCCGGCCGACGTTGCGGTCGATCCCGGCCACGCAGCGGAGGTAGTCCTTGATGTAGCGGTCGTAGTACCAGAGCTTGCGGTCGCGGGGCGAGAGGCCGGGCGGGGGATTGGCCTTGACGTCGCGATAGGTCAGGTCGCGGTCGAGGCGCATGCGGGCGGCGGCGGCGGCGGGACGGGTGTCGTAGTCGTCCCAGAGCGTGTCGGGCTCTGGCAGGGTCTGGCCATCGTAGAGCTCGGCTTCTTGCGGGCCGGGCACCCACGGGCGGTGTGGGGCCTTGTGGTGGATGCATAGGAAGAATGGATCGTCGGCATTGGCCCGTGTGCCGGGGGCATGACGGTCGAGCCACTTCAGGGCCATGTCGGTGGTCAGGTCGGTGACGTAGCCTTCGGTCTTGAGCGTGCCCTGGCGGTAGGCGGCGTCGCGGTCAGAGGTGCCGATGTAGAAAGTGGGATCGAAGTAATCGCCCTGGCCGGGAAGCACAGCCCAGTCGTCGAAGCCAGCGGGGTCTGCGTTCGTGCCGTCGGGACGGTCGCCGTGGCCGAGGTGCCACTTGCCGAAGATGGCGGTTCGGTAGCCGGCGTCTTTGAGGAGCTTCTGGATCTGGGGGTCATGCTTGTTGTCCAGCGTCTCGACGAGGGTGCGGACACCGCAGACGTGGGTGTGTTGCCCGGTGAGAATGGACGCTCTGCTGGGGGTGCAAATCGAGTTGGTGCAGTAAGCCGCGTCGCAGCGGACACCGGCCGCAGCGATGCGGTCGAGGTTAGGGGTCTGATTGATTCTGCTGCCGTAGGCTGAGATCGCGTGGGCGGCATGGTCGTCGGAGAGGACGAAGACGATGTTGGGGCGGTCGGGCATATGGGTATTCTGGTGGCTCGCTATTAAGTACGCCAGCCATCTGCTCAACCGTAAGGGGTCTGTCGTGTAGATCTTAATCACAGCAAGCGGTGTATAAGACCGAGACAAAAAATAGCAGATAACCATTTCAGGTGAGTCAGCTGGTTTCTAAGTACCGCGATCTGTGGGGTTGTATTCGCCAGTTTTACGTGTGAAGTGTGGCTTGCAAGGCGGTCAAGACTGGCTGTTGCCAGCGATCAGGTCTACGTTTCGCACGAG
Organism: Planctomycetota bacterium; assembly: GCA_039024495.1. Lineage (GTDB taxonomy): Bacteria > Planctomycetota > Phycisphaerae > Phycisphaerales > Phycisphaeraceae > JBCBUE01. The sequence continues at coordinate 83,342 of JBCCQE010000003.1, read as the reverse complement.
TCAGGGCGGATGGGTTTCGATTCCTGCTTAACCCTTCACCTAGCTTGCCACAGGGATGACACGGGGGTGTGGGACTTACTTGAAAAAATGCCCACAGTGTTGGATTAGTTACGCCGCTTGCAATAAAGATCAAACGCAAGCCTAGGCCCGACGTGGGTATAACCGACAACCGGGCGACCGTCGATCCGGACGCCAACTGGGGCGGACTTCTCGACCTGGGTGCCAGCATGGTCTGCACCGACCGCCCTGCGTTGCTGATCGAATACCTAAACCGACGTGGCATACGACATTTTCCGGCTGGATTGGCCGAGGTGATAGACATTCCACTCGGCGATTGGCGTACCTACCCCGAAAGGTGATCTGTTCTGGGGTACCGTCGTCGAGTACCGAAGCATCATTGGTGAGAGGATCAGGATAGCGAGGCGATGATTCAGTACAGAGCAGATCATGCGCAATCTGCGTGCGCGTTAGATGTCATGCCAAGGCAAAGGCTGGCGGCGGCTCAGGCGTGCAGACGTTCGAGGATAGCGGGGTTGGCCACATACACACGAATCATTTCGATGGTTACTCCAGTTCAAATCAGTGGACACAAATCGAAGCAATTAGACAATAGTTGAACTTTTTTTGGCTACTTCGAGGCGACTTGGTTCAATACTTAAAGGCTCTGGCCCTGCCCAGAATCTAGATTAACTTAGCATATAGTACAGCGCAACGGGGTGCGGCGATGTCTTATTGAACCTCATCGGGATTCTCTGGTTAATGGAGAGACTTGAGTGTCGGGGCAGTCGGGGGCAAGCTGCGGCGTGTTCCAGTCCGAATCGTGGGCTTTGTAGGCGAATCTGACGGGTCTTGGGTGTGAGATGAACGACGGCTTCAGTTGGAAGGGGTTGGCTCTGGGATTCGTGGCGAGAGTTGGCCCGCGGCCGAGCCCGCGCCCGGGTTGGGCCGGGTAGTGTCACGGCGGGCTGGTGGTGTGGTGCCGAGAGTGTGCGCCGATGCCGTGGTACAGGGTCTCGAACAAGGCGACCTAGTTGTCTTCGTCAACGCTGGTCTTGCCGGTCTGTAGCGTGTCCGCCAGCGATCGGTCGTGCACGTTCGGTTGGGACGAAAGGCTGGCAATCTCGGCGAGCGTTCGGTCGCGGCAGCGTTCGCGGTCGGGGCGAGGCCACCGGGGTATGGTCTGCCTGCCCTCGCGTGGGTGTGGGGCGGTGTTGGCCAGGATGCCGCAGTACCGTTGCGCTTACTAACCCGAGAGGGCGATCGATCGAGCGGGCATTCACGCTGGCTACTTGCTCGCAGCAATTTCGAAACGCCTCTCCGGCTCAGCCATCGCGTCGAACCGCGGAGCTTGGATCGTCGGTTGACTGTGCCAGTCCGACTTGAGCGCGCGGAGCTTGTCGCACATCACGTTGACTTAGGTTTGGTCTGGCGATGCGGTTGCTCATGGGATTATGCGATGTGGCAGGCAGCGGCGCATTTTCCGCGTCAACTAGATAAAATGTCATAAAGCTATATCAAATATGTCTTTGAGTCGATCGCGAGCGACTCAAAGATAGGCCCAAAGATGTTCATATATTGACATAAGATACCAGTATGGTATCTTTTTTTGGTGACCAAATCTGCCTCGCTAGCCAAGCTGCTCGAGCGCCGTATCAGGTACGGCGACTATCGATTGAAGGAAATCCCTGCTGAGCGCGAGCTGGCCGCCCAAGAAGGCGTGAGCCGTAAGACCGCTCGGAAGGCGATGTTGGATCTGGTCGATCGTGGGCTTCTGGTTCGCGCGGAGAACGGCCGGCTCGGGCTGCGTGAGCCATCGTCGGTCGCCCGCGGGCAGTTCGCGGTGCTCAAGCCCGCCACGGGTGAGCGGCCGCTGATGCTGCAGGTCCTGATGCGTCTCGGCCACGAACTCGACGTGCGCATCCGGCCGGTGGAGTTTGTTCACTGGGACGACCCGAGCATCGACGAAGCGATCCGTTCGTTCGAGGGGGTCTTTCTGCTGCCGCCCGCCGAGCCCTTCCCGGATCGCGTGCTCGACGCCATGACTTCGGCGGATGTTCCGATTGTCGTGATCAATCGCGATCTTTCGCCGAAGGGGTTGCGGAGTATCGACACGTGCCCGCCCTCAAGCGTGTCGACCCTGCTCGATCACCTGCGCGCGAAAGGCCACACCCGGATCGATTGCTTCAATACCCAGCCGCACGACGAGACGTTACGCATGCGGATGGCCGCGTGGGCGCTGTGGCGAACGACGCACGGCATGGACGGCGAGATGTTCGACGAGCCGGTGCAGTCGTACGGCAACGCCGCCGATCAGGCTTACTGCGTGTTTGGTCGCCTGTTAGATAAGGGTGCCGTGGAAGGCACGGCCGTGCTCTGCACCACGGCACCGGCAGCGATTGCCGCCATGCGGTGCTGCCACGAAAGAGGCATCGCGGTGGGGCGTGACCTCTCGATCGCCTCGGTCGATGACGAGGGCATGAACCGCCTACTTGTGCCTTCGCTGACCAGCCTGAGCCCACCCGACCCAGCACCCTACCTGAAGCTGTGCATCGAGTGGATGTGTGCGGGCGGCCAGCCAGCCGACTGGCACTGGCCGCTGTTGCTTAAGCCCGAAGAGATGGAGCTGTTCGAAGGTGAGTCGGTTGATTCGCCCGTCTCGGCTCACGTGTAGTTGTGTTTTTCGTTTCGTTTCAAGGTATCGCGTGTTTGTTTTGCTTCACAGGAGGTCTGTCATGAAAGTTCAACGAATGTTGTGCGTCGCTTCGCTTGCTGGCGCAGGTCTGTCCGTTGTTTCCCACGCTGGGGTCGCTCATGGCGCGATGCTGACGTCGTTCGGCAACACATCGCACGCCGTAGACGCGTCGTTTGTGGGATCGGGGCTCGATGGTGTAGGCGATTTTCTTAAAGGCCCGGTGACGCCCGGCACCTTCCAGCCTCCGGGCGACGCGTTGCAGGCCGGGTTTCTCGCCGGCGAGGTCCGTCACCCCGTGATGAGCTTCCAGCTGCCCGTGCTTGCGCCCGATGAGGTGGTCGTCTCGGCCAGCCTGTCGTTCCAACGCACGTTCAACCAGGGCCAGCCCACCGGGTACACGCTGGACCTCGATTTCATCGGGGTCGACCCAGTCGAGCTTGCTGCTTCGGATTTCGAGGCCCCCGTGGTCGCGACCGTCGCCGACGACTTTGTCACGCCCGATGACGACGGCACGCCGGGCACCGACCCAGGCTTCACCGGGTTCTTCGAGATCCTCACCTTCGACGTCACATCGCTGATTTCGTCCAACTACGCCGATGGCGAGTTCGCGGCGTTCCGCATTACCGTCGATGGCGACCCCGTGCCGGCGGCCTTCAACGGCTACAACTTCGCCGCCAACAACGCCACGGTCGTTCCCATCCTCACCATCGAAACCGTGATCCCCGAGCCGGCCTCGCTTGCCCTCGTCGCCCTGGGCGGCGTTGCTCTGCTCGGCCGTCGTCGCACGGCCTGACGGATTGCCCCGTCTCGGCGGCGCTTGACCGCGTCGTCGAGACTTCTGTGTTCTTCACCTCGGAGCTGAGTCATGTCTTCCTGCCGCTCGTGTCTTAAGCGTGGTTTCACCCTGATCGAGCTTCTCGTGGTGATCAGCATCATCGCGCTGCTGATCGCCATCCTGCTGCCGGCGCTTGGCGCGGCGCGCGAGTCGGCTCGTGGCGTGCAGTGCCTGTCGAACCAACGCCAACTCGGCCTGGCGGCCACGATGTACGGCAATGACTTCGACGCCGTTCTGCCGGCGTGGAGCACCGCGTTCGACGGGTCGGACTTCACCGAGGTCCTACCCGAGTATGTCGGAGGCGAAGTGACGCATTCGACAGGCACGCCGGGCGACAACCGGTTCCCCGAGGTGCTGATCTGTCCGGACAGCGAACCCGAGATGGATGACTTCGCCAGCGGCGACCCCTTCTGGTACGACCGCCGCCGCACGAGCTACGCGATGCCCTTCTATCTCTCGAGCCCCAATCACCCGGCCGCGGCAGCGCCCAGCGGCTGGTTCGGCCCCCGGTGGAAGCGTGCCGACGACTGGGTGCCGACGCTCACGCCCCTGCTTGCCGACTCCCGACCGTATCGCGCCGGCTTTGGTGTGACGTTCCACTTCAACACGCTGGACGCCGCCGATCCCGGCAATGGGCAGCTCTCCTATCGCCACGGCACCAACGACCCGGTTAACAACCCGGCCGCGATGCATGCCGTGTTCATTGACGGGCACGCCTCATCGATGCGAGAGGAGGCATCGCAGGAGGTGGTGATGCACGACCAGAACGAGGTGATCTGGCTGGGCGTGGATAACGACGTGATCAGTTTCTGACTTGACGGTTGGCAGCCATCTCTTTTACTTAGCTCCGCGTGAGGTAAAAAGGGCTGCTGGCTACGGTCGTCTTGCAGCGATCGTCATAGATGCGAGGTGTGTGGTCATGAGAAGACAATGGGCTATGTCGTCGCGAGCGATTTGGGTGCTGCTTGCCGTGTGGGTCTTGATCCCTTTGCCCTGCCAGGCGGAGGTTCAAGAGATCGTGCGCTTTCGGATGGGCGAGGGCGCTCAGAACGCCGAGCGCTTAGTCGCTGCGACCGGTGACGCCGAGTTGATTGCAATCGGCCGACCGGTGCTGACCGATCGTGTGGACCCGCGAGCGATCAAGTCCTTGCGGAGCAGCCACGCCGTGCGGCTTGCACCCGGAGATGGGTATCGACTGGCCGGCCTGCCAGCGGCGCCGCAGGAGCGGTACGGTGTGGAGGTTTGGGCGCGCCCTGCGGCAGGCGAGGGCTTCCGCACGATCGTGAACTACGGCGGGCGCACGGGCTTCGGTCTCGCGCTCAACAACGACGGCGCTTGGGGCGTGGTCTACGGCAAAGCAACCGTCGGCTGGAAGCGTGTGGGCAGCGGCACGTGGGTGCACTTGGCGATGGTGGTTGAGGACGGCAAGGGGCGCTTCTTTGTCAACGGTGAGCCCGCCGGCGAGGCCGAGGATGCGGCCGGGTGGGGATACGAAAAGGACGGGCCGATGACGATCGCCGGGCTCATCAACCCCGACCAGCACGCGCCCTTCGCAGGAGAGATCGACGAGGTGCGGGTCTTCACATTCGAACCGGGCGCGTTTGAGCCGACCGACCTGCTTTACTTCGCCGACGCCGACACGGGCGGGCAGGCGGCCGAGGCGTCGATCTTGTTCGAGCGCGAGCCGGTCGCGCAGGGGCTAACGTTCGAGCGTAACACGGCGGGTTTCAGCCCGGTCGACGGTCAGCAGGCCTGGGCTGCCGAGCGTTCGAGCAGCGGCACCGCGCCGTGGCTGCGCGAGCTGAATCTCAACTTCACCGACGAGCGTTTCCGCGAGGGGCGCATGCCGATCGTCGACATCGAGGTGCTGGCTCGACACAACGTCTGGGCGGGCATCCATCTGTTCGCCGACACGGCGTCGGGAAGCCGCGAGGTCGGCTGGACTTGGGGAGGCAGCCCCGAGTGGAAGCTGCTGAAGGTCGAGCTCGACGACGCTTTCTTCGGCGCTCGCGACCACGGCAATCCCGACGATCAACGCCGAGCCGACGGCTACGACCTGCGGCTGTTCGGCGCTCACCAGCCGCTGCACGTCCGCCGTATCACCGTCCGCGGTTACGCCCGCAGCGGAGAGGTCGATTGGACACGGCTGCTGAGAGTGGACCGCCCGCGCGGACGTGATACGCACGGCAACGCAGGCTTGATGATGTTTGCCAACGATGGCGAGGTCGCCTTGGATCTGCCCATCCGCAACGTTGCGCTGGAAGACGCGCAGGCCAATTTTCGCTTGCGTGTCTATGGCGACGATGGCCGGCTCCTCGGCGAGACCGCCGGCGACATGCAGATTGCTACAGAGTCGTCTGCTGTGGGCGTCGCGCGGCTGAGCCCGAAGGGCTGGGGTCTGGGTTCGTTCGTGTATCGCTACGACGTGTTGCTGCCTGACGGCACGCCGATCCGCACGATCGAGGGTCGGCTGGGCGTCTATAGCGGTAAGCCCAAGCTCGCGAAGGCCGAAGACGACGAGTTTCTCTATGGATTGCAGCACGCCGACAACCCGCTCGACCCGCAGAACGCAGCGTGGCTCGACCTTTTGGGCGTGGACATCCTTCGCGGGGTTGTTCCCCACCAGGCGATGGACGAGGATCGCTCCAGGACCGACGCGCAGATTTCCCAACTAGCCGGCCGCGGCATCCGCGTGATGCCCGTGTTCGATCCTCCCAAGCCCGGCAGCCCGATTAACTACGTGCCCGAAGGTATGGACCCCGCGCAGAGGGAGCGTGAGCTGAGCCGCAAAGAGGCGTTCTTAGAGTCCTTCGCACGCGATTACGCCGGGCGAGTTGTGTATTACGAGCTTGGCAACGAGCCCGACCTGCCGTTCTTCTACCCCGGCCCGGTCGAGGAGTACGTGGATTCGTTCCGTCGAATGCGGGCGGCGATCAAACGGGCCGACCCGGCCGCGGTGGTGATGACCGGTGGTCTTTGTTTTCACACAGAGGTAGGCGACCGCCGGGCGCGCCGCATCATCGAGCTGCTCTCGCCCGACGGCGTCGATGCTTGGGCCTATCACGCGCACGGCGCGGGCTATGAGGCCGAACGCGACGGGTGGGAGCGGCAGCGTGAGGCGACCGCGGCGTTCGATGCCGACCACCTGCCATTCATCGAAACCGAGACGGGCATGGCGGCGATCGGCCCGACGCAGGTCCGTGAGCAGGCGCGGACCGTGGTCGAGAAGTTTGTGTACTCGCAGAGCAAGCAGATGCCCGCGATGTTCTTTTTCGCGCTGCACTTTCAAGACGGGCAAGGCCCTTACACCATGGCCGAGCACCAACTCGAGCCGCGGCCGTCTGTAATGGCGTATCGAAGCCTGGTGCAGGCTTTGCGCGGCCATGAGTTTGTCGAGCACGTGGCCGGCGTGCCGAGCCACATCCGCGCGTATCGCTTCGCGTCTAGCGATGGCGCGTCGCAGCGTGTGGTGGCTTGGTCTGTTGAGGATCGATCGGCCGAGCTGCGGCTGGGGCTGGGCGATAGCGCTTCTGATGTTGAGGTAATCGATATGTTCGGCAATCGAAACGCATTGGATTCTCGCGGGAGCGTGGCGTCGGTTCGTGTGGGTGTGGATCCCGTGTTTTTAGCGTGGCGCACCGACTTGCCCGGCTATGCGGCTCGCGTCTTGCCGTCGCTCGTTGAGGTTGATTCCCCGGTGCGTGCGGTGGAAGACCGGGCGGCGGTTACGGCGCAGGTGCGTCTGCCAGTGTACGCCTCACCTGGTGAAGATTGGCGGTTGCGGGTGAGCGTTTACGACGAAGAAGCATTGATTGGCGTTTGGGAGCGAACTCTTTTGGACTTCGTCGAGTCTTCTGGCGCGATGGCTGTCTCGGCCGATGTGCGACTCGATCGTGAAGCCGAGTCCGCGATTGCATGGCCGGCGTTTTGGCGGGTGCAGGAAGTGGCGGAGTCTGAGCACGCCATCGCGACGGCATCGCTGATGGGCAAGACCGGAGCAGTGTGGGCGGAGGCGTCGCCGTCGATCGATATCGGCGGATTGATGGGTGGATTTGCCGAGCGACGGGAAGCAAAACTCATTGGGTACGTGTGGGCTTCCGAGGCGACCAACGCGACGATCGGAGCGGGTGCCGACTGGTGGATGGCGTGGTCTGTCAACGGTGAGCCTGCTTATTCGACGCTCGAAACCGGGAACGGCGGGTCGGTCTCGCCGGATTCGCACGTGTTCGCGCTGCCGCTTCGGCAAGGCTGGAACGAAGTGGCTTGTCGGGTGCTGAGCGGATCGGCCGGCTGGTCGTTTGCCGTTGCGGGGCCGGATCGCCTGCCGTCGGTGGTGAATGCGGACCGCCCATCGCGGCGAGTGCTTGCGGAGTTGGTCGATACCAACGGTGGCGCGATCGCGAGTGCTGTGGTGCCGTGGATGAACGAGCGCCCCCTCGTGGCGTCACCCGACGAATTCGCCGTCCCGCTGCTGGCTATCGGAGAGTCAGACATAGTTAATGATTATGTCGAGCTCCCCGATGCGAGCCTGTGGTATTCGGGTTCTGCCGATCTTTCGGGTCATCTATGGGTGACGTCTGATGACGAACACTTGATTGCCAAGGCTTTGTTTGCGGACGACGTGCATCGAGCCGATGGGGATGCGGTATCCGTGCGTGTCGATGCGGGTGGCGAGGAGGTGGTTGTTGAGCTCCGACCCACGCGAATGGGCGACGGCGTGACGGCGTGGGAGGGGCGACTCCCCTTGCTGAGTAAGGGCAGTCGCGTTGCGTTGACCATCGACATCAGCGACGCCGACGAGGGCTTGAAACGTCAGCGAGCAAGCAAAACCGTTCAACTGTACGTCCCAAACTGAACCACTTGCACATCAATTATGTCAAGAGGTGACCTAGGCCTAAACGGCTTAAACAAATTAAGACGAAGATGGCGTTACCTATCTTCCGATCCGGCAACGTCAGGGTAATGATCAGACGCATACCAAGTTTGACGTCGATGTAGGGTCGATCCCACGCCTAAAGAGTTACGGCGTGGGTGCTGGTATCGCAGGGATGGCTGCCGCCGCTCCAACCCGCTGGACGCATAGCGCGGCGGCTTGGATGGCCCATTCGATCGCGGCTGCGTTCGTGTGCCCCATGGCCGTTGCGGCTACCCAGTAGCCGACGAACGTGTCGCCCGCGGCGGTGGTGTCGATTGCTTTCACCTTGGGGGCGTAATGCGTTGATCGTTGGTTGCCCCGGCCCCAGATGCACCCCGCCGCCCCGAGTGTCACGATGATGTCCGCTTTCGGGGCCCAAGCGGTCAGCCGATCCAAAGCTTCGTGCGGCATCGATGTCCGGCTGAGTTCCGCAGCCTCGACCTCGTTCACGATCAGCGCGTCGAGCGCTTCCAGGGTGGAACGCGGCACGCAGCCGGCTGCCGGTGCGGGATTGAGAAGGACGCGCATGCCTTTTTCGCGGCCAAGCCGGACCCATCGCTCGGGTTCGTTGACCTCGTGCTGCAGGAGGAGCGTGTCTTTCGGTCCCAAGCCGTCGAGCCAACCCGTGACGGTCTCGGGCTGAAGGCCGTGATTGGCGCCGCTGTAGACAACGATGCAGTTCCTGCCCTCGCGATCTATCTGAATGATTGCGTGGCCGGTCGGGCTAGTTACCTGGTCGATCCGAGTGACATCGACCCCTGCATGCTGCAGCGTTTGGCGCAGCGATTCGCCGTCTTCACCGATGCAGCCGGCGTGAGCGACTTCCGCGCCGGCACGTGCGGCGGCGATCGACTGATTCAAGCCCTTGCCACCGGCGCCCTTGGTGTATCGCGACGATGTGACGGTCTCGCCCGGCCTGACGAGCGTGTCGACTTGATAGACGTGGTCGATGTTCAGCGAACCGATGTTGAGGATCATGGCTTGCAGCGTACGGACAACCGAGGCGAGGGTCAGATGGTCAGCACCTGACCGGATTCTTCGAGCAGCGAACGGAGGCGATCGTAGCCAACCTCTTGTGCTGAGATGCCATCCCGAATCATCAAGGAGGCGGCGCACGCGGCCGACTCGCCAAGGGCCATGAAGATCGGCTCCATGCGGATCGATCCGTAGGCGATGTGCGTTGCGCTGACGCACGCGCTGACGACCAGATTGGTCGGGCCTCCAAGCTCTGGCACGAGGCTGCCGTACGGGATTGCGTAGGGGCCGGTCGCCGGCGTCTGGACATCGCCCTCGTTCATCACGACGGGGCGTCCATCGACCACGGCTACAAAGCGGGAGCAATTGTGCGAGTCCATCTGGTAGCTCGCCAAGGCAACCGGTTCGTCGGCTACGAGGCGACCGAGGCAGTGATGCTCGGACACCGTGGTAAGTCCCACGAGCCGTCGGCCTTCGCGGATATACAACTGATGTGGCCAGTGTCCGGTCGCTTGGAATTCGTCCTTGCTCAGGCCCCATGCCCCGTAGGCTTTGCGATAGATATCCGGGACACGTGGGTCGTGCGCCAGCGTCCAGTAAAGCCCCGATTGCCAATAGACGTGGGCCTGAAAGATGCGCTCGCGTGTGACGTAGTCTGCCGTCGGCCAGGCCTGGCTCCCGCCGACCAGGTCGCTGGATACAGGCCCGTGGTTGTTGGTGTCGGTCTTGCGTCCGCCGTTTGCCGTGCGAACCGGCAGGACCTCGTATTTCCAAGGCACGTCCCGATATTCGTCGCCGGTTGTCCCCTTACGGAGCGAATCGGCTTCTCGTTCTTTGTTGTCGGTCTCGAACCATCGCCGGACCAACTCGAAGTCGATTGGGTCATACCTGTCGGGTTTGGTCCACTCGACGCGCAGCTTGGGGTCGTCTGTGAGGCACATGCGGAAGTTGTAGGCCTGCACTCTTGAGTCGCCTTGATTGATACGTCTGCGTGCGTCACCTGGCTCGATACCTGGAAGAAGGCCTGACGTCGGGTCGTCTGACGTGATAAATGGGCTGATCGTTGCCGGCAGGAATTGATGTTTCACGTGCACCTGCGTGCCGTTGAGGGTCTCGTTGAAGTCTGTGTTGCTTTCGCGACCTAGCCGCCATCTTGCCCCGGCGGCTGCCATGAGGTCGCCTTCGTAGGTGGCATCGATGAATGCTCGGGCGCGGACGCGAAGCCCGCCGATGGCCACCAGTTCCGTGATTCGTGTGCCGTCGCAAACGACAGCGTCGAGGTATTGGCACGGCCGCCAATCGATCCCCGACTCAGCGACCCAGTCGTCGATCACGGCCTGCGCCTCTGACGGAGCAAAGCGAAAGGCCTCGCTGTCTTCGCCGCGTCGCCGCGCGATTTCTCGATAGAAGGCCTTTGCGGCACCGCCGAGCGATTCGGGCCGGCCGATGTCGCTCCAACCCAGCCCGCCCGTCGTCATGCCGCCCAGCGTGGTGCCCGGGTGCAGCAGGATCACGCTTAGCCCAAGCCGCACCGCAGTTGTCGCAGCCACCACCCCGCCGGCGGTTCCGCCGTAGACGCAAACATCCGCCACAACCAACTCATCGGTCGGCTCAACCCAATCAAACTTGAAATAAGAACTCACGGTGGACTCGTTTTCTTCTTTCCTCGGATCGCCCACGCTGAGAACAGAGTCGTGGGCAAAACTCTTGAAAATCTGAAACCAGCTAGTATATCATACGATTGATCTCGCCGGATAACGCCTCTTTCGGACTCATCGCAAATGACTTCCTCCCCGCGTTTCGTTCCACGCCGAGCGGCTGACACCACCCCACTCAACCCGCTGTGGGCCTTTCTGATCTTGCTTGCAGCGGCGGGTTTTGCCGCCGTGAGCCCCGCTGCCGCATTGGATATCGATACAGACTTCGCTCACTTGCCCACGCCGGTGGACCTGCACAAACCCGAGCAACGCTTCTCGGCCCAAGGCTCGCTGCCACGAGGCTGGTCGCAGCGGTCCGGCTGGCAATCCGATCTGAGCATCCGCCTAGAGCCGGTCGAGGTGCAGGGCAGGCGCGGGCTCCGCGCGAGCAAGGCCGGAGAGGGCGAGGTGCAGTTGATGATTGCCACCCCCGTCATCGAGCCCGGCCGATATCGCCTGATCATCACCGGTCGCAACCCCGACCAGCTCAACGTGATCGCCGGGATCCGTCAGATCGGTCCCGGCTACCTCTGGAGCTATCGCACGCAGTTCACCTTCGGCGACGAGTGGCAGCGTGAGCAGCGCGAGTTCACCCTCAACCGGCGGATGGAAGACTCGGGCTTCTTTATCCGCGCACGCGGTCCGTCCGGCGCCATCGATCTCGCCGAGTTTTCGCTCCAACGCATCACGCCGCAACGCGTGATGGCCGAACTCCGAAGCAAACACCCCGATGGCGGGCCAGCCAACTTGTTCAGATCCACCACGCTAGACCAAGGCCTGCCCGAAGGCTGGACGGTGTTCGGAAGGGGGTACTACGGGCTCGATACCCGCATGGAGGTCGTCGAAGACGCCGCGGCTCCCTCGGGTATTGGGCGAGTTCTAGAGCTTGAGTCGCCTTCGGAGGTGATCCCGCTCAACACCGAGCCGTTTGCGGTGATTCAACGCGATCGACCGCACACACTCAGCTTCTTTCACGAAGGCGAGGGTCGATGGGAGGTCGAGGTCCGCTACGACGGCGACAAGCAGGTCGTCCCTGGGCCGTCTTTCACGTCCAAGCCCGGGGTCTGGCAGCGTTATTCCATGACCTTCGATCCCGAAGTGTTCCGCGATCGCGGACACGTCCAGGTCCGTGGCAAGGGCCGCATCCGGGTCGATGCGTTCCAGCTCGAACCTGGCGAGCAGGCCACGCCATACGCCCGCGCCGAGGCGAATGAGGTCTCGCTGGCTCTAACCAACGGCGTCCACCCTCGGGCCGCAGTGCTCACCGGGGCCGAGACGCCGGCCGCGCTCTCGCTCGGCGTGACCCGCACCGCGACATCGCCGGCGATCCTCCGGCTTCGGCAGCACGACGTTTACGGGAACGCCCACGAACTACTGGCCATTCCGCTACCCACGCACAGCAGCGATGTTCTCTATCAAGCCCAAGAAGTGGTCGTGCCGCCTCCGACCGATCGTCCGTTCGGGGCCTTCCGCGTCGAAGCTTGGATCGAATCGAACGACGGCGTACGACAGAGCCCGATGGTCGAGCGGGTCTACGTCCGAGTCCCCGAGGCCCGCTACGCCGGGCGCGACGCGCCGGAGTCCTCGTTTGGCGCGCACTTCCGTCCCGCGGACTGGAACGCGGCGTTGCTCAAGGCCGTGGGCGTCAACTGGGTCCGACTCCACGACCAAGGGGTGCACGCGGTGGCCTGGTCGTTCCTCGAGCCCGAGCCGGGCCAATGGACTTTCCGCGACGACCTGATCGAGGTGCTGCGTCATGAAGACCTCTCGATTCTTGGTGTGCTGTCAACCACGCCGATCTGGGCCGCCTCGATCGAGAATCCTGAAGACATGACTGAGGCCGACCAGCAGCGGTATTTTGCCAAGTACTTCCTGCCGCGCGACCCGGCCGACTGGCGCAACTACGTCTCCACGCTTGCCGATCGATACCGCGACGACATCCGCGTCTACGACCTGTGGAACGAGCCGTGGGGCGGCGGCTTCATGAACATCCGCTTCAACCCGGACAACCGCAACAAGGGCATGTTTCAAGGCCCGCCGCACGCCGAGCGTGTCGTGAGGTACCTCGATCTGGGGCGTCACGCTCGCGACGCCCTCAACAGCGTCGACCCCGACATCCAACTCGTCGTCGACATCAGCAAGACCAATTATCTTGAGCGATCGATCGAGCTGGGTTTCACCGAGTTCGCCGACGTGCTGGCGATCCACCGCTACGTCGGGGGCACTCTGGGCTTCCCAGGAGACACGTTCGCCGCCGAGAGCGCGCAGCAGATCGCCGCGGCCCCCGAGCTTGGGCTACCGCTGTGGATGACCGAGGGCTCGTCGACGCACCTCAGCCACCGCTCGGGGTTCCTCGACCACACGCTCGCCGGCGTGCGCATCGAAGAAAACCCCGTCGCGACAGCTCAGCAGCTCAGCCGTTACCTGCTCAGCAACCTGGCCAATCGTGTGGAGAAAGTCTTTCTCTACGCGGCCACTTACAGCCACTTCGCCGAGACCAACACCCGCTGGGGCGTGCTGCTCATGGAGGGCGGCGCTCCGCACCCGTCGGCCGCCGCGCACGCCGCCTTCGCACGCCACATCGACGGCAAACAGATCGCCGTCGACCGCCGCATCGGAGGGCTTCACGCCTACGCCTTCACCGAAACCAATGGCTCAACCACCGTGGTGCTTTCCGACCTGCCCGGCGAGTCGCACGGACTCGACGCTTCTGCGTGGCCCGGCGCCGTCGATGTCTTCGGCAACGGGCTGGTGGACGGCGAGCCGATCTACTTCCCGGTATTCATCCTCACGGATGCAGAACCCGGCGCTGCTCTGGACGCCGTGGCCAGGGCGATACGTCGGTGAGCAGCGGCTTAAGCCTTCTTTCAGATGGCGATGACGCCGGCCCCGGCTTTTTTCGGATCGAGCATCGCAACGGCCGCCACACGCTCATCACGCCGAACGGCCAACCTTTCTTCGCGCTGGGCGTGAATCACGTCGCCGGTGCGTTGAACCGCGATGCCCGGCGAGGCGATGCGGTGATGAGCAGCAACGAGCAGATCGTCGACGCTGCCGAGGCCAACCTCCGCCGATGGGGCTTCAACACCGTGGGCTACGACGCCCCCGAACCCCTGCGACAGCGCCTTCCCTACTTCTCCGGCCTGCAGTTCACCTCGTGCCTTCACGCGCTGCCGCCCGACCGATTCGGTTACGACGACGTCTTCTGCCTCGATTTTCAGTCGCGCGTCGAAGAAATCATCGTCGAGGTTGCCGCCAGGCGACACGACGACCCGCTGCTCATCGCGTATTACACGTCCGACACGCCTCGCTGGGACCTCGACACCGCCCGCCTCCGTCGCGGGATCGACTGGGTCAGCCACCTGCGCAGCCTCCCCGCCGACCGACCAGGCAAGCGGGCGTACGTCGCGTTTCTCGACGAGAGATACGCCAACCTGGATGACTTTGTCGCTGCGTATCGCACGCCGATCGATCGCTTCGATGATCTGCTTGAACGAGACTTCCGCTGTCTCGAGCTCACGCACCCACGCATCCGAGACGACGATGAAGCGTTTCTAGCGCTCATCGCCGAGACTCACTACGCCCAACTTCGCCGCTGCTTCGACAGGCACGACCCGAATCACTTGGTCTTCAGCGAGCGCTACAAGATGCACGATCACCCCGACGAGGTGATCGCCGCGGCCGGGCAGCACTTCGACGCGATCGCCGTGCAGCCGGGCCCCGAGGTCGGCCCGATGGCCGGCAACGGATCGCACGAGTCGGTGTGGGACGCGGCGTATTGGACGCGTCTCACGGAACTCAGCGGCCGGCCGACGATCGTGTGCGATCATCAAGTCAGCTTCTACGCCCCGCACACCCCGGCGACGCTCTGGCATCAGGCCGGTTCGCAGGAAGAGGCCGGCGCGGCCTACACACGGTTTGCCCAAGCCGCCGCCGAATCGCCAAATATCCTCGGCTATCAGCGGTGCCAATACGCCAGTTATTACGACCCGACGCGAAGGCTCACCAAGCAGGGCTTGATCGATGATCACCACCGTCCGCACGCCACGCTCGTCGACTGCGTCGCGCGAGCCAACGCCGCAGCCGTGGAAGCCGCGGCGTCCGGCGTCAGGGGGTGAAGTCGTTCGTGATCGACGGGTCGCCGTCGACGATGTTCCAGAACTCGCGATCTTCGAAGAGCTCGGCTTCGTCCTTCATCTCGACGTGCCCGTCGTAGGCCAAGAGGTTGGCCGAGCCGGAGTGGCGGTAGGCGACGTTGGCCTGCGAGCCGGCCGTGTCGATCTCGCCGGGGTAGCGGCCGATCGAGTTGGCGTGGCGAATCCTCCAATCCAGGGCGTCGGCGAGTTGCAGCGTGCCCGACGGATCGAGAATCTCGTCCTGGCGATACACAAAGATCGGCGGATCGAGATTCGCATCGACCACGGACGGCAAGAAGCCGCCCGCGAGTTCGGTTGCGTTGGCGCCATAAACGAAGCCCGCGTGCCGCCCGCCGGATATGCCCGTCGCGTTGGACCGCTCCTCGGCAAGCGTCGAGTCTGGGCACAAACTCTCCTCGGGCCAGATCGCACGGTTCGAATTGATCAGCCGAACATCCACGCGCTCGCGATAGTCGGCGTTTTGATGCCAGCCCATGTCGAAGGGGGCCGGCACGTTCGAGGTACGTTTGACCAGCGACACGTCCATGTAGATCGGGACGTAGTAGCCGGCGAAGTCAACGGCGTACGTCTCGTTGGCGGCGTGAAGCTGACGCAGATAGGACTTGCACTGCACGCTGCGCGCGGTGGAGCGGGCAGCCGAGAGCGAGGGCAGCAGGATGCCGATGAGCAGAGCGATGATCGAGATGACCACCAGCAGTTCGATCAGGGTGAAGCCTCGGTGCCCACGCGGCCGAGGGTTGGCGGATGAAAGAACCATGGCAACCTCAAGAGTTAGATTCAGCCTCGAACGGAGTGTCTAAGGGGCGGAGAGTTCGATGCGGAGTCGCTTGTGTTCTGGCACGTCTTCGGCTCGGCTGCTGCGGACGATGTAGGTCTGATCCCGAGTGGTGCCACGGTCGCCGCTCAGCTCGGCGAGGTTTTCAACAGCCAGCGGGCTGACCGGGGCGAGCACGACACGCAGCACGGATCGCTGACTCAGTGCCTTGTGGAAGGCTTGGGTGATGTCCACGGAGACGCCCTCACGCAAGGTATCGGCGCTGAAAGCTGCGATCGGCGAGCCTGCGGATGAAACGTCGACGAACTCGCTGTCGGCGACCCGATAAGTGCCTCCCTCTGGCTTGGGGAAGCGTGGGTCGATCCTTGCCGATGCGTCGGGGGCGGTTGCGTCGACGAACACGCCGACCGTCACGCCGGACGCCTGGGTGTGCGGGCCGGATTCGAAGTCGAACCCGCCACCCACGAGTTCCGTGGACGAGCCCGCAAAGAGGCGGAGCGTCGCGGTCGTCCCGTCGTTGGCGCTGCGGCGTGCGATGGCGAGATTGAACTTCCCGACGTACTGGCGTTCGCGGCCGTCGCCGTTGAAGCCCACACGAAACGACCCCGCCGGAGTCGAGCCGGCGTTCGTGCTCGCGTCCTTGAAGACGCTGTACTCACGCCCCCCCTGGCCGGTTGCGGCGTACAGCACGGCCTCCGCTGCGGCGTGTCCGGGAGCCAGCAGCCACAGAGCAGAGGCAAAAGTGAGTAATGCCGTAGGCAAAGTGGCAGGCATGGCAGGGATGACTCGATTCATAACGCTTCCATCGTCAGCCGGGCATCGGGTGTTCACGCTTGCCTTGGGACGAATTTATTCAGGCGATGGGAGACAAAGCGACCGGGTCCGCGATGGACGGACCCGGCCGGTAGAGAGCTAGTTTCAGCCGTCGTGGCGACGGCCCATCAGAGCCGCGGCCCCAAGGCCGAGCAGGGCGAGCGAGCCGGGCTCGGGGATCACGGAGGTCAGCGTCGTGTCGAGGTTGCCATCGACCACATCGACCGGGCCGGTGCCCACTTCGATGTTGGTGGGGCTCACGCCCGTGATGGCCGAGTCGGCTCCGACCCAGATGTAGTCGCCAACCGCCAGCGTGCCGCCCGCCAAGGCGGCCTGGAGCTGGGTGGTGATGTCGAAATCGAATTGAGCGCCGGCGGTCGGGGCGTTGATCGTCCCGATGAGGCCGCCCGCCGGTGTCGGCTCCATCACGTCGGGGATGATCGAGTTGGGGGCGACGGTGATCGACGCCGCGGTGATCTGCAGCAGGTAAAGATCGATGCTGGCCGGGATGTTCGGAGCGGCCGCGCCGGTGCCGATCTGGATGGAGGCCGTGCCGCCCCCGTTGATGTCAGCCGCGAAGTCGGCGGTGATCTCGTAGCCGTAGACACCGAGGAATTCGACGGCCCCGCTGCCGTTGGTGCCCACGCGCGGGACGGCACCGCCGACGACGCGGCCGGCGCTGGACAGCGGGTTGCCGAAGGTGTAGTCGCCGGCGCTGGTGTTGCTCTGGTAACGACCGCTGCTGGCGGGGTCAGCGGTAAGGATGGCGGCCGACGCGCCGGTGGCGACCATGACGGCCGAAGCCGCCGCAAGACATGTCACTCGATTGATCATTTTAAACCTCCATAAAAAAGGACAAGAAACGAAAAACATTCAGGCCACCGCGGGCAGCAGTGTGCCCGCGATCCAACGGCCCGTCACTTTCTGTGATTTGGGGATGCGGCCGCCCTCGATCCAATCGAGAAGCGCCTGAGCGCCTTGGCACCCGAGCGCGTAGCGGTCGAAGCTGACGCGGCTTAATTCTCGCCACATGTGATCCAACTCTCGCAGGTCGTCGCAGCACGCGAGCCCGAAGTCGATGCCCGGGCGCCCGCCATGCCGAAGGCAGCACGCAGCAAACCACCGCGCGAAGGCCACGTCGTAGCAGACGACCGCCGTCTCTCGATCGAGCGACTCGATGAACTCACGTTCTTCCTTGGCGGGCAGTTCCCACGACATCGGGCCGAACTTCTCGATCGGAATCCCGGCCTTCGCGGCAGCTTTACTGAGCCCCTCCCATCGCCCGGACTCGCTGAAGTGCAGCAGCCGGTCTTCCTCGCGCGAACCTTTGAACCAGACGATTCGACGATACCCTTGGGCGATTGCGCTTTGGGCGGCTTTGCGACCCGCGTCGACCTCATTCCGACGGAAGCAGCCGTGCTTGGCCCAATTGTCGGTCTCCACAAAGACCGTTCGGTCGGTGAGAGACTCGACGCGATCACGGATGTTGTCGGGAAGGCTCCCGACCACCAGCACACCGTCAACGGCACGCTCGCGAAGCAGTCGATTAAATGCGCCGATCTGGCCCGACTTGCTGCCCGCGTGCGCCAGCGTCATGGAATAGCCCGACTTCTCGAGCGTCACGTTGACACCCGCAAGGAGCTCCATCCGGTATGAAGGGAAGCGAAGGCGTGGGCGCTGCGTGTCGTCGGGGATGACCACGCCGATCTGCTGAAACCTCTGGTTCTTCATCGCCAACGCGGCGGCATTCGGGCGGTAGTTCAGCCGGTCAGCGGCTTGGAGGACGCGCTCACGCAAGCGAACGCTCACCCTGGGATGGTTATTCAGCGCACGGCTCACCGTCTCTTTGGCGATGCCAAGTTCCTGGGCAAGATCGGCTTGTGTGGCAGAACGCTGAGTCATCGGGATCAGAGAAAATCAGGAAGGGCAGCCGGCCTGAGAGATCGAAGTTGATCAATCGTATGATCACTATACATTGCCGCACGGCTCCGTCAACACTGCTTGCCGACAAAACCGGCCTTGCACGAACATTAATCTCACCATTACTTAACGGGATTCGAACAACGCCCGTACTTCCGCGGGGGTCAGCGCTCGGTCGTAGAGGACCGCGTGGGCCAGGCCGCCGGTCAGGGCTGTGGGCTGGGGCGACGAGAACACGTCCCCGCCCCAAGCACGGCCCCAGCCGCCCGCCGAATCCTGATAGTCAATGTGCTCGAACCCTCGATAGCCGGGCGTCGCCGCGACGGTGCCGGCCTCTTCGCCGTTGACGTAGAGGCGGACCCGGCCGCGATTGAAGGTCATCGCCACATGCGTCCAGACGCCGGGTCGGACCCGCTCCCGCACGACGAACCGCTGCCCCATCAGACCGATCCCTGCCTCGACGTGTCCGTCGGCGATCCGCATCGCGACCCCGAACTGTCGCTTGCCGCGGTCGAAGATGAGTTGTGGGCGTTTGGTCTGTTGGGGTCGAACCCAGGCGGCTACCGTCTTGGCGAACACGCGGTCGTGCATGAACACCTCGGCTGGCGGGTAAGGCTGAAGTTCGAAGTGGATGCCGTGCACGCTGCCTCGCTTGGCGTCCGGCGACGACAGGTCGATGGGCCAGGCCATCTGGACGCCGCCGGAGTTGAACTGCCCAATGTCGCCGAGCCGACTGTCGCGCCTAGAAGTCACTCCAGTGACGGCGAGGCGGCGGTTGGCGTCGAGCTCGTCCGTCACGCGGCCTGCCTTGAAATCGAGCCGCGAGATCAACCCACGATCGAGATCGATTCTCTCCGAGGCGATCGTCGCGGCCATCGACCGCTCGCCGGGCGTGACGCGATAGTCCGACCGATCGGCCACGCTCAATTCGATCCTGGCCAGGCCGGCCATCCCGTCGAAGAGTTCCGCAGGCGCCACCAGATCGACGGAATCACCCGACGGCGGCACCCCGATGTCGAAGGTCACGGGCTCCGCTTCGTTGATCCTTGCGTGCATGCGGATCACGCTCGGCCGCGAGGTTCCGCCATCGATCGTGATGCTCGCGACGGGTTGTCCGGCCGTGACGACGTTGGCTTCGGTGACCATGGGCCGAATCGCCAGGGTCGGCAAGCCCTCGGCCGGGGCCTTGCCCGCTCGGACCAGCGACATCGCCGCTCCGTAAACCTGCTCGACGCTCGACTGGCCTCGCTTGGGCGCGTCGATCGAGTTCAACACGAGCTCGGCGTCGCCCTCAACAAGCGTGGCGATCACCGGATGGGGCTGGCCCTGCCGCTGCGTCGATCGCTCGACCCCGGTCACCGACGCCTCGGCGTGATCCACGGCCATCAACGCGCGGCCGGGCTTGTGCTGCTTGCCCTTGACCAGCGAGTTGAACACCCCGCCCAGCGTTTCCAGCCGCGACCCGTTTCGGACCACGAAGTACGGGCCGTGGTACTCGCCGACCTTGTAACCCAAGATCCAGACGTCGGAGTCGTCGGCGATCACGTGGGGGTAATAGGCCTCGGTGTTGAACCCCCGCGCCCAGACGCGCTGGTCGTTGAAGACCCACGCGGGCGAAGAGCGCATCGTCCCGCCGCCGGCGTGGCAGACGTTTTCCAGGAACAGATCGCCCGTGCCGGTGTTGCGGTAGGCGCCGCTGCCATAGCCGAAGATCACGTCGCGGATCACCAGCGTGCGCGACGCGTCGTGCTGGAACCACCAGACCGAAGGGGTGTAGTTCCAATTGGTGTCGAACTGCTCGAACACCACCGTATCGGGGCCGCCCGGCTGATCCACGAAGCGGAACATGGGCTTGGCTTGCCAGCCAAGGCTGCTCAGCGGGTGAATCATGGACCAGTTGCCGAAGATGCGTTCGACGTTGCCACGGAAGACGATCGTGTCGCTGATCAGGTAGTGATCTTGGGGGAGTACGACGGTGCGTGCGCCCGAATCGATGGCGGCCTGGATCGCTGTGGTGTCGTCGATCTGGGTCGTGCCATCGACGATCGCCCAGTCGGAGCGGTCGTCCCAAGGGACGTCGGGCGTCTCGAGGATCGGCAGCCGAAGCGGCTCGGCGGGGACACCGTCGCCGAGGGCCATCGCTCCGTCGGTCGCATAAAAATCCACGTCGCCCTTGTGGGCGTGCTCGCCGCGATCGCGGATCGTCGATCCGTAGCCCGAGACGGTCACGTCACGCACGACGACCTGGCCCGCTTGGTTGTCGATGGCGGGCTCGTCGTCCGACCCGCCGACCAGCTGGCTGTCCACCAGGACGACCTGCCCGGCACCCGTGGTATTCACGATCGCCGGGACGCGGTTCTCGCTGATGAGGTGGCGGATCGACATGCTCTTGTCGGCGTTGGTGATGCCGGCCCTGCGTTGGCCGCGCAGGGTGAGACGCTCGAAGGTGAGGTTGACGTGGTGGCTGGCGGTGCGGACGCCGTGGTTGAAGCCGATGATCTCGATGTCCTGGAAGAGCGCGATACCGCCGAGGTGCTGAGCCATCGCCAGACCGGTGTGGCCGGCTCGGTTGGGGTCGGAGCTGCGTAGCGTCACATCGCGGACGTAGCCGACGTTGTTGTTGTGATATCGCAATGCGACGGCGCCGGGGTTGCCGGCTCCGACGTCGATGGTGATCCCTTCCACCGAGTTGCAGAAGGCGGAGTTGGACCAACGGAAGTCGAGGAAGTTCACCAGAACCTGCGGGTTGTTGACGTCGCCGAAGCCGGGCGAGCGGTCGTCGAGTCGGATGATGGTGTTTTCGCGGTCTTCGCCGACGATGTGCAGCAGGCGCGAATCGGGGATGTTGTCGGCGAGGACCAGCGGGCCGGTGACGCGGTAGGTGCCCGCCGGGAAGTACACGGTGGCGTTGGGGCGGACGGGGCCTGCGTTGTAGGCGGGGCCGCCCTCGTCGTTGCGGATCTGTCGCCGCCGGGCCTCGTTGGTCTTGACCTGTTCGCGGGCCGCAGCCATCGCTTGGCGGATCGCCTCGGTGCTGTCACGCCGGCCGGTGGGGTCGGCGTTGAACGGCTCGGCCGTGACATCGATGTATCCCCCGAGCTCGACCATCGCGGCCCGCACGGCGGGGTTATAGGCAGGGGCCAACAGCCCCGAAACGCCGGCCGTTGCAGCGGCGAGGGCAACGCCCACAAGAGCCGTCAACAGACGCCCTAAGCGCCTTTTGGGGGTGAAATCGGGTCCTGAGGGCAGAAGGCTAAGCATGCTTGGGCTCCGAACGAATGAGAGGCCTGGAATCGGCCGCAACGAGTCGTGACGTGCGGGCGGGGGACACGGAAATCTTGACTCGAAGGAATCAGATGTTACATTATCAATCGAATGATCATCGCGTCAACCATCTGACCCGCGTTTCAATTCTCAAAGGAGTCTGCTCAGATGACCAAGTTTCACCAGACCCCGAATTCCGTATTTCGCCGGGGATTCACGCTGATCGAGTTGCTGGTCGTAATCAGCATTATTGCGCTGCTGATCTCGATTCTTCTGCCGGCGCTCACGTCCGCTCGTCAGGCGGCTCTATCGATGAAGTGCAAAACTCAGCTCCGCCAGCTGGGCATCGCCTTTGCCACCTACGCCGATGCGCACCAAGGGCTGATCCCGCCATCCCTCGTGACCGGTTCGGACTTGACGTTCGCCGACTATCCGGCCGGCACCCGCTGGCACACGCACTTCATGATCGAGTGGGTGGATCAAAACGGGCTCACCGCTCTTCAGCAGGCTCAGGGCGTCGCCGCGTCGCAGGGCGACAACGACATTTTTATCTGCCCGACCGCCAACGCCACCACCGTGCAAGTTTACCAGAACAGCTACGGCATGAACGCCATCCTGAACTATGAGCACGACAAGCTCGTGCCTCCCATCGTCAACTCCGTCAATCAGTGGCCGAGGTGGCGTGCCACCTTCAAAGACCTCTACGGCGTGGTCCGCACGTCCGACGCCATGCTGCTGATCGACAACAAAAACCCGTCCGTGACCGATCAGGACTACGACCTGTTGCTGGCTGGAAACGTGTACAGCGGCCCGCTGGCCGACGGTGCGGCCCGGCACAACGGGGTGAATAACACGCTCTTCGTCGACGGCCACGCCGATTCGATCGAGCTTGCCGACATCCCCTGCGAAACCAACGGCAACATCCGGCCGGACTCCGAGATCGATCACTTCTGGTTTGGCCGATGACCGACGCGCGAGCAACGAGGCCGAAGCCCTGTCCCCAAGTTCGTCTATTTCAATGAGCACGCAATCAAGATCAAGTTCGTCGCTGCCGGCGGCTCATCGCCGCTCCGTCCGTGTTGGTTTAATCGGCTTCGGCTCGATCGCCGTGGGTTCGCATCTCCCTGCGATTGCAGGCATTGAGGCGCTTGAGCTGGCTGCTATTTTGGACCCCGACCCCGCGCCGCCCGCGATCACCCGTGCCGGCCTAAGCCTTCCCGAGTCACTGCTGCATCAGTCTGCGGATCGCTTCTATGCGTCCGGCCTTGACGCGGTCGTCGTGACCTCTCCTGCCCCAGCCCATCTGGAAAACGTGCTTGAGGCCGTCGATCACGGCTTGCCTGTGTTGTGCGAGAAGCCGCTGGCGATGACCGCGGAAGACGGGCAGACGATGGTCGACGCCGCCGACTCTGCGGGCGTGCCGTTGCACGTCGGCTTTTGCTACCGGTTCAGCCCCGTGGCTGCGGTGATTCGCGACGAGCTGATCGCTGGCACGATTGGCCAGCCCCGCACGCTGCGGCTGATCTACAACTGGGCGTGCCACGGAGCGGCGATCGACACGGAAACCGAGAACCCCGTCCGCTGGCACAGCGACACCCGCCGCCGTGGGCGCATGCTTGAAGGCGGCCCGATGGTCGATTGCGGCACGCATCAGATCGACCTCGCTCGCTGGTGGCTGGGCAGCGAAGTGATGGGTGTCTGTGGGCAAGGGTCTTGGGCCGACGACTACGAAGCGCCCGATCACGTCTGGGCTCACCTCAATCACGTCAATGGCGCACACACCGCCGTCGAGATGAGTTTTTCTTACGGCCATCGCTGCCGCGACCTGCCCAAAGAGTTCGTCTACGAAATCATCGGCAGCGAAGGCGTAATCCGCTACGACAGGATCCGCAGAACCTTCGAACGTCGGGATCGGCAGGGGACCGCTCCGCTCAAGTTCGGACCGGAGAAGGGTTTCGAGTCTATGTACGAGGCGTGGGCCCGCATGCTGATCGACGGGACCCCCGACGAGCGCCTCTGCGACGGGCAAGACGCGATCCGCGTCACCGAGATCGCGCGCGATGCCACGGAGCAGGCGATCACTGGAAGACTCCAAGCCGAAGTCGTGACGACCGATGCGGCGGTCATGCCGCCCGTGGAATTGGTATGAGCGCGACACACCTCTCTGAGCAGCCGGTTAGCGGTGCCCAGTCGGATCTATCCGAGGAGGCCGAGCACGACGCCGACGCATGGTCAAGGTGTCTCACCTGGATTGGTGGGGTTGATCTCGATACGGAGTACGCCCAAGCGTATGAAGAAGGGCGTGATCTTTCTTCGTTGCAGCAAGAGTTTGACCAGCTTTTAGCGGTGCCGCGCGCCAGCGATCAGTGGTTCCCACATCGCGGCGGCGGCCGTGGGGCGGACTGGCAACGGCGTGCTGCTCTGGTTCTCGATGCGGTTCAGCGGTTGCCGATGCGGCCGGACTTTCTGTATTCAGAGCCGGATCGTTTGGAAGCGATTCGGCGTGTCACGCCGGCCGAGGCGGTCGTCGTGTACCGAGGAGACAGCCGCGACTTCCATCGCCGGGTCCACGGCGGCCTGCTTGGCCGTATCTGCGGCTGCATGCTGGGCAAGCCCGTGGAAGGCCACGACCGCCGCAGCATCCGCGTCCACGCCGAAGCCACGGGGCGCTGGCCGATCGCCGACTACTTTCTGCGGCCCGACCCCGAGCAATACGCCCGCATCGAGGGTGCGAAACCGGACAAGATGCCCAAGCCGACGGACCTGCGGTTCTACGCCGGCGAGATCGATGGGGCCGTGATCGACGACGACATCAACTACACGGTCATCGGCTACGAAATCTTGCGTCGGTGTGGAGCCGCGTTCCGTCCTCTGGACGTCGCGGAGTTCTGGGTGACGCATCTGCCGATGCGAACCACGTGTACGGCCGAGCGTCTGGCCTACCGGAACTTCGCGATGGGGATTCTTCCGTCGGCGAGCGCGACGTATCGAAACCCCTGCCGCGAGTGGATTGGCGCTGACATCCGCGCCGACTACTACGGCTATGCCAATCCCGGAGACCCCCGCCGCGCCGCAGAGTGGGCTTTTCGCGATGCGAGCGTCAGTCACGTGAAGAACGGGGTGTACGGCTCGATGTTCGTGGCGGCCATGCTGGCGGCGGCCTTCGTGCTGGACGACCTTCGCCTTGTGGTTGAAGCGGGCTTAGCGCAGATCCCCGCGAGGTGTCGGCTTGCCGAGGCGGTTCGGCTTATTCTCGATCGCTACGAGGCGGGTACATCCTGGGAGCAGATGATCGAAGAGGTCCATGCCGAGTGGGACGAGTTCACCCACCACGGCTGGTGCCACACCATCTCGAACGCACAGATCATGGTTGCGGCTTTGCTGTGGGGTGAGGGTGATTACAGTCAGACCATCTGTAAAGCTGTGATGCCCGGATTCGACACCGACTGCAACGCCGCAACCGCAGGGAGTATCTGGGGAGTTATGTACGGGGTCGATGCCATCCCAAGCCAATGGTCAGGCCCCATCCGCGACGTTGCTCGCTCAAGCATCGAAGGCTGGCGTGAATTCTCGATCGCACATCTCGCAGGGGAGATGGCGGACACCGCTATAGCCAACGGCGCGTTGCGAGGCCTCTAGCGTGCTCGACGAACGGCCCAACATCCTGATGATCATCGGAGAAGATACCGGGCGATTTCTCGGCTGCTACGGCGACCCGCTTGCGAAGACGCCGAACCTAGACGCACTCGCGGCACGCGGCCGTCGATACACCAGCGCGTTCTCCACCGCACCGGTCTGTGCCCCGGCGCGCAGCAGCATCGTCACGGGTCGCTACCCGACCGCGATCGGTACGCACCACATGCGGTCGACGCTGATCGATGCCCCACGCATCTTCACGCAGGAGCTGCGAGACGACGGTTATACCGTGCGTTGGCCCACCAAACTCGACTTCAACTTCGATCCTCAGCCCGGCTGGTGTGACGACCAGACGCCATGGCTCGAAGACCTCGCCAACGGTGAAACCGGTCAGAAGCCATGGCTGTACTACGCAAACCTCGTGCGAACTCACGAGAGCGGGATGTGGCCGAACGCCGCCGACGGGACTCCGCCGCAACGTCCCACCGACCCGCCCTGGCTAACCGCGGATCGACCGGTGCCAGGCGTTGATCCAAACAGCGTTCGCGTTCCTGAGTATCTGCCCGACACGCCGGTCGTCCGAGCCGACATCGCGCGTCACTACGAGAACGTCGCCGCGATCGACAGCGTCATTGGCCGAATCTTGGAAGCACTGCACCAATCCGGCCAGGCCGAGCGGACCGTCGTGGTGTTCCTTTGCGATCACGGCCGCGGCTTGCCGCGTGAGAAGCGTTGGTGCTACGCGCCGGGTGTGCACATGCCGCTTCTCATCGCTGGGCCGGGTGTCGATCCCGGCATCGATCATCAGTTGGTGTCCTGGGTCGACATCGCGCCGACCCTTCTATCGCTAGCTGGAGTGACCCCGCCCCCGACGTACGACGGCCGCGACATCCTTGACTGCTCAGGAGCCCGAGCCGAATTCGCCTTTGGTGGACGCGACCGGATGGACGAGGCTTTCGATCGCGTCCGTTTCGTTAGCGATGGTCGGTATCACTTCATCCGCAATGACTTCCCCTGCCTTCCTTACGCGCAGCGCGTCGCCTTTATGGAGCGAATGCCAACGACCGCCGAGCTTCGCCGCATGCACGCGGGGGGTGTTCTGGATAAGCAAGCCGCTGTCTGGATGTCTCCGGCCAAGCCGCCCCGAGAGTTGTACGACATCCAATGCGATCCCGACTGTGTGCACAATCTGATCGATCAGCCCGAATACGCTCCGATCCAGCGCCGACTCGAGATCGCGTTGTCAGACTGGCAGCAGCAGATCGGCGATCTCGGTTTAGAGAGCGAGCGATGTTTGATTGAACGCAGCCTGGTGAAAGATCGGATCGCAGAATATCGACAGCGGCTGAAGCTGCTACCTAAGGGGCAGCAGGTCGGCAGATCTTTGACTATCACGGAGGTTGAAGACCTCAATGAGCTGAAGGCTGGCTGCCGAAGCGCTTTGCATGAACAGAGTGATTGACGCCCAAGCAGGCCGACCTGCTCATGGCTAAACCCGCCCATATTCCGTCCCGCTTATCTTCATATAACGATTTATGTTTCTATTTAAAGTTGCTGGCAATGAAAACCCATAAGGTAGAGAGATTTAATACTGATTAATTATCATCGCAAACCATAATAAGGAGTGGGCCGCTCGGATTGTGCATTCGTGAACTCGTACTTGCGAGAGTTCAGTACTCACGGCACGGTCTGATTGAAGATCCAGAAACTGCATAAATCAATTCGATTGATCTACGCTAATCGTGAAAAATATTCGATGTTTCGCTTGCCGACGCAAAGAGCCCAATCCTCAAGCACTCCGACATAAGGACTCATTAAAGGCCGCGTGAAAGATATGTTCTCTAGCTCCACCTTGCAGGCGGAAATCAAGCACCAACTCCCTGCTCTGAACCGATGATCACTCAATAGCTACGTTACCGATATTCGAGCGAAGGTGCCCGACGGTTAGCCTGGAGCGATCGGCATCAACTACGCCGTGAATAACTTCGGCGCCGTGTGTGACGCGGTTGCTGAAGACCTCGGGAATGTCGATGGGCATACGGGCTTGGGCGTCGGCCATCGCAACGGCGGACCTGCGGTTGTCGAAAACGTCCAGGTCATCGGGTTTACGACCGGCATGGAGGCCGCGCAGAATCCTTAGCAACTCAATTTCAAAGACATCGAACTGATCAATCAGAACCCAAGCGGCGTGGGCATGCTCGTCAACGGCAAGGCCGTGGCCATCGAGAATCCGCGCTCCACCCAGGTTCAAGCGATCTCTGTCATCCGTCAGATTACCACCGCTGTCGATGGTCAAGGCAACTCGCTCCCAGGCCAGATCACCATCATCGACTCGGAACTCGACTACATAGGCAGCGCCATCAGCGGTAGCATCGCTGTTGATACCGTCGATGGTGACCTTTGAGTCAAGAATGTTACCGTCAACGGCTATAGCAACGCGAACGTCATTAACGACCACGGTAGTATCCGCAACATCGTCACTGAAGTCATTTCATAACTAAGGCACTATTGTCGGTGAATACATCTCTGTCCGCGGGCAACTCGATATCGAAGAAGACAACGCACGCATCAGTGCGTGTACGCCCGAAGATAGTACATTTGGCCTTGTATATTCATACGGCTCTGAGATCAACTGAACTGCTAATCCGTTCTTTGATATCGCTGGAATATCGCCCTCAACCGTCGTTAATCACATGAACAAGGCTGCACTTCTACGGCCAACACGTCGTGGATAACTGTTGGCAACAAGAGTGTCGGTACGGCTGCAAATGACTGGGGCTGGTCAACACCACGTTCTGAGTCGCCGGCGAGAATCAGAGTGTCAAGCACATCGCCCTGCTGCCCAGCCGAAGCTATACGATTGATCGTGAATTGGTGATCGACGCTGATGACATCAACACCTTCTAAAGCAGTGGGCCTGGGATCATCTCACGTCAAAACGATTTCAATAATGGGCTTACCGATATCGACGGCGAAACCGGCGTCTCGATTGCGAACGACGATGTGGTAATTAGGCGCGAAGGCTCAGCCGGACTACAGGCCATTATCTAGGGCATCAACAAAGAGGTTTTCCCAGGCAATTTGACCAACCCGAAGCTTCAGTATCAGATCATGCAGAACAACTCTGCGGGACCGTCATCCCCCATGACATGTTTATGAAAATGACCTCGATTACTCACCGCGCCGCCGGAAGCTCCTCGGCCGAGCTCTTCATCGAGAATGTCAAGTCAGACCACTACACCCCCGACAGCGCCAATCACGTGAACCCCGCCAGCATCATCTTTGTTGGCGAGACCGTTGTAGCGCAGTACCTCAATCATAAGCATCACATCGCCACCGATGCCGCGTCGCAAGTGGCCGCCGACCCGCATATCGTCAACGATGGCTGAGGCGTCTATGTCTTCGGACCAAGATGGGTGAATTCAATGGTTTCTATTGGCAGGCCGAGGGTTACCGTTGTACGGAGGTCCGTGCTGCGTTTATGAACAACCTGCTCGCCCCTCCGTCTCACTCCGCCCGCGGACGCTCAGAATTTCATGGTCGTCGATGGTGAGATGAGCCTCAGCGGGATCGAGCGCTGCGTTGCACGGAGTGTTGGCGTTCCTGAAACCAGACCCAGATCGATTTCGGCACCGCCGGAAACATCGTTCTGGCTAACCAGAACCTGACGATCCGGAATAATTCCACCGGCTTTAATCTCTTTGATAGCAACGACCTCACCCAACCACTGATCGCTGGCATGCTCCGCGCCGTCTCGCGGGCTACCTTTGGCCACGGAGGCAACCCTTGGAGCGTCCCAGCTTCCGGCACCAAGCGGATCCAGTTTGAGAACTTCGATCAGGGCGGTAAAAAAAAGCGCAATGGCAGGAAAAAAGTACGGGCAACAATGGCAATAGCTCCTATCGATCGTCAGATTTGCCCAACATCGATCTATTTGACAATAGCACTCGCGTGAATATCGGTTACAAAAATCAGGAATGGCTTGAGCACGCCATCAATGCCGCTAAACCCGGCTCATACATCCTTC
Source organism: Planctomycetota bacterium (assembly GCA_039024495.1). Taxonomy (GTDB): domain Bacteria; phylum Planctomycetota; class Phycisphaerae; order Phycisphaerales; family Phycisphaeraceae; genus JBCBUE01. Next base: position 53,636 of record JBCCQE010000003.1, on the reverse strand, counting down.
GCATCAATGGAACTAGAGACGGCGCAGGTTGCGATTTCCAATTCTTCTCCAATGGAAACGGAGTAACTGGCGAAACTCAAGCATTCGGTGGTACGAGTGGCTGGGGGTATCTACAACGATCGAGAGTTCATTATTGATGTATCCGCGGGTGTCCAAGTGCTTCAGATCGCTAAGGTCAATGACGGCGGTCTTAACCTCGATTAGTTTGAACCCGAAGTGACGAACCCATTGCTCGACCAAGACTTCAACAGCAACGCCAGCCGTCACAATCCCCAGGCCGGCAACTAGTGCCGGACCTCCGGGCGATACAATGGCAGCACTGGCGGCGGCACTGCTAGCTACGCGGTTAGCACAATCGATATTAGCAACCAATTGGGTCTCAACGCACTACCCCTAAATGTCGATGGCAGGATCAGCAATACCGGCTGGGCAAATACGATGGTCATTTTCGATTAGGTCAGCGACAACAACTTCAAGTTCGCCCAGGTTGCCGTTGGCGGCAGCCAACTCTGTATTGGTCTATACCTCAACGGCACGCGTTCATTCCTCGCTGGCGTCGGCTTTGGGAACAAAATCAATCGCAGTGCTTTCATGAATGTCGAACTCAGTTTGACGGCCATGACGGCGATCGCCACCATTACGCAATAAGGCACACTTGTATTGTAAGCTAAACCTTCGAATCCAGAAACTTGCTCGATTGCAAGATTGGCCTCGGCAATGAGAGTGGCGATAGTGAATTTGATAGTCTTTTAATCTATACTTTCACGAACTAAGGTCTGCAGAAGCCGATGTTTTAAGACATCCTCAATTGATAAATCTGAAGTCTGGTCATCATTGACCCGCTGCCTTTTATTGTTCCGCGCCGAGACACCGTGCTGGTGCCAACGGATTGGCAGCAAGGCAGGTTAGGATGGCTTGCAAAAGGTTCAGTAGAGAACAGGTCGTGGGTAAGCTCTGTCAGGCGGACGCAAAGCTGGGGCAAGGGTTGGCGGTGGCTCAAACGTGTAAGCCTGGAGGTGACAGACAAGACGGCTTGGAGCGGATTATTGCACCAAGTGTCGCTTGCTGGGATCGTTGGTTTGAACTACCGTCTCGACGGCGTAGATCTCGTCTGTGACGTCAATAAGCCGTTTGATGTGTTGTTGAATCAGCCCGAATGGTAGGGTTTGAACCTGCGACCTCTTCGTTCCCAACGGCCACGAGAGATGCACGGTGCTTTTCACAAGCGTACATGGGTGATTTATGCGTTGTAAGGGCTGCGTTTATTGCTTAGCTGCGCGGATTGTGTGAGGAAGAAACCTTACGCTGGAGCTTACCGCGCTCGCGATTGTGCTCCTGAGGTCACTAGCTCAATCTTGCGTTCGATGAGGGCAACCCGTAGACATCACGGGTTTGGTTCTGGCTGTCATTTCTGAGTCGGCGTCGGTTGGCGACATGGGTACGACGTCTGACCTGTCGGACCGGGGTTCGGATTACCCGTGTGTGGACCTAGCCTTGGAGGCCGATCCGGTAGCGCTCAACACCGCCGGCGGCCTGTTGGCTTTTCCTCGTCGGGTTAGGGTCGCGGCCGTCTAGACCTCCCGTAGCCTTTACCTAGAAGTGGCCACCTTCGTGCGAGAGTTGATCGCGCCGTAAAGGCCAATGCAGGTTCGTCTGCGCGATGGCGCACTTGCGCGGTCGCAATTCTTCTGTTCGATCGTTGATAAATGGAAGACGCACGCGGCTTGAGTCAGTGAGGCTGCTATCAGCACCCGATTTTCATGCCACCACGTTGATTCTTGCTGCACCGCTTAGCCGGCTGTGGACCCCATGGCTCTACCCTTAGCTCCTGCTGCGATTTAGGCGACACCCCTCGATTAGGTCGTTTGCCTTGCACGTCCCTTGAGCCCTTGAATGTCAGTCCAGCTCCAAACGGCATCATCAAGGTTTAGGTAACTGTGACCATGATTCGGCCTCAACCCGAGCAATCAACTGAAAGCCGATGCCCGGACCGCCGTCTTCACCGAGGGGGCGGATGACATAGGCGACGCCTTGGGGTTCGGGGTAGATGCCGGTGGAGGCTTCGAAGGGGTCGTCGTGGCCGACAATGATTCGGTTGGTGCCGACGGGGACGGGGGCTTGGAGCATGGGTTGGACGCGGGCGCGCATGGCTTCGAACTGCTGGTCGGTGTATTCCTCGGCCGGCTCGAAGTTGAGCGCGGGGTTTTTGGTGTAGCGGCCGAACGCAAGGTCGGCGGTCTGCCAGGCGCGGAAGTACTGGCTGGAGATCACGTCGCCGACGGGCAGGCCGAGGCGCTCCCATGCGGCGCCGATCATCTTGGCCTGGTGCCAGCCGTGCTCGCTGAGGACGCGTTGGGTGGAGCCGTCGTTGGGGTCGGCGGTGACTTGGTCGGCGTAGTCTTTCTCGGTGGTGGCGTGCCGGAAGTAGACAACGAGGCCGCCGGCGCGGAGCTGGCGGACGAGGTCGGCGCCGGCCTCGCCGCCGGTGATCGTCGGTGGCTCGGGGGTAGCGTGATCGTCGGCGGATGCGTGCGGGGTGGCGGTGAGAAGCAGCAGGGACGCGATGAGCAGGGCGGTGAGTCGCATCGTTAGGGTTCCTTGCGGGGGAGGTCAGAAGGTGGAGCGGGGGACGAGGCCGGCGTCCCACCAGTCGTTGTTGGCGACGTCGCCTTCGTAGAGGACGCCGAGGTTGGCGTCGTCGTAGGCGCCGGTGTTGAGGGGCTCGGACTTGATCTCTTGAGCGTCGACGTGGCCGTCGGCCCAGAGGACGTTGGCGGTGCGGTTGGGGTGGCGGCCGTGGACGTTGGGGCTGGCACCGAGGGGCAGCACTCGGAAGAGCGTGCTGTCGGTGACCGGCGGGAGCATCTCGAACTCGAGGGTGGTGACGACGTCGTTGTCGTATTGCGGGTCGTTGTTGAACTGGCCGGCGTCGGCGACGAGGATCGTTTTGGAGGGGTCTTTGATCTCGGCGAAGCGGTAAGGAAGCCAGACAGCCGGGTTGCTGGATCGGACGCCGAGCATGCGGCCGTTGTAGGCGTAGTCGAAGGGGGAGACTTCCCAGAAGTAGTTATTGGTGAGCCAGTTTTCGGGGACGTCGTAGACGGGGCATCCGCCGATCTGTTCGACCTCGCTGAGGTAGGGGCCGATCATGCTGGCGCGGAAGACGGTTTCGGCGTCGCCGGCGACCTGGGCGGAGCACCACGAGACGATCGGGCCGGGCAGCCCGCTGTTGGCCTCGAGCAGGCGGGGGTGCTGGCCGGAGTGGGGCATGAGGTGGCCGTCCCAGTCGACGGGGTAGGCCTGGAAGGCGATGCCGATCTGGCGGAGATTGGAGAGGCATTGGGCGGCGCGTGCGGTGCCGCGCGCGAGGCCGAGGACGGGCAGGAGGATACCGATCAGCAGCGCGATGATGCTGATGACGACGAGGAGTTCGATGAGGGTGAAGCCAGGCCTTTGCATCGCGTTTGAGGTTAGCGAACGTTGTGGGAGGGGCGTCGCCGGGCGAGTCCGAGGGCGCCGAGGGCGGTGATCGCGAGGGTGGCGGGTTCGGGGATGGCGGGCGTCGCGGCCGAGACGGGCGTTGTGCCGAAGCCGAAGGAGGCGGCGAGGATGGCGAGGTCGGGCGTGCCGACGCCGTCGAGGCCGTTGAAGTTGGCGTTGGCCCAGCTTGTGGCCTGGGTGCCGAAGTTGCTGGCGAGGATGGCGAGGTCCGGGGTGCCGACCTGTCCGTCGAGGTTGGCGTCGCCGGGGCGGGTGGCGAGGATGACTTCGATGAGTTCGGTGAGGTCGTCTGCGTTGGTGATGCCGTCGCCGGTGAGGTCGAAGGCGGGGTCGGCGGAGCCGTTGATCTCGGTGAGCAGGAGGTCGATGTCGTCGGCGTCGACGTCTCCGTCGTTGTCGAAGTCGCCGGGGAGGGCGGGGACGGGGACGGTGCCGGAGCGGTTGAGCAGGACGCGGACGTTGGAGGCGAAGGCGGTGCTGCCGACGGAGTCGACGTCGAAGGCGAAGTCGAGGCCGGTGAAGGTGAGGGTGCCGGTGGCGATGCCCCCGCCGGTGAGTCCGGCTCCGGAGACGTTGAGGTCGATGTCGGCGACGAAGTCGATGGAGGAGAGGACGCCGTCGGTGAAGGTGAGTCCGGTGCCGGTGAGGTCGGTGGCGGTGAGGTTGACGGAGTTGGCGGCCTCGTTGCGGTTGGATCGGCCTTCGGGGTTGACGGTGCCGATGGGGTCGGTGGGGCCGAAGCCGGCGTCGGCGGGGTTGAGCTTGGTGCGGTTCTGAGATTCGAACTCGCTGCCGTCGAGCGTGAGGGTGAGGTCTTGGGCGGCGATGAACTCGGTGCCGATGCCGGTGAGGGACGAGTCGTCGTAGTCGATGGAGCCGAGGTCGAAGTCGGCGAAGTCGGCGTCTTCGGTGAAGGCGTCGACGAAGGTGGCGCCGGCGGGCGCGGTGCCATCGGGGTTGCGCTGCTGGAGGTTGCCGACGCCGGTGAATGTCGGGACGGGGCTGGTGGGGAAGAGGGGGTCGGGGTAGTCGAGGCCGAAGCGGTAGGGCTCGACGTACATGATGTAGATGGCGTTGGGGTTGAGAGGGTTGATGTAGGCGGGGTAGTCGAAGAACTTAGCGTCGGCGGGGTCGTCGCTGATGCCGACGGGGGTGTTGTCGATGGGGTCGAGGCCGGTGGTGCCGCCGATGGCGGCTTCTTGGTTGACGTTGACCACGGCGAAGTAGCCGTCGGCGCCGGTGCCCGCGAGGGGGATGGAAGTGAGCGCGGCGTGGGTGTGTGTGGCTAGTGCGGCGAAGGCGGCGGCGAGTGTGATCGCCAAGCGGCTCGATGGGGTGTTAAAGCAGGCCATCGGCGTGGACTCCTCGATGGGTTGGGTGTTGAAAAATGCGAGGGGCCGTTAAGCCCGTCGCATTGTGGGTCGGTTTGGGCGAGGACGCTACCGGCTAGCGTCGGCGGCGGGCAACGAACGCCATGCCGACGGCGGCGAGGGCGAGGCTGCCGGGCTCGGGGATGACGAAGGTGCCGACGGCGTCGATCGTCGCGGTGCGGTTGAGGATGCTGCGGACGTTGTTGCCGAATCCGAAGCTGCCCACACCGTCGACATTAAAGGCGAAGTCGGTCCCCGCGAAGGTGAGGGTGCCGTCGGTGGGCACGAAGAAGCTGCCAGCGGTGATGTCCAAGACCATGTCGATGGAGTCGAGCGTGCCGTCGACGAAGGTCAGCCCGGTGCCGGCGATGCTGTTGATGGTCAGCGGGACGTTGGAGCCGCCCGGGCCGCGGGTGAACAGCACGAACTCGTTGCGGTTGGATCTGCCGTCGGGGCCGAACGGGCCGACGTCGCCAACGGCGTTGAGCAGGGTGCGGTTAATCGGCGAGAACTCGGTGGTGTCGAGTGTGATCGTGAGGTCGCCGGGTGCGACGATCTCGGTGCCGACGCCTGACAGTTGGGAAGAGTCGAAGTCGATCTGCCCGATGTCGGAGAGATTAAAGTCGGCGTCTTCCGTAAAGCCTTCGACGAAGGTTGCGCCGGACGGCACGGTGCCATCGGGGTTGCGTGCCTGCAGGGTGCCGACGCTCTGCAGGACGCCTGTGGTGAGGCTGGGGGCAAGCGGGTCGGGGAAGTCGAGGCCGAATCGGTACGGCTCGACGGCCATCACGAAGACGTTGTTCGGGTTCTCGGGGTTCACGAAGGCGGGGTAGTCGAAGAACTTCGGGTCGTTGGGGTCGCCGCTGATGCCGCTGAGGGTTTGGTTGGGTTCTTGGTTGATGTTGACGACGGCGTAGTAGCCCTCGGCGTTGGTGCCGGAGAGGTCGATCGAGCCGGCGTGGGTTTCGTGTGTGCCGGTAGCGGCGAGCGTTAGAGCAGCGATGCACGCTGGCAGGACGCCAGCCGCACGGCTTTGGGTGTTGCGGGTCATATCAATTACTCCTTGCGGCAATGCGCAACGGGTTGGTGGTGAGGTGCGCTCGAACACGTCTCGAGCGACAGGGTGTGTTGGGGTCAGCCTTTCTGTTCGTTGCCTGCGCGTCGGCGGCGCAGAGCGAGGGCGGGGACGCCGGCGAGCAGCAGCGCGGCCGAGGCGGGCTCGGGGATGACGAAGTTGTTGACGGCGTTCACGGTGCCGGTGATGTCGAGGACGATGGGTGTGCTCAGGAAGCTGAACAGCAGCTCGGTTTCGTTGATCTGCAGGGAGATCTGGTCGCCGCTGAACGTGAGCGTGCCGTCGAAGGAGGGCTCGCCGGTCAGGATGAAGGCGGCGGTAACTTCAACGTCGATGGACGTGAGCAGGCCATCGGTGAAGGTGGCGGTGTCACTGGCGTCGATCGCGCCGAAGTCAATGCTGCCGCCGGAATCGAAGAACCAAAGGCCCAGCGCGCGGTCGGAGATGTCGCTGACAACGGTGGGTGGGGAGCCGGGGGTCGAGCTGGTGCGGTTGGGGTCGGGTTTCCAGAGCTCGCCGAGGTCGAGCGCGGTGACGGGCGCGACTTCGACGCCCGAGCCGGTGAGGCCGGAGGTGTCGACGGTGACGCCGCCAACGAGGAATTTTTCTTCGCGTGGGAAGAGATCGACCGGGGTGCCGAACACAGGGCCGGGGTTGGGGTCGGCGACGTTCGCGACGCCGTAGAGGCCGTCGGCGTCGCCGGTGTTCGCCCCTGCCGAGCCAAGCGAGCCGTCGCCGGCGTTGATGCGGGCGAACGAGCTGGTGACTCCGACCAGCGGCTCGCCCTCGGAGACAAAGCTGTTGCCGTCCATCGTGGAGGCGAGCGGGATATCCAGGGCGGCGGCGTGGCTGACTGCCGCGGTCGCGACGAACGCAGAGGCCGCGAGAGCGACGCGGCGTGGGTGGGATGGGTTGAGCTTCACGAGTTCCTCCTTGTGAAGAAAATTGGTTGAGCTCGGCGACGTGCCGTGTGCTCGGCGCGGCGATGATGATGAAACTGAGAATCAGTGTCAACGCCTCAAATCGTGAGTTTTGCGTGAGCCTCTGGGGAGGTTCTCGGGGTGATTTGCGAGGAACTCTCCGGTAAATCGTGCGTGAGTTCAGCGTTACGCCGGCCAATATGGGACGAGGCCGTAGAGCCCGAGCAGCAGCGTCATAGCCGTGAGCGCTGCGGCGAGCGTTGCGGGCCACGCGAGTCGGGCGAGGGTGCGTGCGGTGCGGCGCGATTGGGTCGTGCGGTGGCCCTTGAGCATCGAGACCCAGGCGACCAGCAGCGCGGCCGGGGCGACGACGCTCGCTGTGGCGAGAGTGAGCGAGGCGGGGCTGACGCGGCCGAGTTGGGCGATGCCCGACGTCCCTGGGCTGAGGTGCCACACGACGAACCCGCCGACGAGCACCTGGTTCGCCACGCCGGCGAGCGCGAGCGCGTGCGGCCAGAGTCCGTGCCAATTGCGCATGGTTTGCTTGGGGCGGTCGCTCGCGCGGCGCTTCCGCCCGTAGATGCGTAGAGCCATGGCGATCGACCAGGTGACGACGGCGAGCACAGCGGCGACGAGGCCGCCGACGAGGACGATCGCTTGGCCATAGACCCAAGCGGCGGGTTGTTGGCGGTAGCTCTCGCCATCGATCCAGAAGTGTCCGGTGCCGTGGGCCGTGTCATGCCACGTCGCGCCGCTGGCGACGGGCAGGCCCTGCATGCGGTACAGGTCGCCGCCGACGCGCTCCCATCGCGTGCTGCCGCCAAGGAACAGGGGCTCGACGACGACGCCATCGGGCGTGGGTGTGAGGCGTCGCGCGCCGAGCAGGCCCATGAGCCACGTGCGTTCGACCGTGTCGTGGGTTGCGCCGACGTAAACGCCTTCGAAGTCGCTCGGCAACGCGCCGGCCGCGGCTTGGCGGGTGTTGGCGGGAGGGGGTGAGCCGGTGTCGCGACCTTGGGTGGTCCATTGATTGAGCGTTCGACGCAGGCCGCTGATCCCGCGGTCGTCGGCGGTATCGACGAGGAGGACGTAGCCGCGCGGCGGCGTGTTGGCGGAGGGCGACGGGGTGTAGGCGAGGGTCGCGCGGAAGCCCTCGGTCTTGCCCCAGTGGGCGCGGAGGGCGTGGTCGTTCGCGATGTAGGCGAACGTGCCGAGCCCGTAGGCCGCGTCGCCGCCGCCTGCTTTGGCGAGGACGCCCGTCTCGCCGCGCTCGATGCGCGCGACGGACTCGGGGGTGAGGAAAGCGTCGCCGTCGGCCATAAGCATCGCGACAACCTTGGCGAGGTCATCGGCCGTCGTGACGGCCGAGCCTGCGGGGCGCACGGGCATGGCCCACGGGGGTGCCAGGGTGTGGCCGTCGGCCTCGTAGCTCGGAGGCGAGGGCGCGTCGAACGTGGTGTTGGCCATGCCAAGCGGCGCGAGGACTTCGCGGTGCATGAGGTCGTCGAACGTCAGGCCGTTGGGCTGGCCCCAGGCACGGGTGACGGCTGCGGCGGCGATGGCGTAGCCGGGGTTGGAGTACGAGTAGTGCAGGCCCGGTCGCCAGCGGAGGCGGAAGGGCCGACGCGTCGCGACGTAGTCGAGCGGCGAGAGGCCGGGCTCGTTGGCGGCGTACTCGGCCGGGCCGCTGCCCGCGACGCCGGCGGTGTGTTCAAGCAGGTGCGCGAGCGTGACTTCGTCGTGTCCGTCGCCGACGAACGCGCCCGGAAGCCACTGCTCGACGGGGGCATCGAGCTCGACGACGCCCGCCTCGACCGCGCGCATCACCAGCAGCGCGGTGAGCAGCTTGCTAACCGAGCCAGCGCGGAATCGTTTGTCGCCGTCGCCTGCCTTGAGTGCTGCAACGTGCGTGCCTTCGATGGTGGCGACCTGCACACCGCGGATGTTGGAGGCGTGGAACGCGCTGTCGAGGGCTTGGGCGAGTTGAGGATCGGCAGCGGGGGTGGCGTCGGCGGCTGGGTCGTCGGCGAGGCCGTCCAACGCGGTGTTCATTAGCTTGATCGCCGAGCTCCACTTGTCCAGCTCGGCCGAGAGGTTGGCGAGGACGACGACGGCGGTGCGTGACTCGGGCAGCCACGCGGCGCTGCTGCTGAACCCGGGGACGTCGCCGTGATGGCCGATCGCGAGCAGGCCTTCTGCTTCGCTGCGGACGCCGTGGCAGTGGAAGCCGTAGAATAAGGTGCTGTCGCCGGTGTCCTCGAAGGCGGTGAGTTCGGCCAGGGCGTCGGCCGACAGCAAGTCGCCGCCGAACAGCGCCGCGATGAACACGGCGGTGTCTTTTGCCGTGCCGGTCATCTCGCCGGCGGGGCCGGTCCAGCTTGCGCTCCAGTCGGTGGCGTCAAACCAGAGGTGGTCGTCGGCGCCGCCGTAGCCGACGGGGTCGTCGCGCTTGCCGTAGCGGTAGCCGCGGACGGTGGGCGGCTGGTCGAAGCCGGTGTCTTCGAGGTCGAGTGGATCAATGATACGGGTCTGGACGTGCTCGCGCCAGGTGGTGCCGGTGGCTTGCTCGACGGCGAGGGCGAGCAGCAGCGAGTTGGCGTTGCTGTAGGCCCATCGTTCGCCGGGCTCGAAGCGCGGCCCGGGCTCGAAGGCGACGGCGAGCAGTTCGTCGGGCTGCCAGATGCGTTGCGGCTCGGCGGCGAGCTGCGCGTGGAAAGGCATCTGGCGGATGGCGTCGTCGAGTCCGCTGGTGTGTCGACCGAGCATGCGGAGGGTGATCCGTTCGCCGTTGGGCACGCCATCGACGAACCGGCCGATGGGGTCGTCGAGGTCGAGCACGCCCTCGTCGACAAGTTGCAGCACGACGGCCGCGAGGTAGAGCTTGGTGACGCTGCCCAGACGCATGCGTGGCGACCGCGGCATCGGCGTTTGGCCTGAATCGTCGGCAAATCCATACGACCACGATCGGGTCTGGCCTCCGTGCGTCAACGCAAGCGCCCCACCGGGTGCCTTCAAGTGGACAATCCGGTCTCGCAGCTCCTCGACGACGCGCTGGTTGCTTTCAGCGTCGGATGGTTCCGGCCACGAAGGCTCTGCAATCACCAGGGCCAGGCAAGCGGCCAAAATTCTGAGCAGCCAAGCGTTGTATCTGATCATCTGCACAGACTAGTCGGACACCGCGCCTTGATTGGAGTCGAAGTCCCTGACTGCGATGACGGAGAGTGGCTCCTACTGACTCACTTTGTGCGTCAAGATCGGGTGGAGGCGTTTTCCATTCGGTGCGAACCCTTAAGTTCGGTAAAGATTCGCCGATAAGCGCCCGGCGTATGTGTTTGCTCATGCCGCCATGCGACGCTGGCCTCGCGGGTGCTATGTGTAGTAAGTAACCGAGAAGAACCGGCTATGATGTGCGGTCCTAGTAATAGGCGACTTAAACGGGCGTCTGACTTCAGTGCCCGGGGCCTCCGGGTTGGCGGCTTGGCAGCTGGTTGATTTTTGGTGAGTTTTGCCATGGCCTCAAGGTTGGCCACCAAGATCTCGCTGAGACTAGAAGATTAACTTCAAATACGCGATGAGCAATCGACTGACTGACCTTCCCCCACGGTTGTGTCCACAGTCTACGGTAGACCGAGGTGGATGTGCTGAGGCGGGCGGAGCGTAGCGGAGCCCGGCTCAGCGTCGATCGTCTCGGGGGCTGGTGGTCTGTATCCCAAGGCAGAGTGTGGGCGTTTGGTGTTGTAGTGCTGTCGCCAGCGCTCGATCATGATCTTGGCTTCACGGAGGGTGTAGAAGATCTCGCCGTTGAGCAACTCGTCACGCAGCTTGCCGTTGAAGCTCTCAACGAAGCCGTTCTCCCACGGGCTGCCCGGCTCGATGAACAGCGTCTTCACGCCCACACGCTTGAGCCAGCCACGCACCGTCTTGGCGGTAAATTCTGGGCCGTTGTCCGAACGGATGTGATCGGGCACACCCCGCGTCGCCATCAGCCACGCCAACCGTTCGAGCACGTCGTCGCTCTTAAGCTGGCGATCCACATCCAACGCCAGGCACTCGCGGGTGTACTCATCAACCACCGCGAGCACCCTGAACGATCGACCATCGTGCGTCCTGGCCTGAACGAAGTCATAGGCCCAGACGTGGTCCTTGTGCTCGGGCCGCAGCCGGATGCACGATCCGTCATTCAGCCACAACCTTCCGCGTTTGGGCTGCTTCTTGGGCACTTTCAAGCCTTCTTGACGCCAGATCCGCTCGATCCGCTTGTGGTTCACTCGCCAGCCCTCTTCGTGCAGCAACGCCGTGATCCTCGGCGTCCCGTATCGCCCGTACATCGACGCCAACTCCACGATCCGCCGCGTCAACGGTCCTCCGTCACTCCGCTCGATCGGCAGGTAACGCTGCACCGCCCGAGGCTGACCCAACACCTTGCACGCCCGACGCTCCGACACTTCAAGATGGTCCATCACCTCCCGGACCACCCGGCGACGACGCGTCGGGCTCAGCGTTTTAGCGCCGCCGCCTCTCGAAGAATGGCTTTGTCCAATTCCGACTCGGCCAGCAGCTTCTTGAGCCGGGCGTTCTCACGCTCCAGCTCCTTGAACTTCCGAGCCTGATCCACCTTCATCCCCCCGTACTCCCGACACCAGCGGTAATACGTCTGCTCACCCAACCCCAACCGCTTGCACGCATGGGCTACGGTCTGCCCTTGCCCCAACAGCACATCGGCTTCACGCAGCTTGTTGACGATCTCCTCGGCCGAATGACGCTTCCTGCTCATCGTTGATCCTCCTTTCTGATGGCGTCCGTGCCGCCGGGAGTCTCCCACAACGGCCGGACTGGGTTCAAGGGGAAAGGTCACTGTGGCGGGGTTGTCGCTTCAGTCTGATGTCGTGGACCGAGCCAAGACCGAGCGAGGCGACGTCGCCCTCAAGGCGTTTGAACTCTCGCAAACGCTTCGCAGCCAGTGGGTTGGGGCGGATTACCGCGCCAAGCGTCGCCTGCTTGAGATCGTTGGTTTGAACTACCGGCTCGACGACGTAACACTCGTCTGCGACATCAATAAACCGTTCGATGTGCTGCTGAATCAGACCGAATGGGCTGACAATCGGGGCGGCCGGATTTGAACCGACGACTTCCTGCTCCCAAAGCAGGCGCTCTACCAAGCTGAGCTACGCCCCGCAGGATCAACAGGGTAACTGCTGGGGCGGGCGGATGGCGTGGGTGCGGGGTGGTGGGGGGCCGGGTGAGGCGTGCGGGGCGAGGGCTTAGGCTGGGGGGGATGGGTCGTTCGCCGCGGTATACGACGAAGATCGATGGGGTGCTGGTGGTGGACAAGCCTTTGGGCGTGAGCAGCGCCGAGGTGGTGCGGCGGGTGCGGTTTGGCGCGGGGAACTGCAAGACCGGGCACGCGGGGACGCTGGACCCGCTGGCGACGGGGGTGCTGGTCTGCTGCCTGGGCGACGCGACGCGGCTGAGCGAGCGGGTGATGAAGGGCGTGAAGGCGTACGAGGCGGCGGTCGATCTGTCGGCGTTCACGACGACCGACGACCGCGAGGGGGAACGCACGGAGGTAGCAATCGACGAGGACAATCGGCCGACGCGTGGGGCGATCGAGGCGGCGGCGGCGGGGTTTGTGGGTTCGATTTCGCAGGTGCCGCCGGCGTTTTCGGCGGCGCACGTGGCGGGCAAGCGGGCTTACGCGATGGCGCGTCGGGGCGAAGCGGTGAAGCTTGAGCCGCGGACGGTGCGGATCGACGCGATCGAGCTGGTGCGGTACGACTGGCCGATCGCCGAGCTGGCGGTGACGTGCGGCAAGGGCGTGTACATCCGGTCGTTGGCGCGCGACCTCGGCGAGTCGCTGGGGACGGGCGGGCACTTGGCGGCGCTTCGGCGGACGCGGGTGGGGCCGTTTGAGGTCGGGGCGGCGCGGGCGCTGGCGACGATCGAGCGCGGCTGCCTGTCGGCGGAGGACCTGACCGATCTGCCGACGGTCGAGGCGTGGCTGGGCGAGGCGTCGGGCGACGGCAAATAAAAATAAAGCAGCATTGACATAATTCAACACGATCCGTAATCTACTTGCGTGATGAGTTCGAACAACGGCACCGCTGGCGATTGGCTCTCGCTGATGACGGACGAGGATCGGGCGTTTATCAAGCGGTTCCTGCTGAACTCCGGGTCGCTCAAGGCGGTCGCGCAGGAGTACGGCATCACGTATCCGACGGTGCGGCTGCGGCTCGACCGGCTCATTCAAAAGGTGCGGCTCACCGAGACGCACGACCACCGCACCGACTTCGAGCTGACGCTGCGTGCCCAGCACGCGGACGGGCGGATCGATGCGACCACGCTCAAGACCCTTCTCGCGGCCTATCGCGAGGACCTGGAAGAAAGGACCGAAGGATGACTCCGACTTGTCTCGCGGCTGCGCTGCCGGTGGAACCGGGCGCGGGATGGCCGATCGAAACCACGACGTTGGCTCAGTCGAGCACTGCGGCGGGCGGCGGGATCGGGCTGCTGGTCTTCGGGTTGGTCGTGATCGTGGTGTTGGTGGGCGTGCTGGCGCTGATTGTGTTGGGGATCGTGGCGCTGGCGCGAGGCCGATATGGGTTGGGCGCGGCGCTGCTGGCGGGGGTGTTGGGGTTGCCGCTGGTGTTGTTCGTGTTGATGGTGCTTACTTACGCGGCGTCGGGGGCCGCGGCGCCGGGATCTTCGGGAGGTGGGGTGATCGCGGCGTGGGTGGTGCTGTGGTGGGCGGTCGGGTTGCTTGCGGTGGTGGGGGCGGTGGTTGGCGGGGCGCTTGGGGCGGCCGGTCGACCGCGTGAAGCGTGGCTGGCGGCGCGTGTGGTTGGGGTGGGGTTGGTGGCGTTCGGGATGATTGCGTCGGTTGGCGGCCCGATGACGGGGGCGGGCGCGCAGATCGTCTGGGGGCTGACGGCGGTGATCGTCGGCGGGGTGCTGGTCGTGCTATCGGCGCGGCTGATACCTCAAGCAGACGCGTCTCGCGGTGCGGATGACGGGGCGGTCGAGTCGGATGAGTTGCGGAAGATGCAGGCGATGGACGCGGGGTGAGCGGGCTGTTTTAGATTGATCTTTGTTTAAAGGAAGGGGCGATACCCATGACGTCTACCGTTTCAGGCCTGGACATGATGGTGCCGGTGGCCGTGCTGCTGAATCTCGCGGCGTTGCTTTTGCTCGGCGTGTTGGCCGCGGTCGTCTCGTTTGCGTTGCTGCTCGCGACCGGGCGGAAGCGTGCGGCCATGGTGCTGATGCTGATCGCGGGTGTGCTTTGGACGCTCGTGGCGTTTGCCGTGATGCTCGTGCTTGGGATCAAGCTCGTGTCGTTTGTGGGGCTTGTCGGCCTTTTGATCGGCGTTGGGATGACGGGGTATTCGGGCGTGTGGTTGTGGCGTCGGCCGGGCGCTGAGTCGGCCGACGTGGCCACGCCCGGATTGGGCGGTGAGGAGCTGCGGAAGATGCAGGCGATGGACGCGGGGTGAGCGGGGAGCCTTGAGAAGCCGGCGTTAGTCGTCGAGGCCCGGGTCGCTCTTGTAGGGGTCGGCGAAGTTCATGAGCAGCAGGCCGAACTCGAACAGGGCGTAGAGGGGCAGGGCGAGGATGAGCATCGAGATGATGTCGGAGGGGGTGAGGATGGCGGCGGCGGCGAATGATGCGAAGAAGGCGTACTTGCGCAGGGCGCGGACGCGGGCGGGCTCGATGAGGCCGGTGCGGCCGAGGATGAGCATGACGACGGGGAGCTGAAAGGCGACGACGTTGCCGAGCATCATGAGCGCGGCGAGGTTGATCTGCTTGGCGATGTCGGGGTAGGGGGTGACGAGTCGGTTGGCGTTGAGCATGAGGACGCGGGGCTTGCCGTCGACGACGGCGACGTTGTGGTGGCGGCTGGCGTCGATCCAGGTCATGCCGTCGACGAGCGGGTCGGGCGGGGCGTCGAGGATGGGCAGTTGCAGGGGCTGTGTTGGCGGCGCGGGGGTGACGGCGTCTTGGGCAGAGGGTGGCGTGGTGCTTGTGTCGGGCGAGGACTCGACTTGCGAGTAGGCGGGCGTGAGCATGCGCACGACCCAGCCGGGCTCGACGGTGGTGGTTTCGGGGTACCAGGTGGCCCAGCCGAAGAAGAAGACGAGCGACGCCGGGAGCAGGAGGAAGTACGTGAAGAGCACGCCGAGCGCGGCCATGACGACCGAGAAGGGGACGATGATGCGGACGGCTTTTTTCTCGTGCTCGTAGAGGCCGGAGGCGACGAAGGTCCAGAGCTGGTAGACGATCCACGGCGCGGCGAGGATGAGCGCGGCGATGAGGGAGACCTTGACGTAGACGGACATGAAGCCGGCCGTCGCGTCGGTGGTGATGGTGGTGGTGGGGTAGTCGAGCGCGGTGAGGACTTCCAGGACCGGCCGGGCGAGCAGCCCGATGAGCTGGAACCCGAAGACGAAGGCGAGGACGAGCGCGACAAGGAAGCCGATGAGGGCCCGGATGACGATGGTCCGCAGCTCTTCGAGATGGTCGCCCAGAGACATGCGGAGGTCGTGGGCGGCTTTTTCGATCGGCGAGGCCGGCTGGTCGAGCGGCATCGGCGGAGTGTAGTGGAGCGGGGGGTCGGGTTGGCTATGCGGTGGCGGCGGCGAGGGTGGCGCAGAGTCGGGCGACGTGGTCTTCGGTAAGGTCGGCGCGGAGGGAGAGGCGGACGCGGGAGGTGCCGGGCTTGACGGTGGGCGGGCGGATGACGGGTGCGGCGAAGCCCGCGTCGGCGAGGGTGTCGGCGAGTCGAGCGGCGGCGTCGGGCGTGCCGGCGATCCACGGGACGATGGGCGTGACGGTTGCGGGGTCGGGGGTGGGCAGGCCGATGGCGTCGCGGACCTGGGCGGCGATGGCCTGCACGCGGCGGCGGCGGTCGGGCTCGTCGGCGACGACATCGAGCGCGGCGTCGATGGCGGCGATCTGCGCCGGCGGCGGGGCGGTGGAGTAGATGAGCGAGCGGCCGCGGTTGATCACGGCCTCGACGATGGCGGGCGACGCGGTGATCAGCCCGCCGAGCCCGCCGAGGGCCTTGGAGGCGGTGGAGACGGCGGCGGTGACGCGGCCGGCGACGCCTTGGGCTTCGATGAGTCCTGCGCCGGTTTGGCCGAGCACGGCGGTGGCGTGGGCTTCGTCGACGATAAGCGCGGCGTCGTGGGCGGCGGCGAGGTCGGCGAGGCGGCGGAGGTCGGCGGTGTCGCCATCCATGGAGAAGACGGCGTCGGTAACGACGAGGCGGACGGCGTCGGCGGTCGCGGGGTCGGCGGCGTGGCGTTCGAGGAGGCGTTCGAGTTTGTCGTAGCCGCGGGGGTCGGCGGGGGTGGGGTGGGGGAAGGTGCGGAGGGTGGCACCGGAGAGCTTGGCGGCGTCGATGAGTGAGGCGTGGTTGAGGGCGTCGGCGGCGATGAGGTCGCCGGGGCGGGCGAGGGTGGTGAGCAGGGCGAGGTTGGCGGCGAAGCCGGTGGGCAGGAGGACGGCGGCGTCGGCGTGCTTGAAGGCGGCGAAGCGGCGCTCGAGCGCGTGTTGCGATTCGGAATAGCCGCCGGCGAGCGCGGACGCGCCCGAGCCGGTGCCGTGGTCGCGCACGGCGCGGGCGGCGGCGTCGATGAGATGGGGATGCTGGGCGAGGCCGAGGTAGTCGTTGGACGAGAGGTTGACGAGCGTGCGGCCGTCGCGGTCGATGGTGAGCCCGTCGCCGCGTCGCGGGTGGAGCCGGCGGTGGACGCCGGCGGCGTGACGTTGGTGGGATTCGTCGGCGAGCCGTTGGAGCAGGCGCGTCGGCGCGGGGTCAGCCGTTGGACTCGTCGGCGGGGTCGCTGGCGTCGTCGTCATGGCTTTCGAGGTCGGTGGGGTCGAAGTCGGCGTCGGCGTCGGCGAGGGTCTGCTTCATCAGGCGGCCGACCTTGAACTTGACGGTGCGCTTGGGCGGGACCCAGACCTCTTCGAGGGTTTTTGGGTTCTGGGCTTTTCGGGCCTGGCGTTGCTTGACCTCGAACACGCCGAAGTCGCGGAACTCCAAGCGGTTGCCCTTTCCGAGCTCGACGATAATCGAGTCGAGGAAGGATTGGACAATGCGCTTGACGACGACCCGTTTCTGGCCGGTCGCGTCGGCAATTGCGTCGATGAGCTCTTTTTTGGTGACCGTGGACATGGTCTTTTGCTCCCGCCGCCGACCCCGCCCGGGGGCGTGCATCGGCCCGGCCCGTGCGTCCTGCGGAACGGGCGAAGAATACGTCCCCGTTCGTCGGCGGTCAACCGAAACCTCTGTCAATACCGACTTTAGATACCCGACAGGCTGCGTTTTGGCCGGTTTTGTGCCCTCCGGCCCCGGCCTTTACCATCCGCCCATGCCCGTCGACCCGGCCTGCCTGTCCATCGTCCACCACCCCGACCCCGTCCTGCGCCGCCGGGCCGAGGAATTGGATGGGGTGACGGACGAGGTCCGGGCGGTGGCCGAGCGGATGCTCGAGCTGATGCACGCGGCCCCGGGGGTGGGTCTGGCGGCCCCGCAGGTCGGGCTGCCGTGGCGGATGTTCGTGGCGAACCCGACCGGCGAGCCCGGCGACGACGCGGTGTACGTGAACCCCCGGCTGGAGGGCCCGACGACGCAGACCGAGCCGATGGAGGAGGGCTGCCTGTCGCTGCCGGACATCCGCGGGACGGTGATGCGGCCGGTGGGCGTGACGCTGCACGCGGTGGGCCTCGACGGCGAGCCGATCACGAAGACGGCCGAGGGGTTCGAGGCGCGGGTGTGGCAGCACGAGTTTGACCATCTCGACGGGGTGCTGATTGTGGATCGGATGCCGCCGGCGGATCGTCGGGCGGTGCGTCGGGCGATGCGGGACCTCGACCCGTCGTGGGACCCTTGACCTTGGCTGGCTCGTCTTCTCACGAACGTCCCCGTCGGCGTGTGGCCTTCTTCGGGTCGGGCGCGTTTGGCATCCCGTCGCTGGATGCGTTGCACGCGGCGCACGACGTGCCGCTGGTCGTCACGCAGCCGCCGCGCCCGGCGGGACGGAAGCGCACGCTGACGCCGACGCCGATTCATCAGCACGCCGAGTCGCTCGGATTGCCCGTGGCGCACGAGGAAAACGTGAACGAGCAAGCCTTCGTCGATCGTATCGCGGGGTTGGCGTTGGACGCGTCAATCGTGATCGCGTTCGGGCAGAAGCTCGGCGAGCCGTTGATCGAGGCGATGGGCCGGCTGGCGGTGAACCTGCACGGGTCGCTGCTGCCGGCGTATCGGGGGGCGGCGCCGATCCAACGCGCGGTGATGAACGGCGACGCGACGACCGGGGTGTGCGTGATTGGCTTGGCGCAGCGGATGGATGCCGGGCCGATTTACGCGGAGCGTTCGCTGGACATCGAGCCGACAGAGACGTCGGGCGAGTTGCACGATCGGCTGGCGCTGCTGGGGCCGGACGCGGTGCTGGCGGTGCTCGACGATCTGGCGCACGACCGTCTGGCGCCGACGGCGCAGGACGAGTCGCTGGCGACGCGCGCCCGCAAGCTGACCAAGGCCGAGGGGACGGTGGCGTTCGACCAGCCGGCCGAGCGTGTGCGAGCGATGATTAACGGGCTGAACCCTTGGCCGGGCTGCCGGGTGCGCTGGACCCGCGCGGCGGACGGCTCGACCTGCGAGATCATCCTCCGCCGGGCCTCGGCCGAGCCTAGCTCGTCGCCGAGTCGCACGGATGAAACGTCCGCCACGCATGGGGTCGCCCTTGACGACGCCGGCCGATTCGCGTGCGAGACCGGCGCGATCCGCGTGCTGGACGTGCAGGCGCCCGGCAAGCCCGTGCAAACGTGGGACGTGTTTGCTCGCGGGCAGCGTTTCTCGGCCGGGGATCGCCTGGATCCGTGTGCTTAAACGCCGGATAAAAGCCGCGGCAAGCGGACGCACGATCACGCTCAAAACGTTCACGTTCGCGCGATCCGCAGACCCAGGCCGCGGTTTTGGCTCGCCGATGGCCAAGGCTGGCGCAGATGCCTTGCGCCTGCCGACAACCTTCCACACGGGCACGCCTTGCATCGTCTAGGCTGCGCCCTCTGTTCTCATACCTCACGAAAGTTCTTTATTCATGACTGAAGCTCACGCTACGCCTCCCGCCCGTGGGGGCATCCAATGGCGCGACCTCGACTGGTCCGTGATCACCGCGATCGGTGGGATCCATGTCGTCGCGCTGCTCGCCGTTCTGCCGATGTTTTTCTCGTGGTCCGGCCTGATCCTCTTCGCCGTGCTCGGCTATTTCACGATCGCCTGGGGCATCGGCCTGTGCTATCACCGGCTGTTGACGCACCGCTCATTCAAGACGCCCAAGTGGTTTGAGTATGCGTTGACGGTGCTGGCCTGCATCAACTGGCAGGGCGGGCCGGTGAGCTGGGTCGGCACGCACCGGCTGCACCACAAGCACTCCGACCACGACCACGACCCGCACTCGCCGCAGCACGGGTTCACGTGGGCGCACATCACGTGGACCCTGCACAAGCGCATTGAGGGCATCGACGGCAAGTCGGCCGCGAAGGACCTGCAGCGCGATCGGGTGTTGAAGCTTTTGGATGACTGGCACGGCGTTCCGCAGTTCGTGCTCGCCGCGCTGCTGTTCGGCATCGGCACGCTCGTCGGCGGGTGGGCGCTGGGCGTCTCGTGGGTCGTCTGGGGCGTGGCGCTTCGGACGGTCGTCGTGTTCCACGCGACGTGGTTCGTGAACTCGGCGTCGCACACGTGGGGCTACCAGAACTACGACGACACCGGCGAGCACTCGACCAACCTCGCGTGGGTCGCGCTGCTCACCTTCGGCGAGGGCTGGCACAACAACCACCACGCCCACCCGCGCTCGGCGTCGCACGGCCTGACGTGGTGGGAAATCGACATGACCTATTGGACGATCTGCGCGCTGTCGTGGGTCGGCCTAGCGAGCGACATCAAGCTCGTGGAACCCGAGAAGATGCCCGCGGCGGTGAAGGCGCAGAAGGCGGCCGAGGCGAAAGCCGCAGAAGCCGCGAAGGCCGAAGTCGTGGCGGAAAGCAAGCACCATCCGACGTGGGCCGAGACCGCCGAGCGCGTGTCCGAGGTCGCGTCCGAAGCGGCGTCCCGCGCCTCAGAAGCGGCGACGCGTGCGTCCGAAGCAGCGTCGGAAGCGGCCGGCCGAGTCAGCGAGGCGGCTTCTGAGGCGGCGGGTCGTGTGAGTGAAGCGGCGACCGAGGCGGCCGAGCGCGTGAGCGAAGCGGCGTCCGAAGCCGCGGCCCGCGCGTCGGAAGCGCTGCATCGCGGCCGCGTGGCGCCGTCGAGCTGAGCGTCAGCCTGCTGCGATCTGAGATGCGAGTTTGGCTTCGTCGGCGGGCTGTTGTTCGCCGGTGTCCATGTTTTTGAGTTCGAGCGTGTCGGGGCCGACGATCAGGGCGTGGCGGGCGCGGCAGCCTGCGGCGTCTTTGAGGAGCTTGCCGACGTTGCGGGTGGCCTTGTAGGACAGGCGGGCGTGCAGGCCGGTGCGGCGGAGCCTGGCGGCGAGGGCCATCGCGCGGCTTGCCGCGGCGTCGTCGCTGGCGAGGACGAACACGTCGGGGCGGGGTTGGACGTGGTCGGGGATGAGGCCTTTGTCGTGCAGGACGTTGGTGAGGACGACGTCGCCCATGCCGAAGCCGACGGCCGGGGTCGCGGGGCCGCCGAAGAGCTCGATGAGCTTGTCGTACCGCCCGCCGCCGGCGAGGGCGCGTTCGACGCCGGTGGCTTCGTGGACCTCGAAGACGGTGCCGGTGTAGTAGGCGAGGCCGCGGACGATGCCGAGGTCGTACTCGCACCACTCGGCGACGCCGAGGTCGACGAGCACGGCGTCGAGGGCTTCGAGCTCGCCGAGGTCGGCGTCTTGCCCGAGGGTGGACGCGAGGGAGCCGAGCCCGCCGCCTGCGGAGAACTTCATCCGGCAGATCTGGTCGAGGCGGGTGACCTGCGTGGCGTCGAGGCCGAGCTTGCCGGCTTCTTGCGTGAAGGCCTCGTCGTCCATCTTGGCGCGGCGGTCGAGCAGCTCGAAGGCGTCGAGGACTTTGTCGTCGGCGACGCCGAGCTTGACGAGGATGGCGCGGGCGGTGTCGCGGTGGCTGATCTTGACGCGGACCTGGTCGGCGTTGAGCCCGAGCTCGGCGAGCAGGTCGATGGCGAGCGCGATGCACTCGCCGTCGGCGATGGGGCCTTCGAGGCCGAGGACGTCGGCGTTCCACTGGAGGAACTCGCGCAGGCGGCCGCGCTGGGGGCGCTCGGCGCGGCAGAGGTTGGGCGTGCAGAACCACTTGATCGGCTTGGGCAGGGCGTTGGCGCGGTCGGCGACCATGCGCGCGAGCGTCGGGGTGAACTCGGGGCGGATGGCGAAGTCGGTCGAGCCCTGGTCGCGGCGGAAGCTGAATAGCTCGGAGACGATGCCGTCGCCGGACTTGACCTTGTAGAGGTCGAGCTTCTCGAAGATCGGCCCGTCGACCTGCTCGAACCCGTGGCGGACCGAGACGCGGCGCCAGGCGTCGACGAGGTGCTGCCGCCAGGCCATCTCGGCGGGGAAGAAGTCGCGCGTGCCGCGGGGGGGCTGGATCTTGGGCATGGGGGGGTGACTTTCTTGCCGGCGGGGATCGTCGGCAGGTCGACCAATCTACAGCTTCGCCCGGTGCGGTCGAGCCGCGGACCTCAACGCCGTTTTGGCGGCTCAGTCTCGCCGCTCGGCGACGATGTAGGCGATCCAGCTTGGGTCGGCGTCGGCCTCGTCGACGCGGTGCCAGGTGCTTTCGCCGTCGTCGTCTTCCTCTTCCCAGTAGACGTGCGCCGCGTCGAAGCCTGCCTCGGTCAGCAGCTCGCGCACCTCGGGGATGGTCCAGAACCGCCAGTCGTAGGTGAAGGCTTTTTCGAGGGCCGAGCCGTCGGGGAAGCGGAAGTGGATGTGGAAGACCGAGTCGCCGGTGACGGGGTTGTGCGACGCCTGCTCCCAGACGTACTTGAAGCGCTTCTTGCCCTTGCCGTAGCTGCGGACGTCTTCGTGCTCTTCGATGTAGCAGTCGCCGCCGCCCATCATGTCCAGGACCATGACCCCGTTGGGCTTGAGGTTCATGCGTGCCTTGCGGAAGTACTCGCGCAGCTCGTCGCGGGTCTTGAAGATCCAGAACGAGAAGTTCTGCGCGGCCAGCACGTCAACCTTGTCGCGGCCGACGGTGCGGACGTCGTCCTGCATGAGCTTGATGCGGGCCTGCTGGTCTTTGGTGAGTTCGGGGAGGTAGTGGTCGCGGCCGTAGTCGAGCGTGGGGCCGTCGAGGTCGACGCCGATGGCGGTGCGCTTCTTGGAGGACTTGACCCACTCGCAGCAGATCTTGAAGGTGCCGCAGAAGTCTTCGCGGAGGGTGGTGGGTTTTTTGCCAAAGGCCTCTTTGTAGGCCTGCTCGAAGAAGTCGACCTCGTGCTCGGCGTCCTGGACGCTCTGCAGGTAGAGGTCCTGCTTGTCGGCGAGGTCGGCGAGGGTGGGCTCTTTGGATTTTTTGGTCTTTCCCTTGGGCATGGCCGCGAGGATAGCGGGCCGGGTTGTGGCTTGGACGTTGGGTGGTCCAAGGGGGGGGCGAGGGTGGCGGGTTCGTGCGATTAGGATGCGTCGGTGCGGATCATTGCGGGCGAGCATCGCGGGCGGCGGCTGGTGGGGCCGACGGACGACCGGACGACGCGGCCGATCACGGATCGGGTGAAGGAGGCGTTGTTCGCGCGGCTGACGGCGATGGGTTTGTTCGGGGATTTCGAGGCGGGGGCGGTGGCGGATGTGTTTTGCGGGACGGGTTCGCTGGGGCTGGAGGCGTTGAGTCGGGGGGCGCGGCGGTGCGTGTTTGTGGATCGGGATCGGTCGGCGTTGAGCGGGTTGCAGGAGAACTTGGAGGCGCTTAGCGAGGTGGAGCGGGGGACGGTGCATCGGGGGGACGCGCTGGCGGTGGCGCGGTGGGCGGGGGCGGCGGGCGAGCCTTACGGGGTGGTGTTTTTGGACCCGCCGTTTCCGTTGATGACCGAGCGGCCGGGGGACGTGGCCGAGGCGTTGGGGCGGGTGGCGGCGCGGGCGTTGCACCCCGAGGGTGTGGTGATGCTGCGGACGCCGAGCGAGGTGCCTGCTCCGGCGGCCGCGGGGCTGCGCCGGGTGCGTAGCGACGCCTACGGCGGGATGAGCCTGCACCTGTACGAGCGGGTGGTCGCGGTGGCGGCCGAGCCCGATGGGGCGGGGCCGGGCGTCCCCGAGTCTGGCGATTGACACCCCCCATGGCGGTGATAGACTCCCGGGCTCGGCTGAAACGGCCGAGCCCAGCGTGCTGGGAGCGTAGCTCAATTGGTTAGAGCATCGGACTGTCGATCCGAAGGTTGCGGGTTCGAGCCCCGTCGCTCTCGTTTCCCGGGTTCCCGGATTGATTTTTTCGGGTTTTTTCGGTGACACCCTTTCGTCACGCAATGGCCTGTCTGTGACGTCTGGAGGCTTTGCGTCGTGGGTGTTTGTCACGCCGGGTGTGGGTGGTGTGATTTTGTATCCGGATCGATGCGATAGGCCGGGTATGGCTTCATATAGCGCCGCAGGCGGCACCCTCGAACGCGGACGTGATGGCGTGCTTGACACGCTCCGGCTCTCGCCACGTCAGGCCGAGGCATTATTGGACTCGCTTCAGCAAGAGACCGCCGGGGGGGATCAGCAGAGCAACCGTCAGGAAAAACGTCACTTCTACACCGACCTCAGCGGGATCCGGCTGGAAGTCTCGCACCCCGGCGGCACGACCTCGGACTTCTCGGTGATCCCGGTCGATCTGAGCGCACGCGGGATGTGCGTGCTGCACGGCGGGTTCGTTTACACGCAGACCGAGGTGGTCGCGACACTGACCGATCTCAACGGGCTCGAACGTCGGCTGGCCGGCCGGGTGATGGATTGCCGGCTGCACCGCGGGCGGGTGCACGTGCTGGGGATCCGCTTTGACGAGGCGATCGAGCTCGAGAGCTATATGAGCGACATGCAGGCCGAGACCGAAACCGGTCGGCCGTCGGTATTGCACATCGACGACTCGGCCGATTTCCGCCGGCTGTTCGCGTATTTCGCGGGCCAGGCGGGCGTGGAGGTCGAGGGCTTGGAGGCGGTCGACGATTCGATTATCCAGACCGCCGAATCTCGTTTTCACGCGGCCTTCGTGGACGCGCACGTGGGCGGGCAGAAGGGCGTGGAGTTCATCAAGCGGTTGGTCGACGGCGGGTACAGCAAGCCGATCATCCTCGTGACCGGCGACGAGTCTTCGGAGCTGCGCGAGGCCGCGGTGGCGTCGGGGGCGAAAGAGGTGGTCACCAAGCCGCTGTCGGGGCGCACGGTTTCGGAGGTGCTGGGCCGATACGTCGAGGGCGCGGGCGTGGCTGGCGAGGCCATCGTGTCCGAGCTCTGGACGGATCAGAAGATGCGCACGCTCATCCGTTCGCACTGCGAGGGGCTGCCCGCGCGGTTCGAGGAGCTGTGCGGGGCGCGCTCCGACGCGGCGGCGTGGCAAACGATCTGCCGCGATTTGCGGATCGATGCTGCGAACTACGGCTTCCCGGACCTGGCCGAGGCGATGGAGAAGCTCGAGAAGATCGACACCCCCGCGGACTCGTCCAACGACGCGGCGCTGGCGGGCGTGAAAAAGCTCATGCTGCGGATGCGCGTCGGGCTGACGACGAGCTGAGGCGCGACACGCGATCAAGCAAGCTGCTAGGCGCTTTAGCCAGCGGTGGCTTGGCGTTTGGCCTCGCGGCGGAGGCGGCGTTCGTGTCGGACGTGGGCACGGTGGTGGCGGTAGGCGATGACGCCGCGGCGCACGACGGGGTAGGTGGCGATGGCGATGGGGCCGCCGAGCACGACGGCTCCGATCCACAGCGGGCCGAAGAGGCTGGTGCCGAGGTTCCAGAAGGCGTGGAGCTGGTCTTGCCACGTGCCGAGCTGGGCGATCGATTTCATGGTGGCCGGCAGGTCGGCCAGGGTTTCGCCGGGCCAGAAGATCGCGCCCGCGGCGTACGTCGCGGCGTAGAACGGCACGAAGGTGATGGGGTTGGAGACCCAGACGGGGATCACGGTTGCCGGCTTGCTGAGCCGGAACAGGAACGCGACGACCACGGCCAGGAGCATCTGGAAGCCGAAGGTGGGCGTGAACCCGATGAACACGCCGACCGCGGCGCCCATGGCGATCTGATGGGGCGAGGCTCGAAGGGCGACGATGCGGCGGTACCAGTAATTGAGCGACCACTTCGATCGGCCCTGCCGCGCCGGGCGTTGCTTGGCTGGCGAGCGGCCGGGGGCCACGGCGAGCGACGGGCGGGGCGGCGTGGTGGCGGAGGGGTCCATCAGCTACCCATATCGGTCGAAGCGGCGGCGGGTTCACCGCCATCGAGCAAGGTCCGCGAAACCAGCCGGACGCCCGAGCCGGTCGGCCCCTTGCCAAACGGCGGGGCGGCGTTGCTGGAGGTCGCCGTGGGGGCGATGTCCAGGTGGACCCACGGTACCGTGGGGAGTTGTTTGGGTGCGTCGTTTCCGACGAAATGCGACAGGAAGGCCGCGCCTTGGATGGCCGAGGCCTTGCGTTCGCCGCTGTTGACGATGTCGGCGTGGGTCGACTCGAGCATCGCGCGGTGCGACGGCCACAGCGGCAGGCGCCAGAGCCGTTCGCCGGTGAGGGCGGAGGCGTGGGCGAGGGCGGCTTCGAGCGTGGGGTCGTTGCAGAAGGCGGCGATGGTGTCGTCGCCGAGCGCGACGACGGCCCCGCCGGTGAGGGTGGCGAGGTCGAAGACGCAGCGGGGTTGGAAGGTTTGCGTGCCGTAGGACAGGGCGTCGGCGAGGATGAGCCGGCCCTCGGCGTCGGTGTTGGTGATCTCGACGGTGACGCCGTTGTGCATGGTGAGGATGTCGTCGGGTCGGTAGGCGGAGTGGGCGACGAGGTTCTCGGCGGCGGGGATGAGGGCGACGACGCGTTGGGTGTGGGCGGCGCGGGCGACGGCCTCGGCGATGCCGATCGCGGCCATGCCGCCGCACTTGTCGTACTTCATGCCCTTGCCGCCGGTGGGCTTGAGGTTGTAGCCGCCGGAGTCGAAGGTGACGGCCTTGCCCACGACCAGGGCCGGCGGGGCGTCGGCGGGGGCGTCGGGCGGGTTCCACTCGAGCTGGATGAGGCAGGGCGGGGCGGAGCCGGCGCGGCCGACGGCGAGGATGCCGCCGCAACCCATGTCGGCCAGCGCGTCGGCGTCGTGCACGGTGCAGGTCAGGCCGGCGTCGTCGGCGATGCGTTGGCAGAGGCCGGCGAGGGTGGCTGGGTTCAGCAGGTTGGGCGGCAGGGCGGCGAGAGTGCGGGCGGTCTGCACGCCGCGGGCGACGGCGGCGGTGGAGGCGGCGAGGTCGGCCGCGCGATCGGCCGCGACGACCCACGGCCCGGCCGGCCGATCCGGCTTGGCGGGGCTGTCGGCCTGCGACGAGCCGCGGAGGGCGTCGAACCGGAACGCGCCCAGGGCCAAGCCATCGACCAGCGCGGCTTGGAGGGCGTCGGCGTCGGCCAGGTCGCCGAGGCGTGGGTCGAGCTGGAAGCCGATCCGCCGGGCGTCGGTGGCGTGGAGCTGCTGCGCGGTGGTCGCGGCGGCCTTGCGGACGGCGTGGATGGCTTCGGCGGTGGCGGATTCGGGCGAGCCCCAGGCGGCGGGGTCGGGCGGAGCGCCCAGGCCGACGGCGAAGGCGCGTGGTCCGGAGTCGGCGAGCGGTGCGGCGAGCCACTGGCCGGGCTTGGCGGTCCACTCGGGGTAGGGTCGCGGGTCGAAGGCGGCCGCGGCGGGGTGGGCGGGCAACTCGGCGGCTTCGGCGAGCCACAGGCCGACGATTGCGTCGATCGATGCGTCGTCGGTGTCGAGCGCGGCCGATGGGGCGGACGGGAACAGCGAGCCGAGGATGGGATGGGGTCGAGCGGAGGAAGTCATGCGGGCCTGCGGGCGACGGCAACTCACGTCAGCGTCGCGTAAGCCGTCACGACAAATAGGGTTGTGAGGGGCGGGGTCGGGCGCTGCGTTGACGGGTCGCAGCGGCGGTGTTAGCGTTCGCCGCAACGTGATCGCGGCATCAGGCACGAGTCTAACGGGGCGTCTGCGGGCGGGTTGGTCGGCCGGCACCGTCGCGCTTGCGATGAGCCTCGCCCTCGCCGCCGCGGTTGCCCACGGCCAGACCAACATCCGCACCGAGACGCAGACCGCGTCACCGCCGCTGACGCAGGCCCAGGTGCAGGAAATCGACACGTTCATCGCTCACTGGCTCGATGCCTTGAACGCGGCCCAGCGGCGGGACGACGTGGGCTCGGCACGCAATCGGCTGATCAGCATGGCCCAACTGCCCGGTGCTTCGGGGGCGTTCCGCGATGCTTACGTGCGTGCGATGGTGGCTCAGGCCTCGCCGATGATCGAGGACGCCGACCTCAAGGTGCGGCTGAATGTGATGGTCACGATGGCGCGGGCCAAGCACGTCGATTCGCTCGACCTGGCTCGCGAGTTGTTGGACGACCCCGTGCCGGCCGTGCGTTATTGGGCGGCGAAGACGATCGATGAGGTCGTGCTGGCGCTGCCGGGCGGCCCGGATGATTTGGAAGCGGCGCGGCGCGAAGTCCTGCTGACGGCGTTGCGTGCCGCGGCTGCCGACGAGGACGACGAGTCCGTGCTGGCTCAGTTGCTTCAGGCGATGGCCAGCCTGGGTGCGTTGGACGAGCTGATCGAGGTGCTCGACCGGCGGCTGACGCTGCACGTGGCCGACACGGAACTGCTGTACCTGCCCGAGCGCGAGGCGATGCAGCGGCTGTATGTGCGGCTGGTGGCGGAGATCGCGGGTGGCCAGCAGTTCGCGATGGAGGAATCGATCCTCGAGCTGACGCGGGTGTCTTCGCTGTATTTCAAGCTGGCGACGACGCAGCTCGCCGAGGCCGAGGCGATGCAGGCCGAGCTGATCGACGACAAGTCTCAGATGATCACGCAGTCCGATGTGGTGCTGCGGTGGGGCGCGAATCAGCTCGATCAGGGCATGATCACGCCGCCGCCGATCGCGACGGCCGTGCGTGCCCAGGAGTGGGAGGCGATCGCCGCGCAGCTCGACTTCTGGCGTCGCGAGCTCTCGCAGTCTCCGTTCTTGTTCGACGACGAACAGCTCGAGCTGCCCGAGCCTGGCGACGAAGACACGCCGTAATTTTCCCCTTCGCCTCACCCGCGGCGGAGCAGGCCCGTGGCTTTTCGCTTGCGGGGGTGTTTTTTTGAGTGCTCAGTTCGCCGGGGGTGCCGCGGTGCTGAGTGCGTCGTCCACCTGCCGCATCAGATCGGCGTAGTCCATCTGGGCGATCTGCAGGTCGCGGAGGGTGGCGTTGCGGATGACCGCTTTTTGCAGTTCGTCGGCCTTGCGTTTGTCTTCGACCTCGATGGGCTGGCCCGTGGCCTCTTTCTCGGCGATGGCCTGGCTGTGGCGGTCGAGGTCGTTGAGGGCACGCTGGGCGTCGGTGTCTTCCTTGAGCTTCTCGACGGCGGCGGCCATCTTCTTGGCGGCGTCGTGGTCGGCGATGAGTCGGCCGAGCGTGCGGGCCTGGGCGAGGATCTCGTGGGTGTCGGGCATGGCGGGTCCGGGGTGGGGCTTGGGGTTGCGGTCGCGGCGGGAATTGGTTTCCGGGGGCGCGGCGGTCGGCGGAGAAGCGTTACAGTGTGCGACCGCTCCGGGTACCCGCCGCGTCCATCATGCCAGCCTATCTCCAGCGACGCATCCTCCGACACATCGCCGACCAGCGGTACGCACCGCGGACGGTCGCGCAGCTCGCCGCCGATCTGGGGATGGACGACGAGCAGCGGGCGGCGTTCGAGGAGGCGGTCAAGCAGCTCGAGAGCGAGGGGCAGGTGCTGCTGGGCTCGGGTTCGCAGGTGACGCTGCCGCCGCCGGGCGACACGGTGATCGGCACGTTCCGTGGGTCGGATCGCGGGTTTGGCTTTCTGATCCCCGACGAGCCTTTGGCGTACGGCGACGTGTTTATCCCGCCTAATGCGACGGGCCGGGCGATGTCGGGCGACCGGGTGAAGGTGCGTGTGCGGCGGGACACCAAGCGTGCCGCCGCGCCGGGGCGCAGCCCGTATGTCGGGCGCGTGGCCGAGGTGCTGACCGAGTCGGACCAGCCGGTTGTGGGGGTGTTGATCCGCTACAAGGGCGGGTTTGCGGTGAAGCCGGACGGGCGGGTGCTGCCCGACCCGATCCGGGTGCTGGACCCCGGGGCCAAGGACGCGAAGGTCGGCGACAAGATCGCGGTGGAGCTGCTGCGGGTCGATGGCTCGCCGACCGAGGCGGTGATCGTCGAGGTGTTGGGCGAGGCCGGCGAGCCGGACGTCGAGACCCTGTCGACGATGCGGAACTACGGGCTGGCCGACGCCTTCCCCGAAGCGGTGGTGCGCGAGGCCCGCGCGGCGTCGCAGAAGATGGCCGACGCCGATGTGTCGGCCCGCACGGACCTGCGCGACGTCTTTATCGCGACGATCGACCCGCCGGACGCGCGCGACTTCGACGACGCCATCTCCATCGAGAAGCTCGACCCGGCCAAGGAGTCCGACCGGGCGTGCTGGCAGCTCGGCGTGCACATCGCGGACGTCGCGACGTTTGTCCCCGTTGGCGGGCCGCTGGACGAGGAGGCGTACGCACGGGGCAACTCGACGTACCTGCCGCGGCGGGTGATCCCGATGCTGCCCGAGGTGCTGTCCAACGGCGTGTGCTCGCTGCAGGAGGGCGTCGACCGGTTTGCCAAGTCGGTGTTCATCCGCTTCGACGGCGGGGGCAATGTCATCGACGCCGAGTTCCATCGCTCGATCATTCACTCCAACAAGCGGCTGACGTATCTCGAAGCGCAGGCGCTGATCGATGGCAACCTCCGCGAAGCGATCAAGCACGCCCGCACCGAGCCGCACTACCCCCGCGAGCTCATGCAGCGGCTCAAGTGGATGGACGACCTGGCCAAGACCATCCGCCAGCGCCGCCTGCGCGACGGGATG
The DNA here is from genome assembly GCA_039024495.1 of Planctomycetota bacterium. Lineage (GTDB taxonomy): Bacteria > Planctomycetota > Phycisphaerae > Phycisphaerales > Phycisphaeraceae > JBCBUE01. The sequence goes on along the minus strand of JBCCQE010000003.1, from coordinate 23,702 downwards.
ATCGTGCTGGGCCTGCCCGAGGTCGAGCTGGTGTTCGACGACACCGGCCGGGTGATCGACGCCGTGCCCGAGGACGACGCGTTCACGCACACGATCATCGAGATGTTCATGGTCGAGGCGAACGAGGCGGCGGCCCGTCTGTTCCACGCGATGAAGCTGCCGATGGTCCGGCGGGTCCACCCCGACCCCGATGTGCTGTCGACGGACGAGCTGCGCGGGTTTGCGCGGGTCGCGGGCTACAACATCCCCTCGCACCCGACGCGGCACGAGCTACAACAGTTGCTCGACGCGGTGCGCGGCAAGCCGGCCCAATACAGCGTGCACCTCGCGGTGCTCAAGACGCTGAGCAAGGCCGAGTACGCGCCGTCGCCGGTCGGCCACTTCGCCCTGGCGAGCAAGCACTACACGCACTTCACCAGCCCGATCCGCCGGTACCCCGACTTGATCATCCACCGCGCGCTTGACGCCTTCATCGAGGCCCGCGCCGAGATGACGCCCGCCGGCGGCAAGCCGAACCTGAAGCGCATCCACAAGGCGATCGCCAAGGATAAGCGCTGCCCGGACGAAGAGAAGATCGCTGAGATGGGTCAGCACTGCTCGCGCACCGAGCGCAACAGCGAGTCGGCCGAGCGCGACCTGCGTCGGTTCCTGGTGATGCAACTGCTGGCCGAGCACCTGGGCGAAGACTTCGAGGGGACGGTCACGGGCGTGACCAACGCGGGGGTGTTTGTGCAGATCGACAAGTACGTGACTGATGGATTTGTGGCCGCGGCCGACCTGCCGCCGACCGGCGACCGCTGGCGGCTGAACCCGAACACGGGCGCGCTGGTCGCGCAGCACTCAGGTCGTGCGGTGACGATCGGGCATCGGTTCGTCGTGCGGATCGCGTCGGTCGACCTGCCGGCCAGGCGGATGGAGCTGGTCGTTGTCGACGGGATCGACAGCGACGGCCGGCGGCAGCCGGTGGACGGGCGGGGCAAGTCGACGGGCAAGCAGGGCGGCAAGCAGCACGGCGGCAAGGGTGGCGGCAAGTCGGGCGGCAAGTCCGGGGGCAAGCCCCGCCGGCAGAGCGAGGGTTCGAACAAGTCGCACCCGCCCAAGGGCAAGAAGAAGGGCAAGGCCAAAGGCAAACCTAAGGGCGGCAAAGGCAAGCCCGCGGGCGACCCGGGCGAGGGATCGGGACGCTCGAAGAAGAAACGTCGCAAGCGATGAACCCCGTCCCCTTCCCCACCCCCACCACCGCGTTTGGAGGGTTCGATGTCTCGGCGGGCCGTGCGGGCCTCGCCGCCGAGGGCGAGCGATGATCGATGTGCTGCCGATGCTGGCCGCCTGGGTGCACGACCTCGACCCGTACATCTTTCGGCTGCCCGACTCGATGGGCGGCTGGGGGCCGAGGTGGTACGGCTTTGCGTACCTGCTGGGGTTTGCGGCCGGGTACTTCTTGATCCTCCGGGTCGCGAAGGTGGGCGCGGGCGGGCTGCGGCCCGAGCAGGTGGTGGACTGGGCGACTTATGCCGGCGTGGGGCTGCTGGTGGGCGGGCGGCTGGGGTACTGCATCTTTTACGAGCCGGCGTTGTTCGGGCTGCTTGAGCCGATGGCGTTTCCGTACTGGGGCGTGCTGGCGGTGAACCGCGGGGGGATGGCGAGCCACGGCGGGATCATCGGGGCGATCGTGGGGTGTGTGATCTTTGCGTGGCGGAACGGGCTGCCGCCGCTTTACACGGTGGACCTTGTGGCGTTTGCCGGCCCGCCGGGCGTGGTGTTCGGGCGGGTGGCGAACTTCATTAATGGTGAGCTGTACGGCCGGCCGGTCGAGGCGTCGTTCGCTCTGGCGGTGCGGTTCCCGCAAGAGATGCAGCAGAACGCAGCGGTGAGCGATCGGGTGGTGGATGCGGTGTACCGCGCCGGGCTTGCCGTGCCGGAGAGCGCGCAGCAGTCGCTCGCGCATTTCCATGCGTGGGTGTTGCAGCGCGTGCAGGCGGGCGACGGGCTGGTGCGTGCGGCGATCGCGCCGGCGCTGACGCCCAGGCACCCCAGCCAGCTCTACGCGGCGTTGGGCGAGGGGTTGTTGCTGTTTGTGGTGTTGGCGTTGATCTGGGTGCGGCCGCGGCGGCCGGGGGTGATCGTAGGATGGTTCATGATTTCGTACGCGGTGGTGCGGATCGGCGGCGAGTTTTTCCGCATGCCCGATGCGCACCTGGGGCTGCAATGGCTGGAGCTGTCGCGCGGGCAGTGGCTGAGCGTGCCGATGCTGCTGGTCGGCGTGGGCTTGCTGGCGTGGTCGCGGCGGGCGGCCGAGGGCGTGGGCGGGTGGCGGCGCGGGCCTTGGACGCGTTTAGACGGCGGCGACGCTTCCGATGCGCCCGCCGCGAGCTAAGCTTCAGACACCCCTCCGGAGAACGCCATGCCCACCTCGCTCACCTTCCTCGGCCACGCCGGCGTGCTGATCGAACACGACGGTCACACGCTGTGCATCGATCCGTTTCTCACCGGCAACGACCTCGCGGTGCACAAGCCGCAGGACATCAAGGCCGATGTCGTCGCCTTCACGCACGCCCACGCCGACCACTTCAACGACGACGGCCTGTCGATCGCCAAGTACTGCGGCGCGACGGTCGTCGCCCCGTTCGAGCTCGCGACCTATTGCGGCGAGCAGGGCGTCGAGAAGGCGCAGCCGATCAACCCCGGCGGGGCCGTCGAGCTGCCGATCGGTCGGCTGGCGGCGACGCCCGCGATCCACAGCTCGTCGATCGATGGGCAGTACATGGGCGCGGCGGTCGGCTACATCCTGTACGCCGGGGACCACGTGATCTACCACCTCGGCGACACGGCGTTGCAGGGCGACTTCGCGCTGGTGCGCGAGCTGGCGGAGCCGACGGTCTGCCTCGTGCCGTGCGGCGACTGCTTCACGATGGGTCCGCGGCTGGCGACCCGCGCAGCGGAGATGCTTGCGCCCAAGATCGCCGTGCCGATCCATCACTCGACGTTCGGGCTGCTCACCGGCGACCCCGCGGAGTTCACGCCCAAGGGCGTCGATGTGCGTCACCTTAAGCCGGGGCAGACGCTCGAACTCGATTGATCCGGGCGCGGGTCACGTACAATGCGGGCGTGTCAGTCGGGGTCCGATTTCACTGTTGAAGGAGAGAAAGCATGAAGACCGCCGTGAAAGTCGTGATTGGCCTGGTGGTTGTGCTGGTGCTGGTCGTGGTGGTGGGCGTCGTGGGCGTGATTTCGTACGCGGACTCGATCGTGAAGGAAGCGATCCAGCGCGGCGGGACGTACGCGACTGGCGTGCCGACGACGGTGGACTCGGTGAGCCTCGGGCTGTTCTCGGGCGAGATGGGGATGACCGGGTTCGACATCGCCAACCCGCAGGGCTATTCGCGGCCGAGCTTTTTTGCGATGGGCCAGAGCGACGTGGCCGTGTCGCTGGGCTCGCTGCGATCCGACACGGTTCGCGTGCCGTACATCCGGCTCGACGGCGTGGAGATGTCGCTGCTGCGTGAGAACGGCGAGTTCAACTATCAGGTGATCCTCGACAATCTCGCGCGGCTGTCGGGCGATGCGCCGGCCGAGGAGGCCGAGCAGCAGGGCGGCGGCAAGCGGTTCATCGTCGACGAGATCACGATCACGGACGTGACGGTCGTGGCGGCGGCGCTAGGCCAGGAGATCGAGATCGAGATCCCCGAGATCGCGCTGACGGATATCGGCTCGGAGACGACCGGCGGCGTGCTGCTGAGCCAGCTTCAGGGCGTGATCCTCAAGGCGATCATGGACGCGGCGGTGCAGTCGGGCGTCGACCTGCCGGGCGCGATGGGCACGGCGTTGGCGGCGGGTCTGGCGAACGTGCCGGAAATCGCGGACATCGGCTCTGCGTCGATCGACGAGGTGAGCACGGCCGTCAGCGAGAAGCTCGGCGAGATGGGTGTGGGCGAAGAAGCTCAGGCCGTGGTCGAAGACCTCGGCACGGCGGCGAAAGAGTCGCTCGACGGCGGCGCGAAGAAGGCCGAGGACGCGATCAAGCAGGGCATCGGCGGCCTGCTGGGTGGGAACAAGGAAGAGGATTCGGCCGAGTGATCGGTACGGCGACGCGTGGGTGTGTTAAAGAAGCCAGCGTCGTTCTTGACCGGGTGCCACACCTCGCCGAAGGCGATGTGTGGTGGCGAGTTGGCATGTCAAGCGACACACATCGTGCTGTGCACTAGGTGTGGCACCCTGGTTCGTAATCGGTGAGCCGGTACGCGGGTTGATTTAGGCGGAAGCGGCGACGGCTTGGACGGCCTCGCGCGTGACGCGTTCGACTTCGTCGAACTTGCGTTCGGCCAGCCAGTCTTTCTTGACCATCCAGCTTCCGCCGCAGGCGAGGACGGCGGGGAGGGCGAGGTAGTCGGCGACGTTGGCGGTCGAGACGCCGCCGGTGGGGACGAACTTGACGTTGCTGAATGGGGCGGCGAAGGCCTTGAGGGTCTTGATGCCGCCCAGCGCCTCGGCGGGGAAGAACTTGACGACGTAGATGCCGAGGGTGACGGCCTGGGTGATCTCCGACGGGGTGGCGACGCCGGGGTAGATGGGCAGGTCGTGCTTGAGGCACCACTCGATGACGGCGGGGCTGGTGCCGGGGGCGACGATGAACTTGGCGCCCGCGTCGGCGGCGCGCTCGGCCTGATCGACGGTGAGGACGGTGCCCGCGCCGACGAGCAGGTCGTCGCGCTTGGCCATGGCTTCGATGGAGGCGAGGCCGGCCTCGGTGCGGAGGGTGACTTCGGCGACGGGCAGGCCGCCGGCGACGAGGGCGTCGGCCAGCGGGCCGGCGGCGGCGACGTCGGGGATGGCGATGACCGGCAGCAGGCGGTGGGCGGCGATCTGCTCGTGGACGGTGGGTTGCGGCATCGCGGTGGCTCGGAGGAGGTGAGCGGGCGTTATAGCCGGGGCAGGGTGAGCCCGCCGTCGACGTGGATGACCTGGCCGGTGGCGTAGGGCAGGCGGCCCTCGGCGAGGACGGCGACGGCCGAGCCGACGTCTTCGGGCGTGCCCCATCGGGGCTGGACCGTGAGGCCCTCGGCGATGAGCTTGTCGTACTTGTCTTTGACGCCGGAGGTCATGTCGGTCGCGGTGACGCCGGGGCGGATTTCGTAGGCCTCGCAGTTGAATTCGGCGAGGCGGGCGGCCCAGAGCATGGCGGACATGGCGATGCCGGCCTTGCTGATGCAGTAGTCGCCGCGGTTGGTGCTGGCGACGGTCGCGGAGATCGAGCCGACGTTGATCACGCAGCCGCGGTAGGCGGGGTCGGCTTCGTGTTGCTCGCGCATCCAGCGCGCGACGAGCTGCGTGAGGAAGTACGGGCCTTTGAGGTTGATGTCGATCAGCCGGTCGAAGCTTTCTTCGGTGGCGTCCATCATGTCGGCGCGGACATCCGGGGCGACGCCGGCATTGTTGACCAGCGCGTGGAGCGCGCCGAACTCCGCCTTCACGGCGTCGACGAGCTGCGCACGGCCTTGGCCATCGGAGATGTCCGACTGTGCGTAGAGCACTTTGGTGTCGGCGGTGCCGGCGGCTTTGATGGTGTCGATCGAGGGCTGTACGTCGGCTTCTGCCTTGCGGCCGCTGAAGGCGATGTCGAAGCCGCTGTTGGCGAGGGCCTTGCAGATGCCCAAGCCGATGCCGCGTCCGCCGCCGGTCACCAATGCCACGGGTCGGTTGCTCATGAGGTTGCTCCTGTGGGGTGGGGCGGCGGGTTAGAGGCCGTTGAAGAACGTTGGGTACGGGCCGAACTGCTTGGGCTTGCCCATGCGTGCGACGAGGTAGGCGAGCTCGAGCAGGTGGTAGTCGCCCCACATGCTGGACTCGTCGCAGGGGACCTTCTGGCCGCGGGGCGTGTGGTCCCAGCCGTTGGGCTGGTGGTAGATCGAGTGGAGCAGCAGGCCTTGATGGGCCTTCTTGGTGCTGAGGTAGGGCTCGTCGAAGAGCACCTTGGCGACGCCGAGGCCGGCATTGAGGTAGTGCTGGCCCTTGCGGCCGCCGAGGTAGTTGCCCAGGCGGATGAGGCCTTGGGCGGCGATGGCCGATGCGGTGGAGTCGACGGGTTCGTGCGCGTTGTAGGGGTCGGCGGGGTGGTCGCGCCATTCGGGCATGGCGGCGAGGCCGGGCGCGCCGTCGTCCCAGTAGGTGATGCCGTCGGCGGCGGAGGCTTCCTGGATGTAGTGGTCGCAGGTTGCCTTGGCGGCCTGTTCGTAGACCTTCACGACGGACGACTTCGTCAGGCCGGTTGAGGCTTTGAAGGCTTTGGCGTCGATGGTCTTGAAGAACTCGAGCTCTTCGGCGTAGCCGCACATGGCCCATGACAGGCCGCGCGTCCAGGTGGAGAAGGGCGAGTAGCCCTGCTGGGTGGCGCGGGCGCGGAAGGCGCCGTCGTTGCGGTTGAAGGTGCCTTCGTGGGCGGTGCGGCCGCGGACGTTGAATGGGCTGTCGGCGTAGGGCAGGGCGGCGGCGTCGTCTTGCAGCGACGCGGGGTGAGTGTCGGGGTTGCCTTGGAAGATGATGTAGTGGTTGGTTGTGAGGGCGTGGATGACGGATCGCTTGAGCAGGTCGGCCTGGCGGTCGCCCTCGTGCATGAGGACGTGGCCGATCTTCCACGCCGCGCCGAGGATGCGGACTGTGCGCATCGTGTCGATGAATAAAGAATGCGGGCCGTTGAAGGAGTAGATGTAGCCGAGCGCGGGGCTGTGGGCGGTGAAGGGCGAGTCGACGGGCGCGGTGCCGGACCAGCGGCTGGCCTGGACGGCGCCGGAGACGGCGATGGCCTGGCGGTAGGCGGTTTCTTCCCAGGCGTTTTGCTCGAGACGGCCCTCGGTCATGAGGCGGAGGAGGTTGCCGTAGGTCGAGAGGTTGTTGAACCCGTGGTCGTGCACGCCGATGTGCGTGACGTGGGGGAGCATGCGGTCGACGGTGCGTTGGCGGCCGAGGTCGGTCAGGGCGTCGTCGCCGAGGGCGTCGCCGGCGAGGATCATGCAGCCGTAGACGAAGCCCTGGGTCCACTCGGTCCAGCCGCGGGTGGTGTAGCGGCCGTTGACGGTGAAGACGGGCGTGCCCTTGCTGGCGTCCCAAGTGCGGTCGATGAGGCGGGCTTTGTCGGCGGCGAGCTGGAAGACCCGCTGGGCGGCGGGGACGAGTTGGTCGGCGGCGAGGGTGTTGTCGATAGGTTTCATGGTTGAGGTCCTTGCTGGAAGGGTATCCCGGTGGGGGCGGGCGGCGTCGCCGGTTGCGGACATCTGCGTGTCTGGAAACGGTATGGTGTGGCGATGGCGGGCAGCCCCGAATCGGCGGACGGCGAAGCGGTGCGGGCGTTGTGCGCGTCGGTCTTTAAGGCCCCCGACCCGATCGAGCAGGTGACGCAGCATGGCGTGGGGCGGGCGTTGACGATTGCGCCGCATCGGCACCCATGGATGGTGCAGTTCGACCTGATGGTCCGCTGCGGCGGGCGGGCGACCACGGCTGAGGGCGAGTCGGAGGTGTCGCGGTGCACGGTGATGACGACGTGGCCGGGCGAGTTGCACGGGTACGACCTGCGCGGCAGCAGCGACGATGCGCACGTGTATCACCTCAAGCTGGCGGTGCGGCGGCAGCGGTCGCTGGTCGAGGTCAAGCCGTTCCCGAGGCTGGTGACGGATCGGCCGGAGCCGACGGCGCTTCGGCGTGCGTTTGACGACGTGGTGCGGCTGCGGGATGCGCATCCGGCTACGTATCCGTTGTTTTTGGCTTCGGTCGCGCGGCTTCTTGCGTTGTGGCCGACGACGTCGGGGGCGAGCGTGCCCGGCGGGCAGATGGTCGCGGAGGCGATCTTGACGGGGACGCAACCGGACCGTCGGCTGCCGGTCGCGGAGTTGGTGGAGCTGATCGATCGCCGGCTGGACAATCCGCCGTCGTTGGACGAGCTGGCGGGGGTGAGCCACGTGTCGACGCGTCACTTTGCCCGGCTGTTTAAGAGCGTGATGGGGTGCACGCCGCTGAGCTTTATCAATGCGCGGCGGCTCAACGCGGCTCGGCAGTTGTTGGCGGACCCGGATCGGTCGATCCGTGAGGTGAGCCGGGTGTTGGGGTTCACGTCGCCGCCGGGGTTCACGCGGTGGTTTCGGCAGCAGTCGGGCGTGACGCCGCAGGGGTACCGCGACGATCCGACGCGGCTGTGAGGCGGCGGGGGGTTGGGTGTCCGGATGCGCACATCAGTCTGACTTGATCGCGCGGGATCGAGAGGCCGGGGGGTGGCATGATTGCGTCAGAAAGCGAGGCACCCGTATGGAAACCCGACGAATCGGCATCGTGATGAACGGCGTCACCGGACGCATGGGCACGAACCAGCACTTGATCCGCTCGATCACGGCGATCATCGCCCAGGGCGGCGTTCGCGTGAGCCCGGACCTGACGCTGATGCCCGACCCGATCCTTACCGGCCGCAACGAGAACAAGGTCAAGGCCCTGGCCGAGGCGCACGGCCCGGGCGTGATCGGCAAGCCGTATCGCTACACGACCGACGTGGCCGGGGCGATCGAGGGCAAGTATGGGGACGACGAGGTGTTCTTCGACGCGTCGGGCACGCTGCAGCGGGCGGGGTTCTTGGAGATGGCGAGCGCGTCGCCGACGATCAAGGCGATCTACTGCGAGAAGCCGACGGCGACCGAGACGAAGGAGGCGCTGCGTCTTGCGGAGATGGTCGAGAAGGCCGGCAAGAAGAACGGCGTGGTGCAGGACAAGCTGTGGCTGCCGAGCTTCCGGAAGATCGCGATGCTGCGCGAGCTCGGGTTCTTCGGCGACCTGCTGAGCGTGCGCGGCGAGTTTGGCTATTGGGTGTTTACGGGGATGGACCTGGATCAGCCGGCGCAGCGGCCGAGTTGGAACTACCGGGCCGAGGACGGCGGCGGGATGATGATCGACATGTTCTGCCACTGGGAGTACGTGATCAGCAACCTGTTCGGGCCGATCAAGTCGCTGGTGGCGTACGGCAACACGGACCTGCCCGAGCGTCGCCACGAGGACGGCACGCCGTTCAAGGCGACGGCCGACGACTCGGCGTACGCGATGTTCCTTCTTGAGGACGGCACGATGTGCCAATTCAACTCGTCGTGGTGCACGCGTGTTCGGCGGGACGATCTGCTGACCGTGCAGGTCGACGGCACGAAGGGCTCGGCGGTAGCGGGGCTTCGCGAGGTGGTGACGCAGGCGGCGGCGAACACGCCCAAGCCGGTGTGGAACCCGGACATCCCGCAGCCGATCGACTTCTTCGAGGGCTGGGAGCAGGTGCCGAACAACATCGAGTACGACAACGCGTTCAAGATCCAGTGGGAGCTGTTCCTGCGGCACGTCGCGCTGGACGAGCCGTTCCGCTACTCGCTGCGTGAGGGGGCCAAGGGCGTGCAGCTCGCGGAGCTGGGCATGCAGAGCTGGAAGGAGAAGCGCTGGGTCGATGTGCCGGCGCTATGAGCGGGAAATGCCTGGGCTGGCGGCGCGGCCGGTGTTGGGTGTGACGCTTGTTGCCTTGTGATCGGAGCGTGTGGTTGCCGATGTCTGAACCGTTTTGCCTGCCCTCGTTGGATGTGACGCGCGAGGCGTTGCGCGGTGAACGGGGCGAGGCGGTGATGGCGATCGCGGATCGTTTGCTGGGGGTGGAGCCGCCGAAGGTCACGGCCAAGACGGCCGATGCGCTGAGGTGGTTCGAAGACGCGTCGGCGATCACCGCGCACGATTACGTCAGCATTCAGACCTATTGGTGGCCCAACGCCGACAGCGCGGACGGGCTGCCTTACGAGCATCGGGATGGGCGTTTGAGCCCGGAGGTGTCGCGGTACGACCGGCCGCGCTGGGACCTGCACGGCGACGCGGTGCGTGCGTTCGTGCTCGCGACGATTGCTTCGGGCGAGGCGCGTTACGCCGAGGCGGCGCGGCGGTGGGTGGGGGTGTGGTGCCTGGACGACGCGACGCGGATGAACCCGCACCTGCGGCACGCGCAGTTCCTGCCGGGCGTGAACGAGGGGACGCTGGTGGGGTGCATCGATTTCAACACGCGGGCGCTGTCTTACGTGGAGACGATCGACCTGGCGTGTGCGGCGATGCCGACGGTGTGCGACGAGGCGTGGCGCGGCGGGGTGGATGCGTGGTGGTCGGCGATGCTCGACTGGTTGACCAGCGACGCGGTGCGCGGCTGGCACGACGGCCGCGACAACAATCTGTTGGTGTTCTACACGCTGGTGGTGGCGGGGCTGGCGGATCGATTTGGCCGTGCGGAGGTGGTGGCGGATCGGTTGGATCGGGTGATGCGGATCGTGGCCGATCAGGTCGAGCCGGACGGGCGGCTGCCGCACGAGCTGCGGCGTACGCGGTCGTTCGGGTACACGACGATGACGATCCTTGGGCTGACGCTTCTGGCTCGGCTTGGGGCGCGGCACGGGCGGTCGCTGTTAGATGCGGACGCGGGGTCGGGCCGATCGATCCGCGGTGCGTTTGAGTACGTGTGGGGGTTGGCGGCCGGTCGGGAGGCGTGGCCGCACCCGCAGATCGAGGCGGTGGAGTGGACGCGGCTGCTGGCGACGTGGCTGGCGCTGCCGGAGGACGTGCGCGGGCGGTATCCGTTGGACGCGGTGGCGCATCGCGTGCCGGCCGAGGTGGTGAAGGTGCCGGCGTCGGTGCTTTGTATCCCGCGGCTGCACCCGTTTTTTGAGTCGGCCGTGGCGGGGCACGCTTCGCCCGCGGCGGGGTCTTGATGCTTGAGAAGGAGAGGCTTGGATGAATACGCTCGACCGTTGCGCGATCCACACGATGACGCACAGGCCTTGGGACTTGCGGACGTGCTGTGCGAAGTTTGCGGAGCGTGGCGTGGGGGGGATCGCGATCTGGCGGAACGTGGTGGCTGATGATGAGGGCGGGTGCGGGTTGGATGAGGCGGTGAAGGTCGTGAAGGGGTCGGGGCTGTCGGTGCCGGCGTATGTGCGGGGTGGTTTTTTCCCGGCCGGCGACCCCGCTAAGCGGCAAGCCGCGATCGAGCACAACCGGGTGATGCTGGACGAGGCGGCGGCGTTGGGTGCGGAGCAAGTGGTGCTGGTGGTGGGTTCGGTGCCGGGGATGGCGTTGGCGGAGGCGCGGGCGCAGGTCGCGGAGGGGATCGCGGCGTGCGTGGATCGTGCGGAGGCGGTGGGCGTGAAGCTGAGCATCGAGCCTTTGCATCCGATGTATGCGGCGGACAAGTCGTGCGTGAATCGGATGGCCGAGGCTCGGAAGATTTGCGAGCAACTGCGGTCGCCATGGGTGGGGATCGCGTGCGACGTGTATCACGTGTGGTGGGACCCGGACCTGGCGAGTGAGATCGAGTTGGCCGGCGAGCAGGGCACGCTGTTTGGTTTTCACGTGTGCGACTGGCGGGTCGACACGCGGCACCTGCTGACGGATCGCGGGCTGATGGGCGAGGGTTGCATCGACGTGCGGGGCATCCGGCGGTTGGTCGAGGCGGCGGGGTTTGCGGGGATGGCGGAGGTGGAGGTGTTCAGCGAGGAACACTGGGCCGAGGACCAGGACGCGTATCTCGCGGAGGTCTGCGCGGCGTACGAGCGGGAGGTGTGAGGGGTGCCTTGGTCGATGCGGGGTGGCGGGGCAGCGGAGCGGTGGGGGAGAGGAAGTGCCTCCTCCAGGACTCGAACCTGGGACCTGCGGATTAAGAATCCGATGCTCTAACCGACTGAGCTAAGGAGGCGTGTGTCGGCGGGGTATGGCCGGCGCCGAGTCGCGCAGTTTAGGAAGGGGCGAGGGGTTGTCAAAGTCCGGCGCGTGGGCGGGTGCTAGACTGCGGGCTTGTTCGATCGGGCGACGAATCTGCGGGGCTGGGGCCGATGCGGCCGCTTGGTGGTGCGGTGCGCGGTGGTGGCTGTGGTGGTGGGCGTGGGGGGTGTCGCGGCGGGCCAGCGGACGTTTGAGCTGGACGACGACGCGGGGTTTGTGCTGATCGAGCCGCCGGCCCCGGGATCGGCGTTGGGGCGGTTGCAGGCGGCGCGGACGGCGCTGGCCGAGGGGCGGCTGCGCGAGGCGTCGCGGATCGTCGATGCGTTTATTAAGGACAACCCCGACGACCCGCTGGTGATCGAGGCGCGTCTGATCCGCGGCGACATCCGCTCGGCGCGGGGCAACTACTACCGGGCGTTGTTTGATTACGAGTACGTCGCGCGGACGAGCCCGGCGACGGAGGCGTGGCGGATCGCGATCGAGCGTGAGTTCGAGATCGCGCGGATGTTCGTGCAGGGGGTGAACCGCAAGTTCCTGGGCATGCGTCTGCTGCCGGCCAAGGGCGAGGGCGAGGAGCTGTTGATCCGCGTGCAGGAGCGCGTGCCGGGCTCGGATCTTGGCGAGAAGGCGAGCATCACGCTGGCGGATTACTTCTTTGCCGAGGGGGAGATGTTTCAGGCGTCGGAGGCGTACGACCTGTTTTTGCTGAATTACCCGGACAGCCCGCAGCGGGAGTGGGCGATGCTTCGATTGATGCAGGCGAACCTGGCGCGGTTCCGCGGGCCCGAGTACGACCCGACGGGGCTGCTGGAGGCGCGGCAGCGGTTGGAGCAGTATCGGCGGGAGTTTCCGGCGTCGGCCGAGCGGATCGGCGTGAACGCGCTGGACGTGCGGATCGCCGATGCGTTGGCGGAGAAGGACCTGGCCGACGCGCGGTGGTACGAGCAGCGGGGGAACGACGTGTCGGCGGCGTATTTGTATCGACGGGTGGTGGAGGATCACCCGCAGAGCGACGCGGCGCAGGTGGCGATCGAGCGGCTGGCGGGGCTGCCGGTGCCGGTGGTGCAGAAGACGGCGTTGATCCCGCTGTCGGCGCGGGACGAGCCGATCCGTCGGCAGAGCGGGCCGACATTGGATGGGCTGCGGCGGGGCGGGGACGATCGGCGGCAAGAGGATCGTGCGCGGGAGGAGTTTATTCGTGGGCTTCGGAATCTGAATTCGGATGTCGACGACACGGGCGGCGTGGACGGGCCGGAGACCTTCCCGCGATGAGACGGATGCGTGCCCTGTGGCTGAGCGGCGTGTGGGCGGTGGCGGCGTTGTGGCTGGGCGGGTGTGGGTACTCGACGCAGGGGATTTATCCCGAGCAGTACCGGACGGTCGCGGTGCCGGTGTTCGAGAACCGGACGTTCTATCGGGGGGTCGAGCTGGAGATGACCGAGGCGGTGATCAAGGCGATCGAGACGCGGACGCCGTACCGTGTGGTGGGGGCGGCGACGGCCGACACGGTGGTGCGTGGCGCGGTTGTGGAGATCGAGCAGGAGCGGCTGACGCGTCGTCGGACGGGGGCGACGCCGAACCAGTTGGAGGTGCGGGTGCGGGTGGACTTGGTGTGGGAGGACGCGCGGTCGATGCGGGCGATCGACGATCGGCTGGGGCTGGTTTTGTTCGGCGAGTATGCGCCGGCGGTGGAGGTGGGCGAGCCGTTGGAGGTGGGGCTGCGTCAGGCTGTGTCGCAGGCGGGGGACGAGGTGGTGTGGATGATGCAGGTCGACGCGTTCGACGATCCGCTGGTGGGGGCGGGGCGTACGGATGGCGGAGCGGCGAGCGGGAGCGAGGATGGATCGCCGGGCGGAATGGGACGATAATCGGGCGTGGCAGGCTGCCCGGCCGCGGGGCGTCTGGAGCGACTAAGATTTAGTCCGTGCGTGGATTTTAGTAAGACGTCGGAGACGGCATGACGGATCAGGAACGGCCGAATCAGAAGCCCAGCGAGGACTCGGACAAGAACGGCAAGGGCGGCAAGCGCGGGGGCAAGCCGCCGTCGTTGATGGGTGGGCGCGGGGCGCTGGGGTGGGTGCTGCTGGCGGGCCTTGCGGTGGCGCTGGTGCTGATGATGAGCAACGCGCGGAACGCGGCGGATGCGATCACGTGGCAGGAATTCCGCACGATGGCGGTAGATGGGGAGCTCGAAGAAGTCAAGATGCGCGAGTCGCAGATCACGGCGACCGTGAAGGAAGACATCGAGGGTGAGGCGGAGGGCGCGGGCACCGGGCGGGTGCGGGTGGCGCTGCACCGCGAGCAGATCGACGACTACACGTACGAGCTGAATCAGCTTGGCGTGGAGTTCACCAACGAGCCGAGCAACAACCTGCTGACGACGCTGTTGATCACGTTCGGGCCGGTGTTGTTGATTGCGTTGCTGATCTATTTCTTCTTCATCCGCGCGATGCGATCGGCGGGGGGCGGGCCGGGCGGGATGCTCGGCAGCTTCGGGCGGTCGCGTCACAAGCTGATGAACAAGGAGCACTCGACGATCATGCTCTCGGACGTGGCCGGCATCGAGGAGGCCAAGGACGAGGTCACGGAGATCATCGAGTTTCTGAAGAACCCCAAGAAGTTTCAGCGGCTGGGCGGGCGGGTGCCGCGGGGCGTGCTGCTGATCGGCGAGCCGGGCTGCGGCAAGACGCTGTTGGCGAAGGCCGTGGCGGGCGAGGCGGACGTGCCGTTCTTCTCGATCTCGGGCTCGGATTTCGTGGAGATGTTTGTCGGCGTGGGCGCGAGCCGGGTGCGGGACCTGTTTAAGCAGGCGAAGGAGTCGGCGCCGTGCATCATCTTTATGGATGAGATCGACGCGGTCGGTCGGCGGCGGGGTTCGGGCTTCTCATCGGGCGGGCACGACGAGCGCGAGCAGACGCTCAACGCGATCCTCGTGGAGATGGACGGCTTTGAGTCGTCGGACCAGGTGATCGTGATCGCGTCGACGAACCGGTCGGACGTGCTGGACCCGGCGTTGACTCGGCCGGGGCGGTTCGACCGGCAGGTGCACGTGCCGATGCCGGACATCAAGGGGCGGATGGAGATCCTGAGCGTGCACGCGCGGAAGGTGAAGATGTCGCCGAACGTGCAGCTTGAGAAGCTGGCGCGCGGGACGCCGATGTTCTCGGGCGCGGACCTGGAGGCGGTGATCAACGAGGCGGCGATCGCGGCGACGCTGCTGGGCAAGGATTTTGTCGAGCAGGACGATCTGGAAGAGGCGCGGGACAAGGTGCGGTACGGCCGCAGCCGCAAGTCGGCGAAGGTGGACGAAGACGAGAAGAAGGTGATCGCGTATCACGAGGCGGGGCACGCGACAATTCTTTATTACGACGAGGATTCGGAGCCGCTGCACAAGGTGACGATCATCCCGCGTGGCCGGGCGCTGGGTTCGGCGATGTGGCTGCCGGAGAAGGACCGTCGGATCCAGTCGAAGCGGCGGCTGCTTGCGGACCTGCGGGTGGCGCACGCGGGGCGGATCGCCGAGGAGCTGTTCACGGGCGATCAGTACACGGGCACGGCCGGCGACATCCGCATGGCGAACGCGATCGCCAAGGCGATCGTGATGGAGTACGGGATGTCGGATAAGGTCGGGTTCCGGCTGTTCTCCGACGACCCGAACCGTCAGCCGTGGGAGTCGGGCGTGAAGATCTCCAACGAGACGGCCAAGCTGATCGACGACGAGGTCGAGCGGATCATCCGCGAGACGTATGAGCAGTCCGAGCGGATGATTGGCGAGCACAAGGAGCAGTGCGAGGCGTTGGCCGAGGCGTTGATCAAGCACGAGACGCTGACGTACGAAGAGGTGGACAAGATCATGAAGGGCGAGCCGTTGGGCAAGCCGACGGTGAGCGAGCTGCTCGAGGCCGAGAAGGCGAAGAAGGAGGCGGAGGAGGCGGCGGCGGTGCCCAAGCCCGAGCCGGAGCGGGACGAGGACGCGCCGCCGGCGGGGGCGATGCCGACGCCTGCGTGAGTGGTAGTGCGGAGTTGCGGCGGTGGAGTGGTTTGGCGGGCTGTGGTTGCTAACTTAAGTGCGTGTTCGGGGCTTCGACAGGTCGACGCAGTGCTGCGGTGAGCCCGGCGTGGCTGGGGCGGGTGCGGTCTGGGCTTGGGTTGCTCTTTGTGGCATCGGTGGTGGCGATTGCGGCGTCGCTGGTGATGAACTCGGTGTTTGCGAGGATTCACTTCTGGGGGGCGCGCGAAGCGGTGGGGGGGCTGGCGTGGTGGGACAGGGCGTTGAGCGCGTTGAACTTTGTGATCATTAGAGTGGGGTGTGGCTCGTTGCTGGTGTGGGCGGTGTTCCGTGCGACGGTGACGGAGGGTGGGCCGGGCATCGAAAGGCTGCGGCGTGCGGCGCTGGTGGCACGGTGGGCGGCGGCGCTGGGTTTGGGGCTGGTTGTGTTTTTCGGGTTGCCGGGGGTGTTGTCGGTGCTGGTGGGTGGGGCGTTTGTGTTACCGCGTTGGTGGAGCGGGGTGCATCTGGCGGTGATGCAGGTGGAGGTGGTGGTGCAGGCATTCGAGCACTGGGGTTTGCTGGCGTTTGCGTCCGGGGTGCTGGCGGTGGCTGGGGCGGCGCGGCTGGCACAACAGGCGAAGTGGGTGGCGGTGGGCGTGTTGGTGCTCGGCGTGTTGTTGGGGGGGGTGCAATTGGTGCAGCAGTTGGGGGTGGGCAGTTCTGCGCGAGTGAAACTCGGGTCGGTGTCGATGGCGGAGCGCGCGTCCGGCGGAGAGGCGCTTGAGGCCGCCGATGAGCGTCTTGAAGAATCGGTTGACCCGGAGGCCGGGGCGCTGGTGGAGCGGACGAGGATTTACGCGGACGGAAGCGTGTGGTGGAGGCAGGAGCGCGTGGGTGAGGACGGGGGGCGGTTGCTTTGGTCGGAGCAGGTGACGGGGACTGGGGCGGTGGCTCCGCCGATGCCGGAGCGGCCGGTGTTGCGTGCGGTGCAGTCGTTTGTTGGGCTTGGGGTTGGGGTGTGTGTGATCTGGGGGTTGGTGTTGTTGATCCTGCTGTATCGGCGGCTGGGTTGGGCGGTGCGGCGGGCGGCGGATCGGGAGTGGGCGGAGGCGTCGGCGGGTTCGGTGTTGGTCGAGGGCGGGGTGGGTTAGGCTGCGCGGATGAGTGAACTGGTCACGGCTTTGGCGGGGGACCTGCTGGACGAGCAGGGGCGGTTGGTGGAGAGCGTGACGTGCGTGGCGTGCGGGTATGACCTGCGGGGGGCGATGGCAGATGGGAGCTGCCCGGAGTGCGGCGCGGATGTGGCGTCGAGCCTGCGTCCGCTGTGGGGCGGGTACGGGCTGGACACGCTGGGTCGTCTGACGGAGTCGCTGGACTGCGCGTCGTGCGGGGCGGAGCTGAAGGGGCTGCGGCCGAGCGAGGGGTGCGGGGTGTGCGGGGCGTCGGTGGGAGCGACGATGCGGAGCTCGCTGCTGCGGGCGGCGGACCCGGGGTGGCGGAGCGGGGTGGTGCGCGGGCTGGTGCTGCTTTATGCGGGGTTTGGGCTGACGATGGTGGCGGGCGTCTTAGGCGCGGTGGGTGGGATCATGGGTGCGTTGCGAGGCGGGATGGGGGGCGGTGCGTGGGGGTGGATGCTGCTGGCGTCCGGGATGGGCTTGCTGGCGGCGGGGGTTTGGGCTTGGGGGGTGTTTGGGTTTACGGCGGCGGAGCCGTCGGGGCGGCGGGCGGGGGATGCGTGGTCGGTTTGGGTGGCGCGTTGGGTGGAGGTGTCGCGTCTGGCGAGTTACCTGGTGTCGGCGGGGGTGACGGTGGCGATGTTTTGGAGCGGGGCGTCGATGATGGCTCCGACGATGGGGCCGCTGGCGTTGGTGGGGCAGGGCGTGGCGGGCGTGGCGATGGCGTTGGGCGCGGTGTCGATGGCGGCGTTGGTGGTGTATCTGGGTCGTCTGCTGGTGCGCGTGTTGCGGGTGAAGCTGGCGCGTCAAGCGCGGGCGGTGGCGGCGATTTTGGTGGTGAGCGGGGTGGTGTTGGGGGTGGGGCAGTTCTTGATGGTGGCGTCGGCGCAGAGCATGACCTCGGCGTCGGGGAGCATGGCGCAGGCGGCGAGCTCGGCGGGGGGGAGCGCGGCGAGTAGCGCGGGCGGTGGGCCGACGTCGGGAGCGACGCACACGTGGAAGCAGCCGGCGGCGGGCGGCGGTGAGACGACGACGGTGATGACGACGTATGGCGACGGGAGTTCGCTGATGGAGGTGACGACGCGGGACGCGAGCGGGGCGGTGGTGTCGCAGAGGACCCAGGTGAATGCCGGGTTCAACTTTGCCTCTGCGGGCGGGATGATGGGCCTGTTCTTCGTGATTCAGTGCGGGACGACGCTGGCGATGGCGGGGGTGGGGGTGGGGTACGTGTGGGCGTTGGTGTTGTCGATCCTTTGGTGGGTCGAGTTGAGGCGCCAGACGCAGGAGGATGGGGCGGTGGCGCTTGCGGTGTAGGCGTGGCGGGCGGTGCCGGGCATGCGCGGGATTCGGGTAAGCTCGGGCGGTGGGAGCTTCCGGATTCGATTCGTCGTCGGCAATGGGTGGGGGAGCGAGCGGGGGTGCGTTGTCCGGGCTGGGCGATGTGTCGGGGGACTACGCGTTCGATGCGGAGGGGCGGCTGGCGCAGTCGGTGCTTTGCCGGGGGTGCGGGTTTGATTTGCGCGGGGCCTTGGCCGAGGGGAGTTGTCCGGAGTGCGGCAAGCCGGTGATGGAATCGCTGGTGGGCGACTTGCTTCGTTACGCGGATCGGGCGTGGCTGGATCGGGTGCGCGGGGGGTGGAAGCTGCTTTTGATCGTGATCCTGGCGGCGATCCCGAGCTACATCTTGGTCATCGTGTTGGCGGTCATTGCGGCGTTGCTCGCGGCGACGAACGGGGTCGAGGAACTGGGGGCCGTGTTGATGGCGGCGTTGATCGGGCTTTTTGTGATTGCTTTGTTCGCGACGTTTGGCGTGGCGGTGTGGCGGCTGAGCACGCCGGAGCCTGGGGCGGCGGAGTCGAGGTTTGCGGCTCGGCGGCTGGCGCGATGGGGGGTGTTGAGCACGCTGCTTGGTGGGCCGATTTGGACGCTGCTGCTGGTGCTGTTCTTGGCGCTTGAGGCGGAGTTGCTTGCCTTGTTTGTCGCGATTCCGATTGGCTTGGCCTGTGTGGTGGCGTATTACGCGGGGTTTGTCGGGCTGTTTTGGCATGCGCGCCGGCTGATATTGCGAGTGCCGGCGGAGGGATTGGCCCGTCAGACCAAGTGGTGCATGCTGTTGATGCTTGGGGTGAACCTGGCGACGTGGGTCGTGTTGATCCCGCTGGCGATCCTTGCGGAGACGAGCGTGGCGTCTTCGACGGCGCAGGCCTTTGGTGTTGCGGCGCAGGTCTTTAATTGTTTTACAAGTCTGGTGTTTTTTGGTTTGTTTATCTGGGCGATCGTGCTGCTGTTCATGCTGTTGGGGCGGTTGAAGGGGGCGCTGCACGGGACGGCGGCCGTGGCGGAGCCGGTGCGGGTTGGCTTCTGAGTGTGATGTGGGGTGCGTTCCCGGGCTACGCGAGGTGTTGTGGGAGCAGCACGGTGTGGGCGGGTCGTGCGGTTCGGAGGGTGCGGCCGATTGTGGCTTGGAGCGATGCGGCGGGGATGCCGGTGCCGGGGCGTTGGATGGCGAGGTCGTCTGGGGTGAGGGTGTGGCCGGCGGGGAGGTCGCGGGTGGTGCAGAGGGACTGGCGGGCGACGCGGGCGACATCGGCCTCGCAGGGTTGGACGCGTTTGGCGATGGGGCCGAGCATGGCGGCGGCTTGCCGGGCTTGGCGGACGTAGTCGGCGAAGGCTTGGGGCGAGAGCGAGGCGGCGTGGTCGGGGCCGGGGCGGGCGGGGTCGAGCGTGAGGTGTTTTTCGAGCAGGCACGCGCCGGCGGCGACGGCGAGGGCGCCGGTGGCGATGCCGGGCGTGTGGTCGGAGTAGCCGACGCGGAGGCGGGGTGCGTCGGGCAGGAGGTCGTCCCAAGAGGAGCGGAGCTTGGCGATTCCGCCGAGGGCGGCTTGGTCGGTGGGCGCGGGGTAGCTGGAGACGCACTGGAGGAGCGCCCCCCCGGAAGGGCCGGAAGTCCCGGAAGCGGAGCCGGAGGTTTGGGCGATGCGTGCGGCGTGGTCGAGCTCGGCGTTGTCGCAGGTGCCGGTGCTGATGAGCACGGGCTTGCCGAGCGCGGCGGCGCGGTCGAGCAGGGGGGCGTTGACGGCGTCGGGTGAGGCGATCTTGACGGCGTCGATCGGCAGGGCGGCGAGGTCGTCGACGTCTTCGAGGGAGAAGGGCGTGACGACGAAGGCGAGGCCGCGGTCGTGGGCGGCGTGGCCGAGGGCGGCCATGGTGTCGAGGGGGAGGGTGAGCGCGTCGAGCATGGTGCGCGGGTCGTCGGCGGCGGACTCCTGGTACTTGGCGAGCTGGGCGTCGGCGGAGAGCAGCCGATCGGGTCGGAAGAGCTGGAGCTTGACGGCGTGGGCCCCGGCTTGGGCGGCGGCGTCGAGGAGGCGGGCGGCCTCGTCGGGGTTGCCGTCGTGGTTAACGCCTAGCTCGGCGATGACGGCGACGCGCGCGGGGGCGTCGGTGGTGGCGTGGGCGAAATCGAGGCGGTCCGTCGCGATGGGGGGATGGTATCGCCGCGGTGGGCGGGCGGCCGGTATAGTGCGGGGCTTGGCCGCGCGGATGAGTTAGGCGCGTGGCGTGCGAGTCGGTAGCTCAATCGGTAGAGCATCGGCCTTTTAAGCCGCTGGTTCCGGGTTCGAGTCCCGGCCGACTCACTTCTCACGGGATGCCTTGATGGTTGGTTCGGGGCGAGTTGCGATGCTTCACACGGGACGTTGTGGGAGTACCGTTCTGGCTTGGATGTTGCGGGCGCACGACCCGAGCGAGATTGAGTGGGATGGCGAAGTTTTCGAGCGGCAGCACCGCGGCGATCTGGCGGAGCAGCGGAACGAGCCCCCGCTTGACCTTTTGGGGGATCGGATGAGTGCGAGCCGTGCCGCGGTGTATGGTTTCGAGACCAAGTGCCACCCGGATCAGCAGCTAGAGGCGGCGTGTCTGCGCATGACGCCTGCCGAGTATGTGACGGCGTTGAAGCGGTTGGGAGTTGGTCGTTTTATCGTGCTGCGTCGTCGTAATTATCTGCGTCAGCTGGTTTCGTTTGAGATGGGCTGGCGGCGTGGGCGGTGGCATGTTCCGGCGGAGGAAACTCTCGAGCCGCAGGCCGTCGCGATTGATGTTGCGTGTTGCGGGGTTGGGGGTGTCAAGCGTCCCGTCGTTGCGTTGTTTGAGCAGATGGATCGCGTCTATCGCGATACCGACAATGCGCTGGGTGACCAGCCGACTCTGCGGTTGTGGTACGAAGATCACGTGGAGGCTCATCCGCGAGAGGCATATCTGAGGATCGCCGCGTATCTGGGGTTGACGCCGATCGATCCCAAGCCGCGGTACGCCCGTACGAATCCTGGTTCGTTGTCGCAGGTGGTGACCAACCACGCCGAGGTTGAAGACGCCCTCCGCGGAACGCCTTACGCATGGATGGCGATGGAGTGAGGCCGGATCGGGCCTGCTGCTCGGGAGTTTGCATTGCTGGACGGTCGTGCGGTCGCGGCAGCTTTTCTTTGATGAACTTTAAGCACCAAGCGGTGGCATCAAACCAAGGGGGAGGTCAGCTGCCAGCGTGTTGGTCACTCGTGCGTGAGGTAGATGGGGCGGGTGACGGGGCCGGCGGGGAGGTTGTCGTGGTCGGGGTCGATAACGGCGGCGATGATGGCGAGGGGGGTTTTGTCTTCGTCGACGCTGAGCGGGCGGTTGGGGTCGGCTTGGAAGTCGTAGCCTTGGATGGTTGAGAAGTCGAACTCGGCGGAGATGTCGAGGGGCTGGCCGGTGAGTGTGACGTCTGCGAATTGGAACTCGGCGGCGTTGTTCGCGGGGAAGGGTTGGTCGCTGAGGGCTTGGAGCTGGCGGGCGAGCTTGTCGTCGTAGGGGTCGGTGGGTTGGATGATGCCTTTGGCGACGACGACGCGGACGCGGAGGCCGGCCTGGCCGTTGACGACGATCGTTGGGCCGTTGTCGGCGTAGGTCCCGACGTGGCCGGGGGGTTGGTCGTTGACGGTGAGTTCGACTTGGGCGTCGCGGGGTGTCTGGGTGGCGATGCCTTGGGAGCCGGCTTGAGTGGCGGTGCTGAAGAGCTGGCCTGTGGCGGTGGAGCCGTCGGCGAAAGTGATGCGGAAGGTGGAGCCGATGAGTTCGGCGCCGGAGACGCCGCCGACGTCCCAGGGGGGGTTGCTGCCCTGGTCGAGCGGGCGTTTGCGGGTGCCGGCGATGGAGTTGGGGTCCATGTCGATGGAGAAGCCGAGGGCTTCGCCGGGGTTGAAGCCGTTGTCGGCCTGGGGGTCGAAGGCGATGAGCAGGCGTTCGTAGCCTCGGTCGCCGCCGGGGCCGATGTAGTGCGGCCCGGTGGGGCCGGGGTGGTGCACGGCGCCGGTGGCGGTGTTGCGGTCGAACTTGAGGGGTTTGGCGACGCTGTCGCCGGCCTTGCCCGCGGGGTCGAAGACGGTGTCGGGGAAGAGCGCTTCGGTGACGTCGAGCTCGAACTCGACAATGTCCTTGTCGCCGATGTTTCGCAGCAGGAAAGAGTTCGTGCCGAAGTTGGACTTCTGCACGTTGTCGTTGTGGGCCATGATGTCGAGGCGGGCCGCGCCGACTGGCTCATCGGCGGCGATGGGCGACGCGAACGACAGGGCTAGCCCGGCCAGCAGCCCAATCGCCGGCCATCGGCGAACGGGGCTGCGCGGGGTGGTGGACGGGCTGCTGGGACGCATCGTTGTGTTTGAGGTCATGGCTTGCTCAGCGCGTCGTATTGGTCGAGGGTGGCGCCGTCGAGGCAGGCTTGGATGATCTCGCGGCCTTGTGGGGCGAGGTCGTCGACCATGAACTTGTTGAGCTGTTCGTCGAAGAAGTCCTTGAGCATCTTCGCACCCTTGTCGTAGGCCTCTTCGCCGACCTCGGGCTGCGACTCGACCTGCAGGAACCAGTGGCCGATCTGCTGGCCCTCGACCTGGATGGTCTGGCGGGTGCGGCCGAGCAGCGGGCATCGGCTGGGCACGAGGTGGTCGGGGTTGAACGGGTTGGACCCGCGGCGGGAGAGGTACTCGCGGGCGATCCACTGCGGGGCGAAGCCGACGTTCCAGCAGCCGACGTGCTGGTTGGGGCAGAGGATGAACATGGTGTCGGTCGTTTCGTAGATCTGGTCGAGCAGGATGTTGGCCTGATCGACGCGGCGGCCGGTGGCGAAGGGCCAGTACGAGCCGACACCCTCGGACTGCATGCCGCCCTGATCGACGATGGAGGGGTTGCCGTGGCCGCGGGGCGCGACGAGGCGCCAGAGGAAGGCGAGCGCCGGGTTGAGCAGGTGGAAGATCCCCATGATGCCGTAGGTCGGCAGCTCGGCGGTGCAGGGTGGGCAGCGGACGCCGAAGGAGCGGATGTCGACGGTTACGGGCTCGGTGACGATGTTGGTGTAGTCGCTGCGTGAGATGACGAGTCGCGGGTTGGGGCAGGGGACGCCGGGCTCGTCTTCGATGTGGTCCCAGATGAGGGCGGTGGAGCCTGGGGAGGCGTCGATGTTGAGGAAGAGCAGCGGGTTCTTGGGGTGGATGGTGAGCTTTTCGAGGTGGGGGTCGGTGCCGTAGTGGGTGATGTGGTTGACGCGGAGGAACCAGGCGTCTTCGGCGTCGGTGAGGGTGAGCTTCTTAGGGGCGCCGGTTTCTTTGTGCTGAAGCTCGGGTCGGCAGAGGGCCATGTCGTCGGTGACGGGGTGGAGCTCGACGCCGCGCGGGACGATGAGGTGGCGGGACTCGCCGGTGACGGTGTTGGTGCCGAGCTTGAGTCGTCCGTCGGCTTCGCGGTGGAAG
>JBCCQE010000002.1:0-249062 GCA_039024495.1 Planctomycetota bacterium | reverse complement strand
CACCCCCCCGCCGACCCCGCCACGGCGACCCCGTCGCTGGATGTAGCGGCGATCCGCGCCGAGTTCCCGATCCTCCATCAGGACGTCCACGGCAAGCCGCTGGCTTACCTCGACAACGCCGCGACCTCGCAGAAGCCTCGCGCCGTCCTCGACACCCTCGCCCACTACTACGAGCGCGACAACGCCAACGTCCACCGCGGCCTGCACGCCCTCGCCGAGCGCGCGACCCAGGCCTACGAGGACGCCCGCCTCAAGCTCGCCCGCTTCGTGAACGCCCCCGATGCCGCCGGCGTCGTCTTCACCCGCGGCGCGACCGAGGCCATCAACCTCGTCGCCCACAGCTACGCCACCGCCCACCCGACCTGCGGCCTCAAGCCCGGCGACCAGGTGCTCATCACCCACATGGAGCACCACTCCAACATCGTCCCGTGGCAGATCGCCTGCGAGCGCACCGGCGCTGAGCTCGTCGTCTGCCCCGTGCTCGACGACGGCCTGCTCGACCTCGACGCCTTCCGCAAGCACCTCGACTCCGGCCGCGTGAAGATCGCCGCGTTCACCGCCGTGTCGAACGTGCTCGGCACGATCAACCCGGTCAGCGAGTTGGTCACCCGCGCCAAGCGCGCCGGCGCGGTGACGGTCGTTGATGCGTGCCAGGCCACGGCGCACGGCCCCGTCGACGTCCAGAAGTGGGGCTGCGATTTCCTGGCGATCTCGGCGCACAAGATGTTCGGCCCGACCGGCGTCGGCGCACTCATCGCCAAGCCCGACAAGCTCGCGAAGATGCCGCCGTATCAATCCGGCGGCGAGATGATCAGCCGGGTCACGCTGGAGAAATCCGAGTACGCCGACCCGCCGCACCGCTTCGAGGCCGGCACGCCGAACATCGCCGGGGGCATCGCCTTCGGCGCGGCCGTCGACTGGCTCAGCGGGCAGGACTTCAAGGCGATCAAGGCCCACGAGAAGGCCCTGCACGACGCCGCGGCCGCGCGATTGGCTGACGAGGTCGACGGCCTGCGGCTGATCGGCACGGCCGAGAAGAAGGCCGCCGTCGTGTCGTTCGTGGTCGAAGGCGTCCACGCCTACGACCTCGGCCCCGTCCTCGACCGGCAGGGCGTCGCCGTCCGCACCGGCCACCACTGCTGCGAACCCCTGATGGACCGCTTCGGCGTCCCCGCGACCGTCCGCGCCTCGTTCGCCCTCTACAACACGACCGACGAGGTCGACCGTTTGGTCGAGGGCGTCAAGAAAGCCGTGGGCTTCTTTCGCTGAGCTTGTCTGCCGTGGTTCCGTTTGGACAGGATGACGGGATTTACAGGATCAACAGGATGAGAATAGTGGAAGAGGACCTTCGATCTGTCGTGTCCTTGCTGCCTTCCTGCATATCCCGTCAATCCTGTTCAATCCTGTCATCCTGTCCAAACCCGATCAACAAAAAAACGCCCGACTACAATCAAACCATGCCCGCCACCCTCCCCACCATCGACGAGATCAAAGACGGCTTCGCCTTCCTCGACGACTGGGACGACCGCTTCCAATACCTCATCGACCTCGGCAAGAAGGTCCCCAAGATGGACGACGCCGACGTCACCGAGGCCAACCGCGTCCACGGCTGCCAGTCCAACGTCTGGCTCAAGCTCGCCACTCGCCCGCCCCAAAACGGCACCGGTCAAACCGTCGACGTCATCGCCAACTCCGACGCCCACATCGTCAACGGCCTCATCGCCGTCCTGCTCAGCCTCTACGACGGCCTGCCCGTCGATCAGGCCCGCGCCGCCGACGCCGAGGGACTCGTCAAAGAGCTAGGCCTCGACGAACACCTCTCCCCCACCCGCCGCAACGGCCTGCACGCCATGATCCAACGCATCCAGGCCCTCGCCGACGCCGCGTGACCGGCACGCTTGCCTCTTCCGGTTGGACAGGATGACGGGATAGACAGGATTAACAGGATGGAACACTGGATGTCGTAGTTCTAGATCAATGTCTCATCCTGTAAATCCCGTCGATCCAGTCCATCCTGTCCAAACCCGAACCACCCCAACCTTCCGCCCCTACAATTCAACCATGCGGATTCACGACACGGCCGAGGCCAAGAAGCAAAAGCTCATCCCGCCCACCGAGACGGAGAACCCCGACACGCCCGAGGGCCGCGTGATCGAGCGGATCAAGCAGGTCTACGACCCCGAGATCCCCGTCAACGTCTACGACCTCGGGCTCATCTACCTCGTCAAGGTCAACCCCAAGACCGGCTACTGCGCGATCAACATGACCCTCACCAGCCCCGCCTGCCCCGAGGCCCAGACGCTCCCCGAGCAGGTCCGCCTCGCCGCCGAGGAGGCCGAGGACGTGACCGAGGCCGTCGTGAACCTCGTCTGGGAGCCGAAGTGGGACAAGTCGATGATCCCCGACGAGGCCGCCCTGGCGCTGGGGCTGATCTGAGCGTTCGACGGGGACTTTAGGGGAGCTGTGACGTTTCGCAGGCGAGCTTGCTCGCCGTCCGGCCGGGCGGGCCTCATCTCCCGCGCCGCGGGGGCGACACCGTGTCAGTGGCGCGTTACCTTTCCGCGATGTCCACTCCCGTCGACCATCCCATCTACCGCACGATTCTCCTCTTCGGCGCGCCCGGCGCCGGCAAGGGCACGCAGGGCGCCATCCTCGGCCGCATCCCCGGCTTCTTCCACATGTCCTGCGGCGACGTCTTCCGCAACATCGACATCAACTCCGACCTCGGCCGCCAGTTCTACGAACACTCCTCCCGCGGCGAGCTCGTCCCCGACGAACTCACCGTCCAGATGTGGGCCCGCACCATCAAGGCCTACACCGTGCTCGGCCTCTACAAGCCCGACGACGACATGCTCATCCTCGACGGCATCCCCCGCACCGCCGAGCAAGCCAGGCTGATGAAGGCACACATCGACGTACTCAAAATCATCCACCTCGCCTGCGACGACGAGAACGCGATGTTCGAGCGCCTCCGCCGACGGGCCCTCAAAGAAAACCGCATGGACGACGCGGACGAAAAAGTCATCCGCCGCCGCTGGCAGGTCTACGAAGCCGAGACGCGCCCGGTCCTCGATGAGTACCCGCCCGAACTGATCGAGAAGGTCAACTCGATGGGCTCCCCCGCGGCCGTGCTGCACGACGTGCTCGACTTCGCCGTGCCGATCCAGGACGGCCACTTCACGGGCACCGAGTCGGCCTGACCAGATCAACCGCCTCGGCCCCTTCTTGAAGGTCAACCGTTCCGCAAAAGGGCGATCGGCTTTATCATGTGCGTTGCACGATTAGAAGTTTCTGCCGCGAACGACGTGGCTCGCAGGAGGAGGAAATCATGAAGTTCTGGACATCCGTTGTGGCCCCCGCTGTGGCCGTGGCATCCCTGATCGCGATCTCGCCGGCAACCCACGCCACGCAATACTCACAGATCGCCCAGGTCTCCGGCAGCGGCTTCAGCGACTTCGGCGTCGGCCTGGATGGCAACACCCGCATCGCGATGGACGCCTTCGAGGGCAGCGGCCTGACCCGCAGCGGCTTCGCCATCGCCCGCTCCAGCGACGGCTTCATCAGCGGCCAAGTCGAGGCCGCGATCTCCGCCACCGAAGACACCGCCGGACCCTCGGGCTTTGCCAGCGCCCGCGCTTCGGGCTTCCTGCTCATCTCCGACGTCATTGTCACCCGCCAGCCCGGCTTCGAAGACGCGCCCGACATCGTCGAGCTCATCGCCCAAGTCAGCTTCGGCGGCGACACCAGCTTCACCGACCTCAGCAACATCAGCGGCGGGATCAACGGCGGCTCCTCCTTCTCCGCCGCGGGCCTGTCCAGCGAGAACCCGACCATGACGTCCACCGCCGACGTCCTCGTCGATCAGCCCATCACCCTCACCCTCGCCGCCAGCATCTCCGTCCGCGTCGAGGGCGAGTTCAACTCCCGCAAGGCCAACTTCACCGTCGCCCTCGGCGGCTCGCCCGTCTTCCTGCTCCCCGAGGGCTATGTCGCCAACTCCGTCGATGGCAGCGTCGTCGACAACTTCTACGTCGGCCCCATCAACCCCGTCCCCGAACCCGGCACCCTCGCCGCCGGCCTCTCCCTCGGCCTGCTCGCACTCCGCCGCCGGTTGCGGGCCTCCGTCTGATCGCGATGACCGTCCCGAGCCGAAGCGATCGCGTTCGGTCTCACTCGTCGCCGGTGATGGGTTGGATAAAGGAGGCCCATTCGGTGAGTATTTCAAGCGACTCTTCAGACCCCGCGATGACCCGCACGCAGTAGCCGCGGTCGGTGAAGAAGATCAATTGCCGGGTAAAGATGGTGTTGCCATCCGGGCGAGTGAAGGAGATGTCCACGGTGAAGGTGTCCGAGGTGGCCTCGGGGGTGAGCTCGGGCATATCTGACTCGGCGATCTCGAGGCCCGCTTCCACCAAAGAGTCGACGAACGCGTTGACGTAAGCCTTGGTTGACGCCACGCGCGGTCCAGGTTCGCTCAGATCGCGGAGCTCCACCATGACCTGAACCTGATTGACCATGCCTTGCTGTTGCATGGAGATGAGATAGGCCTGAGGTGCCTGTGGATCGCCGATCGGCGTGGTGCTCGTGACGAACCCCTCGATCGGCTCGGGCATCATCAACAGCGGGCCCGAGGGTTGCGCGAACGCCCCCGTGGCAAACGCAAAGCACAACACGGCCATAGACAGTCGTTGAGGAAGGCTCATTTCGGCTCCGATTGGAAAAGCTCAGCAGGATTGCAGGTTCGGGTCGACCGTACTGGGCGTGACGCAACGGGTCAACGGCAGGATCGTGTGCCCGTTGCGCAAACTGAACGATCCGCGGACGCAGCGGCAACGCCACGGACCTTGCACGCGGTTACTTTGACCGACACCCCTTCGTTACAGAGGCCACTCGATGACTGATGCAGCCCGCAAGCCCGCCGTCATGTTTGTCTGCACGCACAACTCCTCGCGCAGCCAGATGGCCGAGGGGATGCTCCGCCACCACGCCGGCGATAAGTTCGAGGTCTACTCCAGTGGCGTCGAGCCCGGCAAGCTCCGCGATGAGGCCGTCGCCGCTATGCAAGACCTCGGCGTCGATATCTCCAGCCACAGAGCTGAGGGGATCGACGCCTACATGGGCAAGGTCGACGTCGACTATCTCATCACCGTCTGCTCGGGCGCCGAGCAGTCCTGTCCCGCCGCCTGGCCGGGCGTGAAAGCCCGCTTCTTCTGGGACCTCCCCGACCCGTCCGTCGCCGAGGGCGACTTCGCCGCCCGCGTCGCCCGCTACATCGAAGTCCGCGACATGATCAAAACCCGCATGGACGCCTGGCTGGAAAAGGTCGAGGCGACCGCGACCGCCTGACCCGTGGCACGGATCGGATTACATCCCACCGGGTGCCACATCTTGACCGCGCAGCGGCAAGGTGTGAGTTCCGCCCGAGCACCACACCTGCTCTGCCCTACGGGTCAGAGCAGGGCACCCGCACCCGCATCCCTGTGCCAAAGCTGCACTGCAACGCAGTGCAGTGCTTCCCGTCCCTCCAACGCGCTCCCTGCGTTGCGTTGCAACGCAGCTTCACTCACTCGACCCGCCACACCAGCGCCCGGCCCGATCCTTTGACGCGCGTCAATCCGATCTCCGCCTCCAGGCGCTTCGCCCACTCCGGGCACGGCCGGTCGTAGGGCAGGTCGAGCGCCTCGCGCAACTCGGCCCACGTCATCCCCGATCCGCGTCGCCGCAGCCCCCGCTGGATCGCATCACGGAATTCGGTGTAACGCATCGAATCACCGTACCATCCTTCAAACGACTCCCGACCCCGTATCTGGCCGCGACGTTGAAACACTATGCAGTCGGCCCATCAGAAAGGGTGACGCTGCTTCTTTGGGCTGAGTTCCTCTTCAAGACGAAGCTGCATTTGGTAACAGTCAGAACGGCAGATGCCGAGACAAAGACTGTGAAGAGGAGATACAAACCGAGTCGGAAACCAAATACATCTCGATCGATTGTGCCAAACGGGTGTATAGGTACTCTGATCGACGCAATAGCACCATCGACAAGGTGCATCGCAAAAAAGACGCAAACAAAGCACATGAGCGACAGCATTAGGCGATAGCTGCTGATGGAATAGTCACGGCGGCGCATGGCAATCACTAATGCCAGGTAGATTAGAGGTGGTGCAACGAGATCATTGAACATCGTGAACCACCGCGGAAATCGCACGATTCGAACGCCCCAATAATCATCCAGCATCCTCTCCAGCCCGTGGTCGAGCAACCATGTCAAGTAAGTAACTGCTAAAGCAAGTGGGAGC
The DNA here is from genome assembly GCA_039024495.1 of Planctomycetota bacterium. GTDB lineage: Bacteria > Planctomycetota > Phycisphaerae > Phycisphaerales > Phycisphaeraceae > JBCBUE01. Next base: position 242,767 of record JBCCQE010000002.1, on the reverse strand, counting down.
ACCCAAAGCAAGTGCTTGAGATTTGGCCGCATCATCAAGAACAGGAGCAAGACACCAAGTCCAGTCGCCATCCAATACGGTGCGGGCCATTTGCCTGTCCACCGAGCGAACGGTTCATATAGGACGAGGTACAAACTCAGTATCAACACTGCCGATACTGCTCGAAAGATCAGGCCGCGCGGTGTCATGCCAGGTCGGGTGCCTCCGTGTGCCTTCGCAACGATCGTCAACCGATCAGTCTTGCGCTACCCATCCCCAGCCTCCGCCGCCTTGGCCCGCTCCAGCGCCAGGTCGTGCGCATCGTTGTACTTGCGCCCGAGGTTCGACCAATCGAAGTGTTCGCTGAAGGATTCGACGCGGTTGCGCAGGTTGATGCGGCCGCGTTGGTCGAGTTGGCAGAAGCGGAACATCTGGTCGGCGAGTTCGTCGGCCGAGGCGTGGAAGTCGCGGCCGCGGCGGTGGATCAGGACCATGCCCTTGTCTTCGTAGTCCGGCAGCAGGGCCTTGAGGTACGCGCCGAAGCCCGCGAGGTCGGACGTGATGGCGGGCACGCCCAGGGCGATCGATTCGAGCGGCGTGTAGCCCCACGGCTCGTAGTACGACGGGAACACGCCGAGGTGGCAGCCGCGGACGAACTGGTCGTACTCAAGCTGGAACAGCGGGTTGGACGACGTGATGAAGTCGGGGTGGAAGACGACCTTGACCGGGTCGTTCTCGTGGTTGAACAGCCGGCATCGGCGGAGGTTGTTGAGCACGGGGTCGGTGGCGTCGTCCCGCAGGTCGTGCGTGACGATGGGCGGGGGCAGGTCGCGGCGCCACTGCTGGATGTTGCGGCGCAGGCGCAGGCGCCAGTACTCGTCGATCTGCGCGTTGAGGTCGGGGATCTCACCGGCGGCGGCGGAGATGAACAGGCGATCGGCGATCTGGTCGGTGATGGCGTCGGCGCAGGTGCGGAACTCGGCGAGCATGGCCGACTGCTCGAGCGCGGTGACGTTGATCGATCGGCACGGCGCGCGGGTGATGATGAAGAAGACGACGTTGATGTCCGAGCCGGCCTCGCGGAGGCGGTGGTTGAGGCGGGCGAGGGCTTCGATGGTGAGGTCCATGCCCTTGTTGCGGAACTCGTATCGGCCGGACGTGAAGAAGTAGAGCGTGCGGTCGAGGTCCATCGAGTACGACGGGAAGAAGTGCCCGACGGTGAACTCGTGGATGCGCTGTTTGAACTGGTTGTGCAGGACCTGGAACTCGTGTCCGGCGGCGAAGCGGGTGATGTTGAGCCCGTTGGGGAGGATGACGTCGGGCTTGCGGCCGAGCAGGTGGGCACACTCGTCGCCGGTGACGTCGGAGACGGTGGAGAAGACGTGCGAGCCGTGGGCAGCGGCGCACTCGAGGCGGTGCTGGGTGTCGATGTTGTAGTGGGATGCTTCGGCGTTGGCGTCGAAGAAGGGCAGGTGGTCGTAGAACGCCGGGTGGTTCATCGCGAGGTAGCGGCCGAGCAGCGTGGCGTGCGTGGTGAAGACGAGCGCGCCCGGCCAGTCTTCCTTGCGGAGCATGGGGATGCAGACGCCGGCCATCCACTCGTGGAAGTGGGCGACGACCTGGCGGCGGCCGGACTCGCGCTGGGTGAGCAGGGTGAACGCGAGGCGGCAGGCCTCGCCGAAGGCGATGACGTCGTTGATGAGGTGGTCGTGGGCGGGCGAGGGGACGGCGTGGTCGGTCCAGAGGCGGTACTTGACCTCGGCGAGGTAGCGCCACGCCGGGCCGGTCTCAAGCAGCAGCACGTGCGGTCGGCCGGAGACGAGCCAGCGGCCGTAGTGGCAGTTGAAGCCCATCTCGTTGAGCTGGCGTGCGACGGCTCCGATCGGCCCGACCATCGGCGATGGTTCGAACTCGATGTTCGCCGACTCGCCCTTGTAGGGGCCGACCAGGCAGTAGCGGTTGCCCCACTTCTCGACCATGGCCGGGGCTTTGGAGCGGAGGACGGTGTAGATGCCGCCCATCTGGTTGCAAACTTCCCAAGAGACCTCGAGGAGCAGCGGCTCGGCGCGTTTGCCGCCGGTGGCGGACTGGCGTTTTTCTTTGGTGTCGGCCGATCGACGGGCGGAGCCGTCGGGGCGTTGGCGGGGGCGCGTGGCGCGGCGGACCCCGGGGCGGGTCGCGGGCGATTCGCTGTCTGGCCGGGGCGTGGTGGGCATGAATCGGCGATCTTGGGGCGCGGTGTCGCCACCGCTGATTCGGACACGGCCGTAGCCTAACGTGCGATATGAATCTGCGGCTCGACATTCTCGGCGACTCCGGCACCCCCGACGGCCCCGGACCCGAAGCGCCCGCCGACGAGCTCATCGAGGCCGTGCACCGCGGCGACGCCCCGGCCGTGAAGCGCCTCATCGAGGCGGTGCCGCAGCGGACGCACGTGCACGTCGAGCTGTCGCTGCCGGTGGGCGATGAGATCGCGACGCAACAGTGGCTGCCGCTGCACCACGCGGCGGCGCTGGGGGACGCGGCGATCGTGGCGATGCTGCTCGACGCCGGCGGCCACCCCGACGCGCGAACCCGCGCCGCCACGCCCGACGCCGCCCGCGCCACGGCCCTGCACCTTGCCGCGGCCGGCGGACACCTGCCGGTGATCGACCTGCTGCTCGACGCCCACGCCGAGCCGAACGTCATCGACGCCGATGGCTACACGCCGCTGGCCTACGCGGGCGCGCCGGCCGTGCGTGCGCGGTTGATCGATGGCGGCGCCGACCCCGCGGTGGGGCGTGGCATGGAATAGGGGTGATGGAACATGGAGCGGCAGCGACGGCTCAAAGCGCACTCATGCGCCAATGATCCCACCCATGATCCACGATCCATCGCATCACTTCGCCCACAGGTTGTATTTCAGGATGCAGTAGATCGCCCGCAGCCCGTCCTTCCAGCCGATCTTCTTGCCCGCCTCGTAGCCGCGGCCGTCGTAGCTGATCGCCACCTCGTACAACCGCACCGGCTTGCCCTGCCACGTCAGCCGCGCGAGCTTGGCCGTGATCTCCGGCTCGAAGCCGAAGCGATTTTCTTTGAGCTCAACCGACTGAATGATCTCGCGTTTGAAGACCTTGTAACACGTCTCCATATCCGTCAGGTCGAGGTTCGTAAACATGTTCGACAGCGTGGTTAGCCACTGATTCATCCGCGAATGCCAGAAGCTAAGCACGCGGTGCGACATCCCCCCGGCGAAGCGCGAGCCATACACCACCTCGGCCCGGCCCTCGACGATCGGGCGGATCAGCTCGGGGTACTCCGCGGGGTCGTACTCGAGGTCCGCATCTTGGATGATCACCATGTCGCCCCGCGCGGCGGCGATGCCGGTGCGGAGGGCCGCTCCCTTGCCCATGTTCACGTCGTGGTGCAGCGAGCGGATCCGCGCGTCTTCCGCGGCGAGCCTGTGCATCACCTCGCGCGAGCCGTCGCTCGAACAATCGTCGACCAGCACGATCTCCTTGCCGATCGGCACGGCCCGCACGCGGTCGACCAGATCGGTCAGCGTCGCTTCCTCGTTGTAGACCGGGATCACGACGCTGAGCATAGGCGCGGGCGGGTCGCCGCCATCGGGCGTGGCCGGCGGCTGGGCGGGCGGGGCGGTGCCCGCGATCGGTCGTATCTCGTCGAGCCCCATCGGTCGAGAGTGTAGGGGCAGGCGCGGCCGAGCGCAGGCTCTACGATCGTGAACATGACCACGCTCACCGAGCCCGCCACGCTGGCCGAACGCGACCTCGCCGTGCTCTGGCACCCCTGTGCGCAGATGCACGACTACCGCGTCTTCCCCCCGCTGCCCGTCGTCGCCGCCGAGGGCGCGTACCTGCACCTCGACGACGGCCGCAAGCTGCTCGACTGCTTCTCGTCCTGGTGGTGCAAGTCGCTCGGCCACCGCCACCCCGCCGTCGCCGCGGCGATCGCCGACCAACTCGACCGCTTCGAGCACGTCGTCCTCGCCAACACCACCAACGAGCCGGTCGTGCGACTGTGCGAAACAGTCCTCCATCGCGCGAACAACCCCGACCACCATCTCCAAGACAAGCCGGGGCAGAGCGAAGCGCCGCCCCGGGTATCACCTCCCCACTTCACCAAGGTCTTCCTCGCCGACAACGGCTCCACCGCCGTCGAAGTCGCGCTCAAGATGGCCCTGCAAGCCCAGCATCAGCTTGGCCGCACGCAACGTACGCACTTCATCGCGCTCGAGAACGCCTACCACGGCGAGACAACCGGCTGCCTGTCCGTCACCGACCTGCCGCTCTACGCCGCGCCGTACGACCCGATCCGCTTCCCGTGCACCTTCCTAAAGGGTCTGCCATACCGCAGCGGGCCGAGCGACCCGCGCTGGCTCGATGCGTCCGACGAGTGGCCGGCGATCGAAGCCCAGCTCGCGCCCTTGGCCGACACCGCCGCGGCCGTGATCGTCGAGCCGGTCATGCAGGGCGCGGGCGGCATGCTGCTCTACTCGCCCGACCTGCTCGCGCGCCTCCGCCAATGGTGCGACGCCCACGACGTGTATCTCATCGCCGACGAGATCGCCGCCGGCACCTACCGCCTCGGCACTTTCCTCGCTTGGCATCTGGCGACCTCCGACGCAGCGCCATCAATCACCAAATCACCAAATCACCAAACCGCCAAATCACTGCTTCCTGACTTCGCTTGTTTGTCCAAAGGCTTAACTGCCGGCACCCTGCCCCTCTCGGCCGTCCTCACCACGCAGCCGATCTACGACGTCTTCGAGGCCGAGTACCACACCTACCGCGCCTTCATGCACTCCAACACCTACACCGGCAACGCCCTCGCCGTCGCCGCTGCCAACGCCGCGCTCGGCGTCTACACCGACGAAGCCATCCCCGCCCGGGTCGACCGTCTCACGACCGAGCTCGCCGGCCGCCTCCAAGACGTGGCCGACCGCATCAACGCCGCCCGCCTGCGCATCGCCTGCCGCAAGGTCCGCGGCCTCGGCGGCATGACCGCGCTCAACCTCGTCCAGGCCGACCGCTCGCCCCTGCCCGCTGAGGACCGCACGGGCTACGCCGTCTACCGCAAGGCCGTCGAACGCGGGGCCCTGCTCCGCCCGCTGGGCGACTCGCTCTACCTCTTCCCCCCGCTCAATACGCCCGACGCCGACCTAGACCGCATGGCCGAGATCATGCACGACGCCATCCACGACGTCGCCTGACCCCCGGAAGCCCCCCCGGAACGCCCGCCTCCACCATCACCCAAGCCGCGACCGATCGCCCGCCACTCTGGCAGCCGCCGCTGTTGCCAAAGGGGAGCTCGGCAGCTTCCAGCCGCTCGATTGGTGTCCCGCTAAAGTCGCAACACGCTGCACAAGCGTGATTTAGCCGGCTTAGCCAGCCTGGCCCGCATGTGCCGCCCGGCATCCCGATTGCGGCTCATTCGATAGCTGTGGTCAACGTACACCCACCCAGCATGCCCCCCTCGCCCGACGCCGCCACCGGCCGTGCGCGGTTCCGCGTGCTGCTCACCGAAGACCGCGATCCCAGCCCCGCCCACTGGGCCCGCCAGCTCCCTCGGCTCATGCAGCCGCTCGGCGTCGAGGCCGTCATCGCCGCCCACGCCCAGCAGGCCCTCGACGCCCTCGACGAAGGCCCGCTCCACGCCGCCGTCATCGACCTCGCCACCCCCCGCGCCCCCGGCCGGCCGGTCAACACCAACGAGCCCGACGGCCTGTGGCTGCTCAACCTGCTCGCCCGCCATCGCAGCAAGCCGCCGGTCATCGTCGTGGATTCCCGCGTCGTCACCTCCGCCCAGGTCCACCGCGCCCTGCAGCACGCGCTGCGGCTCGGCGCGTTCTCCGTCGTCCGTCGGCCGGTTGAGCTCGAGCAGCTCCTCGCCGTCATCCAGCGTCTGGTCGATCGCCACTTCCAGGGCTCGTGGCCCGGCGATCGCAACCCGCCTTCCAACTTTTCATGACCCCTTCTCAGGAGATTCCAACAATGAAGGTTCGCCCCCTCGGTGACAAGATCCTCGTCCAACGCGTCGCCGCCGAAGAAAAAACCGCCTCGGGCATCTTCCTCCCCGAGTCCGCCAAGGAAAAGCCTCAGCAGGCCAAGGTCCTCGCCCTCGGCGCCGGCAAGGTGCTCGACAGCGGCGAGCGTGCCCCCTTCACCGTCAAGGAAGGCGACACCGTCATCCTCGGCAAGTGGGGCGGCACCGAAGTCAAGATCGACGGCGAAGACTTCATGGTGATGTCAGAGGACGAAGTCCTCGCCATCGTCGGCTAACCCCCGCCCCCGGAAGTCGATGACCTGACTTCAACCATTTAGCGACGCGGCTTGCCGCGTCCTTCCCCCCCCCCCAACAACCCACTCCACAAGGAGACACACGAATGCCAGCTAAGTCCATCAAATTCGAAGCCGACGCCCGCGAAGCCATCCGCCGCGGCGTCGCCAAACTCGCTCGCGCCGTCAAAGTCACCCTCGGCCCCTCCGGCCGCGTGGTCGTCCTCGAGAAGTCCTTCGGCTCGCCCACCGTCACCAAGGACGGCGTCACCGTTGCCAAGGAGATCGAGCTCGACGACGCGCTCGAGAACATCGGCGCTCAGATGGTGAAGGAAGTCGCCTCCAAGTCCTCCAAGGACGCCGGTGACGGCACCACCACCGCGACCGTCTACGCCGAGGCCATTTTCTCCGAAGGCCTCAAGAACATCACCGCCGGCGCCAACGCCAACCAGATCAAGCGCGGCATCGACCAGGCCGTCGAAGCCATCGTCGCCGAGCTGCACAAGGCGTCCAAGAACGTCAAGGGCTCGGACGACATCGCCCAGGTCGCCTCCTGCTCGGCCAACCAGGACCAGGAGATCGGCAAGATCATCGCCGACGCCATGGATAAGGTCGGCAAGGACGGCGTGATCACCGTCGAGGAAGGCAAGAGCCTCGACACCTACGTCGACCTCGTCGAGGGCATGCAGTTCGACAAGGGCTACCTCAGCCCGCACTTCGTCACCGACCCCGCGGCCATGTCCGCCGAGCTCGAGGACGCCTACGTCATCATCCACGAGAAGAAGATCAGCTCGGCCAAGGACCTCGTGCCCATCCTCGGCAAGGTCGCCGAGACCGGCAAGCCGATCGTCATCATCGCCGAGGACATCGACGGCGAAGCCCTGGCGACCCTCGTCGTCAACAAGCTGCGTGGCGTGCTCAAGGTCGCGGCCGTCAAGGCTCCGGGCTTCGGCGATCGTCGCAAGGCCATGATGGAAGACATCGCCGTCCTCACCGGCGGCCGCGCCATCATGGAAGAGCTGGGCATCGACCTCGAGAAGCTCGAGCTGTCCGACCTCGGCCGCGCCAAGAAGATCATCATCGACAAGGACGCGACCACGATCATCGAGGGCGCTGGCAAGACGTCCGACATCAAGGGCCGCATCGAAGCCATCAAGGCCGAGATCGACCGCTCGACGTCCGAGTACGACTCCGAGAAGCTGCAGGAGCGTCTGGCCAAGCTGTCCGGCGGCGTCGCGCAGGTGAATGTCGGCGCGGCGACCGAGTCGGAGATGAAGGAAAAGAAGGCCCGCGTCGAAGACGCGATGCACGCCTCGCGTGCGGCGGTGCAGGAGGGCGTCCTGCCCGGCGGCGGCGTCGCGGTGCTGCGTGCCCGCAAGGCGCTGGACAAGCTCGACGCCTCGGGCGACGTGAAGGTCGGCGTCGACATCGTGCGTCGCGCGGTGGCCGCGCCGATCAAGCAGATCGCCGAGAACGCCGGCCACGACGGCTCGGTCGTCTGCAACGAGGTCGAGCAGGGCAAGGGCGACGCCTTCGGGTTCAACGCCCTGACCGGCGACTACGGCGACATGCTCAAGATGGGCGTGCTGGTGCCGACGAAGGTCGAGCGCATCGCCCTGCAGAACGCCGCCTCGATCGCCGGCCTGCTGCTGACCACCGACGCGGTGATCACCGAGATCAAGGAAAAGAACAAGCCCGCCGCCCCGGGCATGGATGACATGGATTACTAAAGATGCATGTACTCCGGGCGGACAATCTGAAGTACTGACACAACGGCGGGACCGCGAAAGCGGTCCCGCCTTCATTTGAGGAGTAACACTATGCCGAAGAAGAAGCCAAATAAGAAGGGTAAACCTAGAAACACCCGGCCTACATCCTCAGTTGATAACACGTCGAAACCAAAATATCCTTACTCAACTATTCCAGGGGCGCTCCGCCAAGCGCTGGCTCTTATTCCAGAAAAGCCTAGGCCGCCGAAACTCTCAATTGATGTGTTGAAGTCGTGGGGAATCAAAAATAATAATGCGAGCACGATTCTTCGAGTTATGCGAGACGTAGGACTGCTTAACGGAAGCAATGAGCCAACACCTGAGTACACGGAGTTCATGACGCCCACAAGTGGGCCGCTGGTGCTTGGACGACTCATCAGAAGCCGATATCCCCAGTTCTTCGAGGCTCATCATGAGCCGCATCGTGAAAGTGCGGATTCTCTTCGTTCGCTTTTTAATATCCATTCCGGTGGAGAGGAGAAGACGATTCAATTACAGATGCAGACCTTCAAGGCTCTATGCGACCATGCCACGTTTGATGGTGGTGGATCGGCCAAGTCGGGTTCTGGATCAAACGCCACCCTTGAGCCAGTATCTGCACGGGACTCGGCTGGTGGAGCTGAGTTGGTGCGTGGATCGGGTCCGGTGATTCACATTGACCTTCACATTCATCTTCCCGAGAACAAGTCGCGTAGAGATTACGAAGCAATGTTCGAGGATATTGCAAGATGCATCTATGGTCGTGAGGAGCCCTGATGATGGAAGAATCCGGCCGTACACCCGAAACTATTTGCAGTGATCTAGCAGAGCTTGCTAGCAAGTATCGGATTGATCAATCTCAGATGCCGTCAGTGGGTGTCGCTGAAGTCATTTCGGCACTGGATCGATTCCAAGACTGTGTGCGGTACCTGAATACTCGTCGGTCGAAAGGTGCTGTACTCAATCTTGGGTCCGAAGCGGACGTTCAGGACACTCTGTACGTGATGCTTCGGCCATGGATTCCAGATATTGTCTCGGAGAACCCGACTGATAAAGTCGCTAATCGTTACTCAATAAAAGACTTCCTGATACCATCGGCGGGGGTTGTTATCGAAGTCAAGTTCATTCGTGACAAGCAGCATGGAAAGTCAATATCAGCCGAGATTCATGATGACATTGAGGTCTATCGTCATCACCCACGGTGCAAGCACATCGTATTTTTTATTTACGATGTTGATGGTTTGATTCCGGATCCTTTACAACTAAGCCAGCAGATCGAAGAAGAACGCGTCTATGGAGGGTGCCGCCTCTACTGCCACTCGATTATCAAGCCGTAGTGCTCCGTAGCCGCGTTGGGGAGCCTAAATTGGAAAGTCTGTGCTGTAGTGCTTGCAGTCTTTTGAAGGATGGTAGGTGTTCTGCTAATCCGCACTATAGACCGAATGTTGCCGTTCACTAGCTTATTTCAAGATGACAGCCGAAGAAAGCAAGAGTACTTCAATGGATGAAAAAACTAGATTCTGGGACAAGGTGGCGGCGAAGTATGACGCTTCGGTGGTGAAGGGGGAGAACTATGCGGCGCGGTTGGATCGGTGTGCGTTGTGGTTTGGGGGTGAGGGGCGGTTGTTGGATGTGGGTTGTGCGGGGGGGGCATATTGCGATCGATCTTGGGCCGCGGGTGGGGCGGGTGCACGGGATCGATGTGTCGGGGCGGTTGATCGAGATGGCGGAGGCGCGGCTGGCTGAGGCGGAGCGGGCGCGGGCTGCGGAGGGTGGTGCGGGTGGTGGTGGGCGGGATGCGGAGGGGGTGGGGCTGGTGGCGGCGCGGTCGGGGAACGTGTCGTTTGAGGTGGGGACGGTGGAGGGGGCGGAGCTGGAGGCGGGGGCGTGGGACGGGGTGCTGGCGTTCAGCGTGCTGCACCTGGTGGACGACGCGGAGGCGACGCTGGCGCGGTTTCACGTGTTGCTGGTGCCGGGCGGGCGGGTGCTGGCGGAGGTGCCTTGCACGGAGGACATCGGGTGGGCGCTTCGGCGGGTGATCGATGTGATGTGGTGGGTGGGGAAGGCGCCGACGGTGCGGCTTTATTCGCAGGCGGAGTGGGAGGCGAAGTTCGCGGCGGCGGGGTTCGAGGTGGAGGAGGTGAGGGTGTACAACCCGAAGAGTCGGTCGCGGTCGATTTTGGCGAGGCGGGGTTAGGGCTTAGTGCGTAGTGGGTAGCGAGTAGGGATTGGGGATTGGTGTGAGAGTTTGAGTTTTTGGTGGGGGGGACCCGCGACTTCGCTTTGCTCAGTCGCGGCGTGAGAGGCGTGGGAGGTGTGTGGGTGGGGATGTTGGGTAGGTGGGGATGTTGGGTGGGGGTGGTGAAGTGTGCGGCGGGGTGGGCCGATCTTGGGAAGGAGATCCTGTTTCCGGAGCGAGCGATGCGTTATCCCTGGTTGATCGGTGTTGGCTGCGTGGTGGTGGCGTCTTTGTGCTTTGGTCCTTCGCTTGGGCGGGCGAACCCGGCGGGGGCGGGCGCGGTGGCGGAGCGTCTCGCGGCGACCGAGCACCGCCTGGCGAATCTTGAGCGGCTGATGGAAATCGACCTGTTGGACGACGCGGCGGTCGAGCGGCGCATTGGCGAGCGGGTTGAGGCGCAGGTGAGGTCGCTGGTGCTGACCCTGCGTTCGCAGCTTGAGCTCTATCAGATCCAGCATCGCGGGGCGTATCCGGACCTGGTGGGTCAGGGCTGGACGCAGATGCTTGAGGCGACGGATGCGGCGGGGCAGGTGCAGTCGGGCGGGTATGGGCCGTACCTTCGGGAGGTGCCGGTGAACCCGCTGAACGGGGAGACGCGGGTGGTCGGCGGGACGAACCAGGCGGGCCCGTTGGCGGGTTGGATCTACAACCGGCGGACGGGGGCGTTGATGATGCTGGTGTCGCGGGACGATGCGAAGCGATACGGGCTGGACCGGAGCGTGGTCTACGCGTATTAAGCGGTTTGATGGGGAGTTTGTGGCGGCGGGTTGGTTGGGTTGATGGAGCGCTGTGGTGTGGGCGGGGGAAAGGATTGAAGAGCGGGGTTGTTGGTGTGCGGGTGTGTGGGGTTGGGGTGTAGGCTGGGGCGATGGGTCGATCGAAGGGCGAGGGTGTTTGGATTGAGCGGGTGGGGGTGGGGGATCGGGCGGCGCTTGGGGTGTTGGCGGGTGCGTTTTCGAGTCATCCGATGGTGCCGGCGGACCCGCCTGGGAAGCCGCGGCATTGGGGGGCTCGAAAGTTGATGGGGGCCATGCTTTCGGTGTTCGGGCGGGCGGTGGGTGCGGCGGTGTTCGGGGCGTTGGTGGAGGGGGACAAGGCGCGGGCGGTGCGGTGCGTGGCGTTTGTGTATCCGGCGGGTTGGGAGCCGGGGTGGTGGGGGATGGGTCGGCTGGCGTGGGCGATGTGGCGGGTGCACGGGTGGACGCGGATGGTGGGGTACGTGCGTGCGATGGGGGCGTTGGAGCACGCGGACCCGCGGCGGTGTTTGTCGCTGCAGATTCTGGGGACGGCGGAGGGTTATCAGGGGCGGGGGCTGGGGCGGGCGATGCTGCGGTACGTGGCGGGGCACGCGCGGGCGGCGGGGTACTCGGCGGTGGCGTTGGAGGTGGTGGCGGGGACGGCGGCGCAGCGGCTTTATGCGTCGGAGGGGTACGTGGAGGAGAAGACGGTGGAGGTGGTGGGGCATCGGTTGTGTTTGATGCGGTTGGAGTTGGAGTAGGTTTTAGCGCTAGGCGCTAGGCGCTAGGCGCTGGGGGTTGGGGGTTGGTGATGTTGTGTGGGTGAGGGTGGTGCGCGCTGGGGTGGGTGTTGGGGCTTGGGTAGGAAGTGCGTGGGACAAGAGGCGGTCTGTGGCTGGCAGGGTCTGGCCGATGCGTCTTGCGTGGTTCTGGCCGGGCTTGTTTTGGCGTCGCTTTGAGCGGCGTGGCCGTCGGCGGCGACCTGGGCGAGGCCCCTGCCCCGGGCCTGGGTTGCCGGTGCTGCGGCTCGGTCGAGATGGTCGGTCCCCTGGCTTCGTGATGGCTTGCCGACGGGCGGTCGCGGGGCGGGTCGGGCGTCGCTGATTGACAAGTGAATGCGTTGGCTGGGTCTCGCGCGGAGGCGCAGAGACGCGGAGAGGGTGAAGCGTGTTCTGGCCTAGGTCTGTGGGAGGCTTGAACGCTCTGCGGTTCTACGTCTTGGCTCGCTTTGGCGGGAGGCTGATGTGGGCGTTTTTGCGGCTGGGGGGTGGGGTTGGCTGGTGGGTTTTTGGAGGCTTGATGGGGGTTGAGCGGGCGGATGGTGAATTGCCGGAAGTTGTTGTTGAGACTGCGATTGCGATGCGGTCTCACTTGTTGGAAATGTTCTAAATTGGGTTGAAAGCGGGGGTTGGGGGGAGCGATACTTAAGTCGTCCTGATTGGAATGATTCCAAACGGGCGTGTTTTGACCTCCCTCCTTAACGAAAGGATTGACCTATGACGACCCCTCTTCAGACCGGCCAGTGCGGGCTTTGCGCCCACTTCGGCGAGCACTCGGGCAGCGAGCAGCTGGTGCAGATCCGCACGAGCAAGCAGGCTCCTGCGGACCTGACCGACGCCTGCGGGCACCCCAAGCTGGCGGACGTGAACCTGACGGTGACCGCGATCAGCGGTTGCGACGGGTTTGAGCCCGCGGCCGCGGCGTGAGATGGGTGGGGCGTTGAGCTCCGCTGATGGTTGAAGATACGAGGGAGCCCACGGCGTGAGGCCGTGGGCTTCTTTTTTGAGATGCGGTTGTGGTTTGGGGTGTAGGGCGCGGGGTGGCAACCGGGTTAGCGGGACATCTCGCGTTGGCGCATGGGCATGGAATCGATGAGGGGGAAGAGGTCTTGCTGGGTGAGGGGTGCGGCGGAGCGGAGTTTGACGTGGGTGTCTTTGCCGATGAGCAGGGCGGCGAAGGGTTGGTCGGCGGGGACGTGGTAGGCGGCGCGGAGGTCGGCGGGGGAGGCGGGGACGGGTTGGTCGGCGGCGGTGACGGTTTGGCCGACGGCTTGGATGATGACGATGTCGCGCTCGGTGAGGCCCGGGGCGAGGGCGGTGAGGGTTTGGCGTTGCTGGGCGAGCGCGGGGTCGGCGGGGTCGAGGGCGAAGATGAGGACGGGGCGGTGGGACCAGGCGTAGTCCTGCATGGACCACGCGGGGGCGGTGGGTGGTGCGGCGGTGGGGTTGGTGTGGGTAGATGGCGGGGGTTGCATGGGTTCGCAGGCGGGGAAGGCGATGAGCGGGAGCAAGAGCGAACTTTGCCACGCTCTTCGGGGAAGTGCGGGTGTGGTGTGCATGCGTTTGAGCATGGAGGCTTGTTAGCTGTCTTCGGCTGGTCGTACGTTGGGGTTGGGGAGAGTGAAGGGGATGCTGTAGGAATCGGTGACGCGTTGGCCGGGTTCGATTTCGAGGTAGGTGGCGTGGCCGTCGAGGAAGGCGACGGGGACGGTATCGCCTTGGTTGTGGAAGCGGGCGTCCCAGTGGTGTCCGCCTACCGAGTATTGCCATTGGGCATCTCCGACCAGCAGGACCTGGCTGATGGGCTGGGTGACGTCGGTGAGGTTGACGGATCGAAAGTTGAACTCGGACTCTTCGTTAAGTGGTTTTGGCACGAGCTCGGTGCTGAGGAAGTAGCTGTTGCCGTTGTATTCGAAGGTGGTGTGGCCGCTTGTTGGCGAGCTTTTGATGGCTGGGTTGGTGGAGCGGATGTCTCGGTCGTTGGGGCATTGGAACACGGCCGACCCTGAGTCGCCGACGAGCGAGCGGTTGACGTAGGGGTTGAGCGGGCGGTAGCGCAATTGTCCCGACGGGCGGATCGCGGGGTGCCTGCCGCCGTAGAACCAGGACATGTTCTGGGTCCAGCGTGGGAAGTCTTCTTTGGAGTCGTTGAGGTACATCGTCCACGCTGTGGCGATTTGGCGGTTGTTGCTGAGGCACTTCATGACGCGTGCGTAGTCGCGGCCTGCGGCGAGGGTGGGGAGCAGGAGGGCGATGAGCAGGGCGGTGAGCGCGAGGACGACGAGCAGCTCGAGGAGCGTGAAGGCGCGGGGGTTGGGATGGGCGTGCGGGTGCGGGCGGGGGTGTTGGACTTGGGGAGCCGAGCCCGCCGGAAGGGAGGTGGGGGCGCGGTGGGTCATGGGTTTTATGGTCGGGGATTTTGGTTGGGGGTCAAGGGGTTTGGTGGGTGCGTGGGGGGGGCGTGCGGTGAACCCCGGGATGCGCCGCATCCCGGCTAAGCCGCGAGCGGCTTTGTGGGTTAGAGGCCGTATTCGGGGAGGGGGGTGGAGGACCAGAGGGGGAGTGCGATTCGGGTGGTGCCGAAGACGGGGCGGTTGCCGCGCATGCGGACGACGCCGTCTTGTTCGGTGAGGACTTCGATGACGACGGGCTTGCCGTCGGTGGGCATGCTGAGGCGGTGGCTGTAGAGGGTGTACGAGCCGTAGATCATCTCGTCTTGTTCCTGGGTGGTTTCGTCGCGGAGGATGTTGATGTCTTTGATGAGGTCGAGGGAGAACTCTCGGTGGGTGACGGGGCCTTCGTAGTCGTCGCCTGCGTAGTCGGCGTAGAAGTAGCCGACGCGTTGGACGGGGATCCAGCCTTCGAATTCGGGGTCGGGGAGTTCGTCGGGGCCGGGCTGATTGAATTCGGCGACTTCGTCGGGGAAGCCGAAGCGGACCCAGACTTTGGCGTCGAGCGGGCCGTAGCCGGTGCTGAGGCGGAGCTCGAGCGTGGTGGTGCGGCCGGGCTGGGGCTCGGAGTCGAAGCGGAACTCGAATGAGGACTCGTCGCCGTAGGGCTCGTCGTAGAACTCCCATTCTTCGGGTTGCTGGGCGTCGGCGGTGGTGTCGGTTGCGGTGGCGTCGGCGGAGGATTGCGTGTTGGGGGCGGCGTTGTTGGCCGAGTCGTTGCAGGCGGGGAGCGTGAGCAGGGCTGCGGCGAGGAGGGTGGTGGGCAGGGCGGAGGTGAGGGGGTGGTGTGGCATGGCTCGAATTTAAGGTGGGTTTGTCGGCGAGGGGTTAGGGGTTAGGGGCGGGTGATGCTTGGGGGAGGTGGTGGTGCGGGGGGCGTGGGGGGTCCTGGGACGCGTAGCGTCCCTGCTATTGGGGCCTTGAGATGGGGAGTGGTGGTTGGGGTGTGGACTGCTAAGCCGCGAGCGGCTTGGGATTAGAAGCGGCGTAGGAAGCGGAGGTCGTTGTCGAAGAGGTAGCGGATGTCGGGGATTTGGTGGAGGCGCATGGCGATGCGTTCGATGCCGAGGCCGAAGGCGAAGCCGGTCCATTGTTCGGGGTCGTAACCGACGTGTTCGAAGACGGCGGGGTCGACCATGCCGCAGCCGCCAATCTCCATCCATTCGGGGCCGTTGCCGAGGTCGATCTTGACGTAGAGCTCGGCGGAGGGTTCGGTGAAGGGGAAGTAGGAGGGGACGAGGTCGATCTCGGCGTCGGGGCCGAACATGGCGTGGGCGAACTGGACGAGGGTGGACTTGAGGTCGACGAGCGAGACGTCTTTGTCGACGTAGAGGCCCTCGACCTGGTGGAACATGGAGAAGTGGGTGGCGTCGTGTTCGTCGGGGCGGTAGACGCGGCCGAGGGAGACGACGCGGACGGGGGGCTGGGTGTTCTCCATCACGCGGATCTGGACGGTGGAGGTCTGCGAGCGGAGGAGTGCGGGGTTGGGCTGATCGGGGTCGGAGAGGTAGAAGTTGTCGAGGGGATCGCGGGCGGGGTGGGCGAGGGGGATGTTGAGGGCGACGAAGTTGTGGAACTCGTCTTCGACCTCGGGGCCGGTGACGGGGGCGAAGCCCATGCGGGCGAAGGCGTCGGTGATGCGGTCGATGGTCTGGGCGATGACGTGGTGCCGGCCGAGGGGGTCGGGGGGCGCGGGGAGGGTGATGTCGACTTGCGGGCCGCCCGCGCCCCCGGAAGTTGGGGCTGTTGCGAGGTTGGACTTCTTTTCGTCGAAGGCCTGGGTGAGTTGTTGTTTGAGGGCGTTGGCGGCCTGGCCGAAGGCGGGCTTGTGCTCTTTGGGGACGGCCTTCATCTCGGCCATGAGGGCTTTGAGCTTGCCCTTGGAGCCGAGGTAGGCGATGCGGAACTGCTCGAGGGCGTCGGGCGAGTCGACGGCGGCGAGGTCGGCGGTGGCCTGGTCGCGGAGGGCGTCGATGGGTTGGAGGGCTTGTTGGGTCACGGGAGAAAGATACTGCAAACGCCCCAGGAGCCTGCGGGGCGGCGGCGTGAACGTTTGACGGTTTTGTGAACAAGGATCGCAAGGTGCATTTTCTTATTGGAGAAGCGATAGGTGGTCGTTAAATTCCTCAAGAGCGGGTTCATGGATGAGCCCTGACCTATATTCTTCGTTTCATTTCAGATAAGGGGAGTCCGTATGGAGACGGACGTTCGAACCGCGCTGAAGACCGCCGTGATGCGTCTTGACCCCGACGATCGTGTGGCGGTGCTTTTGCATTACGCGGATGGTCTGACGATCCCCGAGATTGCGGCGGTGCTTGAGGTGCCGGTCGCGGATGTGTCGGGGCGGCTTGAGCGGTTGCGTTGGCGGCTGGGCCACGTGATGCACGACGCGCTGGCGGCGACTCGGCCGAAGGACGTGAAGCCGGTCGAGCGGCGCGGGATCGCGGTCTCGGGCTGACGACTGCGGCGTGCCGGGCGGTCGCTCAGCGCCCGGCAACGGCGGCGACTCGGTGGCCGATGTCGCGGCGGAACCAGGCGCCGTCGAAGCGGATGCGTGATGCGGCTTCGTTTGCATTTTCCACCGCCTGCGTGAGGCTTTCTGCCGTGGCGACCACGTTGATCACCCGCCCGCCGGCGGTGACGAGTCGGCCGCCTTTTTCGAGCTTGGTTCCGGCGTGGAACAACGACACGCCTTGCATGGCCTCGGCTTCGTCGAGCCCGGTGATGGGCAGGCCTTTGGGGTAGTCGCCGGGGTAGCCCTGCGCGGCGACGACGACGCAGGCGGCGTGGCGTTCGTCGAACGCGAGGTTGGCTTCGTCGAGCCGGCCGACGCAGGTGAGCAGCATGGCTTCGAGCAGGTCGCCTTGGAGGCGGGCGACGAGGGGTTGGCATTCGGGGTCGCCGAAGCGGCAGTTGAATTCGATGACCTTGGGCCCTGCGGCGGTGAGCATGAGCCCGGCGTAGAGCACGCCGCGGTAGGTCGTGCCGTCGCGGCGCAAGTAGTCGACGGCGGGGACGAGGACCTCGCGCTCGATGGTGGTCATCAACTCGTCGTCGATGAGCGGCGTGGGGCAGTACGCGCCCATGCCGCCGGTGTTGGGGCCGGTGTCGCCTTCGTGGGCTTGCTTGTGGTCCTGGCAGGGGTCGAGGACGTAGATGTTCTGCCCGTCGACGAGCGCGAGGACGGAGAGTTCCTGGCCGAGCATTTTTTCTTCGACGAGGACGGTGTTGCCGGCGTCGCCGAAGGCGCGTTCTTCGAAGCACTTGCGCAGGGCGGCGATCGCCTCGTCGGTGGTGTCGCAGACGATGGCGCCTTTGCCTTTAGCAAGGCCGGCGGCTTTGACGACGACGGGCTCGTCGCGTGCCTCGACGTAGTTGGCGGCGGCGCGGAAGTCGGTGAAGGTGCGGGCGTCGGCGGTGGGGATGGAGGCGGCCTTCATGACCTGCTTGGCGTAGGCCTTGTCGGCTTCGAGGCGGGCGGCGTCGGCGGTGGGTCCGAAGACGAATCGGCCGGGCTGTTCGAGGCGGTCGACCAGGCCGGCGGCGAGGGGGTCTTCGGGGCCGACGACGATGAGGGTGATGTCGCGCTGGCGGCAGAAGTAGTTGATGGCGTCGACGTGCTTGGTGTTGACGGGGGTGGCGGGGAGATCGACGTTCTGGCCGAGGGCGTCGGTGCCGCCGTTGCCCGGGGCGAAGTAGAGCTTGCCGCATCGTGGCGAGCGTTTGAGGGCGTGGCCGAGGGCGTGTTCGCGGCCGCCGGAGCCGATGATGAGGGTGTGGACCGGGCCGTCGGGCAGGGCGGGTTTGCCGGGGCGGTCGGTGGTTTTGGGGCGTGCGTTTCTGGCCATCGCGGTAGCGTAGCGGGTGGGGTTTGCGGTGACGGGCTTGACAGGCGCGGCGGCGCGGCGGAGGCTGCGTGACGTACTTCGGGAGTATTTGCCATGTCGTCTGCTGCGGAATCCTTTGCGTGTCCTCATTGCGAGAAGCGTTATCAGTGGCGCGCGGGGTTGTCGGGCCGGAAGGTGGCGTGCAAGGGCTGCGGGGCGGTGATTCGGGTTCCGGCGTCGGGTGGGCTGATGGCGGAGCTGATCCGCAAGCCCGAGCCGGTCGCTTCGGGTGATTCGGAGATGGGTTACGCGCTGGCCGATCCGGATCAGGAGCCGGCGTCGGTAGCGGCGGTCGCGGGTGTGACGGCGGACGGCGGGAAGTGCCCGTCGTGCAACGCGAAGCTCAAGCCGGGCGCGGTGGTGTGCATGAACTGTGGGTTCAACCTGCAGACCGGCGAGAAGCTGAGCACGTCGGTCGGCGCGGCGCCGACGGGTGGTGGTGGTGCGGCGGCAGCGCCTGCGGTGGGTGCGGCGACGCTGAATCGGGCGGTGTTCGACACGCGAAGCAAGGTCGACGACGCGGCGATGGACGAGGACCTCGCGCGGGAGACGCAGTGGAAGTACCTGTATACGCCGCTGATTCTGATTGGCGTGGGGCTGGTGTGGATCCTGCTGAACGCGGTCGTGTTGGGGCCGATGGCGATCGAGACGAACGCGTTTGTCCTTGCCCAAGGCGGCGCGACGTCCTACGACCGGGTGCAGGGGATCTTGTTCGTGCTGTTGGACTTCCTGGTGCGTCTGGTGATCTCGGTGCCGCTGATGCTGGGCGCGTTGTTCATCGTGGCGAGCCTGTTTGGCACGAGCTTTGGGACGCTGGGGTCGGCGATGCTGCGTCTGCTGGCGGTGGTGCTGGTGATCATCGCGTGCGACGACATGGTGTCGCTGGGGGTCGATATCGTGACCGGAGGGTTCGGGGGGATCGGCTTCATGCTCGAAGCGTCGATCTCGATTCTGGTGTTCTTCGCGATCTCGATGTGGCAGCTCGAGACGGACGTGATGGAGACGATGGTGCTTTGGTTCTTGACGGTGTTTGCGCCGGGGCTGATCGTCGGGTTTGTTGGGCTGATCGTGCTGGGGCTGCTGTTCGCGTGAGCTGGTTGAAGGGTTGGCGGGGTGTGGGGGACGCGGTAAACCGCGTCGCTAAATGGCGGTGGCGCGGGGGGCGGACGCGGTGAACCGCGGCGCTTTGGGGGGTGTTGGGTGGGCGGTCAGATGAGGGGGGGCATGCCGAGGGCTTTGCGGGCTGAGCCGATCTGGCCGGCGTGGTACATGAGGTGGCCGGTCATGAGGAAGTCGGTGAGGTAGCCGATGGTGGGGAAGATCTTGCGGGTGTCGGGGTCGGGGTATTCGGCGGCGAGGGCGTCGTCGGCGACGGTGGGTGCGGCGGCGTTGACGGCGTCGATGCCGGTCTTGATGTGGCCGCGGAGCTCGGCGGGGGAGAGGTTGTAGGCGGGGTCGGTGGAGGGGGTGGAGCCCATGCCGTACTTGGCTTCGAGGCCGTCGGGCATGGGGGCGTCGGAGCCAAGGTACTTGGCGCAGCCGAAGAGGGAGAACGCGACGTGGCCGACCTGCCAGACGATGGGCTGCACGCCGTCGGCCGAGGTTTTGAACCAGGCGTCGTCAGGGGTGTTGGCGAGGGCGGCGTCGAAGAAGCCGGCGTTGAAGGCGAACTGTTGCTGAACGGCGGGGGCGACGGGCATGGCGACCTTGGGTTGGGGGAAGTGGGCGGGTGAGTCGGCGATGTGATCGTATCGCGACGGGTTGTCGCGGGGTCAAGTCGGTAGGTGGGGTGGTTATTCCGAGTTGTGGTGGGGACGTGCGATGTCACACACATCGTGCTGCGCACGAGGTGTGGTGCCCTGTTCGGCGCGTTTTATTTCGGAGTTAGCCGGGTGGGAGATCAGCGGCGTCGATGCCTGGGCCGTCGTCGTCGCCGGTGGAGGCGGCGAGTGCCATGCCGGGGCTGGGGCGGCGCAGGGCGGAGACGTTGCCGCGGCGCATGGCGATGATGCCGGTGCGGGCAAGCTCGATGATGCCGTAGGGCGTGAGCAGCTCGAGGAGTGCGGCGATTTTTTCTTCCGAGCCGGACATCTCGATCATGAGTTGATCGGGGGAGACGTCGACGATCTTGGCGCGGAAGAGGTTGGCGAGGGTGATGATCTCCTCGCGTTTGTCGGCGTCGCCGCCGGGGCCTTTGGAGGAGACCTGGACGAGCAGGAGGTCGCGCTCGACGAAGGGGACGTGGAGGTAGTCGACGACCTTGACGACGGGGACGAGCTTTTGGAGCTGCTTTCGGACCTGCTCGAGGACGGCCGAGTCGCCGGGTACGACGATGGTCATCCGGGAGAGCTCGGGGTTCTCGGTGCGGCCGACGACGAGGGAGTCGATGTTGAACCCGCGGGCGGCGAACATGCCGGCGACCTGGGCGAGGACGCCGGGCTCGTTGGTGACCAGGGCGGCGATGACGTGCCGGTAGATGGGCGGCTCGGCGGGGTTGGCGTCGGACATGGCGGGAGTGTAACGGGGGCCTGTAGGGGGGGCGAGAGGGCGGTGATCGGGTTGGCCGATTTAGCCGTCGGGGGATCGTGGAAAACGTGTTGAGAGAGCGAAATGTCGGCTATTGGCGGTTGCTTGGCGAGCGAGATCATCGGGCATTTACCCGAGTGTATATCCCATCCGGCGATTCACCGGGGTCGTAAGCGTTTCCCATTGAACCGCTTGCGCGTTGGACGCCTTGGCCGGTGTGATGCAAATCTGGGACGAGGCGCGGGCGTGCTGGGGTAAATTCTTACCCATTGAATTAGAGGTCGCGTGTGGAAAAGGGGAGATATCGGTGGATTTTGAGGGTTTTGGGGCGCGAAATCCGCGTTCATTTGATGAAGCGCATGTCGGCGAAGTTGGGGATGAGGCCGTGGCGGTCGGGGGTGATCGCGAGGGGTGCGGGGAAGTAGACGAAGAAGGCTCGGCCGACCATGAGGTTGCGGGGGACCAGGCCGGCGGGGGAGCGGCCGTTGTCGAACTCGGCGGGGTCGAAGAAGCGGGAGCGGACGGCGGGGTCGATGTGGTTCCAGAATCGGCCGTCGTCGGAGTGGGGGGAGTTGTCGCCGATGACCCAGAAGCGGTCGGGGCCGATGGCAAAGGGCAGGGCAGCGGGGTCGGCGATATGGGTCGGGGGGGCGTCGGGGTCGGGTTCGTCGCCGGTGGGGGCGGGCCTGCGGAAGAGCGCGCCGCGTGCGGACTGGAAGCTGGGCTGGCCGGCGTAGTAGAGGTCTCGATCGAGGACGACGCGCGTGAGGGTGGCGGGGGCGCTGAGTGAGATGGAGACGTCGGGAGTGTGGGTGGGCGACGGGCCGGCGAGGACTTGGGCGAGGGTGGGGTCGTCGCGGTGCTCGGCGACGCGTGTGCCGTTGATGCGGAGGATGGTGTGCTGGTCGACGTGCCAGAGCTCGACGCGGGTGATGCGATCGCGTTGGAGGGGGGTGGTTTGATGGGCGGCGCTGAGGGGGCGGTCGGCGTCGGCGCCGGGGTCGCGGGTGTAGAGCCTGGCCGAGCCGGTGGCGTCGATGCGGGCGATGACGGGCTGGCGGGCGCGGTGTTCGCCGCCGAGGCGGGCGGTGGTGCGGAGCTCGAGCTCGGTGCCGTGGGCTTGGGGTCGGACGTCGACGGCGAGGCGGATGTCTTCGATGGGCTCGCGGTTGCTGGCGCGCTTGAATTGGTTGTAGGGGTAGCGGGCGTGCCGGCTGGCGTAGTCGTGGCGTTCGAAGTCGAAGCGGAGGCTGCCGGGCGTGTCGGCGCGGTAGGTGTATTCGCGCTGGCCTTGGAGGAGCCACTGGTCGGCCGTGTCGCCGACGGGCGTCCAGGGCGGCGGCCAAGCGTCGGGTTCGGCGGTGTTGGCGTGGGGATCGATCGGGGCGTCGGGGATGTAGCGCGAGTCGTAGATGGTGCGGAAGACGCTGGCCTGGGTGTCGGGGCGATCGGTCTTGCGGGCGATCTGCCAGCCGGGCGCGTCGATGGGCGGGGCGTCGGCGTGCGGGGCGATGGGGTGGGTGTAGACGTTGCCGTCGAGCATGGCGACGGCCTCGTTGGGCAGGCCGATGAGGCGTTTGATGTAGTTGGTCTGCGGCTCGTGGGGGGCCTTGAAGACGACGACGTCCCAGCGTTTGGGTGGGCTGACGCCGTAGAGGTATTTGAGGACGAGGATGCGGTCGCCGGGTCGGGCCTTGGTGCCGCGTGGGACGTCGATGTCGCGGCCGGTGAGGGGGGACCGGGCGTCGCGGTTGGAGGCGAAGCCGCCGTCGCCGTCGAGGAGGGTGGTGGGCGGGTCGACGCCGACGGCGAATCGGTAGCCGGTCTGGGGGTCGGTGACGCGGAGGTGCTGGCCCAGGAGGGTGGGGGCCATGGAGCCGGTGGGGATGAGGAAGGCTTCGCAGACGAACGCGCGGAAGACGAAGGCCAGGGCGAAGGCGACGACGATGGACTCGAGGGTGTCCTTGACGGATTGATCGGTCGGGGGGGCGGCGCGTGGCGTGGCGCGGGGGGGGCGTGGTTGTCCGGGGCTTTGGGTGGTCATACCTTGTGTCCAGCCGGCAGCCGTCGCGGCCCGATGGCATGGTAGTGGGCGACGCGTGTTGTCCGGCGTATCGGCCGGATCGGCGCGGCCGCGTGATCCGCCGCAGGGAAGCCACGAGAGCGCATGCTTCAACTCATCGTCAGCCTGATCGTGATCCTCGTGGTCATCCACACGATGCTCGGGGCGTGTGCGTACCTCATCTTCCTCGAGCGCAAGGTCGCGGCGTGGACGCAGGACCGCATCGGCCCGAACCGCACGAACTTCAGCTTCGGCATCCTGCCGATCCCCGAGCGCTTCTTTATGTTCGGCCTCGGCCAGGCGCTGGCGGACGGCATCAAGCTGCTGCTTAAAGAGGACTACACCCCGCCGCACGTCGATCGCTGGCTGTTCGCGCTGGCGCCGGCGTTCATGATGATCCCGGCCCTGATCGGCTGGGCGGTCATCCCGTGGGGAGGGCTGGTGCACTTCCCCGAATTCACGCTGTATTACCCGTGGCTCGAGGCGGGCATGCGGCTGGGCTGGTACCCGGCGACAACGTTCACCGAGCAGGTCGTGACCGTCGCGGTGGCGCCGATCTCGATTGGCGCGGTGTACCTGCTGGCGATCGGTTCGCTGTCGGTCTACGGCATTGCGCTGGGCAGCTACGCGTCGAACAATAAGTATTCGTTCTTTGGCGGGATGCGGGCGGTGGCGCAGATGCTCAGCTACGAGATCCCGCTGGGGCTGGTCGTGTTGATCTGCATCCTCGCGTACGGCACGGCGTCGACCGAGAACATGGTGCTGATGCAGTCGGGCGAGGCGGGGATGGCGTGGGGCATCTTCCTGAACCCGCTGCTGGCGGTGATCTTTTTCACGGCTGCGCTGGCCGAGTCCAACCGCGCGCCGTTCGACCTGGCCGAGGCCGAGCAGGAGCTGGTCGGCGGGTTTCACACCGAATATGGCTCGATGCGTTGGGCGTTGTTTTTCCTCGGCGAATACATGCACATGATCACGAGCTGTGCGTTCTTCGCGGTGCTTTTCCTCGGCGGGTGGCAGTTGGCGCCATTCCCCGAGCTGCTGCCGGGGTTCCTGTCGTTCCTGGACCTGCCGGCGGTGGCGACGGGTTGGTTCTGGGAGGGGACGGACGCGGCGTGGCTGGGGTCGATCCTGCTGGTGTTTGTGAAGTTCAACATCTTCGCGGGCAAGGTGACGCTGCTGCTGTTCGTGATGATGTGGGTGCGGTGGTCGCTGCCGCGGTTCCGCTACGACCAGTTGATGGGGCTGGCGTGGAAGGGGCTGATCCCGATGTGCGTGGCGGCGTTGGTGGGCGCGACGGTGATCGAGGCGATGGGCCTGGGTTGGTGGGCGTATCTGGTGATGAACGTGGTGGTGCTGATCGGTGCGGTGACGATCGGGCCGATGCTGCCGGCCGGTTCGGTGAACAAGCGGGTGGGCCTGTCCGGTTCGCGGTTCAGCCCGGCGGACGAGGGCGACGGCACGCCGATGCCCAACCCGATCGCGACGACGGCGTCGGCGCGTCCGTCGGGGGCGTGACCCGCTGAACCCGTTGACGGGCTGGCCCGTAGGGCTCAGAATCCGCCCCTCTGGCGTTTCCTCCGCCTAAAACACCTCACTCGACGCTTTTCTTTCCCGAGGCCTCGCCTTGACCACCGCCGCCACCGCCCCGACGCTCCCCGCCGACGACCAGCCCACGCCGCCCGCCCAGCTCGCACCCGAGCACTCTGAGCGGATGGTCGAGCTCAAGCTCGTCGGCACCCTGTTGGGCGGCGTGATCCTGCTGTGCTCGATCTTCGCGTACTTCATTTTCTCCGACTCGCTGTCGCTGACGTTCGCGGCGCAGAACCAGCTCAAGAATTTTTACGCCGACCTGCTCGCGCTGGTCGCTGCGGTGGTGCTGGGCGTGCCCATCGTGGTGAGCGCCGGGGCGCACGTGCTGCGTCGGTCGGGGTTGATCAAGTCGAACCGCTCGGAGACGGCGAACTTCGAGGAGCTGGTCGCCGTGGCGTTTCTGGCGAGCTTCGCGGCCGGGCGTTACCTCGAGGCGGCGGCGGTGGCGTTCTTCATGCTGCTGGCGAGCTTCATCGAGGCGCGGACGGCGGTGGGGGCGCGCAAGACGATCGAGTCGCTGATCCGCATCACGCCGACGCGCGCCCGCAAGCTGGCCGGCGAGGGCGAGTCGGCGAGCGAGGTCGAGATCGACGCGGCGAGCCTGCAGCCGGGCGACCGCGTGATCATCCGCCCGGGCGACAACATCCCCGGCGACGGCGTGATCCGCACGGGCATGTCGACGATCGACCAGGCGACCATCACCGGCGAGTCGCTGCCGGTGGAGAAGGGCGTGGGCGACGAGGTGTTTGCCGGCACGATCAACCAGACAGGCGTGCTGACCGTGGAGGTGACGCGGGCGGGCAAGGACTCGACGCTGGCCAAGGTGCAGGACCTGATCAGCCAGGCGGTGCAGACGCGGCCGGCGATCGTGCGGCTGCTGGATCAGTACGCCGGGTTTTACACGCCGGTGGTGCTGATGGTCGCGTTCATCGTGTTTTATTACACGCGGGAGATCGAGCGATCGATCTCGTTGATTCTGATTTGCTGCCCGATCGAGGTGCTGATCGCCGGGCCGACGGCGATGGTGGCGTCGCTCTCGGCGGCGGCGCGGGTGGGGGTGCTGGTGAAGTCGGTGGGCGAGCTGGAAGTGGCGCGTCGGGTGACGGCGATTGTGTTCGACAAGACGGGGACGCTGACGACGGGCAAGCTGTCGGTGACGCGGCTGATGCCGGCCGAGGGCGTGGACGGGGCGGACCTGCTGCGGACGGCGGTGTCGGCCGAGAAAGACTCGCGACACCCGGTCGCCAAGGCGGTGCTGAAGATCGCCGAGCAGGCGAAGGTGACGCCTCTGGACGTGGTTGACTTCGAGGAGGTCGCCGGCCGCGGCGTGCGGTGCACGGTGGACGGGCGGTCGGTGATGTGCGGGCGCGAGACGTGGCTGGCCGAGCAGGGCGTGGACCTGGCGGGCTTGGACACGCAGACCGGCGAAGGGATGTCGCTGCTGTTCGTGGCGCGCGAGGGGCGGGCGCTGGGGTGGATCGGCCTGGAAGACAAGCCGCGTGCGGATGCGGCCGAGGCGCTCGAGCAGCTCGAGGCGCTGGGCGTGAAGCGGCGGATCATGATCACGGGCGACCGCCGATCGGCGGCGATGCGCGTGGCGCGGCAGGTGGGCATCACGGACGTGGAGGCCGAGGCGTTGCCGGGCGACAAGCTCGAGCTGGTCAAGGGCCTGCGGGCGCAGGGGCACACGGTGGCGGTCGTGGGCGACGGCGTGAACGACGGGCCGGCGCTGGCCGCGGGCAACGTGTCGATCGCGATGGGCGCGGCGGGGTCGGACGTGGCGATTCACTCGGCGTCGGTCGCGCTGTCGAACAACCTGCTCAACCGCATCCCGTTTCTCATCAGCCTGTCGAAGCAGACGCTGAACGTCATGCGGCAGACGCTGATTGCGCTGCTGATCTTCATCGTGATCATGCTGTCGCTGCTGGCGATCGGGTACATCAACCCGCTGATCGCGGCGGCGGCGCACGGCGTCGCGGCGCTGGCGGTGGTGTTCAACTCGGCGCGGCTGGTGCGTGCCGGCGAGGATTTGGACCACCCGCCGGTCGAGGAAGACCAGACGGCCGAGCCGCAGCGGCGGATCGAGCGCGTGACGCCTGCGGCGGTTTGAGTTTTCGGGGGGAAGTTCAACACAGAGGGCCACGAGAGGGCCACGGAGGTTGGGTCAGGTAATCTTTCGCACCGGTCGGAACCGACAGAACAAGCCGGATGCGCAGATCACGGTGTAACGAGATCGTTGGCGGGTGTACTGAATCATCCATCCCTGTCGATCAGGCGGCGGGATGACTTGATCCGCCAACTCGCGCGGGAACGAGCTTTTTATCCACTCGATCGTAGCTCCATGCCTGAGTAATCGAACCCGTAATGTCCATCGGTCAAGGCAGATAACCGCAATCAAAGGCAGCAGCGTCGCGACGATGACCACCATGGCGGACATCCGCGAAGCATAAGCTCGAGCGCCACTCTGTGGCCCTCTCGTGGCCCTCTGTGTTGAATTGAGGTCGCTACGCCCCGCCCTTTGGGCGAGCGGCTAAACGGGACGCGGGTTATTCGGTGTCGCGGAGGGGTTGGAGGACGGTGAGGCGTAGCGCGTCGGAGGGGGGGAGATGGAGGCGTTGGGTGAAGGTCTGGCCGTCGGGGTGGGTGGCGGTGGGCGGGAGGTGGACGGTGAACTCGTAGGTGCCGGTGAAGAGGCGGAAGCTGGCGGAGGCGAGCTCGGGGTCGGTGACGGCGACTTCGTTGGACGCCCAGTGCTCGCCGAAGAGGCGGTCGAAGACCTGGCCGGCGGGCGTGGGGTCGCCAAGGGCGTCGATGAGGCCGGCGTGGGGCGTAGCGGCCGGGTCGTCGGTGGGTGGGGTGACGACGGTGGCGAAGGCGATGCCGTGGAGGGCGGGCGACGGGGCGAGGGTGCGGAGCAGCAGCTCGAGGTGGTAGGCGGCGGCCTCGGGTGAGGGCCCGCCGACGTCGAGCGAGGCGAGGGTGATGCCGTAGCCGAGGCGGTCGATGGCTTCGACGGTGCGTAGGAGCGGCGCGCGTTGGAGGCCGCCGGTGACGCGCTGGTCGATGGCGATGAGGTCGGCGTCGATGAAGTCTTCGCGGAGCGAGGCGGCGACGTCGGCCAGGCGGGCGCGGCGGTGGCCGGTGAGGGCGTCGGAGAGGCGGATGCACAGCGTGGCGTGCGGCGCGGCGGCGCGGGCGCGGTCGACCATCCACCGGCGGTACTGCGGGCCAAGGCGGAGCGTGAGGTCGGAGAAGGCGAGCGCGTCGCCGACCAGGTCGAGTTGGGTGGCGGGCGAGCCGGGCGAGACGAACTCGGCGAGCGTGGCGTCGAGGCGGGCCTCGATCGCGGCGGCGAGGTCGACGGGCGGCAGCGGGGAGAGCCAATCGGGGTTGACGGCGGGGTCTTCGGAGACGACGGGGCCGAGGCGGACGTTGAGCCCGCGCTGGCGGGCCTGGTGGGCGACGCGGCGGGCGGCGAGCATCGGGTGGTTGGCGTCGCGGCGGGGGTGGGCGGTCGGCCAGTCGACGAGGCGGTCGAGGGCGACGGCGTTGAAGTGGCGGTAGACGGGCTTGGTGAAGTCGATCCCGTCGAGGCCCTGGCGGTCGGCGTGGAAGGCCAGCGGCAGGTCGTGGGCGAGCTGGCGGGCCTCGACGACGGCCCCGGAGACGGGGTTGGCCTGGTGGTCGAGGACGACGACGCGGAGGTCGGCCGTGCGGTTCTGCCGCATGAGGCGGTCGGACTCCTCGACCCAGGCGGCGGGCATGGTCTGAGCGGCGAGAGGGCGGGCCAGGGCGACGGCCAGCAGCAGGGCCATCCAGAGGGCGACACGGCGGTCGCGGCGGAGCTGTCGGTCGCGTTTGGCCTTGGACATGGGTCGAGCATCGACCCAACGGGCGGGCAAAAACGAACCGATCGGCCGCGCGTCCTATATTGCTGGTGCGGCCGACGCTTGAGCGGCCGGGTTCACGGATCGGAGACGCACGGATGAACGGTTCGACGATGCGGGCGATCGGCCTGCTTGGGGCGGCGGTGCTGGTGCTGGCGGTGACGCAGAGCTGGGCTCGCTCGGCCGATGTGTACGAGCGGCTGGACCTGCTGGTGGATGTCCAGCACGAGATCGTGAATCACTACGTCGAGGACCCGGACGCCGAGGCGCTGGCCGAGGCGGCGGTGCGCGGGATGATCGAGTCGCTGAACGACCCGTACTCGACATACCTAAGGCCCGAGGACTACGCGGAGCTGAACAAGCAGGTCACGGGGACGTTCAGCGGCATCGGCGCGGAGATCTCGACGCAGTCCGGCCGGCTGGAGATCGTGACGCCGCTGGAAGACTCGCCGGCGTGGAACGCGGGGGTGATGGCCGGAGACATCGTGCTGGAGATCGACGGCGAGTCGACCGAGGGCATCACCGTCCAGCAGGCGGTCGGCAAGCTCACCGGCGAGCGGGGCACGGACGTGACGATCCGCGTCCGCCACGAAACGGGCGAGGAAGAAGAGATCACGATCACGCGCGACACCATCCAGGTGCAGACGGTGCGCGGCTTTCGGCGGGACGCCGACCAGCGGTTCGACTTCATGCTCGATGACGCCAACCGCATCGGCTACGTCCGGCTGACGAGCTTCTCGCAGAAGACGGTCGACGAGATCACCGACGCGATCGAGGCGTTGAATGAGCAGGAGATGCGCGGGCTGATCATCGACGTGCGGTTCGATCCGGGCGGGCTGTTGAGCGCGGCGGTGAAGATCTCGGACATGTTCCTGGAGCGCGGTCAGCGGATCGTCTCGATCGAGGGTCGGCGGACGCCCGAGCGGGTGTTCGACGCGACGGCGCCCATGCTGGTCCATCCGTCGGTGGAGGTGGTGATTTTGGCGAACGAGGCGTCGGCGTCGGCGAGCGAGATCTTGACGGGGGCGCTGGCGGAGAACGGCCGGGCGCTGTTTGTCGGGACGCGGACGTTCGGCAAGGGCAGCGTGCAGAGCGTGCGCGAGCTCGACGCGGCCAGCGGCGCGATCAAGCTGACCAACGCGTACTACTACCTGCCCAACGGCCGGAACATCCATCGGCGGGCCGACGCCGAGGTGTGGGGCGTGGACCCGAGCCCGGGCAGCTACGTGGTGATGACGCCGGACGAGGTGAGCGAGATGGTGCGGGCGCGGCGGGATCGCGACGCGGTGCGTCAGCGCGCCGCGAGCGACGCGGCGGTGACGCCGGCGTGGGTCGTGGAAGAGCTGAAGGACCCGCAGCTGGCGGCGGCGCTGACGGCGGTGCTGGGCAAGCTCGAGACCGGGGCGTGGCCGACGGTGGGCGAGGACGGCGCGGACGAGCTGGCGCGGCTGAGCCAGTTGGCGTCGCTGGAGCGGCGGCGTGAGTCGTTGGCCGAGGCGCTGGACCGGCTGGACGAGCGGATCGCCAAGCTCGAAGCGGGCGAGGACGACGCAGAGGCCGGCGACGTTGAAGAGATGGCCGACGCGGGCGAGGGCGAGGCGGAGGGTGTCGCGAGCGAACCGGACGTTTCACTGGACGAGCTGGACGAGGAGGCGCGTCAGCAGGTTGAAGCGGCGCGGCGGGCGACGATCGAAGCGGAGAAGGCGGCGCAGGAACAGCTTGAAGAGAAGTCGCTGCCGGAGCCGGAGGCGGCCGAGCCCGCGGGCGTGGAATGACGCTGGTCCTTGGGATCGAGTCGAGCTGCGACGAGACGGCCGCGGCGGTGGTGGAGTTGGTGAGTGGGCGGCCGGTGGTGCGGTCGAGCGTGGTGGCGACGCAGCACGAACTGCACGCGGAATATCGCGGGGTGGTGCCGGAGATTGCCAGCCGGGCGCATCTCGAGCGGGTGCTGCCGGTGATCGAGAGGGCCGTGGCGGAGGCGGGGGTGGCGTTGGGTGAGTTGGGCGCGGTGGCGATCGGCAATCGGCCGGGGCTGATCGGCTCGCTGATCGTGGGGGCGTCGGCGGGGAAGGCGCTGGCGTGGGCGCTGGGGCTGCCGGTGGTGGGCGTGGATCACGTGACGGCGCATCTGGTGGCGGCGGAGCTCATCGAGGGCGGATTGCGGATTGCGGATTGCGGAGGGGCCGCGAAGCGTCCGATTCGTGAGACGGCGCTCGGTCGCGCTGCTGTGCAGCCTCCCGCGAACGTGACCGATCGCGATCCCTCCGCCTTCCGCGATCCGCCCTCCGCCCTTGAACCGTCCTCCGCCTTCCCCAAGCTCGGCCTGGTCGTCTCCGGCGGGCACACGACGCTGTATCGCATCGACGGGTCGGGCGAGATCGCGCGGCTTGGGGGGACGATCGACGACGCCGTGGGTGAGGCGTTTGACAAGGCGGCGGTGATTCTTGGGTTGCCTTACCCCGGCGGGCCGGAGATCGATCGGCTGGCGGAGTCCGGCGACCCGGCGGCGGTGCGGCTGCCGCGGTCGATGCTGGGCAAGGGGTCGCTGGACTTTTCGTTCAGCGGGTTGAAGACGGCGCTTCTCTACGCGGTGCGCGGCAAGCCGGTGGGCAAGGGCAAGGACGCGACGTTCGAGCGCGATCACACGGCTTTGCGTCCGCAAGAGCGGGCCGACCTGGCGGCGAGCTTCCAGGCGGCGGCGGTGGATGCGTTGATCGTCAAGCTGGAGCGTGCGTTCGAGCGGATGCGTGACGACGGTGCGGAGCCGGCGTCGATCGTGATCGGCGGCGGCGTGTCGGCGAACTCAAGGTTGCGGGCGCAGGCCGAGGCATTGGGCGAGCGGCTGGGCGTGGCGGTGCGGGTGCCGGCGATGCGGTATTGCGTGGACAACGCCGCGATGATCGCCGCGGCGGCGGGCCCGCGCCTCGCGGCGGGGGATGTCGATGACTTGTCGATGCCGGTGCTGGCGACGGGGTCGCGGTGAGTTGTTGATCGTTCAGCGGCTAGCGGATCGCTGATCGGCATCCGCGACGGGGTCTGCTGCCGAGTCGCGTTGTACTTGTTCGTCTTCGGGCTCCCAGGGTTGTTCTTCGAGCAGGGCGTCGACGAGGGGTTGGAGGGCATCGGGACGGAGTCCCATGCCGCGGACGATGCCGTCGCGGTCGACAATGGCGTAGCTGGGATACCAGCGCACGTTCCAGGCTTGCATCGTTTTGTCATCGACCCACGCCGAGGGGAAGGCCACCTCGTGCTGCTCGATGACGCGTTTCATTTCGGTTTTGCTTCGAGAGTTGGCGGCGGCCATCATCACGACGCCTTGGTCGGCGTACTTCTCTGCCATCTCGTTGTTGTGCGGGATGGAGGCGATGCACGGAGGGCACCAGGTGGCCCAGAACTTCACGATGAGTATGCGGTTTTCGATGTCTCTGCCGCGTAGTGTCTGGACTTGCCACGAGCTGGCGCCGAAGCGGGGCGACTTGCGGCCGACCATCGCGTTGTGGGTGCGCCAAGTCTCCTGGTCTGGATTGGCGTGCTGGTCGCGCGACATACGGACGGCGTCGTCGGCGAGCTGGGCCGAAGCCGGGTGGGCCAGCGCGATGCCGAGCAAAACCGTAAGGGCGGCTGCGACACGAGCGGGGTAAATGCGAGGCATAAGAGGTCTCCGGAACACGGGGTTGCATACGGTTATATGCCGGTTGGCTGGGGAGGCAAGGCGGGATTGAAAAATGGAGTCATCGGCGAGAAGCCGGGGTCGGCGTGTCGCGGGAGCGGGATGCGGCTATCGTCGGGTGATGCAGGACGGCGGAGGATTGCGGCTGAGGTTTCTGGGGACGGGGACGTCGGCGGGGGTGCCGATGATCGGCTGCGACTGCGCGGTGTGCACGAGCGACGACCCGCGCGATTGGCGGGATCGGTCGTCGGTGGTGGTGAGCTATCCGGATGACTCGGGGCAGGAGCGGGTGTACCTGATCGACACGACGCCGGACCTGCGGCATCAGGCGCTGCGGGCGGAGATGAAGCGGCTGGACGGGGTGTTCATCACGCACGCGCACGCCGATCACATTTATGGGCTGGACGACCTGCGGCGGTTCAACGCGGTGATGGACGGGCCGATCGACGTGTGGATGGAGCCGGGGGTGCGCGACATGGTGGGGCGTGCGTTTCAGCATATTTTTGAGCCGCACAAGAACGTGAATGATTCTTGGGTGGCGCAGCTCATCGCGCGGCCGCTGGTGCCCGGCGAGTCGATCACGCTGCCGGAGAGGGCGGGGGGCGGCGCGCGGTGGACGCCGCTTCGGCTGATGCACGGGCGGCTGCCGATCGTGGGGTTTCGCGTGGACTACGGAAGCGCGTCGCTGGCGTACTGCACGGACGTGTCGACGATCCCGCCGGAGACTTGGCCGCTGCTGGAGGGGCTGGACGTGCTGGTGCTCGACGGGCTGCGCGAGCGCCACCACCCGACGCACATGACGTTCGACCGGGCGGTGGAGGCGATCGAGCGGGCGGCGCCGAAGCGCGGGTATCTGACGCACATCGCGCACGACTTCTCGCATGCGCAGATCGAGGCGATGCTGCCAGAGGGCATCGAGCCTGCGTTCGACGGGCTGGTGGTGGAGCTTGGGGGCGGGGGTGATGACGGGGTGCGGCGTGTGGTGGATGCGTCTTTGGAGGTTGGTCCGTGATGACGATGCCTTGGGTTTATCTGTTGCTGGCGGGCTTGTTTGAGATCGGCTGGCCGGTGGGGCTGAAGGTGTCGCAGATGCCCGGCCAGCGGTGGGTGGGGATTGCGGTGGCGGTGGGCTGCATGGCGGCAAGCGGGACGCTGCTGTGGATGGCGCAGCGGACGATCCCGATCGGCACGGCCTACGCGGTGTGGACCGGCGTGGGGGCGTCGGGGACGTTTGTGGTGGGCGTGCTGATCTTCGGCGACGCGTCGAGCGTGCAGCGGTGGGTGTCGATCGCGCTGATCGTCGCGGGGATCGTGGGGTTGAAGCTGGCGCACCAGTGAGGCGTGGCGCGGGGTGGGGCGGCAGGGGGTCAGGCAGCGGCCGGGCCGTGGATGAGGGATTCGAGCGCGGCGGCGATGTCCGGCTGCTTCATGAGGTGTTCGCCGACGAGGACGCGGTGGATGCCGGCGTCGGCGAGCTTGCGGATGTCGTCGTGCGTGCGGATGCCGGACTCGGAGACGAGGATCGACGGGTCGTCGACCATCTCGAGCAGGCGCAGGGTGTGCGAGAGGTCTGTAGTCATGGTCGCGAGGTTGCGGTTGTTGATGCCGAGCAGTTGGTACTGCGGCTGCGGGAAGCCCAGGTGCGGGCGGACGCGCAGCAGGTTCTCGACCGAGTGCACCTCGACCAGCGTGGTCATGCGTAGCTCGGTCGCGAGGATGAGCATGTCGATGAGGCGCGGCTCGTCGAGGCACTCGGCGATCAGCAGGACGGCGTCGGCCCCGTTGGCGCGGGCCTCCCAGACCTGGTAGGTGTCGATCAGGAAGTCCTTGCGCAGGACGGGCAGGGGGACGGCGTCCTTGATCTGATGGATGTAGGCGAGGTCGCCCTGGAAATACTTCTTGTCGGTAAGGCAAGAGAGGGCCGCGGCGCCGCCGGCGTGGTAGGCCTGAGCGATGGCGACGGGGTCGAAGTCGTCGCGGATGAGCCCGGCCGAGGGCGAGGCGCGCTTGACCTCGGCTATGACGCGGGTGCTGCCGGCGGGGCGGGTGACGGCGGCGAAGAAGTTGCGGGGCGGGGCGGCCTCGTCGGCGAGCTGTTTGAGCTCTTCGACCGGGACGGCGGCCTTGGCGGCCTCGACCTCCTGCCGCTTGTGGTCGACGATCTCGGCGAGGATGTCGGGCATCGTGCGGCGGCCTCAAGGGTTAAAGCGGTTCGCGAAGCGGAGGAGTTTAGCCGATTGGCCCGGTGTTTTGACGCCGGTATGATGCATCCGCCTGCGAGTCTTACGCCGTCCCGCATCGGAGGCGGGTGGTGCCGAGAAGGGATCTGCGTTGCCAAGGATTGGACTGCTGTCGGACTCGCACGGCCGGGCTGTGACCACGGACAAGGGCGTCAAGGCGCTGCTCTCACGCGGGGTGGACACGCTGCTGCATCTGGGTGACGTGGGGACCGTCGAGGTGATCGACGCGCTGGCGGTCGATCGGCCGGATGTGGACGAGCAGATCGAGGCCCATCTGGTGTTCGGCAACACGGACTGGGACATCGAGGGCCTCAGCGATTACGCCCAGGACCTCGACGTGCTGGTCGACCACCCGCTGGGTCGGCTCACGCTGCCCGAGGGCGTGCTGGCGTTCTGTCACGGGCACGAGCCGGACGTCGTGCAGCAGGCCATCCGCGACGGCGTCACGTGGCTCTGTCACGGCCACACGCACCGCACCAGCGACACCCGCAGGGGTTCGACGCGCATCATCAACCCCGGAGCGCTCTTCCGTGCGTCGGCCTACACCGTCGCGGTGCTCGACACGGCGACCGATCGGCTCGAGCTCATCGAGGTGCTCTGAGCCCTCAGCCCGCGGCTGATATGCTGACCTCAAGTCTTTCCCATTCTTCGCCTTTGCCCTCCCGCCATGCCGCCTGAACCGCCCGAAAGCGCGGACTCTCCGCTCACGATCCGCACCTATCGCCCCGACGATCAGTCGACGGTGCTGAGGCTCTACGAAGAGGGCCTGCTCGCCGGGCAGGTGCGCGCGAACGACACGGGCGCCGATCTCGACCACATCGAGGCGGCCTATTTCGACAGCGACCGGCACCACTTCTGGATCGCCGAGCTCGAGGGCAAGGTCGCGGGCATGATTGGCGTCAACGCCGACGACGAGCACACCGCCGAGGTGCGTCGCCTGCGCGTCGAGCCGGGCTTCGTGAACCCGATCGAGATCGCCGAACGCCTGCTGTGGACCGCCGTGGACCACTGCAAACGCCACGGCTTCCTGAAGGTTCGCCTGGACACCAGCTTCGAGAAGCACGCCGCGGTGGGGCTGTTCGACAGCGTGGGCTTCCAGCACACCCGCACCAAGACCGTGCAGGGCAAAGACCTGCTCGAGTTCTACGTCGATCTCTACCGCGACCCGCAGCAAGACGAAGCCTGACTGGCCGCGGGTTCTTGAATCACAACAACTCCGCGAGCAGCGTGTCGGCGACCATCAGCCCGCGCGGCGTGAGACTCAGCCTCTGGTCGTCGCGTTGCATCAACCCGGCGTCGACGTAGCGATCGATCGTGCGCCTGCGTTCGGAGTCCGCGGGCAGGTGGGCGTCGAGCCAATCGAGCGCGACCCCCGCGCGGAGTCGCAGGCCGAGCATGAGGGCCTCGCCGACCGAGGCGTCGGGGTCGAGGCGTTCGATGTCGGTCACGGGCGGGTCGCCGGGGCGGTCGAGATAGCGTTCGAGCTTGGGGAGGTTTTTCCAGCGCAGGCCGTCGACGTGGCTCGCGGCGGCGGGTCCGAGGCCGAGCCAGTTGGCGTTGGTCCAGTAGCCGAGGTTGTGGCGGCAGGCGCGGCCGGGCTGGGCCCAGTTGCTGACCTCGTAGTGCTCGTAGCCGGCGTCGGCGAGGCGGTCGATCACGCGCGCGAACATCGCGGCCTCGAGGTCGTTGTCGGCCGGGGCGATGCGCCCGAGGTCGCGCTTGGCGGTCAGCGCCGTGCCTGGCTCGAAGATCAGCGAGTAGCACGACAGGTGGTCGGGAGTGAGCGCAAGCAGGGCGTCGAGGTCGGCGTCGAGCTGGGCGAGGGTCTGGCCGGGCACGGCGTAGATCAGGTCGAGGCTGACCTGGCCGATCCCCGCGGCCCGCGCGGCATCGACGGCAGCCCGCACGCTCGCCGGGTTGTGCGACCGCTCGAGCGTCGCCAGCAGGTCCGGCTGAAAGGACTGACACCCGATCGACACGCGGTCGACGCCCCCGGCCCGCAGCGTCGCCAGCAGCTCGGGCGTGACCGTCTCGGGGTTGGCCTCGACGGTGAACTCGGCAAGCTCGGACAGGTCCAGCCGGTCGCGCAGGGCGGCCAGCAGCTCGACCCAGAGCGGCCGATCGAGCAGCGTCGGGGTGCCGCCTCCGACGAAGATCGTGGCTGGCCGCAGGTCCAGCGCGGCCCGCCGGGCGTCGAACTCGCCGAGGACGGCGTCCAGCCACGCCCGCTGGCGGTCGAGCCGGCCCGTGACGCTATAAAAGTCGCAATAGCCGCACTTATGCACGCAGAACGGCACGTGCACGTACAGGCCGGTCACGCGGGCGCGGGTCGGGAAATCCGGGAGCGAACCGGGCCGATTCGGTTGAAGCACGGGCAGGACAGAGGTACATTGCGGCATGGCTCAACTCTGATGCCATGGTAGCGGGCCGACGCGTCAACCCGCGGTGGGACGACTC
The DNA here is from genome assembly GCA_039024495.1 of Planctomycetota bacterium. Classification (GTDB taxonomy): domain Bacteria; phylum Planctomycetota; class Phycisphaerae; order Phycisphaerales; family Phycisphaeraceae; genus JBCBUE01. Next base: position 206,238 of record JBCCQE010000002.1, on the reverse strand, counting down.
GTCAGCTTCCGGCCCGCGCCGAGCGGATGCGATCCGAAATGCACGTTGTCCTCGTCATGTTCAAAGCGGACGGCACCCGGCGGGATTTCCCGCTCAAGGGCGTCGCGATGACCATCGGCCGCAAGAACACCTGCGACCTGCGCATCCCACTGACCAGCGTCTCACGCCAGCACTGCCGCGTCTGTCTCGACGAGCAGGGCGTCGTCGTCGAGGACCTCGGCTCGTCCAACGGCACATTCGTGAACGACGAACGCGTCCAGCGCCAGGCCCTCGATCCCGGCGACGCCATCCTCGTCGGCCCGGTCGTCTTCACCGTCGTCATCAACGGCGAGCCCGAGCACGTCAAGCCCGTCCGCACGCTGCTGGCCACGCACCGCCCCGACCCCAACGACAGCCCCGCCATGGGCCTCGACGCCGTCGATCACCCGCCCTCCACCGCCGACTCGGGCGCGACCGCCGGCCTCGATGCACCCACCGAGCAAGACCCCATCGACGCGCTCGGCGCCCTGGCCGACGAAGCCGACGACATCGACTTCAGCGAGGTCGAACTCGCCGAGATCGATGACGACGAATTGAAATAACCGCACCCCCGCGCCCCGGTCGGCCGCGTCCGGCGTGTGCCCCCTCGAAGCCCCGTTCAGGCGGCCTTGGTGTCTTTGCCGTTCTCGCTCGAGGCTTCGTCGGTAGCCTTCGCCACCGCGGGGATCTGCACCCGCATGCCACACGCGCGGCATCGCACTTTCTTGCCACGCGCCGACGCCGGCGCAGATAGCACCGCTCGGCAAAGAAGGTTCGGACAGATCATGCGGATGGATGCGCTCACGGACAGTGCATCGACGCATCGCCGCCTCGACTTAACGCCGCCACGCCGCGATCAGCCGCCCCGATCCACTTATCCGGACCCACACCCGACACGCCCGGCCTCACTCACACTCGGCCTCACCCACCCCCCGACTGACCGACCGCCAGACGCACCCGCCGCACGCCCACCTTCGCCGCCTGCATCGACCGCTCCAGCCCCGCCCGCAGCACCGCGTCCAGCTCGTACAGCGTCGCGCTCGAGTCCACCTCCACCCGCAGCACCCCGCGCTGAAGCGACACCAGCCGCGTCTGCGGCCGAAGCGCCTCGGGCACCGCCGCCTCCCACGCCGCCGCCGCACGCCCCAGCCGACGGTGTGGGTCGGCGATCGACCGCTGGAACATCTTCTTGACAAACCCCATCGACCGATCGGCGTCGGGATAGTTCCGCCGCGACCGCAGCCCGTCGAGCCGGCGCTGAGCAAGCGTGTCGTGCGGGTCCATCACCCCAGTCTAAGCTCGGCCGGGCGGCTACATTGCCGCGATGCGCATCGTGCTCATGGGATACCGCGGCAGCGGCAAGTCGACCGCCGGCCGGGCCGTCGCCCAGCGGCTGGCCACGCCGTTTGTCGACCTCGACGACGCCGTGCGCGACCGCTTCGGCGGGGCGACCATCGCCGAGATCTGGGCCGAGCACGGCGAGCCCGCGTTCCGCGAGGCCGAGGCCCAGGCCGCGATCGATCACCTCGCCCGCCCGGATATCGTCCTCGCCCTCGGCGGCGGCACGCCGATGCAGCCCGCCGCGGCCGAGGCCATCGCCGCCTGCGACGCCCTGCGCGTCTACCTGCACGCCCCCGCCGAGGTGTTGCACCGGCGCATCGTCGACGACGCCGCCTCCACCGATCAGCGCCCTGCCCTCACCGCCGCCGGCGGGTCGATCGACGAGGTCCGCCGCGTGCTCGCCGAGCGCGACCCCACCTACCGCCGCCTCGCCGACCTCACGCTCGACGCGTCGGACGTCGCCGACTTCAACGCCGTGATCGACACGATCGCGCAACACGCCGCGCAAGGCTGACCGTGGTGCATCAGCACTAACTAATGATCCCGATCAGCCGCATGATGTCGTTGAACGTGACGAACAGGAACACCGTCGCCAGAAGCGCGAGCCCGCCGTACGTCGCCCACACGATGACCGCCTCGCTCGGCGGCTTGCCGGTGATCTTCTCGATCGCCAGGAAGATCATGTGCCCGCCATCCGTGATCGGGATCGGCAGGAAGTTGAGCACCGCGAGATTCACGCTGATCAGCGCGAGCAGGTACAGCGCCTTCGTCCAGCCGTCCTGCGTCGCCTGCGCGCCCACGTCCACAATGCCCAGCGGCCCGCGCATCTGATCGGCCGGCACCGACCCCTGCGTCAGCCGCAGCAGTGTCATGTACGTCTGCTGGATGAACCGGATCGTGTACTCCACGCCCAGCGCCATCCCCTCGATCGGCCCGCTCGCCAGGATCGGCTCGACCGACGTCTCAAACAGCACGCCCGCGCCGCTGGCCGCCCACGAAGACGACGCGACGGCCTCTACGGCCGAAGCGCTCAGCGAAACCTCGTGCGTCTCGCTCGGCGATCCGGGAAGCGCCAGCTCCGCCTCGATCGCAATCGAAACATCGCCATCCTCCGCGTTCGCCACCCGAGCCTGCAGCGCCCTCTGAAACTCCGCCCAGTCGCCGATCGGTTCGCCATCGATCGATCGCAGCACCGATCCGGCCGGCAGGTTCACCGACGCCGCGGGCGTGTCCGGCATGGCCGCCGCGATCCGCAGCGTGTCCGTCGCCGCGCTCACGCTCACGCCAATCAGCCCGTTCATCTGTTTTTGAATCGGCGGCAGCGTGACCCGCTCGCCGTCGCGCCACACCACCAGCTCGATCGGCGCGTCCGCCGCGCGGATCGCCCGCAGCAGTTGCGTCGAGGCCGGCCAGGCCTCGCCGTTCACCTCGGCCACCAAGTCGCCGTTCTGCACCCCCGCCGCTTTCGCCGGCGTCTCTTCTGTCTCGGGAACGCCCAACTCCGTCACCGGCGACCAGCCCAGCAGCGAAGCGCGAGCGTCGGCATCGGCACGCGACATCAGCGGCGCGGCCCGCGTCGTCACCGACACCTCCGCGCCCTCGTCACCGCGATACACCACCACCACGTCGTGCCCCGCCGCACGCTTCACCCGCCACGCGTACTCCGCGTAGCTGCCCACCGCCTCGCCATCGACCGACACCACCGTCATCCCCGGCTCTACACCCGCACGCGCCGCGGCGCTGCCCTCCATCACGCCCCCGACCCGCGTCGTCTGCGGCGGCAGCACGCCGATCGACTGCAACGGCTCGCCACGCAGGAACGCCGGCTCGATGTCGAAGGTCAGTTCCTGCGGCGCTTCGTCCGCCGTGAGCGCCGGCCGTTGGACGACGTAACGCACCGTGCCGCCCGAGCGGCCGAGCGCCGCGGAGATCTTCACGCCCGTCAGGTCGCGCACGACGTCGCCATCGGCCTCGACCACGCGGTCGCCCTCGCGCAAGCCGAGGTAGGCCGGGTCGCCCGCGTGCCCCTCGGCATACGTCGTCGCCGCGGGCGAGCCGGGGATCACGCCGCCCACCACGGCCGGCGGGAACATCACCCCGCCCGCAAACGCCGCGACGAAGAAGATCGCCGCGATGATCAGGTTCATCACCACCCCGGCCGAGATCACGATCACCCGCGCCCCGACCGACTTGTTGTTGTACGCACGCGGGTCTTCGGACCGCTTGGTCGGGTCGATGTCTTCCTGGCCGAGCATCTTCACGTACCCGCCCAGCGGGATCCAGTTCAGCCGGTACTCGGTCTCGCCCAGCCCCAGCGCGTCGGCCGCTTTGGCGATGTCCGATTCGCTGAGCTCTTCGGCGCTCTGTTGCTCGGCCGGCATCGACGCCACCGCGCGGCGGTGGTACTCGGCGTTCGTCGAGCCGATCCGCACGCCGATCCCCTTCCGCCACGCCACGATCGCGTGGCCAAAGCCCACGGCGAACTGCTGCGTCCGCACGCCCACCGCCTTGGCCGCGAGGAAGTGCCCCAGCTCGTGCACGAAAACCAGAAAGCCGAAGCCGAGGATGAACAGCGGCACCGAGAAGTAAGCGAGCAACGTGTCCATGCGTGGGTCCCTGACTACCGAACGATGCCCGCCGCCGGGCGGTTCGCCGCCTGCGCCACGGACGCCTCCACAAACCGCCGCGCCTCGGCGTCCGCCGCCAGCGCGTCCTCGACCGAACCGATCGGCCCCGTGCCCACCGCCTCCAACGCCGCCTCGGCCAGACGGCTGATATCGCCCAGCGGGATGCGCCGATCCAGAAACGCCGCGACCGCCGCCTCGTTCGCCGCGTTGAACACCGCTCCGGCCGACCCGCCCGCCTCGATCACCTCGTACGCCAGGCGAAGGGCCGGGAACCGCGCGGGGTCCGGCCGCTCGAACGTCAGCCCCGCGAGCTGCGCCCAGTCCATCGCCGCCGAGCATCCTGCCGCGCGGTTCGGGTACGTCATCGCGTACTGGATCGGCGTCTTCATGTCGGGCGGGCCGAGCTGAGCCAGCACCGACCCGTCGACGTACTCGACAAACGAGTGCGCGACCGACTGCGGGTGGACAATCACGTCGATCCGGTCGCCGCCGAGGTCGAACAGCCAGCGGGCTTCGATGATCTCGAGGGCTTTGTTGGTCATCGTCGCCGAGTCGATGGTGATCTTGCGGCCCATCGTCCACGTCGGGTGCGCGAGCGCCTCCTCGACGGTAGCGCTGGCGATCCGCTCGGCGTCCCACGTGCGGAACGGCCCGCCGCTGGCGGTCAGCACGATGCGCTTGATCTCTTCGTGCGCCCGGCCGCAGCCGACGAGGCACTGGAAGATCGCCGAGTGCTCGGAATCGACCGGCAGCAGCTCGGCGCCGTGCTTTCGGACGGCGGGCATCACGACCTCGCCCGCAGCGACCAGCGTTTCCTTGTTGGCAAGCGAGATCCGCCAGCCGCGCTCGATGCCGATCATCGTCGCCGACAGACCAGCCGAGCCAACCATCGCGGCGACGAGGTCCGTCGCGTCGTCGATGTCGGCGACCAGCTCGGCGGCCGATTGTTCGCCGACGAAGACGCTCGCGCCCGGCACCGCGTCACGCAGCCGATCGGCGGCGGCTTCGTCGGCGATCGCCAGCTTCTTCACGCCCCAGGCGTTGGCCTGCTCGGCCAGCTCTTCGACACGTCGACCGGCGGCGAGGCCGACCACGTCAATCTCCATGCCGACGGCGTCGCGCAGGTGCGCGAGCACCTCTAGGGTGTTCGTGCCGATCGAGCCGGTCGACCCGAGCACCACCACGCGTCGGCGGGCGGCGGTCACGGGTTACGCCCCCTCCTTCACGACCGGCTCGGTCTTCGTGCCGAGCTTGCTGTTGCCGTACGAGCTGACGACGATCTGCGGCTCGGACTTGGCTTGCGTGTCGGGCTTGGCGGCCTTCTTCCGCGGGCGACGCGGGCGGCTCTTGCCCTCGCCGTCCGAGGGTTCGGCGCTGCTGCCGCCACCATCGTCGCCCTTAACGTTGTCCGAGGGCTCGCCGTCGCCTTCGCTCTTAGCGGTTTCGCCGTCTTTGTCGGACGATCGGCTGCGCCGCCGGCGTCGGCGACGCTTCTTCTTCTCGCCGCCCTCGGCTTCGCCGTCGCCCGATTCGCCCCCAACGTTTTCGACCGGTGCGTCGGCCGTGGCTTCATCGGCGGAGAGTTCGTCGGCGGCGTTGTTCTCGGGTTTTTTGCGGGATCTGCTGCGTTTCTTCTTCTCGCCGCCCTCGGCCGCGGCCTTGGCGCGGGCCTCGGCTTCGCGCCGGGCGATGTCGTCCCACTCCGGGTGCGGTGCCGTCAACACCGGCGGCTCGTCGCCTTCCGCGTCGCTGGTGTCGGGTTGGTCGTCCTTATTGTCTTTGACTGAGGCGCTGGGTTGCGTGTCACCCGCGTCTTCATCGGAGGTGGACGACGCCTCGGCACGTTCTTCATTGCCCTCGGCTGTCGATTCCTCATCGCCGGACCGGCGGCGACGGCGGCGTCGGCGGCGCTTCTTCTTACCGACGCCTTCACCGTCGTCGGAGGCCTCGCTCGAATCGCCCGAGCCTTCGCCGTCCGACGCGTCGTCGCGCGGGCGTGCGGCATCGGTTGAGTCGGTCTTGGTGCCCTCTTCTTCGTCCCGCCCGCGTCCGCGGCGGCGGCGCTTGCGCTTCGAGCGGCCGCCGGGCAGACCGGGCGCTTTGATGTCTTCGATCTCGTCGTCGAGGTCCAGGTCGGGCGCTTCGTCCAGCGATGCCTGGATCGCGTCGACCTCGCTGCCTTCTTCGGCTTTCATCTCGGCTTCGCTGTCCGGCAGGGCGGCGACTTTGACGTCCAGGAAGCTGTCGTCGGTCGTCTTGGGCATCGCCGATCGGCCGAGCAGGGCGTCGACGTTGACGCTGCCGCCGCGGCCGTCGCGCGCGGTGATCGTTGCCTCGTCCGCCCGCCCGCCGACACGCACCATCACGGGCTTGCCGAACCGGCGCTCGAGCGCGACGAGTTGGTCCCGCCGCCGGTTGAGCAGCTGGAACGCCGCGTCCGGGCCGACCATCAGCTCGAGGCTGACGACCTTGTCCGACAGCATCACAAGCTGCAGCTTGCGCATCGCGTCGAGCACGACCGACTCGGGCGTCTTGATGACGCCCAGGCCCTGGCACATCGGGCATTCGTTGTACAGCGTCTTCTTGAGGCTGCCGCGCATCCGCTGGCGGGTCATCTCCAGCAGGCCGAACTGGCTGATCGGGTTCGTCCGCGTGCGGGCGCGGTCGTCCTTGAGCCGATCGCGCATCTGCTGCTCGATCTTGCGGCGGTGCTTGCTGTCCATCATGTCGATGAAGTCGCAGACCACCACGCCGCCGAGGTCGCGCAGCTTGAGCTGGCGGCACACCTCGTCGACGGCCTCCTTGTTCGTCTCGTACGCGTTGGACTCCGCGTCGCGGGCCGCGCGGGACTTGCCCGAGTTGATATCGATCGCCACCAGCGCCTCGGCCTGGTCGAACACCAGCGACCCGCCGGACGGCAGCGGCACCTCGCGGGCGTTGATGTCGTCGATCTGCCGCTCGATGTCGAAGCGGTGGAACAGCGGCACGGGGTCGTGGTAGTACTCGAGCTGCAAGCCCGAACGCGGCATCGAGATCGAGAAGAAGTCGCGTGCCCGCTTGGCGGCGTCCACATCATCGATCACGACGCGCGTGATGTCCTTCGTGAACACATCGCGGATCGTGCGGATGAGCAGGTCGCTCTCGGCGTACAGCTCGCCGACGCGCACCTGCTTCTGGCGCTTTTCGATGGATTTCCAGAGGCGCGAGAGGTAGGCGAGGTCGCGCTTGAGGTCGGTCTTGGTCTGGCCGATGCCGGCGGTGCGGACGATGAAGCCGAAGCCCTCGGGTGGCTCGAGCTCCTTGAGGATGTCGCGCATCTCGCGGCGGGCGTCGTCGTCCTCGACCTTGCGCGACACGCCGAGCCGATCCATCTGCGGCATCATCACGATGAACCGCCCGGGGATCGAAAGGTAGCTGGTGACCGTCGGGCCCTTGGTGCCGATGCCTTCTTTGAGGACCTGCACGAGGACTTCCTGGCCGCGCTTCAGGCACTTCTGCATCGGCGGGCGTGCCGAACGGGGCGTCTTGGTGCCGACCTTCTCGAACTCTTCCCGCGCGTCGCCGGGGAAGTACATCGGGTGCAGGTCGGTGATGTGCAGGAAGCCGTTGCGCTCGAGGCCGAAGTCGACGAACGCGGCCTGGATCGCCGGCTCGATGTTGGTAACGCGGCCTTTGTAGATGTTGCCGACGTGGGATTCGTCGGAGGCGCGCTCCTGGTAGTACTCGTCGAGCTTGCCGTCGACGGTGATCGCGATCCGGCATTCCTCGCCGGGCACGAAGTTGATGAGCATTTCTTTCTTGGGGGTCTTGCTGGGCACGGGCGTTCGGCCGTGCGCCGTGGAGCCCGAGCGGGCCGACGCCGAAGCGCGGGCGGGCGGGGCGTGGCGGCGCGGGGCCGCTCCTGAATTGTCGGCGGGTCGGGGGGCTCGAGCCGGCGCGGGCGCGGGTCAGATCGACCGTTGCCGCGGGCCTCGGCGAGCCTCGATATCGCCGAGAGGTCTATGAGCCGGGGGTACACGCCCGAGGGTGACTTCCCTCAGGCCACGACGGAACGCCCGTCGGCGACGCCCGGCATCGCTTTTCGCAGCTCCTCGCGGAGCAGGTTCATGACTTCGCGGTCCGTGTCCAGACCGCCCACACGTCGGGCCAGTCGGCGGCACTGATCCGTGCTCACCGACCGGATAATCCGCTTGATCTCCGGGATCGCGGGCGGCGTCATCGAGAAGCGCCGCAACCCCAGGCCGACCAGGAGCATCGCAAACTCCGGCTCGCTGGCCATCTCGCCGCACAGACTAACGCCGATCTCCTCGCGCTGCGCGGCACGCACGACTTCCTTGATCAGCTTCAACACGGCCGGGTGGGCCGCCGAATACAGGCTCGCGATCCGCTCGTTGCTGCGGTCCACGGCCACGGTGTACTGCACCAGATCGTTGGTCCCGATCGAGAAGAAGTCCACCTCCTTCGCGAACGTCGCCGCCTGCAACGCCGCCGACGGCACCTCGATCATCATCCCGATCGGCACGTCCCGCTGGAAGGGGATGTCCTGGTCTTCCAGGTCTTCCATCACGTCCTGCAGCACCATCCGCGCCTGACGCAGCTCCATGATGTGGCTGATCAGCGGGAACATGATCTGCACCTCGGCCTCGGCCGACACGCGCAGGATCGCGCGAAGCTGCGTCTTGAACATCGGCAGGTTCTGCAGGCAGAGCCGGATCGATCGGCAGCCCAGGAACGGGTTGCGCTCGTCGGCGAGCATCGCCGTCGGACCCTCGATTGTCATCTTGTCGGCGCCGAGGTCCAGCGTGCGGATGGTCAGCGGCTTGCCCGGCCCCAGCCGCGACGCGACCTCGCGGTACGCCTCGTATTGCTCGTCTTCGGTGGGCTCGTGGTCGGCCGCGAGATACAGAAACTCCGTGCGGTACAGCCCGATGCCCTGTGCCCCGTTGCCGACCGCCTCTTCGACCTCGCTGGCGAACTCGATGTTCGCGTGCATGTGGACGGTCTGCCCGTCCTTGGTCACGGCCGGCTTGTCGCGCAGCTCGTCGAGCTCGCCGGCGAGCTTGCGGAACCGCCGCGCCTCCTGGCGGTACTCCAACAGCTTCGCGCCGTCCGGCTCGACGACCACCGTGCCGCGCGTGCCGTCGACGATGATCTGCTGGCCGCTGGTGACTTCGCGCGAGAGCGTGCCGATGCCGACAACGGCGGGGATGCCCAGCGCGTGCGCGAGGATCGCCGTGTGGCTGGTCTTGCCGCCGAGGTCGATGACCAGCGCCTTGACCTTGTCGCGGTCGAGCCCGGCCGTCTGGCTGGGCGTGAGGTCGCGCGCGATCACCACCGACGGATGCGTGAGCTGGTTGATCTCGTGGCTCGCCGCGCCCACGAGGTGGCGCAGCAAACGTCGCTCGAGGTCGGCGATGTCCGAGACCATCTTGCGCACGAGCGGGCTCTCGTGGCGCTCGAACGAGTGCGCCCGGCGACGCAGCGAGACGTAGGCGGCGTACTCGGCCGAGACACGCTCGCCGCGGACCTGGTCGCGGATCGCCCCGATGAGCTCGGGGTCGTTGAGCATGCCGACGTGGAACGCGAAGATCCTCCCGACGTCGTCGCCGAGCGCCGCGGCCGTCTGAGTTTGAAGCTCGGCGATCTCTTCCTTGCTGGCCTCGATCGCCTCGTCGAGCCGGCGCAGCTCGCTGCCGACGCCCGAGTGCGGGACGTGGCGGCGCTGGATCGGCTGGTCGGCGGCGTCGAGCACCACTGCCTGCGCGATCGCCACGCCGGGCGACACCCCGATTCCTTTGCGTGTCAGCATCGCCGTCATGGCGTCGAGCTCGCGTCCCTGCCGGTCAAGGTCATCATGATCGGCATTTTAACGGCACGGCTGCCGCGGACGGCCAAGCCCGCGTTGCGGTCGGCCACCCCGGCGAGTTATCGCCCCGCGGCCTTGCGGATCTTCTCGGCCAGGTCCGTCTTTTCCCAGGTGAATGTCGGGTACGACTTGCCGCCGACCTTGACGGTGCCGGGCTTGCGGCCGAAGTGCCCGTGGGCGGCGGTGGGGCCGAAGATCGGGGCCTTAAGCTTGAGGTGCTTGATGATGCCCGCCGGGGTCAGCGGGAAGAGGTCGCGGACGATCGCCGAGAGCTTCTGCTCGTCGATCTTGGCCGTGCCGAAGGTGTCGACGTGCACGCTGGTCGGCTGGGGGTAGCCGATGGCGTAGCTGAGCTGGACCTCGCACTCGTCGGCCAGCTTGGAGGCGACGATGTTCTTGGCGATGTAGCGGCCCATGTACGCGGCCGAGCGGTCGACCTTCGACGGGTCCTTGCCGGAGAACGCGCCGCCGCCGTGACGCCCGCGCCCGCCGTAGGTGTCGACGATGATCTTGCGGCCGGTCAGGCCGACGTCGCCGTGCGGCCCGCCGATCTCGAACTGGCCGGTCGGGTTCACGTGGATCGTCACCGTCTTGGGGTCGTACAGCTTCTTGGGCATGCACGGCTCGATGATGTGCTTGATCACCGCGGCCTTGAGCTCGGCCTGCTTCTTCTTGCCGTTCCACGCCGGCGTGTGCTGCGTCGAGAGCACCACCGTGTCGATCCGCACCGGCTTGCCCTCGGCCGAATACTCCACCGTGACCTGCGACTTCGCGTCCGGCCGGATGCCTTTGATCTTGCCCGACTCACGCACCTTCGCGTGACGCTCGACCAGCCGGTGCGACACGTCGATCGGCAGCGGCATCAGGCTCGCCGTCTCGCGGCAGGCGAAGCCGAACATCAGCCCCTGGTCGCCGGCCCCCTGCTCCTTGTGTGCACCCTGCCCGTCGGTCACGCCGATCGAGATGTCGGCCGACTGGCTGTGCATCGTCCGCACGATACCGCACGAGTCGGCGTCGAACCGCATGCCAAGGTCGTCGGCGTAGCCGATCTGGCGCAGCGTGTCGCGCACCGTGATCTCGGCGTCGTTGAGCGCTTTGATCGCCGCGTCGTTGTGCACGGTGATCTCTCCGCCCACCACGACCAGCCCGGTCGTGCACATCGTTTCGCACGCCACCCGGGCGTTAGCGTCCACCGCCAGCAGGCTGTCGAGGATCGCGTCCGACACCTGGTCCGAGACCTTGTCGGGGTGGCCCATCGAGACGGACTCGGACGTAAACAGGTAGTGGCCGGCGGGCATCTTGCGGGGCATGGGGGCTCCAGTTTTTCGCAGAACAGCGAGGACAACGCGGGGACGCGGGGCGGCCGTTGTAGCGACCCCCGCCCCGCTCATCAAACCCCAGACCCCGCTGGCAGCCCCCAACCGCCACGTCCGGTAATCCCGCCCCACCCCGCGGCTGCGGGATATCGGCCCATCCAACCGACTCCTCCGAAGCGAGCCGTCCGTCCCCGGCCCGTTCATCCCCCGCACGGAGGCAGGCACGTGGCCTACGACACCCCCCGCGACCCCGACGCCCGCGCCTACGCCGGCCTCGTCGCCGAGCTCCACACCACCGCCGAACGCGCCCGCGACGAACGCCTCCGACTCGTCCGCCTCATCAAACAGGTCGAGACCTCCGCCAACCAGAACTCCGCCGCCGGCCCCGCCGACCAGCTCGGCCGCCTCACCGTCCGCATCGACCGCCTCGACAAGGCCGTCACCGCACGCTTCGAGGCCCTCGCCGAGGCCGAGCAACGCCAGGCCGCCCGAACCGAGCAGCTCCAACGCCTCGAACGCTCGATGACCGAGATGGCCCGCCGCATCGGCCGCGACCTCGAACGCCTCGTCGAGGTCGAGAACCAGCACAAGCTCACCTTCGACGCCATCGGCACCGCACGCGCCGACGCCGGCGACGAGATCGACCGCCGGCTCGACCTCGCCCGCGCCGCCATCAACCAGGGCGCTCAGCACGCCGCCGAGTCGCTCGACACCAAGCTCGAAGCCACCGCCGAACACCTCGACGCCGTGGCCGCCACCCTCCGCGACGAGCTCGACGAGGCCGGCCGCGACATCACCCAGAAGGCCGACGCCGCCACCAACCGCTGCATCGAGCAGGCCGGCACCCTCGACGACCGCCGCCAGGCCCTCGCCGCCGCCGCCGACGCCGCAGCCACCCGCATCGCCGACGCCATCGACGCCGCCTCCAATGACGCCAAGCAAGCCGTCGAGCGCACCCAGCAGCAGATCGAAGAGGCCGGCCAACGCCACATCGACGAGGTCGACGCCCAGATCACCGCCCGCCGCACCGAGACCCTCGACGCCGTCGAGTCCAGCGCCCGCGAGCAGCTCGACGCCATCCAGACCTCCGCGAACGAACAGCTCGCCTGCCTCAGCGAGGCCGCCGCCGAACACGCCAAGGCCTTCGACGAGCGTGCCAGCAAGACCGTCAAAGAGTTCGCCGAGCAGCTCGACGACATCGGCGATCGGCTCGGCAACCTCGACGACCGCACCGAGAAGCTCGACCGCCACACCCAGGCCGCGACGCAGGCCATCGCCGACGAAGGCAAGCGCAGCCTCGAAGCCCTGGCCACGCGTTCCAACGAGCTCGACACCACGGCCGCCGCCGCCGCCGAATCCCTCGCCGCCGACGCCCAGCAAGCCACCCAAGCCCTCAGCGATCAGGCCGAACGCGCCCGCGCCAGCCTCGACGACCACGCCGACCAACGCCGGGCCAACCTCAACAAAGCCCGCGCCGCCCTCCAGGAAGCCATCGACGAGACCGGCCAGCGGGCCCATGACATCGCCCAGCACGCGATCAACAAGCTCGCCGACCGCCGCGACGGCATCGTCGACGACATGACCCGCGCCGTCGAGGCCTGCGCCGCCGACCACCAGCAGCGCGCCGTCGAAGCCATCGACGCCCGCGTCTCCGCCGCCGAGGCCGACCTCGCCGAAGCCGCCTCCGCCGCCGGCAAAGAGCTCGAAGCCAGCATCTCCGACACCCTCACCGCCCAGGCCGCCGCCGCCGCCAGCGTCCAGGACCGCATCGACGCCATCACCGCCGAAGCCCTGGCCCGCATGGACGACGTCGCCACCTCCATCGACGAACGCCTCAGCCCCAAGCGCACCCTCGAGCCGCTCGCCGGGCAGATCGAACGCATGCTCGCCCAGGCCGCACGCGAGGCCGAGCGCCAGGCCAAAGCCGCCTCCCAGGACTGGCAGACCCGCGTGCAGTCGCTGCAGGACCAGCACCACCGCGACATCAAGAAGCTCGAAGACAGCCTGCAAACCCGCCTCACCCACCAGTCGGCCACGATGGAAAAACGCCTCGCACGCCGGCTCACCGCCGAGCACCAGCGCGTCGTCGACCTCCTCCAGGCCCGGCAGCGCAAGGCCATCACCGAGCTCTCCCGCCAGACCACCCGCCGCGCCAAGGCTCTCGCCCAGGCCAGTGACCGCCTCGTCCAGGACGTCGAACGCAACGCCGAAGACCTCACCCACCAAGCGACCAAGCGTGCCGAAGAGGCCGGCCAACGCCTCGCCCAACTCGCCGCCGACCTCGACGCCGCCGCCGCCACCGCCGCGTCCAAGGTCGACCGCGCCATCCGCGAGGGCGCCGGCGCCGCCGAAGAGCACGCCGCCGAGACGACCGACGCCCTCAAACGCGAGATCGATCAGCAGGCCCGCTCCGCGACCGACCAGGCCGCCGCCCGCACCGCCGAGGTCGCCGACGCCCTGGCCGAGCAGGTCCACGCCGCGCTCGCCGACGCCCAGCACGACGCGCTGCAAGCCCTCGAGAAGATCGACCCCGCCCTCGCCGAGATCACCGCCCGCACCGCCCACGACGCCGACGTCGCCATCAAGAAGGCCCGCGACGGCGCCGCCGCGCTCGTCGAAGAGGTCACCCGCCAGCTCGACACCGAGCTCGTCGCCGCCGACGAGGTCGCCGTCGCCCGGATCAACGAGCTCAACGGCGCGATCGCCGACGCCTGCGCCCACGCCGAGCAGACCCTCAAGGCCGCCATCGGCCAGGTCAACGCCTCCCTCCGCGACGCCGAAGCCTCCGCCGACGAACGCATCGTCGAGATCGCCGCCTCCATCACCGAGCGCATCGACGCCGCCGTCGACCAGGCCTCCAACGCCGTCGAGACCTCGATCGAACAGATCGCCGCCGACTTCGCTCAACGCGTCGAGCAGCTCGCCGACGCCCCCGAGGCCGCCTCGGCCATCGACGCCGCCGAGGTCCAGCTCCGCGAGCGCGTCGGCACCGTCCGCGACTCGGTCGCCTCCATGCTCGAGCTCGTCGACCGTCAGGTCGCCCGCCGCACCGCCGAGCTCAAGCCCAAGGCCGACGCCGAGCTCGAAGCGATCGAGACCCGCCTGCACGATCGCGTCCACGCCCTGGCCGACGACGCCCGCGCCGCCGTCGACCTCGCCGAGAAGCGCCTCGCCCGCCGGCTCGAGCAGATGCAGCCCGCCGCCGAGGCCGCCGCCGACCGCGCCCTCAGCACGCTCCGCGACGCCGTCGCCCGCCTCGGCACAGAAGCCGGGCCCAAACCCGCCACCAAGCCCGCCCCCGCCGCTTCATCCAAGGGCAAGCCCAAAGCCGAGGCCGACACCCCCCGCACCGACGACGTCCCCGGCCCCCGCCGCGACGACACGCCCGCCATCGAAGCCGCCACCGCCGACGCCCCGCAGCTCGCCGACGCCGAATCCCTCGACGCCGCCAGCCAGCACCTCGCCAAACGCGTCCGCTCCACCAAGCGCAAGGCCGGCAAGAAGAAGGCCGCCCCCCGCAAGGCCGCCTGATTCAGCCGATTCGAGCGCGTTGACGGTGCATGCCGTTGCATCGACGCAGCATCGAAAGCCCGCAACCCGTGGCCATCAACATCACGCCAGGCTCGGGCACAAGAACATCGAATCGCACACGCGTCGCGTCGTTCGCCGCTGTCGCCAGAGGCCGAATCGCCAGATCGATCTCCGTCGTCGGCGTGAGCTGAATCGGGACCAATAGCTCGACCTGAAAATCGGTCGACGCAGAGTTGCTGATCGTGCCGCTATCCACCGAGGCACCGTCAACGAAAAGCTCATAGCCCACGCCGTCGCCGCTGTTGCCGTCCCAATCACCTAGCCCGATGTCCAGCAGCGCATCGCCAAACAACGCCGTGGGGTTCGACCAGCGGATCACCGCCCACTGCTCGTCGTCCGCGCTGGCTACGCCCGGCACCGGGCCGTTCGGGTGTGCATACCCCTTGCCCACGCCGGTGAAAAACCCGCCAGGCACCAGCCCCGACACCGGCTGACGCCAGATCGGGTCGAACGCCGACGGGTTCGGTTCGATCACGGGCAGAGTCTCGAAGTCATCCGGCGTAAACGGCAGGCTGCCGAAGTCCGAATCGCCGTCGTAGAACCCGTACGACCAGCCGTTGTTGCCCTGGATCGGCTCGATATCGTCAGCGAACGACGCCAGAAGGTCCATCGGCATCGCCGCCGCGTTCATACCCACTCCGCAAGCCACAACGCACGCCGCGGCCCTCCAGAACTGATGCATCACTAACCCTCCTGTAATGAAACAAAAATGTAGCAGGCGACCCATCCGCAGCCAACCGTCTCGTCCCGCTGGCAACGGGCCGCCCCGGCGCACCGCCGCTATCCTCGCGGCATGAGCACCACCACAACTTCCGGCTCCGCCGAAACGCGCTTCGAAAAAGACTCCATGGGCGAGATGCCCGTCCCCGCCGACGCCCTCTACGGCGCGTCCACCGCCCGCGCGGTCGCCAACTTCCCGATCGCCAACAGGCCACTTCCGCCGGCGGTCATCCACGCCTTCGGCCACCTCAAGGCCGCCTGCGCCCAAGCCAACAAAGACCTCGGCAAGCTCCCCCCGGAACTGGCCGACGCCATCATCGCCGCCGCCGACGAGGTCGCCCAGGGCAAGCACGACGCCCACTTCCCCGTCGACGTCTACCAGACCGGCAGCGGCACCTCGACCAACATGAACGCCAACGAGGTCATCGCCGCCGTCGCCAACGACAAGCTCGGCCTCGGCGCCACCACCAAAGCCGAAGGCGGCGTGCATCCGAACGATCACGTCAACATGGGTCAGTCGAGCAACGACACGTTCCCGACGGCGATGTGCATTGCTGCCGCGGCCGAGATCGAACGCAGCCTGTCCCCCGCTCTAGTCAAGCTTCACGACGCACTTCAAGCCAAGGCCAAGACCTATAACGCCGTCATCAAGACGGGCCGCACTCACCTGATGGACGCCACGCCAATTCGCGTCGGCCAAGTCTTCGGTGGCTTCGCCAGCGCTGTCGAGCACGGCACCTACCGTGCGAATCGAGCCCTTGTGGACGTGATGTGCAACATGCCGATTGGTGGCACCGCCGTCGGCACCGGGATCAATGCTCACCCTGAATTTGCTAAGCGGGTGTGCGACACGCTGACGAAGCGGTTCGGTTTTAAGGATGCTTCTTTTGAGGAAGCCAGTGACCACATCGAGGCGCAGGCGGCGAAGGATTCGTTCGTTCATGCGTCCGCCGAACTCAAAACCATCGCCGTCTCCCTTTCGAAGATCGCCAATGACATCCGCCACCTCGGGTCGGGTCCGCGATGCGGGATCGGCGAGCTCAACCTCCCCGCGATCCAGCCCGGGTCGTCGATCATGCCCGGCAAGGTCAACCCCGTCATCTGCGAGTCGGTCATGCAGGTCTGCTGCCGCGTCATCGGCAACGACGCCACGGTGACGACGGCGGGTTTGGGGGGGGTGGGGTCGATCTTCGAGCTCAACGTTGCCATGCCCGTGATGATCGACGCCTTCCTCGAGTCGGTGGACCTGCTGGCCAACGTCAGCAACGTCTTCGTCGACAAGCTGCTCAACGGGCTGGAGGTCAACGAAGCCCGCTGCACCGAGCTGCTCGAGGCCTCGCTGATGACCATCACGGCGCTCGCGCCGGAGGTCGGCTACGACAAGTGCGCCGCCCTGGCCAAGCAGGCCCACAACGAGGGCAAGACCATCAAGCAGCTCGTCGGCGAGCTGGGGCTGATGCCGGCCGATCGCCTCGAAGAGCTGATGAACTACGACGCGATGACCCGCCCCAGCGCCGACTAAGCGTTTGGCGTTATTACGAAACGCGTGCGAACTGGGGTGCCACACCTTGTCCGCGGAGCGGCAAGGTGTACGAACGTGCAAGTAGGGTCGGTACACCTTGCCCTACCGGAGGTCGGGTCAAGGTGTGGCACCGATCGGGGCCAACCGAAGTCGCTTTAGGCGCCGCTCCGGCCGGCGATCAATACGCCGGATCGAACGTGCGTCGCTTGAAGGGCAGCGGGTTGCCGTCGATCTCGAAGACGTACACCTCGGGCTCGCCGAGTCGCGGGTGATAGGTGACGGTGACGGGCGTGCCGTCGGGGATCTCGGCGAGGCCGATGAAGTCGGCGGCGCCGGCCTGCAGCTCGGTGATCTCGCGGGTCTTGAAGCCGCCGCGCCGCCAGTTATTCAGCGGGCCGCTGCCGGCGTCGACCTCGAAGTGCGTGTTCATCCAAGTCGGGTAGTCCTCGCGGCCCTCGGCGGTGTAGGGCACGGGGTCGCCGGCGATCAGGATCAGCGGGTTGATGACGATTTGCAGCTCGCGCATCCCCTGGTCGTCGGCGGGCGCGACGGCGACGCCCAACAGGCGGCCGGGGTCTCGGTTCAGCACGCCGATCCCGAAGACGACGGCCGCGGCCAGTGTGCCGAGGGTCAGCAGCCAGACAATGCCTTTCACCATGATGTGGGCTCCCGGTGGGTGGTGTGGGTGAGCGGCCACTGTAGCGTCCGCCGGCTCGGGCGTGCGGCGGTCTGTGAAATGACCGTTGCCAAGGGAGGAAAGTTGGGTTAATGAGGGTTTAGGCGGGCTATGGTTCGCCAGCGACTCATCCAATCCAGCATTCACAAGGAGCAGGGGATGTCTGACGACGACCGACGGAGCGGGCGGAACTGGGGCGGGCCGGGCGGTGTCTGGCGGCTGGGGCTGGCGGCGATGCTGGCGGTCTTCTGCGTCGGCCTCGCGGTCGTGCGGGGCGTGGGCCCGGCCGGCGCGCAGGACACGGCCGCGCCCGAGCCGAACGCCCCGGCCGACCTGCCGGCCCGCGCGACGAACAACGCGGACCTCGACGCGTGGCTGGACGAAGCGGTCGACGGCGTGGTGTCCGACCGTCCGGGGCACTGGCAGTTTGCCGTGGCCGAGCGGCCGGTGATCGTGCTGACCGACGAGCTGGCGGGGCGGATGCGCATCATCTCGCCGGTCGGCCGCGTGCCCGACGACAAGGCCGAGCTCAACCGTCTGCTGGAGGCCAACTTCCACACGGCCCTCGACGCGCGATACGCCGTGTGGGAGGGCCAGCTCTGGTGCGCGTACATCCACCCGCTGCCGACGCTGACGCGCGACGGTTTTTACAACGGCGTCGGCCAGGTCGTCACGCTCGCCGTCACCACGGGCACAACCTACTCAAGCTCGGGCCTGCGCTTCGGCGGCGGCGACGAAGAGGTCGAGCCAGACGGTCGCGGGGCGATGTAGTTGTCGTGACGGCGTCGGATGCGCGGCGTGGGCGCAGCGCTACTGACGGACCTCCGTGTCGGCCTCGAAGGTGTTGCGTCGCGTGGTGGGGACGGCGGTGTCGATGCGTTGGCCGGGGATCTGGCCGTCGATGCGGAGCGAGAAGGGGTCGGCCTGGTAGTAGGCGTTGGGTGCGTCGCCGGCGGGCGGGGTGGTGGTGGCGCGCTCGGCGGGGTTAAGCGCGTGGTCGCGCCTGGGCGGGGCGAGTTGTGGGGCTTGGATGGATTCGAGCGCGACGCGCATCTGCTCGACGGACAGCCGGGGTGTGTCCTGCTCGTGAGCATCGAGGAAGCCCTCGCGGAGCGACTTGGCGTCGACCTCGATGCCGGCCTCGGCGAGGCGGTGGGCGATGACGTAGCCGAGGGTGTAGCTGGCGTCGGCGTCGGCCTGGATGGGCTTGGGCTGAGTGTCGGGCGCGGCGGTGGGGTCGGCGTCGTTGGCGGCGAGGCGCGAGACGGGCCCGATGGCGAGCAGGGCGATCGCGGCGACGGCAAACAGGGCAAGCGCGGCAGAGCGGGTGGTCATGGCGGGGTCCTTTGGCGGTGCGAGCCTTGATTGTAAGGGGTTTGGGCTGTTATTCGGGCCTTGGGTCCGCAACAATGGGGTGTTGGCGTCGTTGTGTCAGTGGGGGTGTGGCCGGCTCGTCGGTGGGCCGATAGGAGTGTGGATGGCTCGAGACGCGTTGGCAGGCGGGTGGATCGGCAGGCTTGGAGCTTGCTGCGCTGTGGTTGCGGCGGCGCTGGGCGTGGGGGTGATCGGCGACGAGGCGCGGGGGCAGGCGCGGCTGGTATTTGAGGGCGAGTCGGAGCCGGCGCGGGTGGCGCGGCCGGCGGCCGAGCCCGCGGAAGAGGCGGGGCGGGACGGCGGCGGGGGGTTGATGTCGGCGACGCCCGGCCCGCCGCGCGTGATGCCCGAGGGCGTGCCGGACAGCGACGACGCTGTGACGATCGAAGAAGTCCGCGACGCCATGATGCGGCTGCGGGCGTATCTCTTGAGCCAGCGCGACGCAGCCGGGACGTGGGAAGAAGCCACGCGGTACGGCAGGTTTTATCCGGGCGGCGTCACGGCCCTCACGGTGTACGCGCTGCTCGAAAGCGGCATGCCGTACCAGACCGACGAGGTCAGCCGGGCGATCGCGTACCTGCGGACCCCCGCGGCGATGACCGTGGACCAGACCTACACACGCTCGCTCCGCGCGCATGTGTGGGCGGCCTTGCCGAATGATTTTGCTTCGGAGCTGAGCACGGAAGCGCGGTGGCTGGCGTCGGCGACGCGCGGCGGGCTGTTCGACTATCGGCCGCGGCGCGACTTCGACGCACGCTACGACCACTCGGTGACACAGTACGGCTTGCTGGGGCTGTGGGAGTCGAGCAAGCGCCGGGTGGGCACGCCGGCCGAGCCTTGGAGGCTGGCCGCGGAACACTTCATGGACGTGCAGAACGCCGACGGCGGGTGGGCTTACAAAGGCGGCGGCAAGTCGACCTCGACGATGACGGCCGCGGGCGTGACGGCCTTGCTGATCGCCGAGCGTCGGCTGACCTCGGTTCAAGACCGCCCGACGCCGCGGCTGCGTGCGGCCATTGATAAGGGGCTGCGCTGGCTCGATCTTTACGAGCGCATGGCCGAGGACCGGTCGGGCCGGACGTGGCGGTACTACTACCTGCTGTCGCTGGAGCGCGTCGCGCTGGCCAGCGGTCGGCAGCGCTTCGGCGGGCGGGACTGGCTGGCGGCCGGGACGCGCGAGATCCTCGCCGACCTGCACGAGAGCGACCCTGGCCAGTTCGGGCCGGGTGTGGTGGATGCGGCGTTTGCGCTGGCGTTTCTCTCGCGCGGAACGCAGCCGGTCTGGATCAGCAAGATCGAGCTGCCGGCCGGGGATTGGAACCGCCGGCCCAACGACATGAACCGCCTGACCGACGAGCTGTCGGACTGGCGCGAGCGCCGGCTGGGGTGGCAGGTCGTGCGCACGCGCGACTCGGCGGCCACGTGGCTGAACGCGCCGCTGGCGTACATGGCAACGGGCGACGCCGAGGTGCTGAACGACGCCGCACTCGAAGAGGTGAGGCGATACATCGAGCTCGGCGGGCAGCTCATCGTCAGCCCCGACGCGGCGAACGCGCAGGTGATCGAGCGCGTGCACGAGCTGGGGGCGCGGTGGTTCCCGTGGGCTTCGTGGGAGCAGGATGGCGACGGCGAGGTCTTGGCCTTGCGATACGACGGGCGGACGCTGATGTGGCTGTGCACCGCCGACTGGTCGTTGCGGTGGCAGCGGATGGGCCGGCAGGACGGCGACGCGGCGTGGGCGTTCGCGACGCGGCGCTTCGTCGAGAGCCACGGCGGGGGCGTGGTCACGCATCGGCTGGACAGCCCGTGGGCGGGGCTGCTGGATGCATCGCGGGCGCAGGGGCACGACCCGCGCGCGACGCCGGTGTGGCGGGCGCGGGTGTCGGGCCAGCCGTGGGTCGAGCCGGGCGCTTGGGAGCGGCTGTCGGCGATGGCAAAGGCGGTGGACGTGCCGGGCGCTTCGCCGCGCGACGTGGAGCTTGCCGAGGTCGAACCCTCGATGGGCGGCCTGCTGCATGTTGCGGGGGCCGAGGCGGCGGCGTGGAGCGAGGTGGAGTTGGCGGCGATCGATCGTTTCGCCAACGCCGGCGGCCTCGTGCTGATCGAAACGATCGGCGGCAAGGGCGACTTCGCTGGCTCGTGGCAGCGAGCGTGGGCCGACAGCGGTCGCCGGCGCGTCGAGGTGTGGCGCGGCGCTCAGCCCGACCACGCGCTGCGGCGCGCGGGCTACGGCAACCGCTGGTGGTCGGCGGATCGGGGTGAGCACGACGACCCGATCGACGCCGCGCTGCTCGGCGCCAACTGGCGGAGCTCGACCACGCTGTCCGAGGCGGCCGAGCGGAGGCCGGCGCTGCTTTCGGTCGAGTACGGCGGCCGCGTGGGCATCGTGGTGTCGCACACCGACCTGACGCTGGGCGGCATGGGCGTGCGCAGCGACGAGGTGGTCGGCCTGACGCCGGGCTCGGCGACACGCGTCTTGGCGGCTCTCGTGCACGAGGCTTCGGGGCGAACCATCGAGATCGCGGTGCCCGGTGATGAGCCCGGCATGACGCTGGAATTCGAGCTGACTCAGCGAGACGGCATCGACTCGGCGGGTGGCATGGATGCCAGCGCGGGCGAGCCTTCGGCGACCGATGACGAGCCGGCGGTCGTGCCGGTTCGATCGATCGTGGAGGTGGAGACGTCGCCGGGCATCTCGGCCGTGCGTTAGAGTGCGGCGATGTCTTCGAGCAACGGCCATCACAACGGCACGCACACCACCGAGCGCAACGTCCTCGGCGGTGCGATCACGCCGTGCGGCGTCGATCCGATGACGGGCTTCTATCGCGATGGCTGCTGCCGGACCGGCCCGGACGACGAGGGCGTGCACACGGTGTGCGCCGTGGTCACCGAGGCGTTCCTGCGCTTCTCGGCCTCGCGCGGCAACGACCTGTCGACGCCTCGCCCCGAGTACGGCTTCCCCGGCCTGCAGGACGGCGATCGCTGGTGCCTGTGCGCCGCCCGCTGGCTCGAGGCCGACGAAGCCGGCTGCGCCCCGCCCGTAGTGCTGGCCGCAACGCACGCCGCTACGCTCAAGATCGTCCCGCTCGACCGGCTGGAAGCCCACGCCCACGACCCGGGTTGACGCCCACGCGAGGGCCGGGACAATGCGACATTGCGGTGCCGGATCGTCGGCCCGCAACACACGCCGGCCGCGTGCCCGAGTGGACTAAGGGGACGGATTGCAAATCCGTTTGGCTTCGCCAGTCGTGGGTTCGAATCCCACCGCGGCCTTTCGCGACTCTGTCTGATTCGCTCTACCTACGATGCGTTATCTCACGTTACGGCGGGCCTTATTCTTCGACGTCAAGCGGCGACGTGTTGGGACGTACTGCTTTCGCCGGTCAAAATTTGTTGGGCGTATCGCGTTACCGCTTGGTGACGGCTTCATCGAGGCCACATCGTTGGATAGCGTCTGGTGTGGCGATCCCAGCGGGCAGGCGAAGCCCGTAATGCTCTAAAGACTCAACACCATCGCACCGGATCGCGGGGGCGGCCACGGCTTGGGTGTGATGCAAGCGGACGTCGCGAAGGTCCAGGTGATTCACCCGCCGCGCGTAAAGGGCCCACGCGGGCAAAGCCCGGCTTCCCACGCGAGGTTGTGCGATTTGCTCGCCGGGTGTCAACGGGTGAACGGCGTGAGCGGCGTCGGGGCCGGTGAGATCGAAGTCGATGTCGACGTCGCTGAGGACGATGCGTTCGATGGGGCGATCCGACCAGCTCTCGAACGAGCACGCGGGCCCGTAGACACCGGTGGCCGTGATGCGGCGGGCGTCGATGCTGCCGATGCGGTTGAGCGGGTGAGCCACCACCATCATGGGCGACATGACGCGGTGCATGGTCAGGTTGGTCAGTCGGATTTCGTCGAGATCGCCGGGCATCGGCTCCCACGCGCTGGGCTGCAGGGTCACGCCGATCAGTGCGTTGTGCCGGCCCTGGGTGCGGTGTGGGTGACGGCCTGGGCCGAAGATCAAGCAGCTGTCCACGATCATCCGCCGCGCCGGCCCGATCCAGCGTATGCCGTTGCACGAGCTGTTGAGCAGGCAGTCCCGCACCAGCAGGTCGTCGACCCAGCAGCCCGCGATCGCGTCGTCGCCGGTGAAGAATCGGCAGCCGGTAACCGCGAGGCGCTGGCAGGACTTGTCGGGATTGCCTCGGGCGTGCAGGCCGTCCCAACCGCCGGTCACGGTGACGCGATCGACATCGGTGTCGTCGCAGTTCACGATCATGATGGCGTAGTTCGCCGAGTCGGTGATGGCGAGGTCGCGGATCGAGAAGCCGGTCGATCGCGCGGCCAGCACGGTGTGCGGCCCTCGCATCCGTTCTTCGCCCAGAGGGTCGTTGAGCTTTCGGCCGTCGATGGTGCCGGGCCCGCAGACGCCGGCGTCTTGCGTGTCCTCGGCCACGATCAATCCGCGATACCACCGCGCGCTCATCTTGCCCTGCGGACGACACCCCGAATAGGCCTCGGGGTCTTCGTGCCCGCGCAAGGTCGCCCCGGCCTCGAGCATCAAGGTGACGCGGTCGCGTAGTCGGAGCGTGCCGCTGCGATATACCCCGGTCGCGAGCCGGACCACGCCTCGCCCATCCGACGCGACCCTGGAGGTGCACGCATCGATCGCGGCTTGAATGGCCGCGGTGTCGTCGGCAGCTCCGTCCCCGACGGCCCCGAAGTCGTGAGCGTGGATCACGCCGTCTGGCAGAGACGCGGATTCGATGAGATCGGGCATGTCGGTGTCTCGGCAGAAAGGTGGAGTGTTTCGCACGAACACCCCAGTCAGGCGCGGTGCATGCGACCGGGGCATGAGGGCGTGCCGACGGTCAACTTGTACATTGTTTGACTAAACCTCTCGAAGGCGTAAGTTTAGGGAAAAATCGAATCAGAGCAAATAAATCTGCATATCAAGGTTAAAGGGGCGAATGACTTGTCAATTTGGAGAGGGTGATGTACATTTCTTGTACAAGTCCACCTGTTCGTGCCGCTCAAGTCGAATGTTGTGTCTCTAAGGGCCTCGATCGCCGCTTCCTGTCTCCCGTCGCATTGAGAAAACGTCATGCCAAGTTCCGTGCTGTGGTCCCGATTCCGCTGGTTGTTGATCGCTGTGCTGGCCGTGGTTTTGGCTCAGCCATCGACGGCCGAGGTCTACACGCTGTTGCACGCTGGCCTTGGCGAGGCTGGGGGCGAGACCAAGGCTGCCGTGAGGTTGGGCCCGGAGGCTGGTTGGACATCAATCGGCGAGCTCGAGACGACCAACGATGTCGCGGACCGCGCGGCGCGCGCCACGGACAGCAAGGCGTCGCTGTCTTTTTCGGGAGACGGGGGGCTGACGCTGCGCCCTCTGGAGGCAACGCCACAGCGCCACGTCGGGATCGAGGCGTGGGTGCGGCCTCGTTCGCAAGGCGGGGCACGCACGCTCATCAACCTCGGCGGTAACGGCGGCATCGGGATCGAACAGCATCGCGACGGCGTGTGGGGCGTGGTCTACGGCTGCGGCACGGTGGGCTTTACGAATGTAGAGCTGGACCGCTGGACCCACGTCGCCCTGGTCGTGGATGACGCGACCAGCACCCTTTACATCGACGGCCGCGAAACCGCCCGCGCGGAGCTTGTTCCCTGGGGATACGCGCCGGGTGCCGGCCTGGGCATCGGTGTTAAAGCCGACGGCAAGAAAAATCACTTCGATGGCGATATCGATGAAGTCCGTGTGTTCACCTTCGAGCCGGGCTCTTTCTCGGAAGCCGACCTTCTCTTCCACCAGGACCGCGCCGACGCAGATCGCACTCACTCACACGATGCGCGTGAATCATCTTCGGTGGTGGAGGCGAGCATCATTTTCGACGCCACCCCTGTTGAGAATGGCCTTAGCTTCGAGCGGTCGGGCACTAAACCCGTCCGCCGGGCGGGTAAGCAGGGTTGGTCCGCCTTCCAGACCATGTCGCCCGAGATGCAGTGGATGCGGTCGTTTCGGCTGACCTTCACCGACGAGCGGTTCCGTCACGGCAACATGCCCGTGGTCGATGTCGAGATCGAATTCCTGCTCGACACTTGGGGCGGCCTTGTGGCGATGGCCGACACCGAGGCCGGAAGTCAGCGCGTCGTCCATCAGTGGGGCGCAAGCCCGAGGTGGAAGACCGCAAGATTCAAGCTGGACAACGCGTATTTCGGCGCTCGAGACCACGGCACGCCCGGCAACAAGCTGCGCAGCGATGGCTACGACCTTCGGATCTACGGCCCCAACGTTCCCCTGTTGATTCGCTCGGTCAAGGTGCGCGGCTACCCGCTCGAGGGTGAAGATTTGGCGTGGGATCGGCTGGTCAAGGTGGAGCGGCCGGTTTCGGTGAACGGGCCGATCCTCGCGTTCGAGGCGGAGCCCGACCAGGGACTCCGCTTCGAGGTGAACAACCACGCCAAAGACGACTTGAGATCGTCCTATCGGCTGCAGATCCTTGGGCCCGACGAAACGACGGTCGCCGAGCAGAGAGGCGAGGTGGTTGTGCCTGGGCAGGGGGTGTCGACCCTCGATACGCCCTTCAACGCCGAGGGCTGGGCGTACGGCCCGTATCGCTATCGATTCACGCTCGAACGCGCAGATGCTCAATTACCTTTGGCCGAGTACGAGGGCGGCATCATCGTGCACGATGGTGAGCCGGTCGAGCGTGCCAGACCCGGCGGGTTTCTCTACGGTGTTCAGCACACGCGGAGCTTCGACACCGGCATCGACCCGGCGTGGTTCAACCTGCTGGGCGTCGACTTCATTCGCGGCATGCCGCTTTTTGTCCCTCGCACAAATTTCGACACTTACGAGCGGTTCATTCCCAAGCTCAGCTCGATGGGGATGAGTGCGCTCGTGATGATCGACCCGCCCAAGCCCGGCGACCCGCGCACGTACATCCCAGAGGGCATGGACCCCCAACGGCGTGAGCGCGAACTGAAGAGGCTCGAGTCGTTTCTCGAGACGCTGGCTGCCAAGTATCGCAACGAGATCACGTACTACGAACTCGGCAACGAGCCGGATCTTAAGTTCTTCTATCCCGGCCCCGTGTCGGAATACGTCGACAGCTTCAAGCGGATGCGGGCTGCGATCAAGCGTGGCAACCCCGACGCGGTCGTCATGACCGGAGGGCTCTGCTTTTTCCGTGAAGAGGGCGACACCCGCGCTCGCGAGATCATCCGGCTCGTCGGTGCCGATGGCGTCGATGCCTGGTCGTTCCACGCGCACGGGCCGGGCTACGAGTCGCAGCGCGACATGTACGAGAAGATTCGCCAAGCCGTGATCGAGAACGCGCCCGGCGGCGAACACCTGCCGTTTATCGAGACCGAGAGCGGGTTTTCGGCCGTCGGCACGGCTCAGCTCCGCGAGCAGGCTCGCAGCTGCATCGAAAAGTTCGTCTACGCCCAGAGCGTGGGCATCCCCAAGTTCGCGTGGTTTGCCACGCACTTCGAGGGCAATTCAACTTACACCTCGGTGGAGAATCTTCGAGAGCCTCGGCCGGTCATGCTCGCCTACCGCACACTGGTGCAACGCCTGCGGCACTACGACTTCCAGCAGGCGATGACCTTCGCGGACGGCCGCGTCAAGGCTTATCACTTCCACCGCTCGGACACCGGGCGCTCCGCGCTCGTCCTGTTCTCTACCGCCACCGGGGTCAGCCAACCCGTTCGCGTCGAGCTCGGTTCGGTCGTGGGCGGTGTCACCGCTTACGACATGTGGAACAACCCGTCGTCCGTCGCGGTCGATACGCACGGCGTGGCCGACTTGATGATCGGGGAGGACAGCGTTTTCCTCGACTGGGTGCCGGCCGACGACGCCTCCATACCGGGCGAACGACCGCCGCTGCTGCGCGTCACCGATCAACTCGTGCTGCCGCACGTGAGACACACGCCCAAGGTTGGCGTCTCGATCAATAACCCCGGCGATCAAGCGGCCGAGTTCACCGCCAGTGGACAAATTGTTCTCGCGGGTCAGTCAAGCCCCATTCACCCGCGAACGCTAACACTGGAAGCCGGTGCCTCTGATCAGACGGTGCTTGAGGGCGAGTCGGTGGTTGGCCCCGCGTTGGTCAAATGGCCGAAGGTCTGGCGGGTTTTTACCGATCGGCACAATCGCGAAAGCACGCGCGACCTGGACCTCGGCGGTTTTAGCACGATCCCTCGGCAGATCGGCAACATCGAGGGTCGATGGGTCGCGGTCTCCGACGACGATCGCATCGATCTGGGGGCCATCGCAGGCGGGTATCAGGAAAAAGCGCCGGCGCTGCTGTTTGCCGAGGTGTGGTCGTCCGTGGATCAGACGGTGCAGGTTGGAGCGGCCGCAGACTGGTGGATGCAGTGGGCCGTCAACGGGCAGACCGTTTACGACACACTGGAAGGCGGTAACGCGGGCGCTCAGACCATCGCCGCTCATACATTCAACGTGCCCCTCAAGGCCGGGGTCAACCTCCTCGCCGTGCGTGTGCTCAGCGGCAGCGGGGCGTGGGCTTTTGTGACCGGAGGCCCTCAAGCGGTGGATGGAGCGTTGCACCCCGAGCGGCCCGAGCATCGCATCGAGCTGACATTGGCCAAGGACGGTCAGGCGATCGCCGAACTCACGCTGCCCGTCGCAGACCCGATGACCGCAGCACCGATCGGTGCCCGCGGCCTGCCATCGGCCCCGTTTGGCTGGTTGGTGCGTCAACCCCTGGCGAGCCTCGGCGAGCGTGAGGTGATCAACCCTCACCTCGTGCAACCCGACCAGTCGCGTTGGTGGGCCGGGCCGCAGGATGCCTCGGCTTTGGTCTGGGCGCAGATGGATGGAACGCACCTCGTGTTCGCAGTCCAAGTGCTGGACCAAGACCACGTGCCCGGCCAAGACGGCATTGAGCTGTCGCTCCGCGGGCCGGGCCTCTCTCCCTCGTCGGGCGCAGACACCGCGGCCTGGTCCGTTCGCATCGATGCATCGAATGCTCGGTCGTCATTTAACGGTGCCCGCGACGCAACGACGCCAAGCGTGGTGCGGGACGATGCCAGCGGAGCCACGTGGTACTTGCTTCGGGTTCCTGTCTCCGCACTCGATCACCCCGCTGCGGCGATCTGCTCGCTAACCGTATTCGATGACGATGGCTGGGGCGCCAAGCAGCAACTCGTCGCCGCTCGCCTTGGCGATCGCCCGCTCACCCTCATCCCTCAAGCATCCGCCGATACGGAGGTTCGCCCATGACGCCGCCGTCTTTAGCGCCGTCGGCCCCAGCACAGGCTCGTGCGATGGCCTTCATCCGTGATCAGATCGAAGGCCAAGGCTTACGCGAGGGTGATCCGCTGCCGTCCGAGACCGCAATCAGCCGAGAACTCTCGGTATCGCGAGGCACGGTGCGCTCCGCCTTCTCGGTGCTCCAGCAAAAGGGTTTAATTGAGGCCGGGCAGGGGCGTGTGCGTCGGGTACGACGCGTTCCAACCCGAGCCCCGCGTTCATCGCTGATGCGCACGACCGTTGTCGTAGCGTCCGCCGTAACGGACCCCGCACGCTACGGGCAGCGCGGATGGGACACGCACACACAAGCCGTGTTCACCGCGGGCCTTCGCCAAGTCGGCTACCACGTCTTGAACCTGAGCCCGGCCCGGCTGGAGGGCGCCGACCTGGACGAGTTGCTCTGCAATCCGCCCGGAGCCCTGGTGCTCTGCCCGTCGGTATCGGGCAGCGTTCACGGCCCCCGACTCGCCGAAGCGGCACAGAAGCGCGGCGTGGCAGTGGTGGCCGAGAGCGACGACCAGGCCTACGCAGCTTTCGACCGCGTCGTGCCCGACCACGCGGCGGGCAGCCGCGAGTTGGTGCATTGGCTGGCTAGCTGCGGCCGCCGACACATCCTCCCGGTCTTCCGCGCCGACGCCGATCGGTGGTGGGTGAACGCACGCCTCCAAGGCTATTCGCAGGGCGTGTCCGATGCGGGCCTTGAGCCTATCGATGCCTGCCACGTGCCTCGACCCGCCGGGTTTGGCGAGTGCGGCAGAGAAGCGATCGAAGACCACATCAACATTCTGGTCGGTTGGCTCTACCCGCACGTCCACGGGCCTCGCCCGGTCGATGCGGTCATGGCGCCAACCGATCAAGAAGCTCCGTATATTGCGGCCGCTCTGGAGCATATGGGGTTAAGGGTCAACGAAGACGTCGATCTCGTTGGCTACGACGCCGCGTGGTCCGATGATGTCGAGGGCCAGATCAATCCGAATGAGCCGCTGGCCACAATCGACAAGCAAAATCAACTCATTGGCGAAACCATCGCGGAGATCATCGCAAGCCGCCTCGGCAGCGAGGGCGAGCAACCTGCGATGGTCCGACGCACACCACCCCAGCTTTTGGAAAGCCGGCAAAACATGTCCAAGGCTTACTGATCAATTTCATTTCACACCCCCCGCTACAGATCTCGTGTTCTCCCACCTCTCTGGCACTTTTGATTCGTAAGGAGACCTCGCATGACACGCACACTCTTCAACACCGCAAACCTCAGCCGTAAACCCGCCTTCACGCTCATCGAGCTGCTGGTCGTGATCAGCATCATTGCTTTGCTGATCGCCATCCTGCTGCCGGCGCTTACCGCGGCCCGCGACGCCGCACGCAACGCGGTCTGCCTCTCCAACGGCAGGCAGCAAGCCATCGCGATCACTTCCGCTGCCGCCGACCGCAGCGGCGTGCCGCCCTACGGCTACCTCGATACCAACGGCACCAGCGGGTTCCGATTTCGGCACAACGCATACCCCGAGCTGTTCAACTTCGGTTACCTCGGTTTTGGCCGCAGAGACTTCACCAACTTGGCCGGCAATGTGAGCTACCCCGACTTGCGTTACAGCGAAGTGCTGGAATGCCCCGCCGCGGAGGGCTTCGTCAACGGAAGAACCGAGACATTCATCAACGCATCGCAGCTTAATGGCACCCCGTTCGTGGCCAGCGTCCGTGCGCAAGCCGGGGCGGATCGATGGGCCGCCGATCCGCTCGGCGTCGTCAACGAAGAGCCTTTCTTCACGAATTACACCTTCAACTCCGCCTGGGGCTACCACATGGTCTTCAACAACCTGATGGGCCGGATGGCGCTCGAAACCGATCTGGACTCACCCAACAGCTCGATCGGTTCCTGGGTCGAGAATTCGCCGTGGTCAACGAGCGTGCGGTCTTCGTTCGACGACGTGCCCGATCCATCATCGCTTTTCCTCGTCGGCGATGGGTCGGACGACTTCGGCCTGCTCAAGCCAACCTTCCGCCACGCCAACCTAACCGCCAATATCACGCACGTCGACGGCCACGCCGAGGCCATCCAGGCCGAGGAACTGACCTATCGAAACGGCTCGGGGGGCACTCTGGTCGACGGCCCCATGATCTGGAAAGTCCCGCGTGGTGCGGGCGTGCCCTAAAGCTTTGGACCCATTAATCAATCGCCCGATCTACAAACTCGTGGCCTTACGAGAGGTAAGGCCGTTCGTATCCCTTAATGTGGCTGAGTTAAGGCGACGGTGAATTCGCGTTCAACTCAACTGCGAATCGGTGCTCGCCATCATCCGTGCCGATGGAAACGGCTTGGATCACCACCACGCCAGGATTCTTAGACTCAAATGGCTGCCGATGGTCGTCAAGATCAAAAACAGAGATTCGCAAATCGCTTAACCCACCCGAGGTGATGCGTAGCCAAACGGACTCTCCGCCTTTGGTCAGCCGATATAGCTGGTCAGACTCGCGGAACACTTCGGCGTCCGTCACCCAGGCCCACGCCATTTCATCACCGGGCTTAGCCCCCGCCACCCGGTCCTCGAAGACGACCTGGTCTGCTGACGGCAGGCTCACGCTGCGTGTCGAACGGGCGACCGATCCTCCAAACACCGGCGTGAGGTCGATGGATGCGTGGGGTGCCGGCTGATCACCCGCAGCGATCACCGTTGCGCGGCCGTCGACATCGTGCCGTTGGTTGTCGCGGGTCAGCGTGTTGTGGAATCGATTGTGGTATCGCAGCAAAGACCAGCGCCTGCTCTGTTGGCCCAGGTTCCAGAGTCCTCCGCCGGTTTTCGCGAATTCTGCCTCGATGCTGCCGTAGTTTTCTTTGCCGGTTTCGATCGCCCACTGCTGACCAAGCATGTCGACCACAAACGAGCCGGCGTCAAGATGGCCGTGATCGGTCCTTCCCTGGCCGCCCTTGATCGCGACGACCGCAGGCGGCTGATGTGGTTGGTCTTCACTTGGGTAGCTGCGAAGAATGGCCATTGGAGCGATGCCCTCACCCCGCCAGACGGTCGGAAGACGGCTGACCGCCTCGCTACCGCTTGAGCTCTCCCAAACCAGAGCCAGCGGTAGAAGCCAGGCTTGGACGGGGTTGTCCAGCCCGGCGATGTATTGCTCGGGGTCCTCGATCAGGGGCCAGACACGACTCGCGAGTTCGGGTCGATCGCAAGCCTTAGAAAACCAGAGAAGTGCAGGCTCAGCACGATTGCCAGACGCGCTGTCTGCGTAATTCCACCAATTTCCGGAGGGAAATTCGACAACTCGCCGGAACTCTGCGCTACGCGTAAACGCGCGACTCGCCAAGTCCACGGGATCGTCGCCGTAAGCGGTCGAAAGGGCTGAAAACATCATGGCGTTGTAGGTCGCCCCGTAGCTCCAATACGCAGGCCCCTCGTGTGCGATCCCGTCGGGTTCGTACGCCGCCATGCCGTGATGGATCGACGCTCTCGTTCGCTCAAGCACGTCGCGCGATAACTCCGGGGCGTCTTCTTCAAGAACAATCGCTGCCAGGGTCAAGCCACCCGAGCAGACCTGGTTCCAGTTGTTGTTTTTTGTCCAGAACCAGTGGTCATCATCGATAGCGCCAAGCCCTTTGTCGCGTAGCGCGTGAAGAATCGTCGCGCGTTCTTTCTCTTCGAGTTGGTCGTGCAACCAGTCGTAGCCCAGCGATAGCGCGGCGCACATCTCCGCCGTGTCGAGGAGGTGATCGGGCCCCCAATCGGGAAATCGTGCCGCATTCAGGAGCTCATCACACCCTCGTTGCGCGTAGCGCTCATCCCCGGTTAGGCGAAAGGCCTGTGCAAGGATCAGCGTTCGCATGAGCGTGAAACGACTTGTTCGCAGAAGACGCTTGCCATCTTTGCGGTACTCCAACGGCGGCTGGTTGAGCAGCCGTTGCGCTTCACCCAATAACCAGTTGCGTAGCGGGGTCAGCCTGTGATCCGAATTGACACGATCGGCATAGGCCGGCCATCCGCCCTCGTCGATTAGCAGGCGAGGGTGTGTTGCGATCTTGTCCGAAGCATCAGATTTATCGGCGCAGAGCAGTATCGCAACTAAGGTTAAACAGAAGACTAGAAATGGAACACTCATGGTTACTCTGCATCCGATCCTTAATTGAAATACGTATTTAACACTTCACCAAACATTGCAATACCAGGTCTTCGCAAGATAGTACGTACTTCGCTATGTCAGCCGATGCCTCTGCCGAAATTCGCCGGGTGTCTGGCCGATGTGTTTGCGGAACACGTTGGAGAAGTAGGCCGGTTCGGCGAAGCCGCTGCGAGTCGCTACCTCGGGCATCGAGTAATCGGTCTCCGCAAGGAATCTCTTCGATAGTTCGAGACGCACCGCGGTGATGTGCTGCTGCAAAGTACGGCCCACCGCCTTTTTGAAGCGCTGCTCGATCGCCCGTCGGGACGCTGGGACGTGCTGGATCGCGGCAGCAACGGTCAGGGGCTGGCTGGCGTGCTCGCGGATGTATCGCAGCACCTCGGCGACCTCGCGATCTTCGATCGCCGTGCCGCTGGTGCTTTGGCGGGTGACGACGTAAGTCGGAGCGATACGCAGGGGTTCGGATTCGACGGGCTCGCCTCGAATCAGTTGGTCGAGGCGCGAGGCGGCCTCGAAACCCAGTTTTTCCCACGGCAGCTCGATGCTCGATATGGTCGGCACCATCATCCGGGTCGTCAGTGTGTCGTTGTCCACGCCGAGCACGGCGATTTGCTCGGGGATGGCCAGTCCGAGGCGGAGGCTCTGCCGCACCGCCAGGACCGCGAGGCCATCACTTCCTGCGAAGCAGCCAAGCGGCGTCGGCGCGTCTTCGAGCGCGGCTCGGATGGTTGTTTCCGCCCGCTTCCAAGAACTGATCGCGACCGTGTTGACCTCGACATTCGCTCGATCGGCGACACGCCGGAAGGCCTGCGCTCGTTCCACCGAGTGCATCCAGGGCGCGAGCTCCAATGCCATCAGCCGCCGAAACCCTCGACTGATCATGTACTCGGCGGCCATGGTGCCGATGGCGTCGTTGTCCGTGAGAACGCAGGGCAGGTGCACGTCAGCCGCTACCGATGACGTGTTGACGACCGGCACGCCGCAGGACGTCAAAGCCGTCAGCAGCTTCTTGCTGTATGCGTGGGCGACGATGCCGCGGACGCTCGGTTCCATCTTGGGCATCGCCTGGCGGACCTGTTCCTCGTGGTTCAGGCTCAGCGTCCATCCGCCATGGGCGTTGCCGTAACGGGCAATGCCTTCCAAGGCACGCCGGCCGTAGTCGTGCACGCAATTCATAAGGGTCAGGATCGTCATGGGCGTCTGAGTGACCCGCTGGCGAGCCACGCTCTTTGCGCGATCTTACAAAACATATACGTCATTTTGCATGGTTTTCGCGATCCTGCGGAGTATTTTTATGACATCGGAACGATTCCCCGGCTCACCAGAGGATCACTTTCTCATTTCACCGTATTTGTCACAGGAGGAACTATGTTGAAACACCCACTTGCCGTACTTTCGATCGCTGCCTGCGTGATCGCCGCGCCCGTATCTGCGAGCGTGATTACGTTGGATCCCTCCGCCGATGCATTCGTCAGGGGCGGCAGCAACGCCAACAACACCCAGAACGGCACCGCGGCTCAGAATCTTCTGGTTCTGCCCGGAAACGACCTCAGCTTTGCCCGTAAAACCTACATCCGATTTGACCTCACTACGATCACCGGGCCCGTGGCCGACGCCGAGCTGACGCTGGAGTTCACCTTCGCGAATACCGCCAGCGGCGGGCTGCCGATCAATATCTACGCGATCAACGATGGCGTTGCCGGCGAGGACAACTGGTCTGAGGCCGGGCTCACCTGGAACAACGCCCCCTCGAACCTCACGACGGGTTCGACGTCGCAGGTTGCCGCCGGTGTCATCGCTGCTGAGACCACGCTGATCGACTCCATCACGCCAACAGGGCCTGAAATCGCTGGTGGTGCAACGTACGTGATCGATACGGCGGCTCTGCTGAGCGCCCTGCAGGCCGACACGAACGATGCCATCACTTTCGTCATTACGGGCAACGCCGGTTCCAACAGCCCGGTGCGCCCGTTGATCGCCTCACGCGAAAATCCCGGCGGAGGTGGCGCTTCGCTCGCCGTGGTGATCCCCGAGCCTGCATCGTTGTCCCTGCTCGCCGCGGGGTCGTTATGGATGGCAACGCGTCGCCGCAAGCGGTCTGATTGATTTGTGACCGCCTTGCGAGATACGGGTTTCATTGAACCCCGGTGCTTGCGTGCCAGCTACCTTTGCAGCTAGTTAATCTTGGAACCCACGTCGTATCGCGGCGTGGGTTTTTTAGGCACACGCGTGGCCTGCACGGTGGTGTCCGGTGCCTTGAAGACCATGGCCATGCCCGAGGGCTCGGGTGGGCAGAGTTGCGCTTGAGTTGAACCAAGGACGAGATGACGACCAGCGAATCCGTTTCGCTTGGCTGGTCGCGGTTTTGAATCTCGCAGCGGACTTCGGTGTCCTCGGATCGGTTCGGGTGGGGCACGAGCGTCGGGCCTGAATGATTTGGCCGCGGCTGTGGGTGGCGGCGGCACGTTGTTGCAATAATCTGAGTGATACAGTTAATCTGTACCCATAGCGTCCATATCGGATTGGGCGGCTTTTGAATCTCGGGTGCGTGGCCTGTCGGCCTGGCGGGAGGAATGAGTCATGGTGATGCGAGTGTGGCGGGTCGTGGTGGTGCTGGTGTTGGTGGGTGTGGCGGGCGGCGTGGTGGCCGAGGGCGGGTCGGCGATGAACGGAATGAGCTTCGAATCGGGGGTGCCCGATGGCGTGTCGGTCACGCGGGGCAGGCTTTCGGTGAGTCATGAGCGGTGGGCCGAGGGGCGGCGGAGCCTGCGGTGGGACTTTGTCCCGGGCGACAGCGTCACGATCCGAGGGCCGATCGGGTTCACCCCCGAAGAGCCGTTTCCACCCAACGCGCCCGAGCGTCGCATGCCCATCGGGTTTCACTTCCTGGTGTTTGCGCCCGAGGTGTATGGGATCGACCTGCGCATCGAGTTCGGGCGGGGCGATGCGGTGGACTGCTGGGTCGACGTTCGGCTGATCCGTGAGGGGTGGGACCACTTCAAGATGCTGTACGAGCGCGGGCATCTGCGTGGCGTTGCGCACCCGGACATGGACTTTTGCCGGATGACGATCCTTGGCGAACGGTCGGGGACGCTGTATCTGGATGACCTGACCTTCGCGGCCGAGTTTCGCGGGGCGCACGACTTTCGACCCGACCCGGCGATGCCAAGCCTCGCTTGGCACGCGCTGCGTCGCTACGAGTCCGGGACGAGGCGGCCGAACCTTCATCTCCTGCGTCCGTGGTACCCGCTCGATGCGGAGGTCAGCGCGGCCGACGCCGAGAGCCTGCGCACCATCGAGCGTCGCTACCTCGAGCTCGAGGCGGGCGGCGACGTGCGGGTCGATCGGCATTCGGAAGCGCGGATGCAGGACGTGCGCGAACAGTACGCGGCGCTGGGCATCGAGCGGGTGGGCGATCGGATCAACGGGCCGGTGCGTGTGAATCGGACGCCGTACGCCAAGCTGAGCAAGCGGATCGGCGTGATGTATCGGCAGACGCGCGATGCCCAGCAGCGTCGCGAGCTTGCGGACCTGGGCACGGCGATCGCGATCCACGCGGTGCAGGCGGACTTTGCGATCGACTGGTACCCCGGGCGCGGCATCGCGGATGGCATGTACCTGCTGCGCGACGAGTTGGCGTCGATCGGCTGGCTCGAGGCGTGCAGCCGCTACCTGCGCCGGCAGTATCGCGTGAACCGGATCTACGACCCGCACCGCAGCAACGGCTATCAGGGCCGCCTCGGCGTGAACTCCGACTACCTCTACACCAATTCGATCGGCTCGATGCTGTCGATCCTGATGATGCCGGACTCGCCCGAGAAGGTGCGCGACCTTCGGCATTACGTCGATTGGTACGGCCGGGTGGCGCTGGGTTACGCGCCCGGACTCATGGGCGCTTTGAAGCCCGATGGCAGCCACTTCCACCACCAGAACGCGGCCCTGCACGGGTACGCCTATTACACGATGCACGTCGTGACCAAGATGTGTCGCATCTTCTCAGGCACGGAGTTTCGCCTGTCGCGGGAAGCGCACGAACGGCTCCGGGATAACTTGCGCATCCGGGCGTTCTACAGGACACGCCGCCACTTCCCGATGGCGTATTCGCAGCTTGTCTATCCGAACACGACGAACGCTCGGCCGGACGAGTTTGCTCACATGGCGATGGCCGGGACGCCCGATGGCTCGGAGGCTGTGGATCGCGAGATGGCGGCGCATTACCTGCGTTTCGTTGGCGATGGCGAGCTTCGATCGATCGACCGTGCGCGGGTCGAGCGCTTCCGGGCGATGGGTGTCACGCCCGCCGCGACGCCCGAGGGCCACCACACGCTCGGCTACTTCGCCAAGGCAATTCACCGCCGCTCGGACTGGATGGCGGTGGTCGGTGGGCACAGCCAGTACGTCTACAAGATGGAGCTGTGGCCTCGGCCCATCAGCGGCCCGCCGCGCGGCAGGACGGGCACGGCGTTCACGCAGTTTGTCAATCACGGCACGGTGGAGATCATCCGCCCTGACCTGCCCGGGCAGTCGTTTGTCAACAACGGCTTTGCCGAGGACGGCTGGGACTGGCGGTACTTCCCGGGCACGACCGCCATCGACGCCCCGCTCGAGCGGATCCGCAACCGCGTCGGGTGGATCGGCGACGACAGCGCCGAGCATCTGTTCTCGGATCAGCCGTTCGTGGGCGGCGTGCACACGTCCGGCGGTCACGGGCTGTTCACCGGGACTTTTCGTGGGCACCACAAGTACGGGTTGGAGTCGATGTACGCCACGAAGTCGTGGTTCTTTTTCGACGACACGATCGTTTGCCTGGGGACCGGCATCCGCAACGATCTCGCCGAATACACGACCCACACCACGCTGTTTCAGAACGCGCTCGCTACGGAAGATGAACCGACGTTTCACTTCACGGAGGCTGCGACGCGTGGCCTTGCCTCGGAGTCGAGCGAAGACGCGGAGCGGGCGATGTATCTCGTCGACAATCGTGAGGTGGGTTACTACGTGCCGGCCGGGCAGGCTGTGCGCGTGAGCCGATCGCTTCAGCGGTCGATGGACATGCTCGGCGATCGGCCGACCGAGGGGCTATTTGCGAAGGCTTGGATCGATCACGGCCGGGCACCCGCCGATGCGGCCTACGAGTACGCGGTGCTGATCGATGCCGATGCCTCGGCGATGGCGGATTATGCGGTCGAGTTCGAGACGGATGACCCGCCATACCGCGTGTTGCGCGCCGATCCGCGCGCGCACGTGGTGGAGCACCGCGACACCGGCGTCATCGGGGTCGTGCTGTTCGAGACCGACTTCGAGCTCGATCTCGGGCCCGTCCTCGGCGTCACGCACCCGTCGCTGTTGATGTGGAGTGCCACGCCGGACGAGGCGGGGGTCGAGGTGCTCGAGCTTTCGGTGAGCGATCCGAACTTGCGGTTCTACGAGGGCGCTTCGTACGACACGCAGCGCGATCTCACGCGCGTCGAGCAAGAGGCCTACACCGCATGGTGGCAGGCGAATGAGAGCATCCCGTCACGCTTCCACGTGATCCTGCGCGGAACGTGGGGCGTGCTGAAACAGGATGCGGATCACTTCGATGTCGTGCAGCAGGCCAACGGCAAGACCGTGCTCGAAGTCTTCTGCCAGCACGGCCTCACGAGGCACGTGACCTTGAAGCGAACGGACTGATCGGTCGATCGATCAAGCGTTTTGGGATACTGCCACGA
This sequence comes from Planctomycetota bacterium, assembly GCA_039024495.1. Lineage (GTDB taxonomy): Bacteria > Planctomycetota > Phycisphaerae > Phycisphaerales > Phycisphaeraceae > JBCBUE01. The sequence goes on along the minus strand of JBCCQE010000002.1, from coordinate 168,085 downwards.
TTAGTCGCCTTGCGCCGGCGGGGTGAGGATGTATTGCACGGACTCGCGAGGGGGGAGCTCGATCTTGAGTTGCACGGTGGGGCGAGTGGTGACGGCGATGTCTTGCACGGCCTCGGCGAGGGTGGCGCCGGGGCCGACGAGCTTGCCGGTCCATTCGCCGCGGTGGGGCAGCTCGACTTCGATCTCGACGGTCTGGGCGTAGTTCGAGAAGTTGGCGGCGCTGATGAGCGACTTGTCGGACGTGGCGTTGCTGCCGGGCAGGGGGTCGAGCTTGGCGGCGTCGACGCAGCGGACGATCACGGGTTGCATCTTGAGGTCGTCGGGGTTGAGGAATCGCCAAGTGAGCGGGGCGCCGTGCGTGGAGTACGCGAGGGCGAGGCGGCGGTAGGTCTGGACGCGCGAGTCCTGGCCGTCGACGCCGGGGAAGGCCTGGGTGTCGGCGACGTCGTGGGCGTCCCAGTCGTCGGGCTCGACGAAGAGGCTGAATTTTTCGAACTTTCGTTTCTGGTGGTTGAAGAAGGCGGCGTGCTGCATGTGGCCGCGGGCGAAGGCGATGTGGGCGCGCATGTTGCGGTCGAAGGCTGCGGCGTTGGGCTGATGGGTGAACTCGCCGGAGTCGGAGTCGAGGTGCCACTCATTGGAGCCGTACTCGGAGGCGATCATGGGCTTGGGCAGGCCGTCGGTGACGGGGCCGTAGGAGGCGAGCTGCTCGATGAAGGACCCGCCGGGGATGTTGTTGAAGGAGAGGCCGTAGGCGTGGCCGCCGATCATGTCGACGTGTTCTTCGATGGCCTTGCGGTTGGCGGGGTCGGCGGCCCAGGTGTTGAAGGCCCAGCCGGGGCCGAGGACGGTGACGTGGTCGGGCACGGCCTCGGCGACGTACTTGGTGAAGGCGAGGGTGTTTTCGTAGGGGATGGGGCCGATGTGGCCGGGCTCGTTGGCGGTCTGGACGATCTGGACGAGGTCGCCGAACTCGGCCATGTAGCTGTCGAAGAGGTCGCGCTGGGGTTGGCGGAGCTCGCCATTTTCGTCGGGGGTGAAGCCGCGGAGGTGGAGGGTGTTGAGGACGACGCGCATGTTGAGGCGGGCGTATTCCTCGAGGGTCTCGCGGCCGTGGGTGCGGACGCGGGACACGTCGGACCAGAAGGCGGCGCGGAGGGGGTTGCCGCAGTAGGCGATGCCGAGCCACTCGAGCAGGGGCTGTGCGATGCGGATGGAGTTCTCGTCGATGGTGAAGGCCTTGGGGCCGTCGGCGCCGAGCGTGAGGTTGGTGCCGGCCCAGACCTCGGCTCCGTGGATGGGGTAGTCGACGGGCTCTTCGGGGGCGGTGAGGCGGAGGAAGTCCCAAGAGAGGTAGTCCATGCCGGGGTCGGTGCCGTAGAGCTGGGGGACGAGGTCGAGGGTGATCTCGTTGTCGCCGCGCTGGAGGAACTCGGGCGGGATGTAGAGTCGGTAGACGCGGTGGTAGGTGTCGTTTTTGCCGAGCGCGGTGCCTTTGAGGCCCCAGGTCTGGATGATGCCGGCGGGCAGGTCGTTGACCCAGACGCCCATCTGCGGGGTGAGCTTGGTGGCGTCCATGACGCCGAGGTGCAGGTGCAGGCCGTGCTCGGGGACGGAGCCGAAGCCGAAGGCGAGGCGGATGGGGCGGGGGCGGTTGGCGACGGCCTTGGCGTTGAAATCGGGCCACTCGGCGCCCGGCTCGGCGCGGTTCGACCAGTCCTTGGGCACGCGGTAGACCTGCGTCTGGGGGCCGGTGAACTCGGCGCACGAGCGATCTTCGACGCCGATCTGCCATACGGTGCGCTCGGCGGCGGCGGGCGTGGCGAGGGTTGCGGGGAGCAGGGCGGCGACGAGCGCAGCGATCGCGTGGCGGTGGTTAAGGAGGGGCATGATGTGGGCCTTGGGGTGTGAGGTCAGTTGGACATACGCCAGTGCGTGAGACCGCTGCGGCGGCCGAGCTCGGTTGTCCGGTCAACGGGGCGGACATGGGCGTCGAAGAACAGGACGTTGGGTGCTTCGCCCTGCTGGTGCTCGGCGTACCAGACGTCGGGGAAGTTGATGCTGGTGTAGTGCTGACTGGCGTGGTACTTGGCGTTCAGCGCGGATTGGTTGTTTTGCCAGTGGCTGTCGAGGATGTTGGCGAGAGCGGAGGGGCTCTGAGAAAAGTTCTCGGTGACGGGCAGTTTCACGACGCGCTCGGCGGAGCGACCGATCGTGAGCGCTTCGGGGTTGCCGGTGACCGCACCGTTGATGACGGCGCCCTGTCCCCAGTTCATGGCGTAGGACATGAAGTTGTCGGGCTGCTCGGGCTGGCCGGGGGGCTCGGTGTTGTCTTTGGGGCACTGATAGACGGCGAGCTCGTTGGGGTTGCCGGCGGTCACGGCGCGATCAGCGTTGAAGTAGGGGCGGAGGTTTGAGTTCCACGATGGCAGGGGTGAGCCGCCGATGGGGGCGAACTGGCCGTTGAAGTCGACTTCGTAGGCGGTGCCGGCGAGGCCGATCTGCCGAAGGTTGGACAGGCAGGCGACGTCGCGGGCGGTGTCGCGGGCGGCTTTAAGGGCGGGGAGGAGGATGGCGATGAGCAGGGCGATGATGGAGATGACGACGAGTAGCTCGATGAGGGTGAAGGCTCGTGGTTGTCGGCGAACACGGGGGGCGAGGTGAGTCATGAGAGGCGTCTCCGAGGGGAGGGATCGGAAAGCCCGGCGGGCCAGTTAAGGCCGGGCGGGCGGGGGTATGAATGTCAGCGGCGTCGGCCGGCGGCGAGCAGGAGCCCCGCGGCGGCGAGCGCGAGGGTCGCGGGCTCGGGGATGGCGGCGGACTGGAAGTCGATGTCGTCGATGGCGGCGAAGGCGGTCGGGAAGTTGGCGCCGGGGTTGGCGCCGCCCTTCCAGAGCACGATGCCGGGCTCGGCGTTGGCGACGCGGGTGTCGATGCCGTCGACATCGACGAGCAGGGTGCCGGGGTTGGCGGCGGTGGCGACTTCGAGCGACCAGGTGTCTTGCGTGGCGTCGGAGAAGTCGATGTCGATATCGATGAGGTATTCGACGTCGGGGTCGAGCGTGAGGCCGGCGAGGGTGTTGGCGTTGCCGTCGCGATAGCGGAGGATGCCGTTGGCGATCTCGACCTGGATGATGGTTTGGCTGAGGCCGGCGTTGAGGGCGCCGGCGGTGTTGATGAGGAACTGGAAGAGGGGCTCGCCGCCGCCGGAGCTGAGGCGTGTGTAGCTGAAGTCGGCGGAGAGGAGGTTGTCGCCGGTGGCGTCGGTGGAGACGCCGGCGATGTCGGCGAAGACGAAGGGGCGGCCATCGGCGACGAATTGGTCGATCGACTTGGTGAGGTGCAGGGCGTTGTCGCCGACGGACTCGGTGACGACGTCGACGCCGGTGGTGCCGCCGTTGTTGGGGGTGGCTGCGCCGGCGTTTCCTGCGCCGACGGTGAGGTCGTCGGTGGTGGCGCCTCCGGCGTTGATTACGGCGGCGTCGGCGAAGGAGCCGGGCGTGGTGGCGTCGAAGTTGGTCGCGAGGATGGTCGCCGCGGAAGCGGATTGGCAGAGCGCGGCGGCTGTGACGAGCGTGAGCGTGGACTTGGTGTTCATGGTGGTAGACCTCCTTGGATGAAACAGACTTGAAGAAACGGGCGGCGACGGCCGCTTGCGAGATTCAGTAGCTGGTGAGCGCGGGTGGAGCCGACGGGGCTCGGGCGGCCTCGTGTTCGAATCGTGCGGGGACGGGGGTGAGTTCGGCGACGTCGCGGGCGTTGCGGACGTCGATGATTTTTTGCATGGCGGCGTCGAGGACGGCGCGGGCGTCGAAGCCCAGGCGGATGACGCCGGGGGGCTGGGCGGCTTCGGTCGGCCAGTTGCAGTGGGCGAGGATTTGCAGGTTGTCGGGCCGGTTGGCGCCTGCGGCGGCGACGCCGGCGATAGCCGCGCCGACGAGGTTGTCGTCGGTGATGATCAGGGCGTCGGGGCGTTCGTCGGCGGGCTGGCGGAGCAGGAGCTGGACGATGTGGTTGGCCGAGGCGGGGTCGTGGAGCGTGGCGGCGACGCGGTGGTGCGGCAGGGTTTGCAGGCCGGCGTTGGGGATGGCGTCATCGAATCGTGAGAAGTCGGGGTGGCCGCTGGTGACGACGGCGATGCGTCGAGCGCCGCGCTCGGCGAGGCAGGCCAGGGATCGATCGATGAACGAAGCGCGGTCGGGGAAGACGCGCGGCATCTGCTCGTCGAGCGGGTCGGCGAGGATGGCGACCTTGGCGAGCCAGGGGTGGTGCATGAGCGGGCGGGAAATCTCTGGCGGGTAGCCGACGAAGATGACGCCGGCGAGGCGGTCGGCTTCGATGTCGGCGATGAGGGCGCGGTGGGATTCGGTGTCGTCGCTGCCGCAGACGCCGAAGAAGGGGATGAGGCGGTGCTCGGCGGCTCGGTTGCGGGCGGTGGCTTCGTTGGCGAGCGACCACCAGAAGCGCAGCCACGCGGGCGACTCGGGCTCGTGGCGGAAGGCGAGGGCGAAGCGGTAGAGGTGCGGCGGGTGGTCGGTGACGAAGGTGCCGCGGGTGCTCTGAGAATAGACGAAGCCATCGCGTTTGAGCTGGCGGACGGCCTTGGCGAGCGTAGTGCGTGCCACCTGGAAGTCGGCTTCGAGCGAGGACCAGGTTGGCAGCTTGGTGCCGGGCTCGAAGCGCCCCTCGAGGATCTGGCGGCGGAGCTGCACCGCGACCTGTTGGGCAACAGGCTCGGCGGAGGACTCGCGTGTCGCGAGGGCAGCATCACTAGCCGGCTCATTGATACGCATTAATACTACTCTAATGCATACTAATGATCTCGGCAACAAGAATGCCTGTCGAAGCGACCGCGAGGCGGGGTGCCCCTCGGGTCTGGGGATTTAGTGAAGGCTGAGAGGGTGTCTGCAGGGAGTTCTTAAGCCCGCCTGTTGGGCCTGGTGCGGCGCTTGGCTTTGGAGCTTAAGCATCTTGATGGAAAGGGTTTGCAGGCCGATGCGGCGTTCTTCGGCGTTTGCTTAATTCGCCAGTCCGGTCGTTCTCGGGAAGCTGTTGGACCGCCGCGATCGCGGAGGCTGAGTGGCTTGAAGTGGCCCGTCGTCAGCGGGTTGAGCGGGCATTCGCCGGCGAAGACCGAGCGTCTATCGACTTAAGTACGCATCGATGTCGTCTGGAAGCTCGCCCTCATGGCCTCGGAGGCGCATCGACTCGACGAGGTCGCGCAGCGGTGTGCGGTTGTCTTCGAGGTCGATGGGGCGGCCTTTGACGCGGTGCCACCACTGCTCGATGGCGTCGAGGTAGGCGAACCCGTGCTCGCGGCTGGGCTCGATGGCGGTGCCCTCCTGCCAGTCGTTCCAGGTCACGAGTTGGATGAGCTCGGGGTTGCCGATGGTGGACAGTGCCATGGTCTGGTTCAGCACGTCCAGGCCTTGGCGCGGCAGGATGCGCGGCTGGCCGCTGCCCCAGCCGGACACGCCGGTGTCGTCAAAGCCGGGGCTGACGAACCCCATGAAGAAGTCGAGCCGTCCCTCGCGATACAACGCCTCGGCTCGGCCGGCGAAGACGGTGTAGTCGTGGACCCATTGTGGGTCGGGTTTGATCCACATGTAGGCCGACTCGATCGGCGGGTGCATCTCGGGGCGATCGATGTTCTGGCGGCAGTAGTAGATCGGCTCGGAGAGTTGGGCGAAGGCTTGTTCGAACTCGCTGGGCGTGAAGAAGCGTGGGCCAAACTCGTCTTCGCCCCAGTAGTTGAACTGTGCGATAAACGGTCGGTCGTTGGTGCGTAGGTAGGCGGGGTGGCTTGCGTAGCGGTCGAGGATGTACTGGAGGTCGTCGACGAAGGCTTGGACGATCTCTTGCCGCGACGCGGGGTGGCGGTAGGGCGGCCAGTTGATTTTCTCTTCGTAGCACAGCGCGATGCGCATCCCGGCGGCGTGCGCTTCTTCGAGCATCATGGGCAGGTGGACGTCGGCGTCTTCGCTGCCGGGGCCGTACCAGAGCACGAGCAGCGCATCTACGCCTACGGCCTTGGCCGTCTGTAGGTGGTAGCGGAAGACCTCTCGGTCGTGGCTGCTGTAGGGGCCGATCAAGGGGTAATGCGCGGTGGCGAGGTCGCGTCGGCCGTCGGCGAGGCGTTGGTTGGGGTCGTGCGTGTTGCCCGGGCCGTCCCAGCGCCAATGCTTCCAGGTGGGTTGGTCCGCGGCGTCGGCCGGGGCGACCTCGAACCAGGGGAGGTAGTGGGCGATGAGGTAAGGGGGCGAGCCTTCGAGGTTCCACCGCTGCTCGGCTTGGAGGGTGTGCGCCGCGCAACAGGTCAGCAGGACGGCGAGTAGGCGGAGTGCGTCGGGAGTCATCGCCACCTCCAGGGGTCGCCGGAGAGGAGTTGCGTCGGGTCGGCGGGGTCGAACTGATCGACCTCTTCGAACTTGGAGAAGGCGGAGTGGCCGTCGGCGAAGCCGTAGTTGCCGCCGTTGCCGATGTGTTGGTTGGCGGCGAAGAAGAACATGGATTCGACTTCGGGGATGGTCACGAAGCCGCGGTTGGTCGGGCCAATGTTCTCTTCGATGAAGCGGTAGTTCTCGCCGATGAGGAAGATGGAGGAGGGGATCGCGTCGATCCGCTCGACGGTGGTGCCGGCGACCGGGGTGGCGGTGGCGAGGTCGTACTCGGGCCAGGGGAAGCGGATGCCCGCGGCTCGCAGCGGGGCTTGGTTGAACCGCATGTCGTTGGCGCCGTAGCTGCGGATGCTGTAGTCGTCGGCGGGCAGCGGCAGGCCGGCCGTCGATCGCTGGATGTCGTCTTCGGGGCAGCTGAAGACTTCGGCGGAGCCGATGAGCTGGTCTTCGATGAGGACGCCGGACCAGTCGTTGAAGCCGTAGTCGGAGGGTGGTGCGGTGATGAGCGGGACGAGCTCGCCGTTGTGGTTCACCGACCTGTTGGTGATGGCGATGATGATCTGACGGGTGTTGGAGGCGCAGGCGATCTGCCTCGCCGTTGCGCGGGCGGCCCCGAGGGCGGGCAGCAGGATGGCGATGAGCAGGGCGATGATGGAGATCACCACCAGCAGCTCGATGAGCGTAAAGCCACGCGCGACGCTGGAGCGAGGGGAACCCATGCGTGAGTCTCGGTGTGAGGTGAGGCGAACGTGAGTCAAAGGCCCCGGCGAGGCGGTTGCCCGGCCGGGACGTGGGGTTCAGCAAGGGCGGCGGCGGAGGCCAAGGAGGCCCGCGCCCGCTGCGATCAGGGCAACGGACGCAGGCTCGGGAACGACCGAGATGGAGTCGAACGTGTAGGAGGCGCTCTCAGCCCCGAAGGGCAGGATGCGGATCTGCAGCACGAACGACTCGGCGCCGAAGCCGGCGTCGGCGGCGACGTCGAAGACGATCGGCGTGTCTTGGTTCGTGTCGGTGACAACGAGTGCCTGGTTCACGAAGTTGTCGGACGCGTCGAAGTAGATCGCGCTGACGTTGATGAAGTCTTCGCCCAGCACGTCGGGGACGATGGTGACCTGGCTGGTGGCGAGATCGATCTTGGCGCCGAGGTTGTTCCACTCGATACCCGAGTCTTGGTTGGCGCCGTTGGTCTTGGTGAGGGTGACGGTGCCGTCGGCGTTGTCGACGACGGACGCGGCGCCGAAGGCGGGCCCGAAGAAATTGGTGTTGTCCATGCTGTCGATCACGGCGGCGTGGGCCGACGCTACGGGCAGGCACGCCGCGACGGCCATGGCGGGCATGAATCCGAACTGTCTCATCTGAAACCTCCTTGGGGACACGCCGGGGCGTCTCCGGGAATCAAAAACCTTGGCCTCGAACGGCGGGGCCAATGTGAAAGTCATTCTGCATCTGAAGGTGGCGGCGTTGCCGCGATTCGATCGAAGGCAAAGCCTGCGCCCGCGCGGCTGACCGGGTGGACGCGCAGCCGCAGCCGGTAGTGCGTGGCTTGGGATGCGTCGTGGGCGGCGGCGAAGGCCGACACGCTTTCGAGCGTCTGTGTTTCGAGTTCGTTGGTGTCGCTGACCCAGACGGCCTCGGCGAGGTAATCGCCCTGAGCGTTGAAGAACAGCAGCGAGGCCACGTAGTAGCCGTCGTTGATGGCTTGGGTGGGCGTCAGGTTCAGGTGGTCGGTCGCCAGTGTGATGGGCAGGTTGGCCTCGCCTTCGATCATCCAGTCGATGCCGGCGTCGTCCGTCCCGGCTTGGCGAGTCAGCGTGACGGTGCCGTCGTTTTCTTCGGTTGCTTGAATCTGCATCGGCCCGAACGGCTCGGCGAAGTTCGAGGCGTCGGCGAGGTCGTCCGCATGTTGTGCCAGCGCGGGCATGGACGCGGTGCAGGCGAGGCAGAGCGCAGCGGCGAGGCCGGTTGATCGGAGGGCGGTCATGGCGTGGCTTGAAAGAGGCATGGCTTGAGTGGGTGGGGCGAGCTCAGGCGGAGTCGCTGATTCGTGCGACCGAGTCGCGCACGATCAGTTCGGTCGGCAGGCAGCGTTCCAGTGGGGCGACCGGCTTGGGGGATTCGCAGGCCTGGATCATGTGATCGACGGCGAGTCTGGCGAGTTGCTCGAGCGGCTGGCGGATGACGGTCTGCGGGGGCGAGAGGTATTGGCCGATCGGCAGGTCTTCGAGGCTGATGGTGGAGATGTCTTTGCCGATGGCCAGGCCGAGGACGTTGGTGAGGATGTGCAGGACCTCCATGCAGGCGTCCTCGCTGAAGTTGAGGATGGCGGTGACGCCGCGGTGCTTCCAGCGGGCGAGGGTGTCATAGGCAGGGTGGAGGGTGGTGTACTGAATGAACTCGGGGTCGGGCACGATGCCGTGCTCGGCGAGGGTGTCCTTGTAGGCGAGCAGTCGCTGCTGGCTGCCCCACTCGTCTTCTTCGATCGCGAGGAAGCCGATCTGCCGGTGGCCCTGCTCGATGAGGTGTCGGGTGGCCAGGACGCCTTGCTGGTAGTGATCGCCGTAGACGCTTGAGATGCCCAGCTCGCTCATCGGGTGGTTGATGCTGACGATGGGCAGGGAGGGCACGGCGGTGAGGTCGGCCAGGCGCTCGTCGAAGACGATGCCGATGACGCCGTCGAGGTGGGTCTCGTGGATGAGGTCGAGGCTCTCGATGTCGATGAGCTCGACGAGGTGTCGCTTGTCGCTGAGCATGCGCGACACGAGCGAGGTCATGATGCCGACGTAGCCCATGGGGAACGACGGGCTGTGCCGGCCGGTCACGACGCCGACGGAGCGGTGGGCGATCTTGGGCGCAAAGCCGAGCTGGCGGCTGCTCTGGAGGACGCGCCTGCGGAGCTCGGAGCCGACCGAGGGGTGGCGATTGAAGACGCGCGAGACGGTGCCGGCGGAGACATCGGCGTGCCTTGCGACTTCGAGGATCGAGACCGAGGGGCTGGTGCGGGCCATGAGCAGAACCGGGCGAGTGCGATGCATGCCGCGTCAGAGCACGGCTTCGATGCGGCTTGAGGTGCCTGTATCGCAATATTTACGCCCTTGGGTGAATTTGTCAATTGAAATATGAAAAATTTCATCGTAGGCTTTGCCGGTGGTTGGGCCTTCCGTGTGCCTGCCTTCATCCGCCCGTGCGTCCGTTTCATCCTTCTTTGTTAGATCTCGCCGCTTGATCTTTCGTGATGACTTCTCGCGTCCTGTCTCTCGAATTCACGCCGATGGGGGCGCAGGCGCCTCTGGCCTTGCCGATTGGGCTGGGGCACTTCTTGCCGTGGTTCACGCTGGACGGCGACGGCTTCCCGTTGGAGGCGTCCGAGGCCGCGACGATCGCCCACCCGCCGGGCGTCGAAGACCACCGGCATTGGCGGGACAGCCGGGCGGTGTATCGGCGGACGCATCGGCACCTGCCGGAGATCGGTCCGTACGACTCGCGCGACCCCGTGACGATCGACTGGCAGTTCGCGGCGATGAACCGGGCCGGCCTTTCGGGCCTCATCATCAATTGGTACGGCCAGAACTCGATCGAGAACGTCATCACGCTTGCCGTGCTTCGTCAGCTCGAGCGTTGGAACCAGCGACACCCCGATCGCTCGCTCTGCTATTGCCTCTCGATCGACTCGCAGGCCCAGCGGCCGACCGAGGGCAAGACCCCCGCGTCGCTTGAAGAAGACCTGCGCTACATCCAGCAACATCTCATGCGGCCGGGGTACCTGTTGCGCGACGGTCGGCCGTTGTTTCTTTGCTTTCCTTACGAGAACAACACGCCGGCTTGGCTGGAGGCGTTCGACGCGTGCTTTGGTCGGGATCGATACGACTTCCACTGGATGAACGACGCGCCCGGCCAAGGCGAAACGGGTTGCTACCTGTGGGTCGAGCCCGATGCGCACGCGGTGGATCACGCCAGCCCTTACCCGTGGCAGGACCCGGACAACTGCGGCGCGGCTCGCGCGACGCAGCGCTATCGCGATTGGTCGGCTGAGTCGCTGGGCCACGGTTACGGGATCGGTGGGGTCTGGCCGGGCTTCGACGACACGCTGGTCGCGTGGGCTTGGAAGCCCGATCGGCCCGCTGACGAGGTGCGGCCGCGCGTGATCGCCCGGCACAACTCGAAGGGAAGCTGCTACGAGCAGTTGTGGGGGGCGTACCTCGCGGCGATGCGTGATCCCGCGGTGCTGCCTTTGCCCATCGTGCAGGTCGTGACATGGAACGACTGGGCCGAGTCCACGCAGATCGAGCCGTCCATCGATCACGGCCAGGCGGCAATTCACGCCACGCGCCACTACCTCGAGCACGCCCGACGCGATTGGAGGCCCGCATGACCCACGCCAAGCCCGTTTTCTCCGATCGCCGCCTCGTGATGAGCGCGTTGCCCCAGAGCCCTTGGGCCAATCAGATGGTGCTGAACCCCGGGGTCATCCGCGACCCGCAGACCGATCGCCTGCACATGCTGTTCCGTGCAACGGGCAGCGGTCAGCCCGATGGTCAATCGCCCTCGCCGGGCTGGGGCTATCCCATCTATCTCGGCTATGCCTACAGCGACGACAGCGGCGCGTCCTGGCACATCGACGACGAGCGCCCCGCGCTCTCGCCCAAGCTGGCCACGGCCCGTGACGAGCTGTTGACCACCGACCTGTGGGGTCGGCCGTGCGTCGACTTCGCCAACGGCTGCATCGAAGACCCGCGGCTGTTCTGGTTCGATGGCCAATGCCATCTCATCGTGGCGTGTCGCGTGTTCCCGCCAGGTCCTTATTGGATCGTGGACGACCCGATGCAGTGCGCGCCGAGCTGGGTGCGCGACGCAAGCCACGGACTGGGCCGGGCCGTGAAGGACAACGTCACCGTGAACCTGCTCTACCGAGTCGACCTTCACGCGCTCGCGTCTCGGCAGTACGACCGCGCGTTCAGTTATGTCACGCACCTCACCGACCCCGAGCACGGCGAGAACCGCGACGTGCTGCTGTTCCCGCGGCCGATCGTCATCGGCGGCCAACCCAAGATCGTCTGCCTGCACCGGCCGTGGGAGTCGCACCACTTCCCCGGCGGCAGCGCGTCGATGAAGCCTTCGATCTGGTATAGCGTGGCCGATTCGCTTGACGAACTCGCGACCGGCAAGGCCTCGCATCGCTTGCTTGTCGAGCCGATCTTGGACTGGGAGGACAACCGGATCGGCGCGAGCGCGCCGCCCGTGGAGATTGCGCCCGGGCGGTGGCTGGTGAGCTATCACGGCAAGCAGGACGCGCGGGCGGGCTACACGCAGTCGGTCCTGATCGTGGAGGAAGACGATGAGGCCGGGCTGATAGTGCGGCACCGATGTGCGGAGCGGCTTTTGGTGCCGCGGGAGTCTTGGGAGATGCCGAGCAAGTTCAAGACGCCTTGCCTGTTTGTCACGGCCTTGCTCGCCGAAGCCGGGCGGCCATGGCAGGTGTTTTATGGCGCGGCGGACGAGCGCGTGGGGATGGCGGCCTGCGACGGCGAGGAGCTGCTGCGGCGGGCCGAGCGATACGACGCGCGGGGGTGCCTGGTGGGTGGCGTTGCGGAGACGCCGAAGCGCGGCCGGCTTGTGGCCGCCCCGTAGCCAGACTCTGGCTTATTGAATGCGAACGAGGCGTTGGGCCAGCGGCGATCGCGAAGCACCGTGCGTGGGTGCCGGACAGGGGGCGATCAAGCCGGGTGTGTCTGGCGATCGGCGATCTGGTCTAAGTAGCGTGACGCGAGGCGCATCGATTCGGCGGCTTGCGGGGGCTGGCCTCTTCGGATCGCGATCAACTCGGCGGCGATGCTGATGGCGATCTCTTCGGGGCTGACCGCGCCGATTCGCAGGCCGATCGGCGCGTGCACTCGGCCGAGCTGGTCGCGGGTGACGCCGAGCTCCATCAGCGATTCGTAGATGGCGATCACTTTGCGGCGTGAGCCGATGAGCCCGATGTATCTCGCGTTGGATCGGACGACCGCTTCGAGGGCCTGGCCGTCGTGCCGGTGGCCGCGGGTCACGATGACGACGTAGTCGTTGTCGCCGAGCGCCGTGCGTCGCAGCTCAGCATCGATCGGCGCGATAATGCGATCGGCGTTTGGGAATCGCGCTTCGGACGCGGCATCTGCTCGGTCGTCGATCACGGTGATCTCAAAACCCGCCGAGCGGGCTACATGTGCCAAGGCTTGGCCGACGTGGCCTGCACCGGCGATCGTGAGGCGGGGCGTCGGCTCGCATTCGTGGTTTAAATCGACCGTCTGGCCGTTGTCGTCGACCGCGCGCAGGGGCGTGATCGCGGGTTGGCCGGCGGTGAGGCGTTGCAGCGCGCGTCGCCACGGCTCGGCGTCGGTGCTGTCGCGGATGATCTGAATCAGGACGTGCATCACGCCGCCGCAGACCAGCCCGTCGTCCCAGCCGTAGTCTTGGTTCAGCTCGAACCGCAGCCAGTGGTCGGCGACGACTGCTTCGCTGGTGCCTTTCTCGCTGCTTGGTTGCTCGTGGCGGGTGAGTGCGGCCAACGCCTGCGTTCGGGCTTCGGCCTCGGTGCAGCCGCCGCCGATGGTGCCGTCGATCCGACCGTCGGCCCCGACCAGCATGAGGGCCCCTGCTTTCTGCGGGGTGCTGCCCGACGTCTTGGCCAGCAGGCATACGGCAAACGACTCTCCGCGGTCGGCACGGTCCACGATGGCTTGGATGAGTGGGGTCACGGTTGCGGTCGGGCGTCTGCTGGCAGGCGTCATAAAGTGTATGCTTCGGGGTTGCCTGCGCCGTGTAGAAGGCGTCTTTTGCTCTGATGACGAACTGGGAAGAATTGCTGGCCGTGTCTCGCGCCGATGCACCCGCCGACACGCTGCTGTCTGGCGGACGGCTGGTGAACGTGTTCACCGGCGAGATCGAGTCGGTCGATATCGCGCTGCACGCCGGGCGGATCGCGGGCATCGGCTCGGGGTACGACGCGGTGGAGCGCGTCGACCTTAACGGTGCGTACGTGGCCCCGGGGCTCATCGACGCGCACGTGCACATCGAAAGCAGCATGTGCCTGCCGGCGCAGTTTGCGTCGGCGGTGGTGCCGCGCGGCGTGACGACGGCGGTGACCGACCCGCATGAGTTTGCCAATGTCGCCGGGCCGGACGCCGTGCGGTTTATGGCTGCGGCGGCGCAGGGGCTGCCGCTGAACGTGGTGGTGATGGGCCCGAGTTGCGTGCCGGCCACGCCGATGGCCACGACGGGCGGGGCGGTCGGCGTCGAAGACCTGGCGGCGCTGCGCGACGAGCGGATCATCCACGGCCTGGCCGAGGCGATGGACTACCCCAGCGTGATCGGCAACGCGGCGGGCGCACGGGCGAAGCTCGATGCCCTGGCCGGCCGGCCGATCGACGGGCACTGCCCCGGCGTGACCGGGCCGGCGCTGAGCGCCTATATCGCGGCGGGCGTGGGCAGCGACCACGAAGCGGTGACCGTCGAAGAGGCGCGCGAAAAGCTGGCGCGGGGGATGGTGCTGCTCATCCGCGAGGCGACGAATGCGCGCAACCTCGATGCGTTGCTGGGTGCGGTGACGCCGAGCAACAGCCGACGGGTGTGCTTCTGCACGGACGACCGCACGCCGGTGGATTTGTTGGAGGAGGGTTCGATTGACGGCATGGTCCGTCGCGCGATCGAGCGTGGCGTGCAGCCGATCGAGGCGATCCGCATGGGCACGCTCAACACCAGCGAGTGGCTTGGGTTGAACGGCGTCGGTGCCGTCGCGCCGGGGCGTCGGGCGGACCTGTGGGTGTTTGACGATCTCGATCGTCCCGAGGCTCGCGTGGTGTATGCGCAGGGGCGCGAGGTGGCCGTCGATGGTCGGCTTTGCGTGGACCTTCCCAGCCGCGCGATGCGGCCGCCGCGTTCGGGTTGTGCGGTGGATGCGGCGTCGCTGGAGCTTGCGATCCCGGCCCGCGGAACGTCGGTGCGCGTCATCGGGACGGTGGCGGATCAGTTGGTGACCGAGCATCTGCACCTGCCCGCCAAGGTGGAAGACGGGTACGCGGTGGCGGACCCCGGCCGAGATGTGTTGAAGATGGTGGTGGCGGAGCGGCATCGGCGGACGGGCAACGTGGGCGTGGGCTTTGTGCGTGGGTTCGGGATGAGCGGCGGCGCGATCGCGGGGACGGTCGCGCACGATCACCACAACCTGATCGCGGTTGGCGTTGACGACGCGTCGATCCGCGCGGCGATCGATTCGGTGGTCGAGATGGGCGGCGGGCTGGCGTGCGTCAACGGAAGCAAGGTGCTTGCGTCGCTGGCGATGCCGATCGGCGGGCTGATGAGCAATCGGCCGATCGTCGAAGTCGCCACGTCGTATCGTGCGCTGGTGGGGGCGGCGCGCGAGCTCGGCTCGTCGCTTGCCGATCCGTTCATGGCGATGAGCTTCATGGGGCTGGAGGTGATTCCCAAGCTCAAGCTCACCGACCAGGGGCTGGTGGATGTCGAGCGTTTCGAGCGTGTGCCTTTGTTTGTGGATGCCGCCTGAGGAGCCAGCGTCTTGCGTCGACCCGACCAAATCGTGCACAGCCGAGCCCGCGTCACCTCGCGGTACGCGTTGATGCCGATGGAGGGCTTCCCGCCGTCTCGTCTGCCGGGTTGGGGCGATGCCGAGGTGTTCGTGCTGGCCTCGCCACGGCTCGGCGCGGAGTTTGTGGAGTACGTCGTGGACCTGCCTGCCTCGTCAACCGGGCGTGCAGAGCGGAAGCAGGGCGTCGAGACTTTTTATTACGTCTTGTCGGGTCGTGGGCGCGTGAATGGCACGGCCAATGAGCTGACAACCGGCTCGTTCGGGCTGGTGCCTCCCGACGCCGAGGCTCCGTCGTTTGTTGCGGCCGACTCGGGCACGATGCGTTTGTTGATCCTGCACAAGCGCTACGAATCTGCGCCGGATCACGCCGCGGCGGTCGGTTGCACGGGCCATGTGGATGATGTCGCCGCTGAGGTTTGGGCCGACAATCCGAGCTCGCGGTTGCAGGCGTTGATCCCGGACGACCCGGCGTTCGACATGGCGATGAACATCTTCACGTTCGACCCCGGGTGTGGGTTACCGATCGTGGAGACGCACGTGATGGAGCACGGGCTGATGTTTCTCGAGGGGCGCGGGCTCTACTACCTCGACGGCGAGTGGATGGAGGCCGAGCAAGGCGACTTCATCTGGATGGCGCCGTACTGCCCGCAGAGCTACGTCGCCGCCGGGCCAACTCCGACGAAGTACCTTTACTACAAGAACGTGAACCGCGAGGTCCCGCTGTGACTGAATCCGCCACGCCCGCTTCTGAAGAGAAGATCTATCGCGACGACGATGTGGACCTTTCGATCCTTAACGGCAAAACGCTTGCGGTGCTGGGCTACGGCATTCAAGGCAAGGCCCAGGCAGCCAACGCGCGGGACAGCGGTTGCACGGTGATCGTGGGCTGTCGTGGGCGCGACGACGGCAGCTCGAGCCGTGACGAGGCGATCGCCGACGGATTCGACGCGATGAGCGTTGGCGAGGCGACGGCCAAGGCCGACGTGATCTTGATCGAGCTCGCCGATCCCGTGCAGCCGAAGGTGTACGCGGCCGAGATCGAGCCGAACCTGCGCGCGGGGCAGGCGCTGGTGTTCTGCCACGGATTCAGCGTGCTTTACGGGCAGATCACGCCGCCGGCGGACGTGGACGTGACGCTGTTCGTACCCAACGCGCCCGGGGCGTTTGTGCGCGAGAAGTACCTGAAGGGCGAGGGCATCTACGGGTGCGTGGCCGTGGATCGGGATGCGACCGGCGACGCCATGGCGATCGTGCTGGCGGTGAGCAAGGCGGTCGGCAGCACGCGCGCGGGGGTCGTAGCGATGACGTTCCAGCAGGAAACCGAGGGCGACAACTTTGAGGAGCAGATCCTGTACGGCGGGGCGATCGCGCTGATGAAGGCGTGCTTCGAGACGATGGTGAAGGGCGGCTACCCGCCGAGTTTTGCCTATGCCAAGGCGATCCGTTCGCTGCGGAGCGTGATCGATGTGATGGACGAGATTGGCATCGAGCCTTACCTGAGCGGCGGGTGCAGCCGGACCTGCGAGTTTGCCGTGCGGACGCGTGGGCCACGGGTGATCAATCGCGAGGAGATCGAGCGGATCTTCAACGAAACCGAGTCTGGCATGTTCGCGCGGGACTGGATGCAGGAGTGGCAGCTCGGGATGCCGCAGTTGCATCGGCTGCGGCGGACCGGCGCGGACAGCGAGATGGAACAGACGGGGCGGCGGTGGCGCGAAGAGTTTGGGAAGTAGGGCATGACGATCGATGCCGATCGAATCGCGGCGGACGTGGCGGCCATCGCGCGCTGCACGGCAACCCCGGGTGCCGGTGCGACCCGGCCGACGATGTCGCCGGCCTGGGCCGACGCTCGCGCCTACTTCATCGGGCAGGCCGAGGCTTGCGGCGCCGAGGTGCGCGTCGACGCGGCTGGCAACGTTCACGCCCGACCCGCGGCGCTTGGGTGGGAAGAGCCGGCGTGGTTGGTGGGGTCACACTTGGACAGCGTGCCGCACGGCGGCGATTACGACGGGGTGATCGGCGTGGTGCTGGGCCTGGAGCTGCTTCGTTCGGCGCGGGATGAGGGGATCGATCGGTTGGCGGTCGAGGCGGCGGTGTTTGCCGAAGAGGAGGGGCCGGAGTTTGGCTTGGGGATGATCGGCACGCGTGCGTGGGTCGGAGCGCTGGGCGCGGCTGAGCTTTCAGACCTTCGCAACAGCGACGGCCTGAGCTATTCGCAAGCCGGGGCTGAATATGGCGTCCGAGCTGACGCGCTGGCGGCCGATCGGCTTGACCCGTCGCGGTACCTCGGCCTCGTGGAGCTTCACATCGAGCAGGGGCCGGGCCTTTGGCGAAGGGGCCAGCGTGTGGGCGTGGTGCGTTCCATCGCGGGGCGGCGGCAGTATCGCGTGACGGTCGGCGGGGAAGCGAACCACGCCGGCGCGACGGCGATGCCCGATCGGCGCGACGCGCTGGCGGCCGCCGCGGCGATGGTGGTCGAGCTGGAAAGCCTCGCGAGCGAGATCGATCAGGATGCCGTTGTGACCGTCGGCCGACTCGTCGCTGATCCCAACGCCGTGAACGTGATTGCGGGGCGTGTGGTGTTCACGATCGACTTCCGGGCGCCGCACGACGCCGCGCTGACGCGAGGGGATGCGTCGATCCGGCAACGGCTGACCGATATCGGAGCCCGTCGATCCGTTGACGTTGCGATCGAGCAGACCGAGGCGATTGCTGCCCAGCCGATGTCCGGCCGGTTGGTCGAGGCGCTAAGCCAAGAAGCGGCTCGCTGCGGTGTCGACGATTGCCCGGTGATGGTGAGCGGGGCTCTGCACGACGCGGCGGTCCTTGCGCCGGTGATGCCGACGGCGATGGCGTTTGTGGCGAGCCGAGACGGCGTCAGCCACAACCCCGATGAGTTCAGCCGGATCGAAGACGTGGCGCATGCCGCGGAGATCGTGGAGCGACTCGTGCGGCGGCCGACGCTGGAACGGGTTAACGCGATGGCGCGAGCGGATGTCGTCGCGGCGTTGGGCGGCGCGTTCGAGCATTCGCCGTGGGTGATCGAACGGGCGTGCGATATGAGGCCTTTCGCCGATCTTGACGCACTGGTCACGGCCTGCCGCGACGTGCTCGGGTCGGCTGAGGAAGATGAGCGCCTCGGTTTGATCCGCGCCCACCCCGACCTGGTGGGGCGGCTTGCCAAGGCCGGTCAGCTCACGGCGGCTTCGACGCACGAGCAGCGGGCCGCGGGGTTGGAGGATGTCTGCGACGATGAGGCGCATCGTTTTGAGGGCCTTAACGCGGCTTATCGCGAGCGGTTTGGCTTCCCGTTTGTGATCTGCGCTCGTGAGCACCGCAAGGAGGCCATACTCATGGCTATGCCGGTGCGGCTTGAGAACGACCGCGAAACCGAGGCCGCGACCGCGATCGACGAGATCCTCAAGATCGCACGGCTCCGCCTTGCCGACATGATTTGGGAGAACGATTCATGAACCGCCCGAACCGATCCGCCGCTCTGACCGCAAACAGCTACGGCAAGTCAAAGGTCCGGCTGACCAAGGTGATCCGCCGCGGGGCCTTGCACGACGTGCTGGAGATGGCGGTGGACATCCGCCTGGAGGGTGACTTCGCCGCTTCGTATACGGATGGTGACAACACGCGAGTTGTTGCGACGGATTCCATGAAGAACACGGTGTACGTGCTCGCTAAGGAGACAGATTTCTCCGACATCGACGCGTTTGCCACAACGTTGGCTCGACACTTTGTGACGACTTATTCGCAGGTGGATGCGGCTGAGGTGGCCATCGAACAAACGATGATGGATCGGATCGGCGTTGATGGTCAGCCGCACGATCACGCGTTCACGCTCGGCCGTGGCGATCGGCGGACGTGTCGCTGCCGGGTTGAATCCGATGGGGCCATCTTGTTCTGGGGCGGGGTGCGCGGGCTTGAGGTCCTCAAGAGCGCGGGCTCGCAGTTTGTGGCGTTCGTTGAGGATCGCTATCGCACGCTGCCCGATTCCACGGATCGCATCTTCGCCACCTCCGTGGATGCTGAGTGGCGCTTCTCGGGGTTGCCTTCCGAAGCCACGGCGGCGTACGCGGCGATCCGATCGGCGATGCTCGCGTGCTTTGCCGAGAACGAGAGCCTCGCGGTCCAGCAGACGCTGTTGGAGATGGGCGAGGCCGCGCTCGACGCGTGCTCGGCGATCGATCGCGTGGAGATGGAGCTGCCCAATCAGCACCGCGTGCCGTTTGATCTCAAGCCGTTTGGTTTGGAGAACCCCGCGGAGATCTTTGTGCCGACGGACGAGCCTTATGGCCTGATTGCGGGCGTGGTGGAGCGAGCGTCGTGAGCGGGCGACTCACCACGCACGTGCTAGATACGGCCGCCGGCCGACCGGCGTCGCTGATGCGCGTGGAGCTGCTGCGGTGTGACGGGGCAGAGCTGGTGCGATTGGCCGACGTGACGACGAACGCTGACGGCCGGGTCGATTCGCCGATCCTCGAGGGCGAGGCGTTTGTGGAGGGGAGCTATGAGCTTCGTTTCCATGTGGCGGCGTACTTTGCGCGGATCGGCGAAGCGGACGCCGGGCGGTTCTTGGACGTGGTTCCCGTGGCGTTTCGAATTGACGACGCGTCTGCTCATTATCACGTGCCGCTGCTGGTGACGCCCTGGTCTTACAGCACGTATCGAGGGAGCTGAGGCGGTGGCCGACCTACTGATCCAGGGCGGGCGGGTGGTGACTGAGGAGGGGGTAGCCGAGGCGGATGTCCTGATCGATGCTGGGCGGATTGTGGCGGTTGATCCTGTGGGCAGGAATTCTACGCAAGCGGACGAGGTGATCGATGCGGAGGGGTTGGTGGTGCTGCCGGGGATGATCGACCCTCATGTTCATTTTAATGAGCCGGGACGGTCGGACTGGGAGGGCTTTGCGACGGGGTCGACGGCCCTGTCCGCCGGCGGCGGGACGTGCTTTTTTGACATGCCGCTCAACAGCCATCCTCCTGTGCTGACTGGCGAGGCGTTTGATGCGAAACGCGCCACGGGAGAGGCGAAGAGCCGGACGGACTTTGCGATCTGGGGCGGGCTGACGCCGGACAGCCTGGAGCACATGGACTCGCTGGCCGAGCGAGGCGTCATCGGATTCAAGGCGTTTATGTGCGCCAGCGGGATCGAAGGGTTTGATCGAGCGGACGAACGCACGCTTCGAGCCGGGATGGAGCGGGCGGCCGCGTTGGGTCGAGTGGTCGCCGTTCACGCCGAGAGTGCGGAGACGACGTCGCGGTTGGCCGCGGAGTGTCGCCGCGAGAGCCGCACGGGCTGGCGTGATTATCTTGCGAGCCGCCCTGTGGCTGCGGAGTTGGACGCGGTGAGGGTTGCGCTCGGGCTCGCGGCCGAGACCGGGTGCAGGCTTCACGTCGTGCACGTGAGTCATCCTCTTGTGGCAAAGGCTGTTTCGGATGCCCAAGCGGCGGGTGGAGTCGATGTGACGTGCGAGACCTGCCCGCACTACCTGACTTTCAGCGACGATGACTTGGTGCGACGCGGAGCTTTGCTGAAGTGTGCTCCGCCGCTGCGGGATTCTTCGGCTGTGCAAGGTTTGTGGTCCGGCCTTGAGGCCGGGGTGTTTGCGTTTGTAGGTTCAGATCATTCGCCGTGTACGCCAAGCATGAAAGCAGGCGACAACGCCTTCGAGGTCTGGGGCGGGGTGGCGGGTGTGCAATCGACGCTTGGGGTGCTGCTGAATCGTGCGCAGAGGCTGGGCTTACAGTGCATCGCCGGCCTGACAGCCACGGCGGTGGCGTCTCGTTTCGGCCTTGCCAGTAAAGGGCGCCTGGCTGTGGGCTTCGATGCCGACCTCAGCCTGATTGATCTCGAATCGGGCTACGAGTTGACGGGCGATATGTTGCAAGATCGCCATCGAGCGAGCCCTTACGTCGGCATGCGATTCCGAGGCGTGGTGCAGCGGACGCTTGTCCGGGGTGCGACCGTCTGGCGCGACGGAACCCAGGTTGGCCGACCGGCTGGAAGGCTCGTGAAGCCCACGGCTGGGGGTGGAGCGATCTGATGCTGGGTGTGATGGTTCGCGTGGCGTGGTGAACTTATTAAGATTGCTGAGTTAGTTTGGCCTGCTGTGACGCGGTATTTCTCAGCCTGAGGGAAAGGGCGTCTGCCGCGGGGCTGGATCGTGCGATATGCGAGAGTCGATTCGCTTTCTTCTGAACGGT
The DNA here is from genome assembly GCA_039024495.1 of Planctomycetota bacterium. Taxonomy (GTDB): domain Bacteria; phylum Planctomycetota; class Phycisphaerae; order Phycisphaerales; family Phycisphaeraceae; genus JBCBUE01. The sequence goes on along the minus strand of JBCCQE010000002.1, from coordinate 146,900 downwards.
GCCCCGGTCAGCGTGGCCGGCGGCGAGGCGTGGTTGATGCTGTCGGAGTTCCTGCGTCGGTCGCGGGGCTTGGCCGGGACGAAGGTGGTGTGTGCCGAGGGAGACTGCGGTTCCTGTGCGGCTTTGGTTGGTCGGCCCGAGGCGGGGCGGGTGGTCTATCGGTCGATTGCATCCTGCATCACGCAGCTGATTCAGGTTGACGCGTCGCACGTGGTGACGGTCGAGGGGCTGCGCGATTCGGAGGAACTGAACGCGTTCCAAGAGTCGATGGCACGCGAGCACGGGGCGCAGTGCGGCTTTTGCACGCCTGGTTTTGTGGTGGCGGCGCAGGGCATGGTGGAGTCGGGCGTGTCGGTCGATCTGGAACAGGCCCGTCGCGGGTTGACGGGCAACCTCTGCCGGTGCACGGGGTACGACGCCATCCTGCGTGCCGTGGTCGGCACGGACCCGGCTGAGCTGACGCGTGTGAATGAACGATACGCCGATGCCGATGTGATGCCGGCTCTCGAGCGGTGGGCGGTCGAATCTGTGCTTGTGCAGCACGGCGAACGCACGTTGCACAAGCCAGTGACTCTGGAAGAGGCCGCTGAAATCTTGAAGGCCGCGCCGAGCGCGTCGGATCACGCTCACGCGGCGAAGTTATCGGTGTCGTCTTCGCCCACAACCACCGTCTGGAGCGGCGGGACCGACCTCGGCGTGGTTTGCAACAAGCGTGGAGCGGTGCCCGATCGGTTGCTTTACCTTGGCGGTGTCGCGAGCTTGGATGAGGTAACGGAAACCAGCGACGAAGCCGGACGATCTTGGCTGGTCCTGGGCGCAGGGGTCACGCTGCATCGCTTTCAGCAGGAAATGGCCGAGCGCGTCCCCGAGTTTGCAGAGTTCCTGGAGTGGTTCGGCTCGCCGCCGATCCGTCATGCCGGGACGGTCGGGGGCAACCTGTGCACGGCGTCGCCGATCGGTGACACGCTGCCCGCGATGCACGTGCTGGGAGCCCAGATCGATGTGGCGTCGAGCGGCAACTCCCGTTCGGTCCCGATCGCAGAGTTTCACACCGGCTATCGGCAGACCTCGCTTGAGCCCGGAGAGCTTGTCCAAGCGATCCGGGTGCCGCTGCCGCGCTCTGACGAGAGGCTGCGTTTGATGAAGGTCTCGCGTCGTAAAGACATGGACATCTCGACCGTCAGCGCTGCGTTCTTTTTCGCCCTTCGCGCGGGGGTGATGAAGGACGTGCGGATCGCCTTCGGCGGGGTGGCGGCTACGGTGGAGCGCGCGACATCGATTGAGGGGATGCTTGAAGGTCAAACGCCCTGTCGCGAGGTGTTTGAGCGTGCGGCACACGCCGCGGAGCGGCTTTATTCGCCGATGACGGACGTGCGCGGCTCAGCGGACTATCGAAAGGCGTTGTGCCGCAATTTGATCTTGAAGCTTTGGCATGAGATCGATTCCGGCGGGGTCAAGCACGAGGGGGTCTCTCTTTGAGTGCTGTGGGCCGCGACATCCAGCACGACTCGGCGCGGACGCATGTATCGGGCGAGTCGGTTTTTCTAGACGATCGGCCGCCGCTTCACGGAGAGCTGTTGGCTGGGGTCGTTCCGAGCCCGTGTGCTCACGGGCGTTTGCGGCGTGTCGATGTGTCGCCGGCGTTGGAGGTGCCGGGCGTGCGTGCGGCAATGGTTGCGGGGGATGTTCCGGGGCATAGTTGGTTTGGCCCGGTCGTTCACGACGAGCAGCTCATCGCCGACGACCTTGTGGTGTTCATGGGGCAGCCGGTGGCCTTGCTTGCGGCGGAGAGCGACGCGGCGTTGCGGGCGGGGATCGAGGCGGTCGTGGTTGAGGTTGAGGCATTGCCGCCGGTTCTGGGTATTGATGCGGCGGTCGAGGCTGAGTCTTTTCTTGGCGAGTCTCGTACGGTCGAGGCGGGCGATCTCGATGCCGGTTTCGCGAAGGCCGATGGCGTGATCGAGGGGGCGATCGACATCGGCGGCCAAGAGCAGTTCTACCTCGAGTCGCAGATTGCGATCGCGATCCCGGGCGAGGGCGGATACATGGAGGTGCTGTCGTCGACGCAGCACCCGAGCGAGGTGCAGGCGCTCGTCGCCGAGGCCTTGGGTGTGCCATATCACCTGGTGACGTGCGTTTGCAAGCGGATGGGTGGTGCGTTCGGCGGCAAGGAAACGCAAGCGGCTCCGCCGGCGATGATGGCGGCGCTGCTGGCTCGGCGTACCGGTCGGCCGGTTCGCTTTCGGTACAACAAAGACGACGACATGCGTTTCACGGGGAAGCGGCACGCGTTCAAGTCGTTCTATAAAGCTGGCTACACCCGGGACGGGTTGATTACAGCCCTAGACGTTCGGTTGTATTCGGATGGCGGTTGCAGCACCGACCTGAGCGCGGCGGTCCTGGAACGCGCGATGCTGCACACGGATAACACGTCGTTTATCCCCAACGTTCGCATCCGCGCTCAGGTCTGTAAGACGAACCTGCCCAGCAACACGGCGTTTCGTGGTTTTGGTGGGCCGCAGGGCGTCGCGAGCACGGAGCACATTCTCCACGAGATCGCCGTTCGTACAGGATTGGACCCGCTCGATGTGCGTCGAGCCAACTGCTACGGCAATGCCGAACGCAGCGTGACGCCTTATGGCCAGGTCGTGCAGAACAACACGCTGCCGGAGCTGTTCGACACGCTGCGTAGCGAGGCGGACTACGACCAGCGGCGGGCTGAGATCGATGCCTACAACCGCGAGTCGCGTGTCCACGTGCGTGGGCTTGCCCTCTCTGGCGTGAAGTTTGGTATCTCGTTCACCCGAAGGACGCTGAATCAAGCCAACGCGTTGGTCAACATCTACCTCGACGGCTCCGTGATGGTGAGCACGGGCGCTACCGAGATGGGGCAAGGCGTCAATACCCGGGTTCGTCAGGTGGTTGCCGACGGGTTGGGCGTGCCGTACGAGCGCCTGATTGTTGCGGCGACAAGCACGGACAAGAACAACAACACGTCGCCCACGGCGGCCAGCAGCGGGACGGACCTCAACGGCGCCGCGGCGCTGGCCGCCTGCGACAAGCTGCGTGGCCGACTTGCCGCAGTCGCGTCTGAGATGCTTGCCGAGCCGGAGTCTGGGCTGACCGCCGAGCCCGAGGCCATTCAATTCGTGGAGGGCAAGGTCTACGACCAGCGTTGCTCGCGACGCTCGCTGAGTTTTGAAGAGGTCGTGGCGAGCGCTTACGAGCAGCGGGTCAGCCTCGGTGAGCGTGGGTTTTACGTGACCCCGGGGATCGACTTCAATCGCTCGACGGGCAAGGGGATTCCGTTTCGATACTTCACCACGGGGGCGGCGTGTTCGGAGGTTTTGATCGATCGGTTGACCGGTGAGATGTCTGTCATTCGGCTCGACCTGATCATGGACCTTGGGCGGCCGATCAATCCTGGGATCGATCGCGGTCAAGTCATTGGCGGGTACGTGCAGGGCATGGGCTGGTGCACGACCGAAGAGCTCGTCTATGCCGAGGACGGTCGATTGCTGTCGTATTCTCCGACGACGTACAAGATCCCGGCCATTACCGACCTGCCGCCGGTGTGCAACGTTCGATTTCTTGATGCGCCCGAGCACCCCATCAGCCTGCACGGCAGCAAGGCGGTGGGTGAGCCGCCGCTTCTGCTTGGTCTGAGCGCGTGGCTGGCGGCTAAAGACGCAATGCGGTACGTCCATCCGGGCGATACCGACCGGAAGCTCGCGCTGCCTGCAACTGGGGAGGCTATTTTGTTGGCGTTTGAGAGTTAAGCCGGTGAGGTGGGTTGTAGGAGAGATCGCTGCTTGCTGCTTCGGTTGGGCCTCGAGTGAATCCGCGAGACGGGATCACGCATTTTCAAGGCCAAGGCACAAGGCTTAGACGCAACGGCAGGGGGGCGAACATCAAAGTGAGTTGGCGTGGCTTATATGTTTGATTGTGCAGGGGTTGATACGTCAGCGAAATCAGGGCAGGTCGACGCGCCGATGTTGGTTCTTATCGGTGTGGGCTTCGATGATCTGCGCGGTGAGGCGGCCGTCGGGGTAGAGCGTGAACTGCCAGAAGCCCGGGGACGATCGGTTCTCGCGTGGGATGAATTCGGCGTGGGGCGGCGCGTCGTCGTTAACTCGGTGGGCGTACCGCGAGCTGAGGTCGCCCGACAGCCAGATCACACGTTGATGGCCTTCGAGCGCGTCCGCGATGAGCGCGGCCCGATCGAACCCGCCGAAGCGTGAAGTCGCGTGCGGGAAACACTCGGACCTCGGGTCGAAGTGATCGACCACAAAGACCCAGTCGATCGTTTCCTCGGCTTCAGCGGTGTCTAGCTCGTCACGAAGAAAGTCGGCCCACTCGGTGCCGTGGTGCTTCAGGCCGCCGCTATAGAGGGTGATGAAATAGGCGTTGGCTTCGCGAAACGATCGATTAACGGGCTGGCCCGTGGCGGCCGAGTAGCGTTCGAGCGAGAAGACCCGGTTGAAGACATTTTCGCGGTCGTCGTGAGCGATGGTGGCTTCGTGGTTCCCGGGGACGGTCTCGACGCGGAAGTCGTGGGCGTTCAGAAGTTCGCCGAGGCGTTCCCACTGTTGTTCGTCGCGCGGGTTGTTGACGATGTCGCCGGCGATCACCACGAAGTCGAGCGTGTTGCGTTGGGCGAGTTGGATCATGTCGTGCCAGTGGCGCGTGGTCTGTTCGCGTCGGCTCACGTTGGTGTCGGCGACGAGCCCGAAGCGCAGCGAGAAGGCCTCGGCTGCGGGGGTCTCGGGAGAGTCGGCGTGAGCGAGGCCGGAGGTGGTCACGAGCAGGGCGGCCGCGAGTGTGCCCGCGGGAACGGTCAGGTGTCGGGACATATGAACCCGTCGACGAAGCCATACGGCGTGGGACAGGCTGCGACGGAGTGATGCAGGGCTTAGCCGGTGTCTCGCCATATTGAGAACAAATCTCATTCGATGGGTCCTCGGGGTGAAGAGGCGGCTTGATTCGCCATTGATCGGGCGATTTTGCCGTTCGTTCGAGCGTTTTCGCGGGTTGGTTTGCGACGACCGCCCTCGCGAGTATACCCAAGAAAATCGCAATCGAAGCGATCGGATATTGACGTCGAAGGGCTTCGATAGTATTTTTCGTGGCAAGTGACCCTTCAGACGGCTTCTAATTCGACGTTCTCAGCCGGCGGCCCCGGGCGGGATGCCCAGGCCCCTCGCACGGGCAGATCGACCCTGGCGGACGTGGCTCGCGAAGCAGGGATGTCGATCGGGAGCGTCTCGGACATCCTCAACGAGCGTGCCGGGCGGTCCTACAGCGATCAGGCCAAGGAGCGTGTCCACGCGGCGGTTCGCTCGATGGGTTACGTCTCGAACCGCCGGGCCCAGATGCTGGCGCGGCGGCAGTCGAATGAGATCGGCCTTCTTTTTACGCGTGACTTCCGGAACCCGTATTTCGCCGAGACGGTGGAGAGGCTTCGCCATCACGTGTCGTCGGTGGGGCTGGTGCCGACGCTCGAGCTGCGCTCGGACTGGTTCGACGCGGGCGATCAAATCGCCAAAGCCCTTTACGCCGATGGTGCGGCCGGGCTGATTGTGGGGCCCATCTATTCGCCCGAAGACCTCGTGATGGTCGAGCGGATCCGGGCGCTCGGTGGGCGTGCGGTGTTCTTCGGCGGTCGGGTCGACACCGGCGACGATCTGGTGGCGCTGGACCTTTATCGGGGCGGGCGCATCGCTGCGCAGCACGCGGTGGAGGCCGGCCATCGTCGGCTTGCGTATTTAGGCCCCAACCCGATCGGCCGCACGATTGAGAAGGCGGCTGGTATCGCGGACGTGCTTCGCGAAGCCGGGCTGTTCGAGACTGTCATTTTCCACCCCATGGATTTCTGGACGTCGCAGCGGCTTCACGAGCGGTTGAGCGATTTTGTGCAGGCCTGGCTTGCCTGCGACGAGTCTGAGCGTTCGACCGCGTGCCTGTGCATGAACGACTACGTCGCCAACGCGGCGATGAACGCCTTCCGCAATGCCGGCGTCTCGGTGCCCGAGCAGCTGTCGTTCATCGGCTACGACGACATCGCCGAAGCTCCGTACTTTGCTCCGCCGCTGACGACCATCGACGGCGGGGCCGATCAGCAGATCCGCGTGGCATCGCAGTTGATTTCGCGTTGGATTCGTAAGGGCGTTGCCCCGACCGAACAAACCGTGCTTGAGCCTCGACTCGTCAGTCGGGCCTCTGTTGTCCCGCGTTGATGTGCCCTTTCGGGATTGTTTCTGTGCTCTCATCTTTTTTCATCGTGACCAAAGGAGGTAAGTCAATGAAAACTCGTCTAGCCGCAGTCGCTGCTCTCGCCGCGTCCTGCTCACTCCCCGCAGCCGCCGCGATCATCGTCCCCGGAGATACCGCGGACAGCGACCTCAACATCAACAACGTGGTCGTGGCCAGCGGTCTGAACCGTGCGTGGAACATCGCCGGCACGCGTTCGAACGACGCCGCCGGGCCGCGCAACGTGATCTTCGTCTTCGACGTATCGACGCTTCCCACGGGGTCTGGCCTCGCTTCGGTGACGCTGAATACGACGTTCCGCGAAGTCTGGAACAACGCCTCGCTCCCCGACGGATTTGCCGTCGATGCCTACTTCGTGGGCTTCAGCAGCACGGCCGCGATCGATAACGACACGCCGGCCGATCTGGTGTACACCGCTTCCGACGCAGGGCTTGGCACCAAGATCGCCGATGACATCGTCGTGAAAGACGACGGAACGGCCAACAACACCACCTTCCAACTCGGCGGCGACAGCTCCGACCTCTTGGATGCGTTGCGAACGCGTGCCACCGACGGCACCGAAGACTTCGCCTTCTTCCGCCTGAACCCCGACGTCGCGCTGCCCGCTGGCAATCCCGGCTTCCGCGGCTTTGCCTTCTACCAGGCCGACGCCCCGGAAGTGAACCGGCGTCCCTCGCTTGAGTACACGGTCCCCGAGCCCGGCTCGCTGGGGCTTATGTCCCTGGGGCTCTTGGCCATGGTCCGTCGCCGCCGCTCATAACTCTTTGATCGATCCGCCCGACGCGCGTTAGCGCGTGCGTCGGCGCTTTCTCATCGACTCTGACGTCCGCTTCGCATCCAACTCGGGAGTCCGTCTATGCCCCGCCTCTCGCCTCGCGTCTCCGGCTTCACGCTCATCGAGCTGCTCGTGGTGATTTCGATCATCGCGCTCCTGATTGGAATCCTGCTTCCGTCGCTAGGCGCGGCTCGAGCCACCGCTCGGTCCACGCAATGCAAGGCGAACCTCCGGCAGATCGCGGTGCTGCACGAGATCTACCGCGTCGATTACAACGACTCGTTCGTCCACCTCTTCGGAGACTGGGATGGCACCGTCGTGCAGTGGCCACGCGAACTGATGGACATCGCGTTCCGTGATGTCGACATCCCGGGTGGGGGCGTGAAGCGTTACACGAAGAAGAACTGGGAGCTGATGCTCTGCCCCGAGCAGGATCATGCTTATATCGACGCGTTGCCGGTCACCGGCGGCACCGTGTTCTCGGGCTTCATCGGGCAGAACATCGACTACGGGTACAACGGCGCAGGGATCGGCTCGAGTGCGCTCTACACCTCGCCGCCGTTCGATGCAACGCAGACGCCTCAGTGGGGGGCGTCGCAGCGGGGTGATCGCGTTCTCTCGCCGTCGTCGACGTATTTGAACATGGACACCCGCGCTCGTGCTGTGACCATCGCCAGCGAGGGGGCCGCGGGGTTCTGGACCGGCTCGTTCCAGGTCGCGCCCGACCCACCACCGCCGTTCACGACCTCCAACGGCTCGCCGGTTGGCCGCCACAGCGACAGCGTCAACGTGCTCTATGTCGATGGCCACGTCGAGGGCGTACGGGTTGAGCAGGAAGACGAAAACGACTTTACGAGTGCTTACGACGAGATGGGCACGTCCAGCGACCCGGACTCGCCCTGGCGTGCTTACTGACCTTCTTTTCTGAATCTAACCTGGAACGGGATTGCTGAGATGTCTTTAGAGACTGCTGTTTGTGATCGTCGCCGTTGGCTTATCTCTGCTGTGATGCTCTTGATGAGTGTGCTTGCGACCCAGGCTGTCGCCGACGCGCCCACGCGTGACGCGGTGCTGGATCGTTATCGATCGGTTCTTGCGTTGCAGGAGCGTGTTGAGGCTCGCGGCATCGACACCACGTATGAGTCGGTCGGCCTTCACACCGTGTCGCTGTTCCTCGACTTCGTGGAGTGGGACCACGCGAATCCAGAGAAGGTCACGCAACGCCTTCAGAAATACCGGCGAATCTTCCCGACCGATGTTGCCGAGTATGCGCGTGAGCTCCCCGGCATCCAGCTTGCCGACTGCATGATCCTGCTGGATCGCACCGAAGCGAGCCTGAATCGTTTGATGTCCGGCGAACTGCAACGCCGCACGCCGCCGCATCGCGATGGGCGGCGGATGCATTTTGAGGGTCCTTATGTCGTGATGGACGGCCGGCCGGTGTTCCCGAGCAGCTTCATCTGGATGCCGAAGACGCCGGAGAATGAGCAGGCCTACGGGGCGTTCTACAACAATTACACCAGCCCGCAGTACCTCAAGCCAGACTTATCGAGCAACCGCCCCGATGGCCGGGTGATTACGCAAGCAGTCGTCCCTCCCGGCGATACAAGGTTCCGGACGGGGCTGTTTCTCGGGCACGGCAGGCCCAAGTGGATGGAAGAACGGCACCCGGAGATGATCCAAGGCGAGCGATTCTTCACGCACTACGACATCGACAACCCCGATGTACGGCGGATCGTCTCCGATCTGCTCGCTCGCGCCGTCGATGAGTCCCTGCCCACCAACCAGCATCACCTCTACATGCTGGCCAACGAGCCGCACTTCTCGACCGCCGTGGGGCGGTGGATGTCGTCGGAGATGTCCGAGCACACCCACGCCGGCTTTCGTCGCTGGCTCGAACATGCCTACGGCACGATCGACGCTCTGAACACTTCGTGGGGGAGCACGCACGCAACGTTCGACGAGATTCACATCCAGCTGCCGATCTCGCCCGACCTGCAGGGCGGAGCCCAGTGGTACGACTGGTGCCGATACAACATGGATCGCGTGAACGACTGGTTCGCGTTCCTTAAGTCGAATGTGCGCCAGCACGATCCGGAGGCCATCACCACGATCAAGAAGATCGGACACCTGCTCAGCCGCCCGCACCGCGATCACGGGATCGATATCGAGCATCTGATCCGCATGCAGGAGGTTCCCGGCCTCGACCCCGGTACGGCGCCCGCGTTCGACGAACTCCTGGTGACGCGGAACCGCATCGATGAGGTCCGCCACCCTTACGCCATCGACTGGCGGGCTCAGAGCGCCACGCTCGACATGATTAAGTCGGTTGCCCCCGATCGGCCGGTCTACAACTCCGAGTGGCACGGCTTTGGCACGTCGAAATGGATCTGCACGTCGATGTCCGCGGAGTACGTCCGGGCTGGGTTTTGGCTGGAGTTCCTGCACGGCGACAGCATGGTCAACGCCTGGTTCTGGGGCCGAAACGCGGACAACTCGATGAAGGCAAGCATCTTGAACGGGCCGCTGACGCAGCCGCTGGCGGTGGCGTCTTTTGGCCAGACGATGCACGAGCTGAATGCTTACGCCCCCGAGGTCGCCGCGATTGCCCAGGCTCCGAAGCGTGCGTTTGTCTTCTACGCCGAGGACGCGGCGATCTCGAGCGAACCCTACGCCCGGTCGATCATGACGTGCTATGAGGCGCTGACGCTCGCCGGGCCGATCGTTGGTTTCGTTACTCCGACGATGCTGCGCGAAGACCCCGCGGCCTATCCCGTTATCGTGGTTCCCGAGGCGAGCCACATCAGCGAGCAAAGTCTGGCTGCGCTCGGCGGAGCCGAGGCGAAGATCATCAGCGTGGGCACCGGGCACTTCAGTTACGACGAGCGGGGCAAGCCGCGATCGGCGACCGCCGCTTCGACGGCCGTCGCATTCGATGATCGCATCGACGAGGCAGCACCCGCCGAGATGGCCAAGACGTTGCGGCCGATGCTGATCGAAGCGGACGTGATGCCGCCTGTGATCGCTGTGGACGAAGCGACCGGGGCACTGCCGATCGGCGTGCTGGTTCGATCCGTGGCCAGCGATGGCGGCGCCCTGGTAGCGATCGTGAATACGTCGAAGCACACGCAGACTATTGCACTACACGATCGCGAAGGTCGGCCGGTGGCAACCGAGCCGATCGATCCTGAGGGCGACTTTGACGGGCGGCTGGATTCGCTGTCGATCCGCCTGTTGCGTGTTGGGTCGATGCCGAAGGTTGGAGCGGCGTCGATCCAGCCGCGTGTCCGTTGAGTGACGCGAGACACCGATGCCGATCAACGCTTATTACCACGGGCCGCACAACTATGGCCTGCTCGCCTGGTGCCCGCGAGCCGATCTCGAATGTGTCGCCGACGGACGCCCCTGAGCGGCTGCCGAGTCGCGTGATCACATACTCGCTGCAAATGCGAAAGAATGATGAAGACCGAGATGGCTTGCGGCCCCGATGTGTATCCCGGACTGGGTTGGCCTGCGGCATGCTGCCGGTCGTTAACGCGCGGTGCTTGCTATCGCTCTTCGATCCTCGCGGGGCTAAAGTTTGCCAAGCACGGTGGCAGTGGGATCGGCAGGTGTCAGTTTGGTGGATTGAATTTGCGATGAAATTTCTTTTTTCGATTGTTGGTTTGTCGCTGGTGCTTTCGAGCGTTGGGTTGTGGTGGTCGTTCCCGGATCGCGGGAGCGAAGTCCCGGTGATTTATTGGGTGACGGATCGCAACCCGGCGCGTGAGCAACAGGTGGCGTTGTTTCACGATTGGCTGATCGACGAATCGATCGGCGAAACCGTGGTGCTGGCGAGCGATCAAGAGGTGGCGGCGTTTCACGAGCGGCTGCTGCCGGGTGAGTTGATCGAGGCGATCGCTCGTTCTTCGCCAGCGGCGAGGCGGCTTTGGGGGGAGGACGGCCTGCCGGGTGTGCCGGCGTCTTTACCGATCGAAGTTGTGGTGCCCGCGGTGGTGCTCCGGCTGGACACGGGCAACCGCAACACGGTTAAGCAGAGGGTTCAGTCCGTCTCGGGCGTGGCGGGGGACGTGATGGACTTGGGGGCGCAGGACATCCCGTTCTTCGTGCAGATGGGGGTGCTGACCGATCTGACCGAGGCCGGGACGCGGATGGGGTTTGCGCCGGACCGGACGTGGGAGGCGGTCGTGCCGGCGATCACCGAGGATGGACGGCAGTACGCGTTTCCGTGCAACGTGGGCGTGCGGATGCACTGGGTGAACCTGGATGTGTTCGACATCGCGGGGGTGTCGCCGCCGAAGGCGGGCTGGACGTTTGAAGAGTTCGAGGCGATCGGCAAGCGGGTCGTCGAGGCGGCGAACGAGCCGGGCGAGCGGCAGACCGTGTTCTTCACGACCGACGTGTTCGTGCAGACGATGCATCGCTCGCTGGGGCTGTCGGTGTTCAACGAGACGCTGACCGCGTCGGACTTAGATGACGAGCGTTTTGTGCGGGTGCTGCGGCTCAAGCACGCGTGGGTCTACGAGGATCACTTGCTGCCCTCGGCGGCCGAGCAGGAGGCATTCGACACGCAATCCGGCTACGGCGGGGCGAACATGCAGCTGTTCAACCGCGACCGATTTGCGATGCTGAACCTCGGGCGGTTCGGGCTGATTCAGTTGCGTAAGTTCAACGACACGCGTCGAGAATCGGGCGAGCCGTTGCTGCGTCTGGCGGTGGCCGAGCCGCCGCACGGCGGGTTTCGCAACACGAAGCTCGGCACGCGTAGCGCGACGGTGTACGTCGATGGCCGGCCGGACCTGGCGGTTTACTTCCCGGCGTTTCTCGCGAGCGAGCCGTACAACCAGCAGATCGTCGCCGACGCCGATGCGCTGCCGCCGAATCCACGGTTCACCGAGCTTGAGGCGTTCATCCGCCCGCCGGACCGGCCCGAGGAGTGGGGCGTGCACGAGCCGTTCGCCCGCGCGGCGAACACGATCGCCATCGCCGATGTCCACAGTCCGTTTGTCACGCCGTCGGAGGTCGCGCGTCATCTCAAGGACGCCGAGGACGGGCTGATGACCCATCGGCTGACGCCCGAAGAGGCGGCGCTACAGGCTGCCGAGCGGATCGACCAAGGAATCCGGCAGACGCTGCGAGAGTCGGCGGAGGCGCGGGCCGATCACGAGCGACGGGTGGAGCTTCAACGCCAGATCGATGCGCGACTGGCCCGCGGCGAACGGGTGCCGGCGGACTGGATCGACAACGTGTTCTACCGGCGGTACTACGCCGAGCAGGGGTGGTTGGAGTAGATGCCTGCGTTCGCTTCCAAGAGCCGACAGCTGCGGATCGCGGCGATGTTCCTCCTGCCCAACTTCCTGGGCGTGGTGACGTTCGTGATCTTCCCGGTGGTGTTCTCGTTCGTCTTGGCGTTCACGAATTGGGACCTACGCCGGCACAACGCGTACCGCAACGAGCCCATCGATTTCGTCGGATTTGACAACTTCATGCGGCTGCTGTTCGAGAGCGACTTCGTGCGGTATCTGGGCAACACGCTGTTCCTGATGATGGGGATCCCCTTTGCGGTGGGCGGCGCGCTGGTCGCGGCGATGTTGCTCAGTCAGGACACGCGCGCCGGGGGTGGGCGGGCGTATCTCTATCTGCTGGCGGCGGGCGTGTTGATTGCGAGCACGGCGCTGCTGAGCGCGGTCGGCCTCGGCGGCTCGGGCATGGTGCTGCTGCTGACGAGCGTGGGCTGCGGCATCCTGGTGCTGGGGCTGGGCGGGGGCGTGACGGCGTATCGCACGCTGTTCTACATGCCGCATTTCACGGCGGGTGTCGCGACGTTTTTGCTGTGGAAGAAGCTCTACAACCCCCAGACGGGGCCGATCAACACGGCGCTTCGGCCGGTCCTGGACGCGACGGCGAGCGCGACGAACGCCGCGCCGGCGCTGGTGTCGGGCGCACGATGGGCGTTGCTCGGGCTGGCGGGTCTGGCGTTCGTCTGGGTGATCGGCCGGCTGCGTCGGTCGTGGGCGGACGGCGATCTGGGCGGCGGCGCGGCGTGCCTATCGGCGACGGCGGTGGGCGTGCCGGTGGGGGTCGCGAGCGCATGGAGCTTCACGGCTGGTGAGGCTTGGCTGCTGTGGGTGTTGGCAGGTTTGGCGGTGGCGGTGCAGGGCGCTGGGGTGGTGGTGCGGGGGCGCGAGCTTCGCTCGGCGGGGGCGATGAGCGGCGTGGGCACGGCGCTGGTGATGGGCTTGGGCGTGATGGTGCTGATGTTCGTGTTGATCGGTCTGTCGGCGGTGCTGGAGTCGCTGCCGGCGATGGCGGCCGAGGGGCTTGAGCCGCCGAACTGGCTGACGGATTACCACTGGGCCAAGCCGTCGCTGATGATCATGGGCCTTTGGGGGGCGATCGGCTCGAACAACATGCTGCTGTATCTCGCGGCGCTCACCAACGTGCCGCAGGAGCTTTACGAGGCGGCGGACATCGACGGCGCGTCTCGCTTGCAGCGATTCTGGCACGTGACGTGGCCGCAGCTCGCGCCGACGACGTTCTTCATCGCGGTGATGTCGACGATCTACGGATTACAAGGCGGCTTCGAGATGGCACGCACGATGACCGAGGGTGGGCCTGCCGGGGCGACGACGACGCTGAGCTACTTCATCTACCTCGAAGGCTTTGAGACCGGCCGGCTGAGCTTCGCCGCGGCGACCGCGTGGGTGCTGTTCCTGATCGTTCTCGCGCTCACGCTGATCAACTGGACCTTTGGCAATAAGTACGTCAACGACTGAATTGAACCGATGACCTCGCGACCCACTGCGACCAACGAATCACACGCCGCTCTCTCGCCGCAGGCGCTGCCGGGCGCTGGCGGGCGCACCCTGCGCCGTGTGATGTCGGCGGGCCTGCTGCACCTCGTGCTCGTGGCGGTGAGCTTCACGTTCGTGCTGCCGTTTGTGTGGATGGTGCTGACCAGCCTCAAAACGCTCGACGAGATTGGCCTGGGGTCGTGGCTGCCCGGGCAAGGCGGCTGGCGGTGGGAGAACTACGCGCGGGTGTTTGAGCAGGTGCCCTTCTTTCGCTACTACATCAACTCGATCTTCATCTCGTGCTGGGTGACGTTTTTGGCGTGCTTCACCAGTTCGCTCGCCGCGTTTGCGTTCGCCAGGCTCGACTGGCCGGGCCGCGACCAGGTGTTCCTGCTTTACCTGTCCACGATGATGCTGCCCGGTCTGGTGCTGATGATTCCCAATTACCAGATCATGATCAGTCTCGGGCTGGTCGACACGATGGCAGGATTGGTCCTGCCCGCGGCGTTCACGGCGTTCGGCACGTTTCTGCTGCGCCAGTTCATGCTCACTATCCCGCGTGCCCTCGACGAAGCCGCCGCGATCGACGGCGCGTCGACGTGGCGTATCTACTGGGACGTGATCCTGCCGATGTCGCGCCCGGGGCTGATCACGCTCGCGATCTTCACCTTCATGGGCAGCTACCACAACTTCTTCTGGCCGCTGGTCATGCTCAAGAGCCAGCACCTCTACACCCTGCCGATCGGCCTGCTTTACTTCGACTCATCCGCCGGCCAAGAGACCAACCTGCTCATGGCCGCCGTCGCCATGAGCGTGATCCCCATGATCGTCGTCTTCGTGGTCCTGCAGAAGTACCTCGTCAAAGGCATCCAGCTCGGGGCCGTGAAGGGGTGAGGCGAAGAACGCAGAGCGATGCGTGCGGCGTGTCGTGACATCCTGCCATCGGGCTGACTGTTGCAAAAGTCCGTAGAGACCACCGACGACGGTTTCTGATCAAAGCACAGCTCGGCCGCCACATCTCATGCGTCACGCGGCCATTGCGACAAGAGCGAGATCGCTCAATCTCATGGCGTCGTCGGCGAGGCGAGGTGCCTGGTGAAGCGGGACTCCGAACTCCCTCGTCAGGCCGCCATCGAATCCCATGCGGGTGCACGCGGGGTACGGCGGCAAGCAGCGGCCCAGACCTGATCGGTTGTGGTGACGCCGGCTTGGGGGCGAGGCCCTGCTGGCAAGTCCAGCCAGCGACACCGGCGGCCGGACGCTCGTGCGCTCGCTCAGCGGGCTCGAAAAGCCGGGATTTGCCACTCGCCCCGCAAGAAGGGGTTGACAATCGGCGTTCAGAGGGTAACTTCAACGTAGAAGTGCTTCCACGTTGAAGTGCGGCGGCACCGATTCTTATCCGCGTCTGAACCTCACCAAGCCCCTTTTTGGCCCATGTCCGTCACACTCTCCCAGATCGCCGAGCGGATGAACGTCTCGTCGCGTGCCGTGAGTTATGCGCTCAACGGCCAGCCCGGCGTGAGTGACGCGACCCGCGAACGCATCCGCAAAGCGGCCCAAGAGATGGGGTATCGCCCCAGCGCCGCCGCGCGTTCCATGCGGTCCTCGAAGACCGGCCACGTCGGCGTGCTCATCCGCAACGACGACGCCGACCGCCTCACGCACCTCATGGCCTTCGAGACGATCCTCGGCATCAACCAAGGCCTCGAGGACGCTGGCTACGTCCTTTCGCTCGTGCGAATCGGCGACATCCGAAAGGGGCTGGTCAGCGACAGCCGCGTGTTCAAAGAGCACCTGCTTGATGGCCTGATCGTCTTCTGCGAGATGCCCGACAAGCTCGACCGCAAGGTCGCCAAGCTCATCCCCAACGTGATCTACGCCGAGAGTCAGACGTGGCAGGACGAGTATTGCCTGCGGCGTGACGAACGCCACGCCGGCCGCCTCTGTGCCGAGCACATGATCCGGCTCGGTTATCGCGACCTCGTCTGGGTGAGTCACCCCGGCTTGGCGCTGGAGGCCAATCGACCGGGCTACAGCGGCCTGGATCGCGAGCGTGGCGTGCGCGACGTCGCCCGCGAGGCGGGGGTTGCGGTCCGCGAGTTTCAGTGCGCCTACGACGGCCCCGAGACGTTTGCGACGACGCCCGATTTCCTCGCGTCACTAACCCCGAACACCGCCGTCATCGCTGGGCAGGCCTATCAAGCCCGGTGGTTCCAACACGCCGCCGCGAGCCTGGGCATGAATCCGCCGCAGGACTTCGGGGTGTGCTGCTGCGACGACGGCTACGACGTCTCCAACATGTGGCCGGGCTTGTCACGGGTGTCGTTCGACCGCTACGGCCTCGGCCTAGTCGCGGCCGACATGATGCGCAGCAGGCTCGAGCACCCCAGCGCCGACTGCCCGAGCAGAACAATTAAGGGGCGCTGGATTCCGGGTAATACCGCCTGGGGGCCCGCCGCGGGTCGAATTTTTTCCGCTTCGTTGGCCGCCGCTCGTGTCGGCGGTGGTTCGTCCGATTCAGATTCATGATCACTTAGGAGGTTGACCTTGAGATTTCGCCACGCACTTTCCACTCTGGCCATCGCAGCGATGGGCTCCACCGCGGTCCACGCAGCGACCATCACCTACGTGAACCAGACCTTCGACAACGCCGAGGCCCAGCAGTGGCGGACCGACACCCTCGCCAAGACGCTGGACCTCGACGGCGATGACGTCTACGGGACCGAGGGCTACATCGCGTTTGCGACCACGCCGGTGGGCGCATCCTTCGCCAACGATTACCCGGCTTCTGCCAACTTTGCGTTCACCATGTCCGGCGCGGGCGCCAGCGGTAGCAACCCGGCCGGCTTGACGACGCTGATCGACCTTCCGACAGGCGTCACCGCGGCCGACGGGTCGCTCCTGCTGAACGGCGGGGTCGGTGCCGGGTTCTACGGCACGATCGACAACCCGCTTGGCGGGGACAACGCGGTCGGCTTCGCGGTGCGCAACACGTTCGGCGGCGACCCCAACGGCGTCGCGGGCAACGTCATGACCTTCACCATCGGCGCCGACACACCCGGCGCCGGCGTCGCGGGCGCGACCTTGCGACTGGGCCTTCTTCTCGTGAACGACACGTTTGCGGTCGCCGACTTCACCCGTGTCCAGAGCGACAACAACACCGGGTTTATCGAGAACTTCGCCGGCGACTTCGGCCAAACCATCATGTTCTACGACATCACCGATTATGAGGCCGGCGATGAGATTGAAGTGTGGCTTCAGGCACGTTCGACCAACAACCGAGTCGGCATCAGCGGCGTCACCTTCGATGTGGTCGTGCCCGAGCCATCGTCACTGGTCTTGGCGTCTCTTGGCTGCGGCCTGCTGCTGCGGCGTCGTAAGTGAAACAACCGCTTTCGCGTCTCGCGGCTGACCGGCCGTGAGACGTTTTTGTGTCTTCGAATCACTTTTCTGAAGGTGTCGCCATGTCTCGCCTGCAAGAAACCAAACCCCATGCGTTCACGCTGATCGAGCTGCTCGTCGTCATCAGCATCATCGCCTTGCTCATCAGCATCCTGCTGCCAGCACTAAGCAGCGCACGGCAGACCGCGCAAACCGCCCAGTGCATGTCGAACCTGCGGCAGATCGGCCTGGGTGCGACCGCTTATGCCTTCGAGGCCAACGGCCTGTACCCGCCCGGGCTCAACCAGGTCAACGGCGAGAACGACAACTGGGCCAGCCTCCTGCAGACATACATCGCTGCCCGTTCGGACGCCAGCAACGGCGTGGGTTTTGGCGACGAGTTTCCTGTGTATCTGTGCCCCTCAGCGACCATCGACGGCGGCCAGCAGCACTACTCGGCCCACCCGCGCCTTATGATTCGTGTCGGGTCCAACGATGCGTTCTACAGCAATACCCGCGAGATGTCGCCCAAAGGCCCCGATGACGTGGTGCGCCAGTCGGAGATCATCCTGATGGCGGATGGGCCGCAGCGGTTCGGAGCCGATAACGCAAAGTCCGCTGAGATCTTCGATGCTGTGGACGGCTGGCGCTTCTATTTCAACAACCAGTCGCTCGTGATTCGCCCGTGGGCCAACGCCGAGGAGGCCATCAATTCCACCGGCCTCAACACCGACGGCACGGGTTCGCAGAGCGAATTCCGCTGGCGGCATCAAGGCGAGTCTGCCGCGATGCTGCACGTCGATGGCCACGTCAAGACACGCCAGCAGGATCAGACGCTTCGTCGCTTTATTCAGATGGACAATCCTTAAGTCTAATTACGAGAACGCCATGAATCCTCGTCATGTCTACAGATTTTTGTGCTGCGCTTTCGGTCTTGTCATAGCGGCTTCCCTCCACGGTGTCGCTATCGCCGATGATCTCACGATTGTGACCTTGGACCGTATGCCCGATCGCGAGATTGCCGGCTGGCAGGGCAACATACGGCTCGACGACGATCAACTATGCATCGACGCGCCGGACGCTGGAGCCGCCATCTATCGGCTCGCTCAGCCGATCGACCTCACCGACCACACGGACGCACCCCTGTTCGTCGAGGGCCGGCAGGGGGATAAGTGGGATGAAGAATCGGGCGCTTACCTCAACATCTTCCTGCGCGATAGCGACGGCACCACCATCCAGGTACGCATGAATAATTGGGGGCTTCCACGCAAGGATCAGTCGCCTTCCCGCACGGCAACCGACACCAATCTTGGCGATGGCAAGGTCAGTGACGGTGGCGATGGCGAGATCGACTTCGCCGACATCGTGGCTGTTGAACTTAAAGGCAACTGGTCGCAGCGCGAGCTGAGCCTCGTGCTTGTCGCATTGAACGCGGGCAAGGCAAACGAGGCGAGCCTTGCCGGGGCCGATCGTGAGCCCCCGAAGATTACGCACATCGGTGTGGTGAGCCCGAACGTCCTGGGGGTGACGATCGAGGCTCAGGACAGGGTCGCAGGGCGGCAGGTCCCTTACGTGGAGCAGCAGGGCGACTCGATCAACGAGGGCCACAACCGATGGATCACCCGCGGCGGGAGAGTCATCGGCAGCCTGGTGGGCCGCGATGATGATCTCATGATGCCCTTCGACGAGATCGAGGGTGCGCCGCTGAACATCGAGTTGATCAGCCAGCCAGACGCCTTTCGGCTTGCGAGCCGGGGGGATGTGGCCCATCCGATCAAGATCTACAGAAAATCCAAGCCGACCGATGAGGTCCGCACCGGGCCGTGGAGCTTCGCGTACCCCAAGCGTCACGTGCTGTACCTTGAATTCGTCGAACCGCTGATCGAGGGGACGCGATACGAGTTAGCGCTGACTGGACACGACCCCGAAGTCGAGCCTGTCGAGTGGGTTTTTAATGCCGATCGTCTACGCAGCGAAGCGGTCCGCGTGTCGCACGTGGGTTTCCGACCCGATGACTTGGTGAAGCTCGGCTACCTGTCGCTGTGGATGGGTGACGGCGGGGCCATGTCTTACGAGGAGGGAATGGAGTTTCGAGTCATCGATGAGGCGGGCAGATCGGTCTTTCGTGGGCAATCCGAGTTGTCACTCGCCAAAGACCAGACCGAGGCCGGTCGCGGCCGCAACTACAGCCTGACCGATGTGTATCGCTTGGACTTCAGCGAGCTTCGCGAGCCGGGCACGTACCGCTTGGTCGTCGACGGCGTGGGCTGCTCGTATCCTTTTGAGATTCGCGACGGGGTTTGGGAAGACGCCTTCAAGGTCTCGATGATGGGCCTGCTCCACCACCGCAGCGGGGTTGAGCTTGGCCCACCGTTCACCGACTATCGGCGGCCACGCACGATGGTGCCGGGCGAGAACGGCTTCGAGGTCATGGCCGCGACGACGCCGATGCGCAACCCCGATGGGACGCAGATCGGTCAGGGCGAGATCTTCGAGCGACTTGAAGCGACCGCCACCGAAGACCCGCTCCCGCATGCCTGGGGCGGGTACATGGATGCGGGCGACTGGGACCGGCGCGTCCAGCACCTTGTTGCCACACGGCTGCTGCTCGAGTTGTACGAGCACAATCCCGATTACTTCGCGGGCAGTTCGCTCAGCCTTCCGCCGCAGGAGCAGGCGAACGACTTGCCCGACATCCTCGACGAGGCTCTGTTTAATCTTGATCTCTACCGCCGCCTTCAGCAGCCCGACGGGGGTGTCCGGGGTTGGGTTGAGTCGACCAGTCATCCTCGGTACGGCGAGGCGAGCTGGCAGGAATCGCTGCCTGTTTACGCGACCGATGCCGATTCGTATGCCAGCTACCTCTTCGCGGCGACCGCCGCTCGCTTCGCGCGTGTTGCCGAGGACGTCGCAACGCCATTGGCCAGCGAATACGCCGATGCGGCGGAGCGGGCATTCGATTGGTCCGAGACTCAGCTGAGTGCCGCCGGGTGGAACGCCGAGGCGTACGCCATCCGGGACGCGCGCAATCTTGCCGCGATCGAGTTGTACCGGCTTCGTGGCACATCACGGTTTCACGATGTGGCCGTAGCGACCACCGCTTTCAATCAGCCGCGGCAGAGCCTTCAGCAGTGGAAAGAGTTTCACCAGCGCGAGGCCGGTGCGTCCTACGCCCACATTCAAGACTTCCCGGTCGATGCGTCTATTCAACGGAACGCGCGGGAGGCGCTGCTTGCCGAGGCGGACGATCGGGCTGCGATGACCATGGAGACCGGTTTCGGCTGGACCAACGACCGCATGGCATGGGTCGGCTGGGGCCAGCAGTCGGCGCTCGTCAACTCATTGACGCTGGTTCGAGCTCACATGCTGACGGGCGATGATCGCTACCTTGCCGCGATTCAGCGGGCCGTGCAGTTCGGCGTGGGCGCGAACCCGCTCAACATCGCTCTGACCACGGGCGTGGGTCACGACTGGCCGCGTCATCCTCTGCATGTGGATTCCCACGTGACCGGCCAGCCCGCGCCCAGCGGCATCACCATCTACGGCCCGGATGACCCAACCCCTCGAGGGCCGGATGCGCCTCTCTACTGGGCCAACAAGAAGATGGCTGACGCCGGCGCGATCTACCCCGATATCCGCGATTGGCCGGCGTTGGAATCGCACTGGGACATCAAGATGCACCCCGCGTCGAGCGAGTACACGATTATGCAGACGATCGGCCCGACGGCCTATCTCTGGGGCTACCTAGCGTCGCACGATGCGTCACGCGATTGACATTGAAATCGCGCAGGCATGAATCACAGTCCTCATTCGTAGCATCGATGATGCCGGCGTTAGCCCTTGACGGCGCCGGCGGTGAGGCCGGCGATAAAGTCGCGCTGCAGCAGCAAGAACAAGACGAGGACCGGGGTGATGGAGACGAGCGTTGCGGCCATGATCAGGCCGTAATCGATGCCGTAGACGCCGCGCAGCTGAGAGATCCAAACGGCCAGCGGCAGTTTTTCTGGAGATTGCAGCACGATCTGCGGGCCGATGAAGTTGTTCCACGCACCCAGGTAGGTGATCAGCAGGAACGCACCCGCCATGGGCCGAACCATGGGCAGGGCGATGGTGAAGAAGAGGCGGAGTTCGCCACAGCCGTCGATTCGGGCGGCCTCCATCATGGCGGTGGGCAGGCTTGAAATCATCGCCTGGCGGAAGAGGTAGACGCCGAACGCCGGTGCGAGCCCGGGCAGGATGAGGCCCAGGTAAGTATCTAGCAGGCCGAGCCAATAAAGAAGCTGGTAGCCCGGGGCGATGAGCAGTGCGCCCGGAATGACCAGCGCGGCAAGGACCGTGTTGTCGATGAGCGAGCGTCCTGGGAAACGAAATTTTGCGAGGCCGTAACCACCCATGGCGGCGCCGAGCGTGGCAAGAACGGCCGTGATTGATGCGAAGAAGAAGGAGTTGAGGATTGCGCGCCAGACGCCGGTCGGGATGCGCTCGGGTGAATCGGAGATGGGGTCGGGATCGGGCCTGGGCGTGCCGCGGAAGAGTCGCTCGAAGTTGCCGAGCGTGAGCTGGCCCCATGCGATGTGCCCGAATCCGGCACGATTGCCGCCTTGGATGGCGTAGGTCGCCACCGCGCCAGCGGGGAGGGGTTGGGTGTAATCGTCGGGTGCAATTTTCACGCTGCCGATGCGCGTGCTGGTGGTCGCCGTTGAGGGGATCACGAAGTCGACCTGCTCAAGCGCGGCAGCTTCCCCCCACGCCAGGCGAACGCGCCGTTGGCCGATCTGCTGCTGGCCGAGACGCAGCACGACATCCAGCTCGAACACGGCAGAATCCTCCACCGGTGGGAGCAGTGTGTCGTCTCCAATGGCCAGCGACCCTGTGGCGGGGTCAATGACAAATAGCGGCGTTGTCGGCAGGAAGGGCGCACTGAAAAAAACGCTGCGTGGCTTGATCGACGAGGTCATCAGATAAACGAATGGCAGCAAAGCCACGATCGCGAACGAGATCAGAAGCACATAGGCCGTCGCTCGACGGATCATGCCGCGCCCTCCGAGCGACCGAGCACCTTCTGGATCATGGCGAACACGAAGAGGATCATCGCCAACACCCAGCCGATCGCAGAGGCGTAGCCGAGGTCGCCGATGTTGAATCCCTTGTCGTAGAGATACATCACAACGGTCAGGCCTTGGCCGTCCGGACCGCCGCTTGGGCCGACGAGCAGGTAAGGAAGTTCGAAGAGCTGCATGCTTCCTATGAAAGAAAGAAGCACGACGAACGTGCCGACTGGGCGGATGGCCGGGAGCGTGACGTGGCAGAACCGGTGCCACGCGTTCGCTCCGTCCAGCGACGCGGCCTCGAGCAGGTCCTTGCTGACGTTTTGCAGGGCAGCAAGGAAGTAGACCATGTTGAACCCGACATACATCCAGAACGCGGCGATAATGAGCGAAGGCATCACAAAACGCTGCAGCCACGGGAACTCGGGGTTCCACGACCAGCCGGGCACCGCCGCGGTGGCCGAGACGAGCAACTCATTGATGAGGCCGTTGTTCTTGTCGAACATCAACGCGAACATCACGGCTACAAACGGCAGGCCGACCAACACGGGCGCAAAGAAGATCAGGCGAAGTAGTGTTCGCCCCTTAAGCGACTGCTGATTCAGCAGCATCGCCAGGACCAGCGATGCCGGAAGCTGCACAAACACGCTGCCCGCTGCGAACACGAATGTGTTTCGCAGCGCCTTCCAGAAGTCCGGATCAGCAAGCAGCCACCGGAAGTTGGCCGTGCCCACGAAGACCGAGACCTTGGGGCCGTTGTTTTGTTGCGTCGCCATCACCACCGAATAAAGCAAGGGATATGCGGTGAACACGACGAACAGGGCGACAAACGGGCCTACGAACACGTAAGGCGTCCACCACGGATAGGGGCCGCTGGAGAAAGCAATCACCTCTCCGCCCCTTCTTCTGCCAGAAACACGTTGCGGCTCATCTCACGATCGATGCGTTCGGCCGCCTCGCTGAGCAGCGCCTCGGCGCGTGGCCGAAGGAGCTCCGGTGAGATGGAATCGACCGCCCCGTGCCGCCCGCTGGATGCTTCGCGATACAGCGTGCCGGCTGCATCGAAGATGCGGTTCAGAGCCATCTGGTGGAACGGGCTCGACGAACGCTGGGGCACGTGCGGCGCCTGCTCGATGTAGAGCGATCCGCTGGGTTGACCCGAGAAGTAGGGCGTCGGCTCGTGGTAGAACGGCTCGCTCCACAGCGTCAGGACCGGCGAGATGATGTGGCTCGATGTGAAAAGCCGCTGCGCGATTTCCGGCGAGACGTAGAGTTGTTTGGCGACTTCCCAGGCGGTTTCGAAGTCTTGGGTTTGCTTGGGGATGCCCAGCATCGTGCCGCCGGCCACGCTGGTTCTTCGCCCGCCAGATTCCCAGGCGGGAAGCGGCATGAGCTTGAGTTTGCCGCTGAGCTGCGGCAGGTCCGCTTGGTAGACGCCCGCCAGCCAGTCCGGCATGATCTCGCAGATCACGTGACCGTCGAGTTTGAGCTGATTGCCTGAGGGGCTGAAGTTCGGTGCATCGATGGCAATACGGTTCGGGCCGATCATCCACGCCACGGCCTGGGCCAGTACGGTGGCGTTCGCCGGTGAATCGACGAGCATTCGGCCTTGGGTGTCAAAAGTACCCCCGCCTGCTTGGAGCAGCAGGCTTTCGAGCTCGGTTCGGCTGGTGTACCAGAGGTTGATCAGATAGCGATCGGTGGTGCCGTCGCCATCAAGATCGGCCACGAGGGGGCGCATCACTCGGGCGAAGTCGTCCCACGTCTCGATCTCGCGAACGTCGATGCCCGCCGCCTCGACCAGATCGGCTCGGTAGCAGAGAAGGACGGGGTGCACGTCGTGCGGCAGGCCGAAGACGCGGCCGCGCGATGTCCATGGCGAGAAGGACGGCGCATTAATCGTTCGGTCCAGCCCCTCGGCGGCGAGGCGATCCGTCAGGTCCGTGAAGCCAATGTGCTCGAGCGGTCCGGTGACGTAGTTGGAGATCGCGTTGCGTTCGACTTCGATCAGATCGGCGACGGGTGTGCCCGCCCAAAACCCCGAGAGCGTGCGCCGCTTCAACGCCTCTGAATCTAGAACGGACACCACAAGGGGGCGTGGCTTGCCGTCGTGCTCGGCCATCAAGCCGAGTTGCATGTACATCTGGCCGTGGTTCCGCGCAAATGTCCAGAGCTCGATCCCCTCCCGCTGCGGCGCGGGCCAGAGGGCAACCGCTGCCGAAGAAAGCAGGGCGATCAGCACGATCACCCAGCCTCCGGTGGAAAGTGTCACGGGCAGGCGTGGCGAGCGGGGCATCGGCTTGGGAGGCAGCGGAGCGGCGAAAAAAAGGAAAACCAAGCCCGCAGGGCAGACGCAGAGGCGTGCGAGCGAAACGTTACGGTAATCCTTGATGTGATTTCAGTCAAGGAAATGGCGTTGTGTCAAGATGGGCAACCCTCGCAGCCTCTGTTCATCTGCGTATTTTGCGTTCTGGCCCCCTCGCCAGCCCGATTT
Source organism: Planctomycetota bacterium (assembly GCA_039024495.1). Taxonomy (GTDB): domain Bacteria; phylum Planctomycetota; class Phycisphaerae; order Phycisphaerales; family Phycisphaeraceae; genus JBCBUE01. The sequence goes on along the minus strand of JBCCQE010000002.1, from coordinate 122,138 downwards.
GTTGCTAGAAAGTTAAGAAATGAGCTTGATCGCGGCCGAAATTCTGATACTGTAACATTCCAGTTCGGCAAGGTTTTTGTCTTTGCGAGTCGCGTTTCATGTCTTCTATACGAGAAGTGGCAGAGTCGGCCGGGGTCTCCGTGGCGACGGTTTCGAGGGCGTTCAACAACCTCCCCGATGTGGCGGAGCCGACGCGGGTGCGGGTGTTCGCCGAAGCCGATCGCTTGGGCTACGACCCCGAGGCTCGACGACGAAAAGCTGTTCTGGTGGGCTTGGCGTATCCCGGGTCGCCCGTGAACGCAGAGTTCGGCGGGTTCGACGCGGCAATCGTCAGCGGCGTGCTGCGTGGCGTCGAGGAGCGTAAGTTCGATGTCGTGCTGCTCGACATCGCGAGAGACAAAAGGCGTGGCGAGACGTATACGCAGTTCTTCCGGAGAAAAGGAACAGCCGGCGTGGTGCTTCGCAGCTTTGCCGAGAGTCGCGGCATCTGCGAAGAGATCGCGAACGAAGGCTTCCCGCACATCGTCGTGGCCGATCGCTTTGAGAACAAAGCGGTCAACTTCATACGCAACGACTCCTATCAAGACACCCTGACGGCGATGGAGCACCTTGCATCGCTGGGGCATCGTCGCGTGGCGATGTGCGTGCACATGGTCGACGACTCGGATCACGCCGATCGACGCCGTGCTTATCACCAGGGCGTGGCGACCTACGGGCTCGACCAAGACCCCGAGCTCGTTTACGAGGACATCGCCGACATGAACGGCGGCGCCAAGGCGATCAATCGCCTGATGAGTCTGCCCAAGCCGCCCACCGCGCTGCTGATTACGGATCCTCTGGCCTCGATTGGCGCTCTGCGGCGTTGCCTTGAGGTGTCGATCGACGTGCCGAGCGAGTTGTCGGTCGTTGGATTCGACGACAGCAACGTTCGGCACATGGCGTATCCGGTTTACACGGCTGTGTACCAGGATGCCGTCGCGTTAGGCCACGACGCCGCCGAATGGCTGACGCGCCGAGTGATGCGCAAGACCGATTCGAGTTGCAGGCTGGTGAAACGAACCTCTTTCGAGGTGAACCAGACCACCGCTCCGCCGCCACCCGAGCCGATTCGCGTCATGCCCGGCGGACAGCGCGTGAAAACCGTCTTTCGATCGAACCGATGACCGTCAATTCTCATTGCCCCGATTCTTTTTGAACCAACAGCTTCTTTTATGCATCACCATCGACCCCTGCTGCGGCACGCGGGCCCGCCTTGCCGGGCGTTTACGCTCATTGAGCTGCTCGTGGTGATCTCGATCATCGCGCTGCTGATCGGCATCCTGCTTCCGGCGCTCGGCTCGGCACGCGCTGTGGCACGCGACGTCAAGTGCAAGAGCAACGTACGACAGATCACCATCGCTCATCTCGCGTACACCATCGATTACAACGATCACTTCATGGTGAGTGTTGAAATTGGGTTCACCGAGTTCCAAGCCGGCGGGGTGCTCAACGGCGTGAAGTTCACCCAAGACCTTTTGGTCCCCTACATGGGCGGTGCCGAGGGCGACGGCAATTTCTCGGATGGCTTTCGCTGCCCGAGCCTCGTGGCGGGCTTTGGCGACCCGTTCTACAACTCGAGCGACCGGCAGAATCACTACATTACCAATGTGCCGATGACGATGGATTATCCGTCGATCTGGCAGGGGGAGATCGCTTCGCGTCGGACCGCGAATGCGTTGCAGCCCTCTGACGCTCTGTTTCACTTGGATATCCTCCACGCCGACTGGATTGGCCAGCCGGAGCGATTCGCTCACTACGAGGCGGGATCCGCGTTCAATCGGTCAAGCGTGGATGGTCACGTCGAGAACGTGAGCTATGACGATTACGTCGACGCGAGCCCGGACCGTTTCCGCGATCGGCCATGGAACGGCCTGCCGTTCAACGACTACAACCCATTCGTGCGCGATGGCTGGCAGGAGTATTGAGCGATGCGGAATCAGCATTCCTTGCGATTGCCCGCTGTGGCGTTGTGGCTTGCGACCGTGGGCGTGTTTGCTGCTGTCGCGCCAGTCGCCTCGGCGGAGTTATCGCCGCTGAGCGTGAGCGGTCGGCATCTGGTCAACGACCGCGGCGAGGTGGTGCAGCTGCGTGGCTGCAACATCGGGGGATGGCTGTTGCTTGAGCCTTGGATGCTCGGCATGCCTCAGGGCGAGCCGACCGAGCACGGCCACTTCCCCGATCAGGCAACCATCCTGAGGATTCTTGACGAGCGCTTCGGTCCCGAACGTGCACACGCATTGATGGAGGCTTACCGAGCCGGATTCATGACGCCGCGTGACTTCGAGTTGATCCGCTCGTTTGGGTTCAACGTGGTCCGTCTTCCGATCCACTACAGCCTGATCGAAGATGAAGGCACGCCGATGCGGTTGAAGGCGGATGCATTCAAGTGGATCGATCACGCCATCGCGATGTCACGTGACGCGGGCCTTTATGTGATTCTCGATCTCCATGGCGTGCCCGGCGGGCAAAGCATCGACGCGCCAACCGGCGAGATAGATCGCAACGAGCTATGGGAAAGCGCCGAAGCACAGGCCCGCACGGTCTGGATCTGGCGTGAGTTGGCTTCACGGTACGGCAACGCTCCAGTCGTGGTCGCGTATGACGTCGTCAACGAACCTTTTGGGAATTTCAAGGACAATGTCTCGCCGCTGATGCGTGATCTCTTCGGCCGGATTCACGACGCGATCCGCGAGGTCGACCCGCAAACACTGATCTACGCACCGGGCACGCTTCAAGGGATCGCTTTCTATGGCGATCCGGCCGACCAGGGTTGGACCAATGTGGGTTTCACCGAACACGCGTATCCCGGACTCTTTGGCTGGGGTGAGACATCCGTACGCGGCCATCAGCGGTATGTCAGCCAGTGGGTGGCGGATCGACATCAGCGCGTACGGTCGCTTGATGTGCCGTATTTGATGGGCGAATTCAACGTGGTGTTTGATGCGGTCGGTGGCGACGAGCTAATGCAGGTCTATTTTGATTTGTACGCCGAGCTGGGCTGGTCGGCCACGATGTGGTCCTACAAGATCTTCAAGCACGAGGCCGGCGTGGGGCCGAGCAACTGGTACTTAGTCACGAACGATCAGCCATTCGAGCTTCGCGATCTGAAGACCGCCTCGTACAAGGAGCTGCTGGCGAGGTTTGAGGGGCTGGCCACGATGCCTCTGGCCGTTGACGAGTCATTGCGACATCGCCTGACTACACCCGGCCTGCCCGCGGAGATCAGGCTCCCCGCGCCGAATCCCCCGTTTGCCGTGGCTCGTGAGGATATCCCGGGATTCGTTGCCACAGATGTCGGCCATGCAACCTCGGGCGGGCAACACCTCGCCGAGGACGGTCGGCTTGTGATCGATGGTGGCGGTGACGACATCTTCAACCGAAGCGACGCGTTTCGCTTTCTGCACCGCCCGGTGAGCGGGCACGACGGGATGTTTGTCCGGATCGATTCCCTGTTGTTCACCGACCAATACGCCAAAGCCGGAGTGATGATTCGTGACAGCACGGCCGCGGACTCGGCACACGCCTTGGTGCACGTGACGCCAACGGGTCGGATCGTCTTCGCTCAACGCGACGCCGCGGGCGAGCTGACGGATGAAGAAACCCTGGGTGTGCCGGGCTTCCCGGCGGGCGTTGGGCTTGTGAGGCGCGGCGATCGCCTTGAGGTGCACTGGAGTGATTCTGCCGGGCGCTGGAATGCGGTCGAACGACCTTCGCCTCGCTTCGATGGCGGACAGATCGGTCTCGCGGTTCTGGCGCATCACGACGCTGCGTTAACAAGAGCGATCATGACAACGCCGTCCGAAGAACGCGCCCCGGTCGATGCCCGCGGCGACTCGGATGCGCACAACCTGCTGGCCAATGGTTCGTTTGAGGTGGCCGCATCAGGTGAGCAATCTGCTCGGGCGGAGGGCTGGTCCCGCTGGGGGCATTGGATGGACCGCGTCATCGATTGGACCCCGGTTCGCGACGGGCGAGCCATCATGAGTTATCAGCACTGGCAGGTGGAGGACTCTGAATCATCCGGCGTTTGGCAGGATGTGTCTGACCTGAAGCCCGGGCAGCTTTATCGCTTTGAAGTTTTTGCCAATCTCGATCCCGGGGCAGGCGGTGGTGCTGCGGCTTCTGCGGTCGAGCTGAGGATCGAGTCGGTTCGTACTGACGGCTCGACGCTGACGCTGACGCTGGCGACCCATACCTGGGATGCCGAGGAGTTAGCTCGCGGCGATCGTTGGAGCAAGCTAAGCATCGACGCCCTTGCCACGCAGCGTCCGATGCGCGTCCTGATTGTCGTGTACCCGAACGAGACGAGGCCACGAGACGGCGCGCTCAAATTTGACCAGGCTTCATTGGTGTTCAGTGAAGTCGATTCGTGAATCTCAGGAGGTATCCTTTATGAAACGACAGGCAATTATCCCGGTTGTTGTGGCGATCGCATTCATAGGCATCTTTGTGACCGCAAACACCGCCCAAGCATCGCTTTTAACGAATCCATCGTTCGCTGATGTTGATACGAACGGCTCGTTTGGCGATGGCTGGTCGAGCTTCGGTAATGCTGGCTTTAACGCGTTCTTCGGCGGTGGCAATGGGCACGTGAGCCTGTTCGCCGACAACCCCGGGAACTCCGGCGGGGTCTTCCAGCTTGGTATCCCTGCCACGCCGAACACGACTTATCGGTTTAGCCTGACGGACAATTTCTTTGAGGCTAATTTTGACGGCACGGTTCAGGTTGGCCTTGAGTATTACCTGGCTGACGACTCGACCAAGGTAGGTGAAGACATCACCAGCATTACGTCGTTTACTTCGTCGTTCAGTGTTTTTGGAACGTCGGTCGCCGACGCTGAAATCGTTCGGCCGATTATTCTTTTCCAGGGCGGGACAAACCAAGGGTCTTCCGACAACGCGTTCTTCTTTGAAGCCGAGCTCGTCGTCATTCCCGAGCCCGCCACGTTGAGCCTGCTTGGCGTTGCGGGGGTCGCGCTTCTGAGGCGGTATCGCAGCGTTCGCGGTTTGGTTTGATCATTCGCACTCTTGACCCGTTGATTCGGGTCAAGAGACTTCGTTTGGTGTGTGTGGTGTAATAGGTCGTGGTTGTGCCTTTAAGATCAACGGCGGCTCTAGTGCTGAGAGACGCCTGCGTTATTGTTGTTGCGGCATCGCCTGCGACTAGCGGTGTCCAGCTTCATCCCGACATAAGCGACATCCGTGGGTGAAGACCACTGGCGGACGTAACCTCTTTCGGGTTGGTGTCTTCTTCATCTCTGTGTCCTTGTTGCGTCCCTCGAGCGAGCAGGAGATTGGCTTGCGGCGGCGAGGCGAGTTCCGAGTGCCAATGTGCTGATCGGTCGGGGCTGCTGACGGCCAGGGTCAGCTATGCCGCCGATCGGGCACAGTTTGTCTACTCAAATTTTGAGTAAAAAGCCGGTTTTCGAGCCGTCTGCGGGTATAGTTGGCGCTATTACCACCAAAATACACCAAAAAAATTGGTGTAAATAGGCGGGTATGCGCTCAAATGTGATACCGTTATGGAATGTCCAGCGGAGCAACCACCACATCCACTCTGAACGGCGCCGAGGGCGAGCACCTTGTCAAGACGCACCTGCGGCGTCAGATCCGTGCCGGCACCCTCTCCGCGGGCGACCGTGTGCCTTCGCAGCTGCTCCTTGCCAACCGTCTGAGCGTCTCTCGCCACGCGGTTCGTCGGGCGTTGGATGACTTGCAGCGGGACGGCCTTCTCGAGGGCCTCAAGCATCGCTCTCTTCGTGTGGCGAGCGCGCCGTCGGGTTCCGTGCGTGCTGGCTCGCTGCTCAGCCGCACCGTCCTGCACATCTGCAGCCAGATCCCCTACAGCCCGGCCCAGCAGCCGCACCACCAGCATCATTTTCAGGTTGACATCGACCTTGCGTTCATGCGGACCCTTCGACGGCTTAATGCCGTGTCGCTCTGCGTGGCAACAGGCGCTTTATCTCAGAAAGAATTCGCAGAGCTCAGCCAGACGCCTCCCCGCGGTGTCGTGATGACCTCGACCGAGCCGCTCGATGCATCCATGGCGCGTGTCGTACGCCCGCTGGAGCGTAACGGCTTGCGGGTGGTGGCTTGCGAGTCGCGCGACGGCTCGCAGTGGCCTCACACCTTTATGTTTGATCACGCCGAGGGCGGCCAGATCCTCATCGAGGCGCTGGCTCAACGAGGCTGTCGAAGGGTTCAGCCCATATGGGCTTTTACGGACTACGACCGTCCGGCGTGGTGGGGGCGTCGGAACCAGGGGGTCGAGCGAAAGGCTGCAGAGCTCGGCGTCGAGCTGTCTGAAGCCATGGATGTCTTCGGCTTCCCCGCTCGCGTCCCCTCAAGCGAGGCCAATCAGCGTCGCTGGGAGTCGGCCGTGCGGATGGCCGTGGGGGCGCTTCAGCCGCTGCTAGATCGTAGAGATCTGCCGGACGCGATCGTGTGTTCGATGGACTACCAAGCGATGGTCGTGCTGGAGGCGCTTGGCCGCCTCGGCATCCGCGGCGACCGCTTGCCCCTCGTTACCGGGTACGACAATACCTGGCGGACGCTCCTTGACGAGGGCTGGGGCGATCGGCCACCCGACCTGACGGTCGATAAGAACAACGAATCGATGGGCGAACGCCTCGCTAGGGCGGTTCTCGCGGATGAATCAACCCTCAGCGACATACCTCGAGCCGTCGCACCCTGTTTGGTGGAGCCTTTGCTTGCGTCGTAGCGGATTGACGCTGTGTTGATGTGTGTTCTAGGAGGTGACTTATGAAGTCTCAGATCCCTTCTCTCGCAATGATCGGCAGCATGGCGGTGTCTGTCGGCGTCTCAGCGGACGTGATCACCGTCTTTGACTACGACTTCGAGGACGGCGCCAACCAGGGCGGGCTCACTGCGGTTTCAACGGCGACCCTCCCGGCCAGCGTAGACCAGGGAGATTTTGCCGGTTCGGAAGAGTTCGCTTTCAACGGCGGGGGTGGGAATCAGTTCGCGCCCTCTGGCAGTGCTCGCAATCTGGGGCTTCTGAACGTGGCATTCAATCCTAACGATGTGCTGAACGGTGAGGCCACGCTATCGGCAGACATTCGCTTCGAAGAGCCACTCGACAACAACAACATGAACCTGAGAATTCAGGTTCTATTCAGACTCGATGACAACTCCACCGTGTCGCGAAATGTCTCCATCGACTACGACCAGGCCTCGCCCGCCGACGTTTGGTTTGAGCAGTCGGGTACGATCTCAGTGCCGGCTAATGCGACCGAGGTTGTCCGTGGCTTTGTTCAGTTTGGTGTGTTTGGTTGTAATAACGACCTGGCGACATCCAGCACTTACTACATCGATAACTTCAGCCTGACCTACGAACAGGTTCCGGAGCCCGGGTCGATGGCCTTGCTGGGTAGCGGCCTTCTGATTCTTGGTGCTCGAGGTCGAGTCGAGTGACAAACTTTCACGCTGTCGAGTTGACGTTCGGCGGCGTGTTTCTCTGTTTCTAGATTCACCGTCTTTTTACTTGGCGAAAGGACCGCATCATGTCTCAGCCGTCGCCACTGCATCGTCCGGGCTTCACCCTCATCGAGCTGCTCGTGGTGATTTCGGTGATCGCGCTTCTCGTTGCGACTCTTTTGCCTGCGTTGCAGGGCGCGAGATCGACTGCGCAGCGCGTCCAATGCATGTCCAACCTTCGGAAGATTATGATTGGTACCGTCAGCTACACGGCTGATGAGCAAGACTACTTGCCGAGCGCTAGCAACAAGGGTTCCGCCGCTGCACCAGGCGGGCAAAGCGGCGCGAGCTGGATCTGGAGGCTGGCTGGCCTTGGTTACATCTCGGATCAACCCGCAAAGAATCGAGCAAGGGAAGGCGTGTTCTTCTGCCCGATCGATGACACCACGCTCATCACTGCGAACGTGCTCAACAACGAGATCGTTTCCGTGAGCAGCTACAAAGGCTTCGCGCGGGTGGGCTGGTATCAGAACTCCGGCAGCACCACGGCGACCCCTGCGGGCATGATTCTCGAGCCAGCTCGGATTGACGAGATACCTATCTACCCCAACGATGTCTGGCACCTCAACTACGGCCTTCGTGACGATGGATTAGTGCCGGTCTTGATCGAATCGCACTCTGCGACCAGCGCCGCCCAGGTGCTCGTGCCCTTTGCCACAGATTTCACGGTCCTCGGCACGCCCAACACGGCCCCCCACCCCGAGTCTGGTCGCTCGATCGCCTACCAAGACGGATCGGTCGTGAACGACAGCGTGCTTTATACCTCGAATCTGTTTATCCACCCCAAGAGTAACTGAGATGACGCAACACCCTGAGCCTAAGTCTCCCGACCGATTCGTACACAAGTACATCGCCGCAAGGATGTGTGCGACCGCTCTGGTCGTCGCGCTCTTTGGAGTCGCTGCGGATGCTGCAGCCGAACCCGGCGATCGTCATCCCAGCGATCGCGTGGCGTTCCCCGCGGCGTTGATGGTGGAGCAGGGCAGCCACGTGATCGACGTGACTCAGCCGCCGTTTAACGCTAAAGGCGACGGCGTGACCGACGACACCGCGGCATTGGTCGCTGCATACGACTATGCGCTCAGTGCCGTCCGGGAAGCCTACGCGGCCGACCCTAAGAAGGGACCGCTCACCGCTCAAACCGCATCGCGTGTGATTTACATCCCGGACGGCGAATACCTAATCAGCGACAGCTTCGTGTACTCGGGCGAGCCTTTTACCTGGAAGCGCTGGCCCCATGGGATTGTTGGTGAGCGATTGGCGATGATTAGGATCATCGGCGAATCGCGGGAAGGTACAGTCATCCGACTTGCCGATAGATCGCCGGGCTTCTGCGAGAATGCGTTCAAGCCTGTGATTGATTTGGGCAAGCTCGACTTCAACAATGTTCCCGGCCGCAACACGCTGCGCCACCTCACGATTGACACGGGACATGGCAATCCCGGAGCCGTAGGCGTCGACTGGGCGGGGGCGAATCAATCGTCAAAACGTAACATCACCATCCGAAGCGGCGATGGTGCGGGCGAAGTCGGGTTCGATCTGCGGATCGCCCCGGTCATGGGCTATCACCGCGACATCACGATCGAAGGATTTGACATCGGTGTTCGGGCGGTGCCGTATCACGTCTCGCCCAATACGTTGGAGTACATCACGCTGCGTGGTCAACGCAAGGCAGCGATCGAGGTGATCGATGGCACACTGTCGGCCCGCAAGGTTTTAACCGAGGACGTGCCCGTCGCGGCCCGAGTGACCGGCAAGGGCGGGCATCTGGTGATTCTCGACAGCACGCTTACCGGGTCGGGGCCGGCTGCCATCGAGGCCATGGGTGACATGGGCGCGAAAGTGTTTGCTCGGGACGTCCAGACGGCCGGGTTCGACGCGCGGTTTACGTTCAATACCCAGGTGCCCAGCGAGTTGTCGGGCGTCGAAGACATCGACGAGTTCTACAACGGCCAAGCAACAGTCACATCCGCAGGTACGCCAGCGAAGTCACTCCGCCTACCCATCGCCGAGTTCCCAGACTACCCTCACGAACTGCTTCAACCGTCCACTTGGGTCAATGTGGACGACTTCGGAGCTTCGGGAGATGACGATCTGGACGACACCAAGGCGATCCAAGCGGCCATCGACACCGGCGCTTCGGTTATCTACCTGCCCGGCTTGACTTATGTCATCGAGCGCAGCGTTCGCGTGCCCGCCACCTTGCAGGCGATCGAGGGCGTATTTGGCTCGGTGCGTGGCGGCAAAGACTTGCCTATAGTCAACGAGAGTTCTGAAAAGCCACTATGAGTCCGCGATCTGCGCCTTCTGGGCGGGCATGCGCTCGTGACCCACGCTGCGGATCGGCCGATCGTGCTCGATCATGTCAATACCCGTGCCCTTATGTATCGCAATAGCTTAACGGGTCTTGGTGATCCGACTCCAGAGTTGCACTTGGCAAACGTCAATGGATTCGGCAAGATTCGATTCCCATTGGATAACGTACGTATCTGGGCGCGCTTCCTCAACACTGAGTTCAAGCACGGAACCAACTTTACTGCCGGGCCTAGAACTGATTTTTGGGTTATGGGCTACAACGTGGAGGGCGCTGTCACAAATTTTGGCGTTAAGTATGGCGGTCGCATGGAAGTCCTTGGCGGCGTGGCCAATATGTTCGGCCCATGGCCCAAAGAGTGGCGGCCGCCCATGCTTGAAGTCGAACCGGACGGGGCAATGTCATATATCGGATCCACCAATGGGCCGCCTGGGCGTTATTTCCGCAAGCTGGTGATGTTCCTAGACGAGGATGGCGAGTCTGTCTCTCTGCCTATGGACAGCCAGCCGGTGCGGTACGGCCGACCGAACAACTGGTTTGTGCCTCTTTTCGTGCACCAACCTGCGGAATAATCTAACGGCCATGCTACGGCAGACATTGCTGCGTAATGGTCATATGCGTCAGTCAGTAATTTCATCTTGAGCGTGATACATCAACTACTAAATGTGCTTGCAATTTCAATAAGGCTATGATTTTATTAACTAGATGCTACGGTTGTGGCAAGAGTTCATCGACAAGCGAGATTTCCCCCATTCGGTCAGGAGATCGGTGAGGCCTTCCGAAAACGACGGGCGACCAGCAGCCCATGCCTGGGCGCGTCGGGTTAGCGCCTGGTGGTGTGATTGGTCGATCGTACCTGATCAAGTTAAGACGCAGGGTTTGTCCTGCTGAAAACGATCTGTCCTCGTGGCGGCGAAGCACGACTGAGGCGGGGAGCGCAAAGTCTGCGATCCAGCCGTCCTCGATACGCCGCGTGGCTGTGCGAAGTCCTGTGAGATCGTACGACCGATTGGACCAGTAGTTGCGATTGCTTTCGTCTGTGAGAAGTCCAAGTTCATCTGATCGAGGCGATATGGACATGACGGTGTTGAGATCCAAGACCCCTCCGTTGGGGTTGACCTGAATCTCAAACCACTGCCTGCCGTCACCCACGGCGTCGATAAACACTTCAACGACATCGCCCATGTAGTGCGGAGCATCGCGTTGCTGATCGTACGGCGCATAGATGTCTTCGTCACGGCAGATGAAGCGTACGTAGAGCGTGGTGGCCTGCCACATCAGCAAGACCTCGGTTTCGAGGGCGAGCCTTTTTGGATTTGGTGGAATTCCTACATCCGATTCCTCAGGTTTGGCGACCAGTGCCGGTAGTAGGTGGGTAATGCGTGCGGCGCCGCGCCATGAGAGATGGTCTGCATCCGAACCGAGCTCTGGGGTGACATCAGCTAAGGGGACTGAGATCGCGGGAGTTGGCGGAAGTCGAGTGACAGAATCGTGAGGGATGCCGTTGCAACCTAAAAACGAAGGCGCCATCGCGGCAACGATCGAGAGGACGAGTGCTTGGCCTGAGATTGGTCGCATGATGGAGACGTCTTGACAGGTAATTTGCTGCTTATTCTGGATTGAAAGCTTGTGTTCCGTATTTGCTGCACACGCTACCGTGCTGATTACGGGAGGATACACATCTACTGTGTATTTAGTGTGTCTCTCCGTCGTGCGATAACCTATTGATGTGCTAAGCCAGCCTCATGTCGTTTGCGAGCTTGTGATGTCAGCCGAGGTCATCGGCGACTGGATGCCCGTTCCATATACATCGGCCGTCGACAAGCTCTATGTCCCCCGGAGAGGCCGCGCGGCGGTCACCATCGACCAGCACGTCTACTCCTTGCGTCCCGGCACGGCCCTGCTCATCCCCGCCGGTTGCAATCACGCGGGCCGTGTCACTTCTGCGATGCCCTTGAGTAAGACCTTCTGCCACTTTCTCACGACGACTTCCGAGCATGTGCCAGCCCTAAGGCTGATGCAGACTCCCCGCTGCGTCGGCCGCCAGACCGCGCGCCGAGTCTCAGGACTCGCCGACGAGTTGCTCGCAGAGTGGTCTCATCACCGCACTGCGCGCTCGTTGATTGCCCAGTCGCTTCTGCTTCAGATCCTCGTCGCCTTTGCTCGAGCCCCCGCAAGTCACCATATCGAGCCGATCGACAAGGCACCTCCCGCTGCTTCAGCGGATGACACTCGTTACGACACCCTGCGGCGCGTGATCGATCACATCGACCGTCATGTCGAGCATCCTCTCACTCTCGATGCCCTGGCTGACCTCGCCGGTTGGACACCCGCACACCTCACGCGCACTTTTCGCCAGCTTGTGGGCATGCCTGCCATGAAGTACGTCGAGCGTGTGCGGATCCGACGTGCCAGCGAGCTGCTTCTGGCCACGCCGGACCCTGTCCATGCTGTCGCTGCCGAGGTTGGCTACCCCGATCAAGCCTATTTCTCGCGTGTGTTCGCGCGTTCCACCGGCTTGAGCCCGTCAGCCTACCGTGCCCGACACCGAATCAACCCGTCTTCGGGCGCAAAATAATCCAACATTTCTCGCTACAGCGTCCATCGACGCTCGGCGGTGTTGCGGATACTTTCCCGACGGTTGCTCGATGTTCCATCCATAAAGGCAGCGTGCCATGATCGAAGAACAAGTACTCAAGACTCAGGCTGAGACCGACTGGTTCACCCACGACCGCTTCGGGATGTTCATTCACTGGGGCCTGTACGCCATGGCCGCGCGCCACGAGTGGGTGAAGTCGCGCGAGACGATGCCCGAGCCGAAGTATCAGATGTACTTCGATCACTTCGATCCGGATCTGTACGACCCCGAAGTCTGGGCCGACGCCGCGGCTCACGCCGGGATGAAGTACTTCGTCATAACGACCAAGCACCACGAAGGTTTTTGCCTCTGGGATTCGAAGTTCACCGATTACAAGGCCACCAATACGCCCGCGGGTCGTGATTTGCTGCGGCCGATGATCGACGCATTCTCATCAAGAGGGCTGCGTACCGGCTTTTACTACTCGCTGCTTGACTGGCATCACCCACACTACGTTGTGGACTATAAGCAGCACCCTCGCCGAAACGCTCTGCCACCCATCACCACCGATGATGTCGATCAGGGCCCCGTTCCCAACGGCAGCGAGTACGACGGCTCGGACATCAATGCCGGTCGCGACCAGTCGAAATACGCCGCGTACATGCGCGATCAGGTGCGCGAGCTGCTGACCGAGTTCGGCCACGTCAGCTCGCTGTGGTTCGACTTCTCGTTTGCGCGAGACACGTCGCAGCCGAGGGACGACTTCCGATACAACAAAGGCCGGGAGGCGTGGGAGTCCGACAAGCTGCTGGCCATGATCCGCGAACTTCAGCCGCATGTCATGCTCACCGATCGGCTCGACCTCGATTTGCCGCTGGCTGGGGGTGACTTTAAGACGCCCGAGCAGGCCCAACCTCGCGGCTGGGTTCATGTCGACATCGATGGGCAACGCAAGCCGGTCGTTTGGGAAGCCTGTCAGACTTTCTCCGGCTCTTGGGGCTACTACCGCGACGAGCACACCTGGCGATCCGCGCGTCAGCTCATCTCCACGCTTATCGACTGCGTCTCCAAGGGCGGCAACCTGCTGCTCAATGTCGGCCCCACCGGCCGCGGCGAGATCGACGCCCGAGCCCTCGACCGCATGCAAGACATCGGCAAATGGATGCACCACCACAGCCGATCGATCTATGGATGTACGCAGGCACCCGAAGAGTTCGCGACTCCCGAGCACTGCAAGCTCACCTACAACCGCGAGAAGAATCGCCTCTACGTCCACATCCTCGACTGGCCCTACAAGTTCCTCCACCTCGATGGTAAGGCGTACGCCGACCGCGTTGGATACGCTCAGCTTCTGCACGACGCCAGCGAGGTCAAGCTCGGCATGGACGCGTGGCACGCGGCGCAGTTCGACGCGGGCCAGCACGTCACCACGCTAACCCTCCCCGACATGGAGCCGGCCAACGTCGAAGTCCCCGTGGTTGAGATCTTCCTCAAAGACTGACCACGCATCGCTTCCGCTAATCCTTCCGCACACATCGAGCCTCACTCATGACCACCGCTCTGCTCGTCGCGAACGGCGACCTCCGCGATTCCGCTAACGCCGTCTGCTGGGAAGCTCAACAGCAGCTCGAAGCCGACGCCACCCGGGCCTTCGCCGACCTCGGCTGGACCCTCACCCGCGCCCACGGCGAGCAGCCCACCGAGTTCGGCGCTCACGGGTTCATCAACTCTCAGAAGCGCGGCCGCGAAGTCTTCGCCGAGATCGACCCCGCCACCCCGCTCGTTGTTGCCGAGGCCGTCTGGCAATACTCCCATCACCTGCTGCCCGGCCTGCTGCGTCACCAAGCCCCCATCCTGATCCTCGCCAACTGGTCCGGCACCTGGCCCGGCCTCGTCGGCGCCCTCAACCTCCGCGGCTCGCTGACCAAGTCTGGCAAGCCGTACTCCCTGCTCTGGGGCGAACGCTTCGACGACGCAGACTTCCGCGGCAAGCTTAAGCAGTGGTGCGACACCGGCAGCATTACGCACGACACGTCCCACGCTACCGCACTCGACCCCAGCAAGCTCCCCACCGACGCCACCACCCTCGGCCGCGAGCTCGCCGCCGACCTCAAGACCCGCCACGCCATCATGGGCGTGTTCGATGAGGGTTGCATGGGCATGTTCAACGCGATCATTCCCGACCACCTGCTCCACCCCACCGGTGTCTTTAAGGAGCGTCTCAGCCAGTCCGCGCTCTACGCCGCTATGCGCGATATCTCGGACGCCGAGGCTCAGGCCGTGCGCGACTGGTACGACCAAGCCGGCATCCAGTTCCAGACCGGCCCGGACGAAGCGACCGACCTCACCGATGCGCAGATTCTTCAGCAGTGCAAGATGTATCTCGCCGCCGTGCGCATCGCCGACGACTTCGGCTGCGACGCCATCGGCATCCAGTATCAGCAAGGCCTCAAGGACCTCGCCCCCGCGTCTGACTTAGTTGAGGGTACGCTCAACTCGTCGATCCGCCCGCCCGTGACGCGTGCCGACGGATCACTCATCCGCGACGGCGAACCGATCACCCACTTCAACGAGGTCGACGAGTGCGCCGGCCTCGATGGCCTTATCACCCACCGCGTCTGGCAAGCCCTCGGCATGCAGCCGGACAACACCCTCCACGACCTCCGCTGGGGCGACCCCGACGCCTCCGGCACGACCGACCAATACGTATGGGTGTTCGAGATCTCCGGCTCCGTCCCGCCCACCCACTTCGCCAACGGCTGGAAAGACGCCACCAGCGAACGCCAACCGCCGATGTACTTCCGACTCGGCGGCGGCACCATCAAGGGCGTCAGCAAGCCCGGCGAGTGCGTGTGGTCCCGCATCTACGTCGCCCCCGCAAGCGACGGCCGCGACCAGCTCCACATGGACCTCGGCCGCTGCGAAGCGATCACGCTCCCACCCGAGGAAACCCAACGCCGCCTCGACGCCACCACGCCGCAGTGGCCCATCATGCACGGCGTCACCTACGGCGTCTCCCGCGACCAGATGATGGCCCGCCATCAGGCCAACCACATCCAACTCGTCTACGCAGATGACGCCGCTTCGGCCGACAAAGCCCTTGCTGCCAAGGCCGCCATGGCCCACGCCATGGGCATCACCGTCCACCTCTGCGGCACCCGCAAAGACGGCTCGCCCCTGGTCTGACCTCCCGACGACCCAGCTACCTTTACCGTCTATCCATGCCCGACGACACCGCCGCCCTCGAACAGCTCGTAGAACTCTCGCGGTGGTTCGGCAACACCCCGGGCTGGATCGTCGCCGGCGGCGGCAACACTTCTTACAAGACACCCAACACCCTCTACGTCAAAGCCTCCGGCTTTGCGCTCGCCGACATCACGCCCAACGGCTTCGTCGCGCTCGACCGCCGCAAGCTCGACGCCATGCTCGTTAACGACTGGCCCGCCGAAGAGGCCGCTCGCGAGGCCGCTTTCAAAGACGCCGTCATGGCCGCGCGTCGCGACCCCGACGATGCCCGACGACCCTCCGTCGAAGCCCTGCTTCACCACCTTGTCGACGCGCCCTTCGTTGTCCATACGCACCCGACGGTCGTCAACGCCCTCGCTTCAACGACCCGCGCGGTTTCCCTCGCTGCCGATCTTGCGCCCAGCCTCACGGTCATGCCGTACGTCGACCCGGGGTTGATTCTCTCGCTCGAGCTCGCCCGCTTCCGTACCGCCGGCGATCCCCTCACCGATGTTTTGCTCCTCAACCACGGCCTCGTCCTCGCCCGCGAGACGCCCGACGCGATCATCGCCGACTCAACCCAACTCGCCGATACGCTCACCCAAGCGATCAACGCAGCGCCCTTGCTCCCGCCGCTCCCCGAGCCCAACCCCGCAGCCCTCCAAACCTGGGCCGACGCGTGGCAATCCCTCGCCCCCGACAATGCCGCTGCCCACACGACCACCGACACATCCGCTGCCGTCCGCTGGGTCGCCACCACCGCCGAGGGCTGCGCCGCCATCGCCGCCGGCCCGCTTAACCCCGACCAGATCGTTTACGCGCGCTCGTTGCCGATCCTGATCGAGCCGGACTCCGCGCGAAGCCCCGTCGATCAGCTCGCCGCCGCAGAAGCCGCCTACACCGACGCCCATGGCTTCGAACCCTGGGCCGCCGTGATCGCCGACCTCGGCCTCGTCACCCGGCGCGACAGTCCCGCCCTCGCCGCCACCACGCGCGACATCCTCGTCGACGCAGCCGCCATCTATCGCGACGCCCACCGACTCGGGGGCGTCACCGTCTTGGACCAGGCCCAGCGCGGCTTCATCGAGCGCTGGGAGGTCGAGGCCTACCGCCGCTCCATCGTCGCTGGCTAACGCACCACGCCCGCGATTCCAGCCCCTAGGGCCTGTCTACATCCCAGCCTCATCCCGCATGATCCCAGGCCGTCACCACGGAGGCTTCGCGCCTCCGGAAAGCTGTAGGATCGCTCAAAACGGCCAGGTTAACCGATTAAACTTGACAGATATGCCTCTCTCAGATCAGACTGCCTCTCCTTGGAGGAATGGTCAAAGGTCTCACTTCTGCATCTGGATCGATATATGCACCCCCGGCTCACCCCACTCGCCCTCGCGGCCGCGTCTGTCATTGCTGCCCCGCCTCACGCCCACGCCGAGACCGCTCCGATTGAGTTCGGCTTCCTCTGGCACATGCACCAGCCCATCTACACCCCGGGCAGCAACATCCTCGAGACCGACGGCTCCGGCCGCTTCTCGTTCAGCGTGACCGACGTCCACAACCAACGCTTCGGCCCGTACACAAGCTGGCCCCGCAACGCCGTGCAGTCCGGCTCCGGCCAGCCCAACCTCGGGGCGCAGGTCTCCTTCTCCGGGTCGCTCATCGAGAACCTCAACACGCTCGAGGGGGCCGGCGTGAACGGCGGCATGTGGAACAACTGGGAGTCGAGCTACCAGCAGGCCCGCTCGCTCAACACCACAGAGGGCAACCCCCGACTCGACCTCGTCAACTTCAACTATCACCACGCCCTGAGCCCGCTGCTGGACACGCGCGACCTGCGCATGCAGATCCGCCTGCACAAGCACGTTGTCGATCAGCAGTTCGGCGGGGCGCCCGCCGACGCGTCACGCGGGTACTTCCCCGCGGAGACGGCTTTCTCCACACGCATGATCCCCGCGCTCAAGGCCGAGGGCATCGAGTGGACGCTCTTCGACAGCATCCACCTCGAACGCGCGGTACAGAACTACCCGCACACCAACGCTTCCAACCTCTTCGCGCCCAACCGGGCCGACCAGATCAACCCCGCCATCCCCGACGAGCAGTGGGTCCAGCTCAACAACCTCTGGGCCCCGAGCAAGGTCGCCGCGCCGCTGGCCTACCGCCCGCACATGGCGCAATACGTCGACCCGAACACCGGCGCGATCGAGAAGATCGTCGCCGTCCCCGCCGCGCGCTACGAAGGCAACGAAGACGGTCGCGGCGGCTTCGGCGCACTCCAGTACGAGCAGGTGTTCGACCAGTATCGCCAGTTCAACACCGACCCCGATCACCCGATGTTCGTTGTCCTGCACCACGACGGCGACAACTTCGGCGGCGGCAGCGAGAGCTACTACAACGGCAACTTCAACAACATGGTCAACTGGGTCAGCAACAACCCCCACTACAACGCCAGCACGGTGCAGGACTACCTCGACCGCTTCCCGGTCGACCCAAACAGCGTGGTGCACATCGAGCCGGGCTCGTGGGCCGGGGCAGACAACGGCGACGCCGAGTTCAAGAAGTGGCTGGGCGACCCCGATCCGAACACCGGCTGGAGCCCGGACCAGAATTCCTGGGCCGTGCTGACGGCCGCGAAGAACCACGTATTTACGGCCGACGACCTGCAGCCGGTCGCCGACCTGCAGAACGTCATCGACAACACCGGCAACGGCACCGAGCGCGCGTGGCACTACCTGCTCCAGGCCGAGGCATCCGACCACTGGTACTGGGACGGCACCGAGACTTGGGACAGCAACGTCACCCTCGGCAGCAACCTCGCCATCGCTCAGGCCGATCAGGTGCTCGACGCCAACCCCGGGCAGGACGGGACCGCGCCCACGGTGTTCCTGCCCCAGCGCGAGTCGTACAACCCCGGCGGGTACGAGTGGGACCCCGATCCCGAGCCCACGGACTTCGAGGTCTGGACCTTCGCGTACGACGTCTCGGGGCTCGACGACGTCGTGCTCAAGTGGCGCGTCGACTTGGATGGCTTCAACCCGCTCGACTCGACCGACAACGAGACCTACATCGGCGGCAGCGAGGTCGGCGAGTGGAACAGCGTCGTGATGAACAGCAGCTCGCTGCCGATGCCGCCGGGCGACATCCTCGACCCCACGGTTCGGGCCGAGCGTTTCAGCGCGATGATCACCGGGCAGGAAGACGTCTTGCTCGACTACTACATCGAGGCGGTTGACACGCGGGGCAACCTGACGCGCACGGACATCCAGCACGTGTATGTCGGGATGGGGATGACCGCTCCGGGGGCCGATGGGTTCGTGATGGACGGCGTGCTGGACGAGCAGGCGGTGCTGCTGGCCGAGGTCGGCGGGCGGTCGCTCTGGGCGGCGTTGGAAAACGGCACGCTCTACCTCGCGACCGACGACGCGGGCGAGGGGATGGACGCGTTCATCTTCTTAGCCGATGAGCTCGGCGGCACGGTCGGCTCGCCCTGGGCGAAGTCGGGCCAGGTCGCCGGCTGGGACGCCTTTCTCGCCGACGAAAACGACAACGACTGGTCCGGCTGGTTCGACACGGCCGGGTCGGTGCTGAACGCAACGGGCGCCAACGGCGGCGTGCTCGAGGGCGTAATCGATCTGGACGGGGAGTTCGGCTCGCTGCCCGTCGACCTCTACCTCGCGTCGGCCCTGTACGCCACGGCCGATGGCGGGGCGCTGGTGCCCGCCGGCGTGGTCGGCGCTTCGAGCAACGGCGATCTCAACCTCGACGCCGCGGAGTACCTCCGCCTCGAGCTGGCTGCGTTGATCGGCAGCCCCGAAGCCCTGGGCGACCTCGATGGCGACGGCAATGCCGATCTGGGTGACCTTGCCCTCTTCCTCGCCGGCGCGGGCACCGTAATTGGCGACGCCAACCTGGATCAGAACGTCGACACCTCCGACCTGGCGGTGCTGGCAAGCTCCTTCGGCAACGCGGTGGACAGCTACGCCGAGGGCGACTTCAACCTCGACGGGTTTGTGAACACGTCGGACCTCGCGATCCTCGCCGCCGCGTTCGACATGAATCCAAACCTCGAGGCCGGTTCGGCTGCGGTGCCCGAGCCGGGCACGCTGGCGATGCTGGGGCTCGCGGTGATCGTCGTCGTGCGCCGCCGTTGACTGATGCCGGCAAACGCCGACACCCAGCAGATCAAGAGTCGAGAGGCACGATCTGCGGATGGATGACTCGCCGCGGCACGCGTTAGACGGCCGGCGTTGTTCTTAAGAACAGCACGTCGTCGCTGGCCAGATCGAAGCGGATGCCGCCGCGATCGGGGTCGATGCACTCGTCCGTCCAGATGCTCAAAAAGCGATCGCAGCTCTTGGCATCACGCAGCAACGCCAGCGGGATATGTCCTTGGCGAGGTTGTGTGTCGCGGTTGAAGATGCCGATCCAGCCGTCACCGCTGGAACCACGCTTGGGCGTGAACCAGACGTCGATCTCGTTGTCGCGGTGGACGAGCTGGCCGACCGTGCCGTTGGCATTGCAGGCGAGCATCTCGGGGTGGGCGACGAGGCGCAGGGTGGCGTCGTCGGTTTGCGTGAGTTCGCCGCCGAAGAACAGGGGCGAGGCGGCCATGGCGCGCTGGGTGATGAAGGTGCGGCGCTGGGCGGGGGTGAACTGGTCCGTGCGGGCGACGCCGTGGCCGGCGAGGTTTTCGTGGCGGCCGAGGTCGTCTTCGGGGTTCCAGACCATGAGCCTGCCGAAGGGGATCATGTCGAGGTCCGGCCACACGCCACCGAGGTTAAGGCCTTGGATCGCTTCCCAGCCGGTAAAGCTGCGCTGGATGTCGTCGCGGCGGTCCCAGATGTCGGCGGTGATGCGGAAGGCGTTGGCCTTGCGATACGTCGCGAGGTGCTCTGGGCTCATGTCGCCGCCGGGCGAGAGGCTGAGCGCCATGTCGCGACCGCAGCGAGCGATGGCGGTGGCGATGGCGTCGATCTCGCGGGGTTTGTGGATGACGTCGTCGACCTTGACGAAGTCGACGCCCCAGCGGGCGAAGAGGCGGAAGACGCCGTCGTAGTAGGTCTGCGCGGCGGGGTGTGTGGTGTCGACGCCGTACATGTAATGGCACCACCCGCAGGTGTCGTTGACATCGGCGATGTCGGCGGCGGTGACGCCGGGGGCGTTTTCGATCGGCTGGCGTTCGGCGACGGCCTGGCGAGGGATGCCGCGCATGAGGTGCAGGCCGAACTTGATGCCCAGCGCGTGGGCACGATCAATCAGCGGCTGGAGCCCGCCGGGGAACGAGACGCGCGAGGGCAGCAGCCGGGCGTGACCATCGAGGCGGACGCGGGCGGCGTGGCGCTCGGTGGTGAACTCGCGGCCGGGGGGGATGACGTACTCGCCGAACCACCCGCCGTCGATGACGAAATATTCGTAGCCGTGGGGATGGAGGCGTTGCGCGAACGCTTCGAGGTTGGCGGCGGCGACGTGCTCGTTCGCGCTGCACCCGTAGCAGTCGAAGCTGTTCCACCCGCGCGGTGGGGTGGGGGTGAGCGCGTGGATGTCGCTGTGTGTGGCGGCCGCGAGCGCGGCTGACGGGTTGGCTGGGGTGATGGTGGTCAAGGCGTGGTGTCGATGGCGAGTCGGTCGAGGGCGACCGACAGGGTGTTCTTGGACATGACCAAGGTGCGGAGCCCAAAGTGGGCGGCGCTGGTGGACAAGGGGGCGTCAGCGGTTGCGGTGACGGTGATATCTACATCGGTCGCGCCGGTGAGCTTGCCTACGAGATCGAGCTTGCCGTTGGCGTTTGGTGTGGCGCGGATCGACAGGCCAACGGCGGGTGCATCGCTTGGGTTGGCGGGGATGGGCGTCGCGGCGAGCAGGTCTTTGCCGCGGTACAGCTCGAGCGTGTAGGCCGGCGGGCCGTACTCGGTGCGGATAGCGACGCTGTAGCCGGTGGGCTGCCAGGCGCCGCCGAGGTCGGCGGAGGTGGCGAGGCCGACGAGCTCGACGCGGCCATTGGAGTAGTCGGTCGCGAGCAGGCGGAGCTGCGCGTGGGCGGCGAAGCCATGAGCCGAGGCCGAGTCCACAGAGATCGATGCCGCGGCGGCGCTGCCGAAGGGCTCCTGCTGGGTGATCACGGCGGCGCCGTCGTCGTGGGTCCATCCGCCCGTCTGGGTGTTGGTCGCGAGCTGGACGCGATCGGACGGCGTATCGAACGTCTCGATGATGTCGGCGTCGGTGAAGGGGGCGGCGGGCGCGATCGGGTGGCCGAGGGGCCAGGTCGTCTTCCAGAAGCCGCGGCCGCCGGTGCCGATCAGCAGGCGACCGGGGTGGTGGGGGTCGAAGGCGACCGCGCTGACCCGAAGCAGCGGCAGCTCGTTGTTGGCGCGGTGCCAGGTCTTGCCGGCGTCGTCGCTGAGGTACACGCCGGTGGCGAAGGTCACGTCGTGGTAAGGGTGGTCGGCGGTCCCGGCCGCGAGTCGATTGGGGTCGTGCGGGTCGACGGCGATCACCCGGACGTAAGGCTCGTCCCAGATGCGCGTCCACGACGCGCCGTCGTACCGCCAGAGCCCGGCCTTGTTGCCTCGGCGCCAGGCCACGGCGTAGAGATGGCCAGCGTCATCGACGACGGCACGCCCGCCCTGGTCGGGCCCGCCGATGTTGCGGAACGTCTGCCCGTCGGTGGTGTGGAAGACGCCCTCGTAGCTGGTGACGTAGAACGCATCGGGGTGCGATGGGTCGTTGGCGATCCAGCCGAGCTTGGCGTCGTCGAAGATGACCGACCACTGCTCGCCGCCATCGGTGGTGCGGTAGAGCTTGTC
Organism: Planctomycetota bacterium; assembly: GCA_039024495.1. GTDB lineage: Bacteria > Planctomycetota > Phycisphaerae > Phycisphaerales > Phycisphaeraceae > JBCBUE01. Next base: position 99,688 of record JBCCQE010000002.1, on the reverse strand, counting down.
GCCGATCACGCTGTAGACGAGCTTGGAGTTTGCGGGGTGCACGTGCAGGCCGCGCGGGCGTTCGACGGTGTTGAACTCGGGCAGGCCGTGCTCGGGTCCGTTGAAGACGGTCCAGGTCTTGCCGTGGTCGAGGCTTCGGGCGAGTTCGAAGAACCTGGTTTGGCCGAAGGTGGCGTAGATCGTGCCGTCGTGGGCGAACACGGCGTTCTGCCCTCCGCCCCACGGCCCGCGGCCTTCGCCGTGGTAGGTCCAGCTCTCGAGGTCGTCGTTGCTCAGCCAGACGCGCGCCTGGTCCATGCCCTGCAGGATGGTGCGCCCCGGAGCGTGCGGGTCGATGACGATGCTCTTGCCCACGAGCCCGCTGTAGCCCGTGCCCTTCCACGACCTGCCGAACGGCGTGTCGTCTTCGACAACTACGGCCAGCGGCTGCTCGAAGGTGGCGCCGCCGTCGCGTGTGATGGTGAGCTCGGACGAGCTGATCCCCAGGATGAAGCTGGGGTTGCTCGGATCGATCGTCATGAACTCCTTACCGAGCCCCGGGCGATAGGCCGTTGGCTGGATGACCACGAGCTCGGATTGATCGAGGGAAGCCATCTCCTGGTTGACGTGGCCGAGGCCGCTGCCGACGTGCTTCTTGGTCGCGACGGCGGTCCACGACGCGCCGCCGTCGAGGCTTCTATAGACCACGCCGATGCGGTAGCTGCGGTCGCTGGTGTACATGACGTCCGGGTCGGACGGGGCGACGGCGAGGCTGTAATAGGCGGAGGCTTGGTTGGGGTTGGCGTGGCTGACCTGGGTGAGGCCTTGGTTCAGCGGTGTCCACGTCTGGCCGGCGTCGGTCGATTTGAAGACACCGCCGGGCGGGTGCAGGCCATCGACGGCCGGGCCTTGAAGCAGCGAGACCCACAACGTGTCGGGGTCGGTCGGGTGCGTGACGACTCGGTGTGCGGCGCGGTGCGGCAGGCCGGCGGACCGATCGCCCCAGGTGTGGCCGCCGTCTTCGCTGAGGCGTACGCCAACCTCGTTGCCGGCGACGAAGAGCCGCGAGGACGATCCGGCCGCGAACGCGCCGGCCGACAGCACGCCGCCCTGCATCGATACGCCGGAGGCGAAGCCCTCGTGCTCGACCGTGCTGAGCGCGGTCCAGGTGTCGCCGGCGTCGGTGCTCTGCCAGATGACGCCGAAGCGCGAGCCCTCGCCTTGTTTCCAGCGGTGCCAGCCTCGGCTGGAGCCGCCGAAGGCGATGAGGCGGTCGGGTTTGTTGGGGTCGAAGAGCACGCGCTCGATGGGGGCGCTGTAGAGGTTGTCCGAGATCGGCGGCATGCCGCCGCGGCGCTCTTCCCACGTCGTGCCGCCGTCGTTAGAGACGTAAGGTCCGCTCATCGTGCCGATCCACACGGTGCTCGGGTCGGTCGGGTGCCAGGTGGTGTCGCCTTGTTCGTAGGAGCGGAAGCCGAAGGTGCTCTGCCAGGTGTGTCCGCCGTCGGTGCTGAGCGCGGCGCCGAGCATGTCGCCGGCCGCGAGCATGCGGTCGGAGTCGTGGGGGCTGACGCGCACGGACGTCATGCGTCCGCCGTTGCCCGGCTCGTTGACCGGCTGCCATGCGAGGGGCTCGGCAGATTCGGCCGCGAGGGCGGGGCAGGCGAGCGATACGGCGAGCGCTAACGCGCCGATGCAGAATCGGTGGACACGGAGCATGAGGTCGGTCTCCTTGAAGTCGAGCGCTGGCTAGAAACGCTCGCTTACGAGCAGGTTGCGGCCGAGGATGTCGCCGTCGCGTGCGGTGCGCGCGTGGCCATCAAAGAACAGCCAGTTGGCGGCGGAGTCGTTGGCGTGACGCCACCGGGGCTGGGCATTGGTTAACGGTGGTTCGTCGATGTTGGGGCCGAAGTTAATAGCGGTGTCGAGGACCTCGGGCGTGCCCGAAGTCTTCCAGTGTTCGTAGCGGAAGCTGCTGAACCAGGTGGGGTAGCGAACGAGTGTGCCGTTTAGATCGAGTTCGGGCAGTGCGCGGAAGCGGCTAGTGCCGAGCGATGAGGAGGCGTCGGTCGTGGCCTGCGGCGCATCGACGATGGCAAACACCTCAGTAGGCCGAACGACCTCATCGGTGCGGTATGGAATGGGGTTACGACCTCCGGGAGACGAGGCCATGGCGTCGCTGCCGAGTGAGACGTTGGGCATCACGGCCGGGTGAGCGCCGAAGTGGCTTCGCCCGCCCTCGATCGTCGCCGACGGGCAGAGCGTGACGGAGTTGGTGATGCCTGCTGTGCGGACGGCCTGACCCTCGTTGACGATGTAGCTGGCAATGAGGATGGGCCAGTCGGTATCGTCGCTCGGCACACCAGTTTGGGTCTCGCCGATGGGGTACGAGCCCTTGTGATCGATGGCGTAGCCCTCGAGGCCGACGCCGATCTGCCGCTGCGTGGCCAGGCACTGCGCGGTGCGAGCGGTCTCGCGGGCGGATTGCAGGGCTGGCAGCAGGATTGCGATTAGCAGGGCGATGATGGAGATGACGACCAACAGTTCGATGAGCGTGAATGCGTGGCGTTGCATGTGATTTCGCCTTTCGGCAAGGGGAGAAAGAAACTTGAAACGCCATCCGGGAAAGCCGTCGGGCGTGAGGCCCGACGGCCCAGGTTTGGCGTTATGACTTACGCCGGCGGAACGCGACCACCGCCATGCCGGCTCCGAGCAGAGACATCGATCCCGGCTCGGGGATCACCTCGACCACTTGAAGTCCGTAGAAGCCCGCGGGCCCGGGGGCGATCTGCTGCCACTGGATGGACAGGCTGCCCGAGACGTCGGGGGCGATGCCGGTGAACACGACGTAGTCTTCACCGAGCGTCAGGTCGGTGGTGGCGGCGGCGGTGCCGGTGGTGTCTTGCGCGTTGCCGCCGACGGTGAATCGGGTGTCGGCTCCCTCGGAGTTGCCGCCGCCGTAGAGGTAGAGGTCGTAGGTGGCGGAAGGGTCGAGGCCGTCGAGCGTGAGCGTGGCGACGCCGCCGAACTGGCTGATGAACTCGCGGAGCAGGGCGTGGGCCGAGTGCACGGGCGCGCCGTCGGTGCCGCCGGACACGTTGGCCGCTGCGGCGCCGGTCTGCGTTGAGGGGAAGATGTTGTTGGTTGCGACGTGCGAGGTCAGCTCGACGGATGAGGCCATGCCGGCCGAGTTGACCAGGGAAACCGGGTTGGTAATGTCGTCGAACTGCACGCTGTTCCACGTGGTGTTCGCGGGGTCGTCGGGAGCGGCGCCGAGGGCGGCGTAGGTGTTGCCGTTGGCGATGTCGGAGAACGCTTGGAAGTCGATGTTGATGACCTCTGCCGAGGCAGTGGCGGTCATCAGGGACGCGGCGGCGAGTGCGGGCATGAGTGGGGTCGAGACTTTCATGGGGACCTCCTTGGGGTGCAGAAACGAGTCGCGATACAAAGGAACGGAGTTACAAAGGGAACAGAGCTCAACTCACGGCGGCGACGGACTCGCCCTCGACGAGTGAGCAGGGCAGCAGTTTTTCTTCGGGCAACCGGGCGCCGTCGGCCACTAGCCGGGCCATGCGGCCGAGCTCGGCGCCCATCGCTTCCAGCGGCAGGCGGATGTACGTGCTGTGGACACCGACGATCGGTCGCGGCGCATCGGGGTCTTCGTCGAAGGTGACGATGGACAGGTCGTCGGGCACGTGCACGCCACGCCGCTGCAGGCATTGCTCGGCGGCGTGGGCGACGACTCGGTTGCCGAGGATCACAGCCGTGGGCTTGGCGCGGTCGAGGTACTCGCCAAAGGCGTCTTCGCTATCGCGGGCGGAGTCGTCGAGTTCGTGCCAGTGGACGAGATTCTCGTCGCGCTCGATATCGTTCGCACGAAGCACGCGGCGGTACGCCGACGCACGGTCGAACACCCAACGCCCCGGCCGCGCGGGCAGCGCGAGCCCGATGCGGCGGTGCCCATGCTCAAGCAAGTGACGCACGGCAAGCGCGATGCCTTGGCGATTGTCTTCGGCGACGGTGGGCATCGGCTGCGTCATCGCGTCCGTGCCGGCGGACAGCACGGGCACATCGAGCCGCTTGGCCTCGCCGATCAGCGCCAACTCCTCGTGCGCTCCCATCAGGCAGACCGCGACATCGGGCTCGGCTCGACGGAAGCGCCGCACCAGCGCGTCGTCTCCGGCGTTGCGGCAGCCGAGCAGCTCGACGGAAAGCCGATGCTCGTCGGCGGCGTCGTCGATGCCACGAAGGATCTGCGGCGTGTACCAGTCCTTGAGGTGCGGGTGGTTCCATGCGACCACCACGGCGAGCCTGAGGGTCTTGTCGGCCGACTTCGCTGCGGGTGATGTTGATGCGTCGTCCACGTCGCGATCCAGAAGCACTGCTGGGCCTACGAAGGTGCCGCGTCCGATCTCACGCTCGATCAGGCCTCGCTTCTGAAGGTCGTCCATCGCGCGGCGGACGGTCGACCGACTCAAGCGTGATCGCTCGACGACCTCGGCGTCGGTGAGGAAGGGCTCGCCCGGCGTCGCCGACTCGCGCAAAAACCGCTCCAGCCTGCTGAGCAGCACGCCCGAAGCCCCGCGAGCGGGGAAGTCGAAATTAAGGTCGAGAGCGGTTGGCATGAGAGGCGTGGGGTCGTGAGAAATCCTGTCGCTGTGATACCTATCTCAAATAGTATACATTTCTCGCGGTAACACAAATCAAATCGTTCGCTCGGCTCAATAAGACAGCTTGGCAGTTCGTTTAACGGTCCAAAGTCGCGACGTAATTGTTTAGATAAGTTGAGCTTTGGCCAACATTTGGGAGGCCAAATGCCCGTTACGGCGGGCGGGTTGATCGGCAACTGTCTTGCCTAGACGCCCCAGCCTAGAGCTGTATCTGGTTGAATCCGCACTGTTGCTACCCCATGCCCGGAGGGCCCCATGACCCGCCCGAACATCCTGTTCGCCATCGCTGACGACGCCTCGCACATGAGCGCCTACGGCCACCGATTCCTGCACACCCCGCACTTCGATCGCGTAGCCGCCGAGGGCATTCGCTACGACCGCGCGTACACCACGAACCCCAAGTGCGCTCCCTCGCGCGCCAGCATCCTCACCGGCCAACCAACCTGGAGCCTTCGCGAGGGCTGTTGCCATCACGGCGTGTTCCCCGAAGGCGTCGACGTCTTCCCCGATTTTCTTGAAGACGCCGGCTACCGCGTCGGCTTCACCGGCAAGGGATGGGGGCCGGGCGACTATCGCGCCGGCGGCCGCGTGCGCAACCCGGCGGGCAACGAGTTCAACGCGCGCACGCTGACGCCGCCCGACGCGTCACGCATCTCGGCGCGCGACTACGCCGCCAACTTCGCCGACTTCTTGGATGCCGGCGATACGAGCGCTCCGTTCTGTTTCTGGTATGGCGGTCACGAGCCGCATCGGCCGTATTCCCCGGGCGAGGGGCGTCGAGCGACCGGTGAGCCCGAGAAGATCGAGCTCCCCGAGTATTGGCCGGACGACCCCGTGGTCCGCGCGGATGTGATGGATTACGCCTTCGAGGTTGAGTGGTTCGACACGCAGCTCGGGCGCATCCTCGCCGAGCTCGAGCGTCGCGGCCAACTCGACGACACGCTCGTGATCGTCACCAGCGACAACGGCATGCCGTTCCCGCGCGTCAAGGGGCAGATGTACGAGCACGACTTCCGGCTGCCGCTGGCGATCCGCTGGCCGCGACAGATCGCTGGCGGCCAGGTCTGCCGATCGCTCGTGAGCTTCACGGAGTTCGCGCCGACCATCCTCAGTGCGGCGGGTGTCGACGCGCCCGAGCCGATGGTGTCGGCGGGTCTGCAAGACACCTTCGCGGGCTCGCCCGATCCTCGGCGATTCGTGTGTATGGGGCGGGAGAACCACGACCTCGGCCGCGAGGACGACCTCGGCTACCCGGTGCGTTGCATCCGCAACGGTGAGTTTTTGTATGTGCGGAACTTCGCGCCGGATCGCTGGCCGGCCGGCAACCCCGAGACGGACTTTACCGGCTGCGACTCGTCGCCGACAAAGAGCCTGATCCTCGATCATCACCAACGCGGCGACGATCAACACTTCGCCCTGTGCTTCGGCAGGCGCCCGCTCGAAGAGCTTTACCACGCCGAAGCCGATCCCGCCTGCACGAACAACCTCGCAGACGATCCCGCACTAGCGCACGTCAAGGACGACCTGTGGGGCACGCTGCGCGCCACGCTCATCGACCAGCGCGACCCGCGCATCGAAGGCCGCGGCGATGTCTTCGATCGCTACCCCTACGTCGGGCAAGACACTCATAGCTGGAAGGCCTACACCGAGGGGCGGTGGGAGCCGCAGCGGTACTGAACGAAGCAAACGCAGGGGCGTTCGCCCGCATGCTTTAACTCGCGTGACCTGTGGGGACAAAAGACGAGCAAACAAATTGCCGGGCGCGGTTAAGGCGTCGCGCGCGTGCTGTGTGTGCCGGCGCGTGGCATCTGGCTGCCGTGTACTACGTCTAGAGCGTCATAGAGGATGGGCGGGCGTGCGAGTTTGTTAAGGCCAGCGTCCTCGAAACATTGGCGTTCGCAATATGTCCGGATGGCGAGATTCGTGGGCCTCAATACTTGACTTGTAGACCGACTGGTCTAATATGTTGGCATGTCTGCTGCCCCCACTACTATGGTCGTCCCCTCCGACACGCGCAGCCGCATCATCGAGGCCGGCACGGAAGTCGTGAATGCCAAGGGCTATCACGGCTGCGGCCTCAAGGAGATCCTCGACGCCGCGGGCGTGCCCAAGGGCTCGTTCTATCACTACTTCAAGTCCAAAGAAGATTTCGGCGTTGCCGTCATCGAGGACTTCACCGCCAAATACACCGCCAAGCTTGCCGCCAAGCTCGGCGATCGCTCAAGACCCGCCATTCAGCGGCTCCGCGACCACTTTTCCGATGCCGAGGCGTGGTACGACGAACACGGCTACGAGCAGACCTGCCTGGTCGCCAAGCTGGGCATGGACGTCGCTACGATGAGCCCCGACATGCGATCCGCGCTAAAACAGGGCATCGATCAATGGCGGGCCGTGTTCGCCCGGTGCCTCCGCGATGCCCAGTCCCAGGGCGACGTCGACCCCAGATGGGACGCCGACGAGCTCTCTGGCGTGCTGCTCGACGCCTGGGAGGGCGTTGCGATGCACACCCAGCTCGCCCAGAACACATCCGTAATCCGCAATTTTGTGTCCGTGATGGTCGATCAAATCCTAACAAAAACCCCCTAAAAATTTTTGGAACAAAATAGACGACCGGTCTATTCGTGCTGCGACTCCGACCCACGCCCAACCCCAGCACCTAAGGACCCCGACATGAACCCGCACCAGACAACCTCGACCCCGCAAGACGCCGCCTCGCTCGCCCCGGCAAGCGTGCCTGCGTACGCCCGACTCCGCCAGGCCCAGCTTGACGCGGCGCTTCGCGGCGACTTCGCGACATCCAGCGACTTCGCAAGCCGTGCCAAGCAGCTTGCCTCGACCGATCCATCAGATGGCGTCGACACATCCACCATCGCGATCCGCCCGGCTCGACGCCAAGCCTTCGCGGTTCGGGCCGCACTGGCGGCCGCCGTACTGGTGAGCTGGCTTCCTATATCCCCAGCGACCGCGCAGCCTCAGGGCGTTGCGGTGCGGACCGCCGCGGTCGCGGTCGAGCCCATGGTGGATCGTCAGCGCGTGACCGGCAGCCTGCGGGCCGTGTCGCGTGCGTCGGTCGCGGCCGAGGAGTCGGGCGCGGTGGCTCGGGTGACGATCGACGAAGGCGAGCCCGTCCGAGCGGGTGAAGTCGTCGCGACCCTCGACGCGCAGCGTCACGAAGCACGCCTGGCCGAAGCGCAAGCCCAGTGGGCAACGGCAGCGGCGGCCGTCGCTGAGCGTGAGGCCGAGTTGGCCCAAGCCCAGAGCGACCTGCAAGCCGTGGAAACGCTCCAAGCCCGCAACGCCTCGACCGACCGCGAGCTACGCGACGCACGCACGACCGTCCGCGTTGCCGAAGCCCGCCTGCTTTCGGCTCAGCGCACGGTCGAAGCGACCCAGCGCGGCCTTGATCTCGCCCGCATCGCGCTCGCCGACACGCAGGTGCTCGCGCCGTTCGATGGCCGCGTGGTCGAGCGACACGTCGAGCCCGGCGAGTGGGTCGACCCGGGCGATCCGATTGTCACGGTCGTCTCCGGCGGCGTGATCGAAGCGCGGCTTGAGGTGCCCGAGCGGTTCGCGCCCGCGCTGTCCTCGCCTCAAGTCGCGGCGGCGGTGACCGTCGAAACGGCCATCGGCCCCGTGAACTCCGCGTCGGTGCGTGCCGTGCCGCAGGTGGATGCACGCGCACGCACGTTCCCCGTCGTCGTCGAACTGAACGACCCCGAAAATCAGCTAAGCCCCGGCATGTCCGTCACCGCCTGGGTCCCGGCCGGGCCCGTCGAGGCACGGACCACCGTGCCCAAGGACGCCGTGGTGCGATCGGCGATGGGGGCTCACGTGTTCGTCGCCGAGCCCACCGCCGAGGGTGGCCACGTCGCGACCTGGACGAGCGTCCGCGTGCTCTTCACCGCCGACGATCGCGTCGCGCTGGCCGAGGGATCGCTCTCGCCCGGCCAGCTCGTGGTCATCGAAGGCAACGAGCGACTCCGTCCAGACAGCCCGCTGGCGCTGCTCGATCGCGATGACGAAGCCGACACCACGCTCGCACTGCGTCGCTGATCGCTCGCCACGCTCCGAGCGGCGGAGACGCTGCTCGCAGCATTGTCTGCTAGACACCTCACTGCAACCACCGTACGCCGCAAGGCGACCGACAGGGGACCCGCCATGAATACGCTCGTCGAACTCGCCGTTAAGCAGCCGATCACCGTAGCCGTTGGCGTGATCCTGGCGGTCCTCGCAGGATTGATCGCCGTGACTTCGGTGCCGGTGCAGATGTCGCCGGTTGTCGACTCGACGGTCGTGTCTGTCACGACGACCTGGGAGAACGCCTCGGCAGCAGAGATCGAGTCGGACATCATCGAAGAGCAGGAGCGCTACCTCGGCGAGGTGTCCGACCTCGCGTCGATGACCAGCATCAGCCAGTCCGGTCGCGGGCAGGTTCGGCTGGAGTTCCGAACGGGCGTGGACATCGACACCGCGATGGCCGAGGTCGACCAGAAGCTCGCCGAGGTGCCCGGCTACCCCGAGGGCGTCGACGAGCCGGCGATCGAGGGCATCGACCCGGAGTCGGTCGATTACATCGCGTGGATCGGTCTTTCGGCCACGGACCCCGAGTTCGACTCAACGACGCTGTACGACTTCATGGAGCGTCGGCTTAAGCCCCGCTTCGAGCGGGTGCCGGGTCTTCTGGAGGTCGGCATCCGAGGCGCGCGGGAGTCGGAGGTGCAGGTGCGGATCGACCCGGTGGCGCTCGCCCAGCGCGGCATCACCTACGACCAGCTCGTGGCCGCGATCGAGCGGACCAACGAGAACTTCTCGGGCGGGCGGCTGGCTGATGGGATGACCGACCTGCAGATCCGGGCGGTGGGGCGGTTCGACGACGTGAACGAGGTGGCCGACACCGTGATCCGCCGCGACGAGGCCGGGCCGGTGTACGTCCGTGACGTCGCCGAGGTCGTGCAGGACTGGAAAGAGCCGACCGACTGGGTCAAGGCGCGCGGCGTGCTGATGCCGTTCTTCAACTTCCAGATCGCGCCCGGCGGCAACCTGCTCGAGACGATGCAGGGCATCCAGGCCCAGGTCGACGCTTTGAATCAGCCGGGCGGGCTGCTCGCGCAAGAGGCCGACCGACTCGACATCGACGGCACGCTCGAGCTGGTGCAGACCTGGGACAGCTCGACCTACGTCGAAGACGCGATCGCGCTGGTCCGCAGCAACATCCTCTTTGGCGGGGCGTTGGCGGTGCTGACGCTGCTTCTGTTCCTGCGGTCGCTGCGGACGATCGGGATCATCGCCGTCGCGATCCCCATCTCGGTGATCGCGTCGATGGTCGTGATGGTGGCGATGGGGCGTTCGATCAACATCATCTCGCTCGCGGGGATGGCGTTTGCCGTGGGGATGGTGGTGGATAACGCGATCGTCGTGATCGAGAACATCTTCCGCCACCTCGAGATGGGCAAAGGCCCACGCGAAGCGGCGGCGGACGGAGCCAAGGAGGTCGCCGGGGCGGTGCTCGCGTCGACATCGACGACCCTGGTCGTGTTCTTCCCGGTGCTGATGATTCAAGAACAAGCCGGCCAGCTCTTCCGCGACATCGCCATCGCGATCATGGCGGCCGTCGGTTTATCGATGGTGGCTTCGCTCACCGTAATTCCCTCGGCGGCGTCGCGACTTCTAAAGAAGCGCGAGTCCATCGCCACGCCAACCCCACCACGCGCGACCGCGGCCCCGTCGAACAAGCGAGTCGCAAAGCTGATGGCACGACTCGCCGCTGTGTGGCGCACGATGAGCAACCTCCCCGAAATCATCGGGAGGCTGGTGGGCGCGTTGACGGCGTCCTGGACGCGCCGCTTGGCGGTGATCACGGCGTTCGGCGTCGTCACCCTCGGCGGGACGTACCTGCTGCTTCCGCCCTTGGATTACCTGCCGCGCGGCAATCGCAACGTCGCGTTCAATATCCTGCTGCCCCCGCCGGGGTACACGCTCGACCAGCTACGGGCGTTGGGCGATGAGATGCGCGAAGTGGTCCAGCCCGCGTGGGAGGCAACAGACGACAAGTTCGTCGCCGAGTCACGGCTCCGCGGCGAGCGATCCGAGGGCACCGGGCGGACGTTCGAGGTTCCTCTCGCTTCCACAAGTGATGGAGCACCCGCCGAGACAGTCGAGGCGCCGATGCTCGATCACCACTTCATGGTGGCGTTCGACGGCCGGCTGTTCCAGGCCGGGATTCCGCGGGACCCGAGCAAGGTCGTCGATGTGGTGCCCCTGCTGCAGCACGCCTCGCGCCAGGAGCTGACCACCGGCGACGTCTTCGGGTTCACCTTTCAGTTCCCGCTGTTCCGCACCGGCGGCACCACCGGCTCGGCGATCAAGATCGACATGAAGGGCGACGACCTCGACCGTGTCTCGGCCGCAGGGTCGGCGCTGTTCGGGCGGCTGCTCGCGGAGTTCGGCCCCGGAGCCGTCACGCCCGAGCCCGTGAACTTCATGCTCCCCACCCCCGAGCTTCGGGTGACGCCCAACGACGAGCGCATCCGCGACCTCGGGATGTCGCGTCGCGACGTCGGCCTGGCGGTGGCGGTCAACGGCGACGGCTACGTCATGCCCCGACAGTTTCAGCTCGGTGGCGAGCTCAAAGACCTCAAGCTGATCTCGCAAGACGCCCTCGGCGACGACGCCCCCGTCGAAGCCTTGCTCAACGCACCCATCGCCGCGCCCACGGGTAACGTGCTCGATCTTCGCTCGCTGGCTTCGGTCGATCACGTCCGTGAGCCCGACCAGATCAAGCACGCCGATCGCATGCGAGCCGTGACGCTGCAGCTCACACCGCCCAACGGCACCCCGCTGTCTGAGGCGATCACGCGCGTCGACGAGTTGGTCGCCGAGCTGCGGGCCGAGGGCGAGATTGATCCCGGAATCGAGGTCACGCAAGCGGGCTCGGCCGGGGCGCTCAATCAGATCCGCGCCGCGCTGCTCGGCGATGGCACGGTGCTCGGCACGATCACAAGCTCGCTGTTCCTCGCCTTCTTCGTCGTCTACCTGGTGATGGTGATCCTGTTCCAGAGCTGGTCTTATCCGCTGGTCATCATGATCAGCGTCCCGCTGGCGACGTTCGGCGGGTTCCTCGGCCTTGCCATCGTCCACGAGTGGTCCGTGGCCGACCGCTACATGCCCGTGCAGAACCTCGACGTGCTCACGATTCTCGGCTTCGTCATCCTCGCCGGCGTTGTGGTGAACAACGCCATCCTGCTCGTGCACCAGTCGCTCAACTACCTACGCGGCACGTCGGACGACCCCGAGGCCCAGGGTAAGTCGTTGACGCCACGCGAAGCGATCGTCCGAGCGACCACCAGCCGCGTGCGGCCGATCCTGATGAGCACGCTCACCTCGGTGGGCGGGATGCTGCCGCTGGTGCTGATGCCTGGCTCGGGCAGCGAGCTCTATCGCGGGCTCGGTGCCGTGGTGGTCGGTGGGCTGCTGGTCTCGACGGTCTTCACGCTGGTGCTGGTGCCGGTTGTGCTGAGCGTGGTTTTCGATCTTCAGAAGGGCCGAGTCGATAGCGATGCGGGCGTCTCGCAACCGGCGGGCTAGCGAATCCGTGAGTAGCTGCGCCGATAGTCGTCGATAGCATCCTGTAGCTTGGCGACGTCTTCGGTGTTACGGTCTAAAGCTTGGCGTTCGTGCGGGTCTGTGGCGAGGTCGAAGACCTGCCGCTCGCCGTTGCCGTAGTCGATGACCTTCAGGCTGCCCTGTTTGGCCATGACCACCCACACGCCCTCGGCGATCCCCTCGGCCCGATCGTTGCCCGGCGGCGCACGAAACTCGCCAAGCACCATTCGGCTGCCGTCGCCTTGCTCGTGCAGCAGGTGAAGCATCGATCGACCAGCCCAAGGGTCGTTTCCGAAGTCGGGCACGTCGAGCCCTGCTAGATCGCAGATCGTCGGGTAGAGATCGAGATGCGAGGTGTTCTCCGTCACTCTTCGGCCTTGCGGGATGCCTTTGCCAGAGATCAGCATCGGGATCCGCGCACTCTGCTCGTAGAACACGTGCTTCTGCCACATCCCGTGCTCGCCGATCATCTCCCCATGGTCCGCCGTGTATTGGACGACGAACTCGTCACGCAGGCCGAGTTCATCGAGGCACGCCAGCACCTCGCCGATGCGGGCGTCCATCCATTCCACCAAACCCCAGTAGGCCGCTCGGGCGCGTCGAGTCATCTCGGGCGTGATGTCGTCGGGGATGTCATTGGCGATCTTGTTTTTGAGGAATGTCGGTAGATCGTCGGCGGGCGTCGTGTTTGTAGGGCCTGGCAGGACGTCCATGTATCGTTCGAACAGTTCGGGAGGACACACGAACGGGCAGTGGGGTGTCTTGAAGCTGAGTTCGAACAACAACGGGCGCTCGCCCTGATACACCTCATCGATGAAGGAAGGCGTGAAGTAATCAATCAGATTCTCCACGGCTTCGCGCGTCACCGAGCGATCCCACCTGATATTGCCGGTGTCGCCCGGCCCGGCGTGTCGCAGCATCCAGGCGTTGTAACCCCCGACTCCGCCGCGCTGGATCGGCCTCGGCGGGCTGCCCCCGGTCACGTCGCGCTCGACCTGATAGGTCGGTAAGCATCGGTGATTGAGCATCTGCATATCGCCGAACGGCCGGAACATCCAGCCGTACATCTGGTCTTGGCCGTGAAAGTGCATCTTGCCGACGCACGTGGTTTGGTAGCCATGGTCGGCGAGGTGACGCATGTAGGTTGACGTTGCGGGGTTGAGCGTGCTCTCGAAGTACGGCGCGTCCAGTTGCGAGGGCATCCGGCCCGAGATCATGCTGAATCGGCCGGGGACGCAGATGGGGCAAGCCGCGTAGTGATTCTCGAAGACCGTTCCGGACGCGGCGAGCGCGTCGAGATTCGGCGTTCTCACGAAGGGGTCGCCGGCATAACCGATCACGTGCGGTGCGTGCTGGTCGGCACAGATTTTGAGCAGGTGCGGGTGACTCTTCAACGCAACAACTCATTGAGTGGCTCGGTGGTCAGGCGGCGGCTTGGCCCTTTGGTTGGCACGATGTCGATGATCCCGGTGCCATACCAGCTTGAGAGCTTTGGGCTGTCGTGCAGCATGCCGTGCGGCCGATGAACGCGAACGCCATCGAGGTAGACGTCGTGGTGCTTCCACTCGGTGCGAAGATCGAAACGGATTGGCATGCCATCTCGGCTGATCCATTGGATTGAGTTCGGTTCGTTCCATGCGGGGGGTGCAAGCTCTTTGATCGCATGGGTGAGATCGATGCCCTCACGCTTCAAATCGATCGCTACAAGCAGCTTCCACTTGTTCGGTAACTCATGTATCGCCGTAGCTGCCCACGGCGTGTGGATCACCCGCCAAGAGTCGATCTGCTCATCGGCTGCGCCCTCGGTGAAGTCGACCTCGCCGCGTACAATAAGTACGGCACCCCACTGGACCGATTCGTTGGCCCCGAAGCGTGGATCGCCGGATCCGTCCTCGGGTTGATAGATCGCCCAAACCGCGACCGGCTCCCCGCGTGGATGAGCGAGCAGCGCGTTGTGGTATCGGTGTCGGCGGGTGGAGCCGCGCCAGTCCTGGCTGCCCATCGCCACGTGGGGTGAGAATAAGTAGCGGAACTCGGTGTACTCGCCGCCACGACGCGTGCGCATGCCGCGGTAGAAGCGAGTTGGCGCTTGTGGTGATTGTCGCTGGGCTTGGAGGGCCACTACCGCCGGGTCGGGGGTGAAGTCGCTTCGCAGGAGCCAGTAGGCATCGTGATACGGCTCGGCGATGAAATCGGCGGGCAGGGCCCAGCCAAACCAGAGATGCAAGTGCGGCAGCATCCGATCGCGCGACGGCTCGTACGGCCTGCCGCGTGTTCGTGCCTGTGGCCCGGCCAGTTGACTCTGAACGCTGAACATCGCTCGTTCGGACAGGATGTGATTGAGCGCGTTCGACGCGCCTTCTCGGATGGCTTCATTTGGAGCGTGATCGACCAGCACGCCGAGCGGCTCGACGTAGCGGGCTTGATAAGTCGGTGAGTTGGCTTCGAGCCAGCCGAACCGTATTCGCCAGGCCAGCGACCGGGCAAGGTGTTGTTCGTAGGGTTTGAGGTCTTCGCCATTGAGCTGCGCTCGGAAGTAGCCGATGGTGAGCAGGATCAGGTCGTGGTTCTCGGTGTGGATGCCAGGCCACACCGCTCGCCGATCGTTGTCGCGGTTGTGTCGCACGCGTGGCTGGGGGAACGTGCTAAGAAGGGTGATCAGTCGGTGTTGTGCTTCCGGTTTTAGTATGGGGTCTTTCTCGAAGTCCTTGAAAAGACGGAGCAGTTTGATGCCTGTGAAGTTCCAGTCGGGCGTGTCTGGTTCGTCATCTCCCCAGTCGCGTAGCTGATCGTCCAACTCGAAATCGGCCAAGTATGCGTTCGCCCAGTCAAGCTCACGGCCCTCGTGCAACAGTAAATGGGCAAGGACAAGTTCGCGGTCGAAGCGATGCGTGGGGGATATGAAGTTGTCGGCATCCAGCTGGGCGCGGAGCGAGGATTCGATCAGCCGGACGTAGTTGTCAGCCAGCGTACTTTTGGACGCGGAGGCGGATGTGTCTGTAGTCAAAGATGCAAGTGTGATGGCCATGACAAAGAGTGCGGTACGCAAAGGAAATCCTTTAAAAACATGTTGGTGAGAAGAGGGTCCCAACCTCACGCACAAGTGCCAGCAGTCAATCAGTATTCAACGCTGGATCGAATGTTGCTGCATCGTATCCATGACGATGCGAATGGAAGAGACTCGGTTTGCGGTATCAGCCGCGCGGTCTAATTCACTCGATCGCGATGGGCATGAACAGCGCAGGGGACTTCTGAGTTGCGATGCCGGGCGTGAGTTGCATGAAGCCTTCGCGTCGGTCCGAGTCGTCGTCGTTAATCGCAAAACTTATGGCGATCTGGTCTGGCTGACTGCCATCTTTGGTGCAAAGCTTCTCGAGGTCGAGGGCGATCTTGTATCGCGTGTTATCTCCGTCAATTCTTGTTACCGCCGAATCAACCCGGGGGTCGGTGCTGGTTGTGCCCTCGGGTCGAAGCCAGACGTGCGTGAGCAGCTTGCCCGAGTTCGACATGGCAAAGCCTAGTTCCCAGTATCCGACCTGACCGGGAACGGCAAGGCCAAGCTGAATGGAGTCTCCCTGCCACATGCGGCTGGCGGCGTGCTTCTGGCGATGGACATCGTCACGCACGTCGAGGCGTAGGTGGAGCTTGCCTTGTTCGTGCCAGACCCACGCGCGAGCACTCAGGTCGGCAGGGCCTTTCCACATGAATGGTTGGGTCTGCGGATCGATGTCGTTGTGATTTACGACATAGCGTGCCTGATCGAGCACCAGGTCCGGATCACGGTCGGCCGCTGGGCTATGCGCGACAGCTAGGGCTGGGCGGACATCGACTGGCGCGGACGTCCAATGGCTGTCTCTGTTGAGCCGCCAGCGAAGCGTCAATGATGGTCGTCCGGCCTCAGGGCCGACACTATTGAGCGACCGAATGCCTCGTTCTATTGTCGCAGACTGGCCGGGTGGCAGTGCGATGGTGTCGGTGGCATCGCCGATGACCTCGATCGGACTGTCGCTGAGCCACTCGATGTCGAAAGTAGCCCGCTGCGTGCTCGGGTTGTGCAGCGTTGCTTGTGCAGCGTTGCTTGTGCAGAAGCAGTCTTGCCGGGTGCCAGTGCGATCGCGCCGGGTGGGGTTATCAGCGGTGTGGACAGGCCTGGGGCGTAAGACGACGTGCCGTGGAATAGCAGGAAGCTGGGCTCATGGCCGATCGTTGCCAGCGCTTTGTTGCCCAGCGTCGCGGCGGGTTTCTGATCTCCCATCACCGAAACCGTTTGAATCTCTCGAGCGCCAGCAGCGTCCATGGCCAGCACTGCGGGAGCGAGGTCTTGACGCTGCGTCCATACGACCGCGACATAATCGCGATCGCTTGTCCCGGTGAAGTCACCCGCGCCTCGGAACAGAAGGCCGAATCGGCCCTCGCCTAGATCGAGCTCGCCCACGTACTCGCGGCCGCGAAGGTACCGAGCGGCCGTGTTGTAGGCCACGAAGGCGGGACGCGGGGAGAAGTCTTCGTTGAACATTCGGTATCCGTATGCGGAGCTAGATTTTCTGGAATCCGGCACCCACATGCAGAACCAGTGATAGCCGGCTGCGCCGCGGGACCAGACATACGTGAGCTTCTTAATCAGCGACGAGGCCATCTCGTCTTCCCGCTCAAATTCGCGAGCCAGGCCTGTTTCGTTGAAATAGAAGGGCTTGTCGCTGCTGCTAAGACGCTCTCGCATCGGAATGATCCGATGCTCGATCTCGTTGTAAAGCCTCTGGAATGTTCCGTGTTGGTGGTAGCCGAAGTAGTCGTACAGCGGGGCGGCGTCGCGCATGAGGCGTTCGTAGAGGTCGCGTTTTGCGTCCCGGTGCGAATAGGCCGCGAGTCCGCCGCTGATGACGATGTTGTCCGGGTCGGAGGATTTCAGCTCTTCGTGTGCAATGGCGAGCAGCTCGATCTATTGATCGGTCGTGCCCTGGAAGAAGCCGATGTCTGGCTCGTTCCATACCTCCCTTAGTCGGACGCGGCCTCGGTGCCGATTGGCAACCGTTCGGACAAACTCACGCCAAAGCTCGGGTCGCGGTGGGTAGCGCCATTGGCGATTCATGGCGTTGTCGGCACGAGCCCGTTCGAGCGACTCGGGTGGTTTGGTCCACTCGGCCCCGCCGAAGGAGAGCATCAGCTGCGGCTCCATGCCGGCTTGGGTCGCGGCGTTGACCAGACGGTCGAGCGGCGCCCAGTTCCATTGGCCCTGCTGAGGTTCGGTGTGTCGCCACGCGGTGCCGAATCGCACGGATTTTACCCCGATGCTCGCGGTTGCACGGGTGATCAGTTCCAACTTTGGTTTAGGGGCCTACCACTCGCTGTGGAACCCGGCCAGTCCGAACACGAAGGCGTCGGGATCGATCTCAGTGGTTGGTCCGACGAAGGACATAACCGCGAAGCTCGATTTGCCTTGAATCTCCTTGGGGCTGTCATCGCTGACGAAACGCCAGTCGGCATAGCGAATGCCGAGGTTGCTGCCTTCGGCGGACTTGATCAGAGATTCGGGGATCGGGACCTCGAGTGAGTCGTTGGCGGGTACGGTGATCTGGCCAAGGTTTGCGCGACGTGTGGCTTGCAGCGGAAGATCCCGAACGCCGATTTCACCGACTAGGGTGATCGGCTCGCTGGCTTCGTTGGTAAGGAAGATGCGGGTGTCTTGGAGTTGTTCCGGATGAACGGCATGCAGCGGGTCGCCGGTATCGAGGTCGGCCGAGATTAGTTCGATGGGATCGACTTGTTGTGTCAGTTCGACGCCGTGAAAAGTGAGGTCGATTGGTAAAGCTGCGTGTTTGGTGGGGCGTTCGACATATAGGTGGCCGTGGACGACCGGCCCGTCGACGGCGTTGTTCGCGTTCTTGCCGCTGCGTTTGAACACCTCATCGGGGAACGACCATTGCAGCGTCTGGCTGCCTGGCTTGAGTGTTTGCGTTCTGAGGTAGAAGCGTTCGCCGAGTTCGTCGTGGAGCGACAGAAAGACCTTGGCCGGCGTTTCTGTGTGCTGGGTCGTGTGGATTGCAACGGCTTGGACACCTGCAAGGCGATCTACTTTTAGTGGTCGACTGAACGCGTTGAGGATCAGGTACGAATCGGTGGGTGCCACGCGGAGTCGCCAGCCGTCTGACTCGTTTGACGCGGTGAATGGCGCAGGGCCTCGTTCAGCCTCGGGCCGCCACACGGTCCAGGCCTCTGCTTGGTTGAACGTCCACCTTGTTGTGGCTGCGACCTGCGTGGGCTGAGCGGATGCGAATGGAGCTAGGAGCAGAAGCGCGATCAGGCGGCAGGTTGCGGTCGAGCAGGGATGGGTGAGTTGCATCATTAAACCGAGGCTTGTGGTGTGGGTACTTTCTGCTCGCTTGTTCTATGCCTACGATTTGTGCTGACTTTGTAATTCGTGCGGGCGATCGTGGACTTGCCCTGTTGTGGGACTTGTCTATGAGTGATTTGTAGTCGCCGGCGTAAAAGAATGATTCGTTGCGAAGCGTTGCCTTTGTGTTCCGATTGGTGAGCGAGGCTGAGGATGGGCTGGGCCTGTTGGAACTCGGTTTGGTGTGGGTCACGGTGGTGCAACTGATGCCCTGGTGGTCTTGCCGCGTCTCGATCCAGGGTGGTTTGTTGCTTGCGATGGTTGATGCGATTTTCTCGCAGGGGTAGCCGTTTGGAGGTGTGACGGTGTCTTATTTGTCGGCGGCGAAGGATGCGTAGGCGGTGGACCGTCGGCACGCATAAGGGCGGGTTGTTTAGCGGCGTTGGGTGAAGGCTCGCGCGGCGTCGGCTGGTGCGGGGCTGAGCGAGCTGGACTCGGGGATAAAGGCGATCGAGACTTCATCAATCGCGAGGGCGTTGTCGTTGCCGCTGACGTTGTCGTCCAGGTATCGGAAGGTGATGAATCGGCCGGGGGCGAGTTTGATGTTGGTCAGGGTGCCCGAGAGCTCGAATTGGTTGACCGTGAGGTTGCCGTCGGTGTTGCCGTTGCCCGCGGGGTCGTCGGGGATCGTGAGGTCATCGATATCGATCCAGCCACCGCTGTTGAGAATATTGCCGCCGGTTACTGTGATCTTGTACTGGAGTTGGATGACCTCGTCCTGACCGCGATCTTGCCACTTCTCGATGGTGAAGGAGACGGCGATTTCTTCGTAGTTCGCGACGCCGCCGGTGGTGTTCTGGAATTGGACCCCCTTGAGCCAATCGCCCGAGCTGTTGGCGTTGCGGAAGCCCAGGGCGCGGTCCGTAGCGGTGCCGAGGTGCTGCAGTCCACCGGAGGGTGACGTCGCCATCGCGAGTGTGGTGCCGGGAGCGTCGAAGCCGGGGTTGATGCCATCGACGAACCACCCTGCGATCGTCGTGTCGTCGGTCCAAGACGTGATAAAGCCACCATCGCCGTCGTCGGCAAGGGAATCGAAGTTCTGGGTATAGGTCTGTTCGTCGCCAGTCAGGACGACGGCGGCAGACGACGACGCGGCGAGGGCTGTGGCGATAAGGCTAGCCAAGACGATTGGCGTTGAGCGAAACAGCGGAACTTCCTCCTAGAAATCGACGGGTCATACGGCGAAATCGCCCACGCGCTTGGAGGTGTCTTCGAAGTCATGAGGTCCAACAAACCGGAAGGGCACGAACTGCATGGCGTCCGGAGTGGTGGCTTCCGGGCTGATCAGGGCTTCGACGGCGCTGCTCATGGCTTCGCCAATCGCGGCGTTGTCTTTGTCAACGCTGGCGGCGGGCTTCCATTCGCCCAGTTCGTCCGGCGTCTTGACCCAGCCGTGGCTCAGGTCGTACCCCGTGATGTCGGGTAGATCGCCGAGCCCGACGCCCAGCCGGAGGCAAGAGTGAGCGACGCACTGGGCGAGGACGTCGGTGGCGGCCATAACGGCGTCTACCCGCTGCGCGTCTTTGGCGTTGGCGCCAAATCGGTCGTAGAGAAATCCCATGCAGATCCGCGAGGCGGTGTCGGGGCTGCTCAGTACGACCGACGGCTTTAAGCCGGGGATTCGGACGGGTTGCATGGGCTCAATACCAGCGCCTTCGTGAGCGCGGCGATAGCCTTCCATGCGCTGCTGCTGCCAAGAAGATTCGGCATCTCCGGCAAATACCGGCAGGATGCGCCGGTGGTTTCGCTCAAAAAGGAATTTGGTCAGCCTCTGTGCGCCGGCCGCGTGGTCGTGGATCCGTTGGACGCAGGGCTCGGCAAGCGGGGAAGAGCTGTTGGTGACCGTCGGGATGTTCGCTTCGAGGATCGGGTGGACCAATGCTTCCCCGTGGATTTCGATGGCTCGCGACGTCAGCACGACCGCCGCGGGGCGACTGGCGACCAAGTCTTTAACGCCGCCGGCGAGAAGAGTCTTGGGGTTGATGGTGAGGATGTGGTAACCGGCCTGACGCAGCCGATCGGTGACGGTGAGTTGCACGTAAGCCTCGAGTCCATCCCACTGGCGGACCCTGCTGCTCATGCGGGTCTCGAGCGTGATCAACGCCACGGTTCGCGCCGCCAGCCCGCTCGGGCTGCCTGAGTCGCGGTGAGAGTCGATCACCCGGTAGCCGCTGCCCTGACGGCAGGACACGAGGCCGGATGACTCAAGGCTTTTCAAGGCGCGGCGGATCGTCGAGCGCGAGAGCGACAGTCGTGAGGCCATCTCACGCTCGGTGGGGAGCGGCCGTCCCGCCTCCAGGTCGTTGTCTCGGATCAGGCGACGCAAGCGTGCGGCGAGGTCTGCGCCGTTCCGAGATTCAATGGCGGCCCACGGAAAGTCTCCATGGGCGGGGGCTGCTGACTTGATTCGAGTTGATTTGATGAGAGATGACACGCAACAAGTATATCGACCGGAGATCCAATATCAAATTGGATTATTGGTATGTAAAATCGTTGTTTATATCATTTAAAGGCGTACTGTAGTTGATTTGAATCCCGTCTGATCCAGCGCGAGAGGTAAGCCAATTGGAAGTAGCGTCCGCCATTGAGAGGTCTGAAACGAATTCGGCTGCGTCATTGCCGGATTGGTGTGTCCATCGAGCCCTTGAGGAAGTGGCGTCTGCCAGAGCGAGGCAGGTCGCGTCGGGCGACGCGCGGGGGGGCTTCTTGGACGAGCGGGGGTGGTGCATGGGGCGCGACGCCGCGTACACGTTGGCGGGCTTGTGCGGAGCGGCGTGTCACGGCGAAGCGTTGGCGATCGACCGATGCGTGCTCGGCGACACGATCGATCGCGGGTTTGACTTTTTGCTGGATCGGCAAGCGCCCGACGGCCGGCTCGACCTGCATGGCGTCTATTCGGCCAACGAGGCGGGGTTCCCGCTGCCGGCGTTGGCGGTGGCGTATCGGCACCTTGAGCATCGCGACGCGGTCCTATTTGGCCGCATCGCGGATCGCATGCAGGCCTTTATGGTTCGGGCCGCCGATGCGGTCGTGGCTGGAGATGCGTATTCCGCGAACCACCGCTGGGCAGCGGCGGCCGGTCCGCTCGCCGCGGTTCATCGCCTCTTTCCTGCGGATCGGTATATCGAGAAGGTCCACGACTATCTGGCCGACCCGATCGACTGCGAGGCCGACGGCTTCTGGTTCGAGGAGCGCAGCCCGAACTACAACATGGTGGCCAACCACGGCCTGCTGGTCTTGGCCGACGAACTGGACCGGCCCGACTTGGTTGAGCTCGTCGTGCAGAGCTGCAAGTTGGTCCTGCGATTCCTTCAGCCCAACGGCGAGGCGGATAGCTCGTTTAGTTTCCGACAGGATCGAGGTCAGCCCGACTGCCCGGCCGCGGCTTACCGCGTGGCTCGACGCGCGGCTATCGCAAGCGGGGATGGCCAGCTGACTAGCCTGGCCGATCAAGTGCGTGACGCTCGAAACAACGCCACGCTCATGCCTATGACGCTCGAATGGCTTGAGCATCCAGGCGACATGCCAGAGCCAGAGACCATCGAGACTCGATTTGATGCGTACTGGCCGGATCGCCAGATCGCGCGTAGGCGCGAAGGTGTGACAGCCCTGACCCTCGCCGCCGATCCCGGGGAGCACTTCTTCGACACAGTGCTCGACTCCTGGGGGGGCGTGAAGCGTTCGGAGGACTGGTTCCACTTGCACCACGGCGGAATCGTGCTGCAGTCCGTGCGTCTTGAGCTTTCGAGGCTTGGCTCGGTTCGCCCCGTGGCGCTGGAACGGCTTTCATCGACGAGATACCGATTGGCCGATCACGCCGACGGCTGGGGCCACATCGCCCACTTCCGGCCGGGCTCACCCGCCGTGCGAATGCCGCATCGCTATGGCGGTCAGATCGAGGTTAACATCGATCCTGCATGCATTGATCTTGCGATGGACTTCGAGTCGCCGGACGTGATTCAGTCGTCGCTGCGCTTCTTCGTGCGCGCCGGCGTCGAAGTTGAGGGCATCGGTCGGCTTCAAGCCGGTTAGAATCACGGCCTGGACAGCCAGGTTGTGACGATCACCGACGGCAAGCGGCGGATCGTGATCGACGGGTTGCCCCAGAGTGAGTTCATGCCGGGGCCGCCGGTGCGGACGAAGATACCGACCTCGCTGGAGGGGCATTGCGCGTGTCTCAGCGTTGGGCTGCGGATGCCTGTTTCGCTGCATATTCGGCTTCGCCTTGATTGATCATCAAGAACCGTGGCGGCGTCGCGGGTTGGAGAAAGTCGGCTCGGTGTTTGCTTGCGGATGCTTGTGGCGTCACGCGACGTGGCTTGCTGATTGCCCTCAGTACGGTTCACTTGATAAGCCGCCGTGCCAAGGTGTTTACCGAACGCAGCACTCGCGGAGCGGTGAGTGAATCGGCGGCCAGTGGCGAGTTTGTCTGGATCACGAACCGAGTGGTTTGGCCAGGCAGCAACGTGACGAATTGCCCTTGCACCTCCGCGTCCTCCGCGACTCGATCTGCCAGCAGGCAGAGATCGCGCACCACCGTGTTCGCGGTGACTTGGAGGACCAAGCCGTCATTCATCGGCTCAAGATCGACCTTGAGCGTGGGACGTTCGTAGGGGATATCGCGGTCCCGGCCGAAGAACCAGAACGCCTGATCGGCGACTTCGCCGCGGTCGTCGAGAACTTGCGCAACCAACAACTCGCCGGGCTTTCCGGCCCACGAGGGCTCGAGTTCGAGCTTCCAGCTCTCACGCGCGGCCACGGCGAAGTCAAAGTCTCGGTCGGCAAGGGTTTGCCCATCGATGCGTAGCTTGAGTACGCGGCCGCGGCCGGACCAGGCTTCGCCGTGGTCGTTGTGCAGGTAGACCGCCAGCGGGCCAGCATCGGTTTGGGCGGGCGTGATACCGGCGGGCATAAGCGTGATCAGCCGATCGCGGAAGAAACGCCGAGTGGCGTGCCAGAGCAGCTTGGGGCGGCCGTCGCCGTCGATGGCCGACCAACTGGTCACCGGCCAGCAGTCGTTGAGTTGCCAATAAAGGGCTCCGCTGCACCAAGGCGACAGCGCGCGGAACCACTCGCACCCCAGGGTGAGCGCCCTGCATTGCTGCACAGAAGCGAGGAACCACGTGTCTTCGAAGTCGGCCTCCCCGGTTTCATAGCCATCGCAGTCGTCGGCGATGCGATCGAGCGCGCGTTGCTGCCCAAGCCTCTGCTTGTTGTGCATGTGCATCACCGGCGAGAGCCACGCGCGATGCTCCTCGGGGATCGCGCGGCAAAGCGTCGGCCATGCTGGCGGCCCTTGAAAACCAAACTCGCTGGCGAATCGCGGGTAGTGGCCGAGGTAGTTGCGGTAGTCGCCGTGGCCGTTCCACACATCCCAGATGTGGCGGTTGCCGTGCGTGTTGGCGTTGGGGTGCACCGACATCGCCCCCGAGTACGGGCTGCCCGGCCAGTACGGCCGCGAGGGGTCGATACGTTCGAGGATTCGCGGGAATCGTTCGAGGTAGTAGCCCAGGCCCCAGGTCTGCTCGCCGCGTTCACGGATCGCGATCCAGTCTTCGGTCCAGTCGAACGTGCCCCATATGTTCTCGTTGCAGCCGTTCCATAGCACCAGAGAGGGGTGCCGACACAGCCGCGAGACATTGTCCTCCGCCTCTTCTTCGATAAGCGCGGCGATCGGCTCTTCTTCGGGGTAGCAGGCGCACGCAAGAAGGAAGTCTTGCCAGACGAGCATGCCGCGCTCGTCGCAATAGTCGTAGAACGCGTGGTCTTCGTAGATACCCCCACCCCACACGCGGAGCATGTTCATGTTCGCCTCGAGCGCTTGATCGATGCGCTGCCGGTATCGCTGCGGAGTGACGCGGTGCGGGAAGCAGTCGTCGGGGATCCAATTCGCGCCCTTGCAGAAGACACGCTGGCCGTTGATTTGCAAATAGAACGACTCGCCTTGACCTAATTCTGCGACAGGTTGTTGGATCGGTTTGTCGTCGGCGTCGGTGC
Organism: Planctomycetota bacterium; assembly: GCA_039024495.1. Classification (GTDB taxonomy): domain Bacteria; phylum Planctomycetota; class Phycisphaerae; order Phycisphaerales; family Phycisphaeraceae; genus JBCBUE01. The sequence goes on along the minus strand of JBCCQE010000002.1, from coordinate 75,049 downwards.
AGAGCTCTACGGTTCGAAGGCCGACCAGGCACGTCGCCGTCTGTGGGCGGGTCGTTCCGTCGTGATTCAAAGCAACCCGGAGCCGGTATCTCGGCTGTTGGCCATAATCCACGGGCCACCAGAGCTGCGGTTGATCCACGCGAAGGAGCATCGATGCTTCGCCGGTTGTGGCTAGGGCTGAAACCTTAGCTACAGGGGTGCCAGCGGGGTCTTCCAGCGTGCAGTCCAGCCGCGGTGCCGAACCTTCGACCAAATCGACATCGACACGTACCTCGAGTTCGGCTGCCTCCGTATCGGCGCGCCTGACCAGCGGGCGGACGTCGCCGAGTCGTGCGCCGGACCACGCCTCGACGCGGCCCGGCCGCCACACGCCGCATGTGATCAGTTGCGGCCCCCAGTCCCAGCCGAAGTTGCAGGCCATCTTGCGGATCATGTTGTGCGACATCGCAGCGTTACTGCCGTGGCCGACTTTGGGGCGTGGGCCGAGCTCGGCGTCCATCGCGTCTATGTAAGCACGGGCTGAATCGAAACGGATCTCCAAATCGTTATCGCCTTCGCGTGCCACGGCTTTGATATCGAAGCGCTGTCGGACGTGCATGTTTTTGGATTCGCCCACGACGCGACCGTTGAGCTTGATGGTGGCCAGGGTGTCGAGGCCATCGAATATGAGCTCCACGCGATCTTCGCTGATCAGGGCGGCGTCGAGCGTGAGGGTTGTCCGATAGCGCCAGTCGCAGCGTCCGATCCAGTGGGTCAGCGGCTCGTGGTCGGCCACGTACGGGTCCGGGATTAGCCCGTGGTCCAGCAGGTCGGTGTGCACGCAGCCGGGCACCGTGGCGGATATCGCTCCGGCGTTCAGCACCTGTTCTGGGACATCGACCCCATCTGGCACGCTCGCCAACTCGACGGTCCAGCGTGCGGGAAGCTCGTGTTGGATGAAGCTCAAAGAGGGTCTCCTCCGACGGGTTGCTCAATGTGAGGGATCGGCAATGACGGCCTAGCGTCCATTGTGAACTCGCACGGTACGGCTAATGTCGTTGGTCGGTGGTCGCGGTGATGGATCAGAGCGTCTAGACCGACTTGCGATAAGGCTAACAGGTCGCAGCTCAGGGACCGGGAGCATTGCTCTACAAGTCCGCCAGAGGTGGCGGCCAGTATCGCCCGCTAGCTATTCAAGTCAGGCTGGTTGGCCCACATTTACAATGAGGGTGAGGGCGATAGCCTTGAGAATCGCGTCCCGTGTTGGCCTACAGGCCGCGTGGTGCGTTTTGGTTATTAACGCCGGGCGATCAGCGATCCGCGGACCAGAGCAGCACGGGCATGGAGAGCTCGCCGCGTTGCTTTAAACCTTCAACTGCCGCGTCGTGGTCCTCGATCGTGAGCGTGACGGTCGCTGTGCGCTCTACGGACGGAAGCTCCATGGAACCTGCAAAGCGAATTGCGCCAGCCGTTGAAGGCGACGCCACCGGTTGCATCGGGATCGCTTGAGGGCCTGCCGAGGTTTCTAATGTCAGCGACAGACGGTCCGCGTTGGCTCGGTAGTCGTCATCGATCAGATCGACCGTGGCTTCGACACGGCCGTCGGCGTTCGCTGAGAGCCAGAGCAACGCGGAGAGGTCGCTCGGTCCCGCGTACCACCTTCTTGAGTCGGGGTGCGCTTCGTGGAGATTGGTGACTTGAGCGGGGGTCAACGCTGCGAAGGGCGGGTGCATATCCAAGGTGTCGGCATCGGTCGGGGCCGCGACCCGCATGGGCAACACCGGCACGACGACCGTGCTTAACACGGACCCGTCGGCGCCCTTCAATTCAAGCTCGACTCGATCGGGTGGGCTCTGGGGACGCAGCATCATGGCCAGCTCGGAGGGGCCAGCGGCGGTGAACTTCCAGCCGCCGCGGCCGCTGAGGACGCGCGTGGCCAGCGTGTTCCACCCGGCCTTCAACGGGATGTCGAACGTGTGCGCCGTGGCCAGCAGCCCGCCGCCGTTGCCGCGGCTCAGCGTGTCATAGATCGGCTCACCGTTGATCCACCACGCCATCCACCAGTCGGCCGCCGCGCCCATGCGGAAGGTGGCGTCGGTTGGCGACCAGACGCGCGTCAACGCAACCGCCGGCGCCTTTTCGGCGTGGCCGCCAACCAACGCGTCAATATCGACCGCGGGGTCCATCGGCAGCCACGCACCCTCGACGCCGGCGACGGTCGGTTGGATTGTCGACAGGCTCCCACCAGGCATGTCGCCCAGCCCGTCTCTGGCCGGGAAGTCGGCGTTCACACGCCAAACGCTCGAGAAGACCGGCGTGGCGTACGTGGGAGGCACGGCGAGCTCGACACGAACGGCCGCGTCGTCTGCTGAGCCGAACGCCACCGGCCACGATCCTTCGCTGGCGGTCTCATCGGTCAAGATCAATCGAGCGCTCAGCGTGCCTTGATTCGTCTCCACGCTGGGGCGACGCACGGTGGCGGCGAACGACGCCACGGCTCCACCGGCGACCCGCACGGTCGGCGGAACTTCGATCAACGCCGGCAGCACGGCCAGTTCGGTGGTGCCCGGGTCCTGGCCGATGGCTTGCGGGTCGATCCAAGTCACGAAGAGCGGGTCCGGGCCGACCGCGACCTCGACCGACCCCGTGGCCGCGTTGAGCGGTTCGCGATTCCCGTACAGATCAACGGTTTCGGCGAAGCCGTCGGCCGTGTTGACCGCCACACGCAGCGGCGATGGCTGGTCGGCCTGCGACCATGCGACAAGCGTTTGGCGCCCGGTGGCCGCGTCGGCGAAACGGTATACGCGTTGATCCGATGAGCCGCCCTCGACATCGGCCACGAATTGCGAACCGCGCAGCGTGCGCACCAGGTTGCGGTAGGCAAGCACGACCGGCCTGGGTTCCCGCCACTCCTGCACCATCGTGTAGGCCCCGGTGCCTTCCTTGAAGTGCATGGCGAAAAAGAAGGTCATCGGCGAGCCCTTGCTCATCGTGTAGACGAACTTCTCCACGACCGTACGGGCCTGCTCTCGCTTTTGTGCCTTGCCCGACGCGGCCATGCCGGTTTCGGTGTCGATCATGGGCAGGTGGTCGGCGCCGTGCACGGCGGTGGCCTCGACTTGACGCTCGTAGCCCTTGCGTTGGGAGTCGTAGCCCGGGCCGTGCGAGTGGTAGGCCCAGGCGTCGACGCCGTCGGCCCCGAGCAGGGCGATGAGCTCGCGGGCGCGGCGGTCGCCGTCCTTGCCGTGGAAGCACAGCCCGCCAGGCATGACGACAGCGTCGGGGTTGCCGCGCTTGATCGCGTCACGCATGCGGGCGAACGAGTCGGCGTACTCTTCGATCGGCCCGGGGTAGAAAAACTTGAGATCGGGCTCGTTGCCCAGCTCGTAGTGGGTGATGGTGTCGGCGTAGTCGGCGGCGAAGGCTTCGAGGAAGCGTTCTTTTTTGGCCAGCTCGCGCTCGCGTTTGACGGGGTCCATGCCGTCTTCGTCGTACTGGCTTGGGCTGCCTGGCTTGGGCGGGTCGATCATCGGCATGACGCGATAGCCCCGCTGGAACAGCTCGGCGTACGTGGCGTCGGTGACGGCTCGATTCGTGTCGGCCTGCGTGTGGGTCTTGAGGCCGTTGCGGAGGATGTCGACGCCCATGAGGTTCAGCCAGTCGGCGTTGCGCGGCTGGAGCGGGTCGCCGGTGTGCTGCAGGCCGAAGAAGAACTCGCCGTCGCGGGCCTTGCGGATGTCGCCGGGTTCGTAGATGCCGAGGTGTCCGTCGATGCTCGCCAGCCTCACGCCTTTGCTGGGGTGATCGAGCCGGTACTCGTAGCGGTACGGGCCCAGCGCCCAGTCGTTGGTGTCGAAGGCGAGGTCGAGGTCGCTGGACTGATCGGCGGCGAGGTCGTATTGCCCGGTCTTCTCGGCCACGACCTGCTCGTCTTGATCGATGACGCGGAAGGTGTAGTCCACGGCTGTCGGCTCGAGCGCGAGGTTGCAGATGGGCAGGCGCATGCGGACGGGTTCGTCGGCGGCGAACATGAGTAGTTCGGTGTCGGCGTGTTGGCCGGTGCCGCGGGGCCGAGTCGCGCGGATCAGCCGGGCCCAGTTGACATCGCCGGTGCGGGCGTAGCCGCGGACGGTGACGCGGTGGATGTAGAGCGGTTCGTTGGCGCCGAAGATGCGCAGGTCGTAGCCGTCGCTCTGGAGCTCCATGTCGGACGAGCCGTGGTTGCGGGAGCCGAAGTGGGCGTCGTCCAACTGGAATCGCAGCGTCCGCCAGTTCGGGCTCGCGCCCCACGTCATCGCGCCTCGGCTGCTGCCCCGCTCGGTGTCGGCGTAAGCGGTGATGCCGGCCCATGTGTTGAGCCGGACGACGGCCTCAACATCGACCACCGGCATCGAGCCGTCGCGGAACGCGGGGTCGTCGAAGGTGAGGTTGACGTCGCGGATCCACATCATGCGACCGACCTGGCTGCGGTTCGACCGCCACGCCTGCTTGCCGTTGGCGGGGGAGAACGTCATGTTCGACCGATTAAAAGTCAGGCCACGCTCTTGGGGCACCTCGCTGAACACGATCTCGGCGACCGTGCCATTGAATGCCGAGGCTTGGCGGTCTTGGAAGTAGAGGAGGTCGCTGGGTTCGAACGCGCCGGGCTCGAAGGAGAAGACGCGGACTTCGTCGATCGCGCCCTCGAAGGGCTTGTTGTTCTTCTGCACCGGCAGGCCGATCGTCATCGACCGCGACTTGGGGTAGCCCCAGCTCTGCGCGTTGGGCGCTTCGCCCGCGGGCCGGCCGTTGACGAAGAAGCGTCCGACGCCGCTGTCGATCACGACGGCGAGATGGACCCACTCGTCGGCGGAGATAGCGCGGAAGCCGACGCTGGCCTTGCCGTAGACCATGCCCCACACGCCCTCGTTCTGCTGGGCGATGCCGATGCCCGACGACCCGCCGTAGTTCACGAGGCTGCGGAACCCGCCTTGCGCCGAGGGCTTGACCCACAGCTCGACGCCGATGTTGTCCTTGGGGTTGCCGGGCAGGCCTTCGAGCTTGAACCCGTCGCCGGCGGCGAACTCAATCGCGCGCGTGCTGCCGACGGTTTCGCTGGCCTTGCCGGCGACGCCGTCCACGAGCCGCGGGTTGCCCACGGCCACCAGCTCGGACTGCGTTGCTTCGCAGACCAGTGCTGTCGGCTCGCCCTCAACGGACTCGCCCATGCGGAACCGCACGAGGTCGAAGACTTCCGCCGAAGCCGGCGTGGTGAGCAGCCCAGACCACAGGGCGAAGGCTGCGGCGATGACGCGGATACAGGTGGGTTGGATCACATTGACTCCTTAAGAGTGAGGTTCGAGCCGCAGCCTAAGTTTGTTCAGGCAGGTCCGTTTAGGGCAAGCCGGGCGCGGGGGCGGACTTCCATATCATCGGCCCGTTGACGATCCACTGCTGCGAACCGCCGGCGTTGATTCGCTGGAAGGTGAGGTCGTCGATGCCCATCGTCTTGGTGTGTCCGTCGAGGTGGGCGGCGTTGAAGGTCACGTTGGGGTGGCGGAAGACCGGCTTGAGCAGGCCGAAGTCGTTGGAGGCGTCGCCGACGAGCATGACCTCGCTGGGGTTTGGCGCTTCGAGGGACGGCTCGAGGATGGGCAGGTCGATGCCGTAGGGGTAGCTGGTGAACCGCGTGCCGAGGGCGAGCCTGCCGAGCAGGTTGTAGTGCACGAGGTGCCAGCCCCAGGCGCCGTTGAAGTTGTAGTGGGAGTAGAACGTGGTGCCGCCGACGACTTGCGCGGCGTCTGCGGCGCGTTGGTCGGAGCCTGCTTCGTACTGCACTCGGCCGACCTCGTTGGTGCCGTTGGTCATGTTCAGCAGACCGTCGCCCCACGTGCGGGCCCCGACCTCGGGCAGGCCCTCGGGGCAGATCATCGCTCCGTTGACGGCTAGGTCATTGACCGCGTTGCCCGAGGTGTTCACGAAGTCGTCGACGCCCGACGGGAGGTATCGGTTTCTGATGAGTTCGGGGTAGGCGTTGTAGTCGTAAGCCGAGCCGTCCTGGACGTAGCTGTAGGGCGGTCGGCCGGCGTCTGCATCGGCGGCGAAGACGGCGACGGCCTGCTGGCGTGTGTTGGACTTGCAAGCGGCGCTTCGGGCGAGCTCGCGAGCGTGTTGCAGAGCCGGCAGGAGCAGCGCGATGAGCAGCGCGATGATCGAGATGACAACCAACAGCTCGATCAGCGTGAAGGCGTGGGGTGGTCGATGGATCGTTCTCATGGTGTGATCGCCAGAGTCAGTCGAGCAGTTGCCACACCGAAGCCTGCGCGGGGTTGTTGGCGATGTTGAACCCGGGGGTCTGGGTCATCAGGATGGCGATGATCTCGTCGCCATCGTTCCACTTGGCCGAGCCGTCGACGTACGCGGCGTTCAGTCCGGTGCCGTGGCGGTTGAGGATGTTGTCGGCCGAAGAGCAGCGGTCGGAGTAGATCGCCCAGCTCGACTGAGGGACGTCCTCGAGGAACTTCATGTCGGGCAGGATGTTGGGGGGGAGATTCGACCAGTGTCGCGTGGCGGGCCGGGTCCCGTAGTCCGAGCGTGTGGTAACGCTGGGATCCTGTCCGGGAGGCCAGGCCTCGACGGTCATGAGTCCGTTTTCTTCGGAGGGGCACGCGAACGCGGCTTGCTCTGTGACGCGATTGTCTTTGTAGAGCATGCCCTTCATGATGAAGCGCTCGTGCCAGTCATTAGCGTTGGCCGAGGTGTGGTAGATCGCGTAGTTGAACTGCCGGTGATTGCCGGAGTAGCCGATGAGCAGAGCGCCCTCGTTGTCGATCGCGTAGCCGTAGGCACCCATCGCGAGTTGTCGCAGGTTGCTCATGCAGGCGACCTGGCGAGCCGTATCCCGCGCTGCTTGCAACGCCGGCAGCAGGATGGCGATGAGCAGCGCAATGATCGAGATGACGACCAGCAGTTCGATGAGCGTGAAACCGTTGCGGCACGTGGAGAATCGGAGATTCATGAGATGTACTCGCCAAAGATCGAAAGGAAGGCCTCGCCGCCGGCTTTCACCGACGGCGGGCGGGTAGGCGATGTATGCGGATCAGGCCTGCACGCGGCGGCGCGAGGCCAGGCAGAGCGAGCCGAGGGCAACCAGAGCCAGCGACGCGGGCTCGGGGATGACGACGTCGCCGGTGACCACGAAGTCACCGATCTCGACCGAGCGGCCGGCCAGGTCGGTCAGCGGGTACACGCGGAAGGTGACCGACTCGATGCCCTGGAACTTCGCGCCGGTCAGGTCGACCGCGCGGGGCGTGAACGAGCCCGTGCGGACCGCGTTTTCGTCGTTGACATCCAGCAGGATGTCGGTGGCGTCGAACGTGCCGCCATCGACTTCGGCGTAGAGCTCGTAGCCGCGCCGGTTGTTGGCGGTGAAGACGGCCGATCGGAAGGTGATCTCGTCGAGGTCGAGCGTGAAGCCCGGATCGGCGGCGACCGTAAAGGCGAAGTAGCTGCGCTCGAAATCTGCAGGGGCGCTGCCGTGGCCGCCTTCGCCGGGTTCGCCGTCGAAGCTGAAATAGTCGCCCGCGGGGTTATTCCAGAAGCGGCCGAGGTTTTGGATCCCGTTGCCGTCGGCGCCGGGGCTGGTGAGGTCGGCGACGGTGGGGGCGGTCGTGTTGGGCGCGTTCGTAATGGTGACGGCTGCGGGATCGAAGCGATCGGTCACGCCGCTGCCGCTGTTGAGCGAGCCTTGGACGGTCGAGATCGACAGGATGGTGGCGGCCGAAGCGGAAGCACCAACGGTGATGGCCAGACCGGCCGCGAGCAGATTCAACGTTTTCATAAATTCCTCCTGATGGTTAGAGACTCTGGGATGCCGATACGTCCGGCGTGATGAGCGAGAACGCAGCGGCACGTTGCTGCGGTTCCTGAGACAGATGACCCTGGATTCGGTCGTAGAGCAGGTCGGCCAGGGCGACACCGACCTTGTCGTTTTGCTTGTCGATCGTGGCGGCGGGCGCATCGACGCGATCCGGGTTGCGCCCGTCGCGCTTCCATGTGTTGTCGTACCCCACGATCAGCACGTCCTTGCCGGGCTCTTTGCCGAGTCGGCGTACGGCTTCGGCGGCTTCGACGGCGTGCAGATCGTTGGCGCAGATGAGCGCATCGAGCGGTTCGTCGTCGAGGAGCGGGTTGTGCAGGAAGCCCATCTGAAGGCGGACTACGTCGTCGAACGGCTCTTGATCGCCCTTGAGCTTGAGGTCGGGCGTGCGAACGGCGTCGAGCGCGGGCAGGCCGGCTTCGTTCATGGCCTGCCGATAGCCGGCTTCGCGCTGGTCGACCCAGTCGAACCGTTCGGGGAAGCGCCAGAAGGGCAGGATGCGGCGTCGGCCTTGCTCGATAAGCCAACGCGTGAGCGCGGCGGAGCCGGCGACGTGGTCGTGGAAGACGCGATCGCACTGGGCGAGCGCCTTATCGTCATCGGGTGAGCCGTAGGCGGCGATCGTCAGCCCGAGCGAGCTGAACCGATCGAGGATCTCGCGGGTGGCGTCGGTCTTGAGCGGTCGCGAGAAGAGCACGCCGGCGGGCTGATCTTCGCCGAGCATCTCGATCTGCGCTCGCGTCGCTTCGTCTGGGTTGATGGTCAGGCAATGCCAGCCGAGTTCTTGCAGCCGAGCCGACGCGGTGAACTGGGCGTAGGTCTCCCAGCCCGTCTCGCTGGCGAGGCGTTGGTCGGGCATCCGGTCGAAGCCGACGACCACAACGGATCGCGACATGATCGACTTGGCGGGGCGCGGCGTGTTCACCCGGCGGATGCGGCCTTGCCCTCCGTTGGAAAGCAGGCCCTCTTCTTCGAGCGCGGCCAAGGCTTTGCGGACGGTGCCGCGCGAGAGTTGGAGCTCGGAGGAGAGCTGGCGCTCGGACGGGAAGACCTCGACGGGCCCGAGCACGCCCGACCGGATGAGCTCGGCGAGGCGGGATCCCAGCTGTCGGCTGGGCACGCCACGAAGCCGCCGCAATGGCGAGCTGATGGCTGGATCAAGGGTGGTGGAGGGCTCTGCACTCATACCAGATACGCACAAGTGTACCAGTGGTACACAAAGTGTCAAGGCTATGTGTCGCGAGTCGGGCTGTGGCGGATGATGGCTTTTTATCCGTCTAAATCCAATAAATGACTTGCCTTACAGATCAAGTTGGATCGGGCTCTGGAAAAGCCAGTGTCGCGAAGATGATGCGTGATCGCTTTAGAGCAGTGGTCAACGGCAATTCGTGACCAGTGGTTGGACCAGAGCTGCTCTGGGTGAAGAGAGGTCGCGAGGCGGTGGCTTGCCGGGGCGCGAGTTACGGGGAGCTGGCGGCCTGAGTCACGGGCGGGAGAATCGTGCCGTGGGCGGCGAGCAGTTCGCGCAGCCGATCGTGCGGCACGTCGCGCGAGGGGCAACCCATCGCCACGCCCAACGCGGCCGCCGCGCCGGCCGCATGGCCCATCGCCATGCACGACGCCTGCACGCGCAGCGCGCTGAGCGCGGCGTAGTCGGCGCTGATGGATCGGCCGGGGGCTAAGAGGTGGGTCGATCCGCGTGGGACCATCGCCGAGAGGGGGATCGTTGGCGTGATGCCTTCGTCGAGGAAGCGCTTCTCCACGCCGTGGTCGGTGTGGATGTCGACGAACCAGATTGAGTAGCCGATCGCGTCGTGGAAGACACGTCCGCTGAGGTAATCGGCTTCGGTGACGGTGGTTTCACCGACGATGCGGCGTGTCTCGCGGACGGCCGTGTCGGGGCGGGCGTAGCGAATCGTGGCGCGCTCGCCGCCGTGTAGCCTGCGCACGAAACGCAAGAGGCGGAGCATGGCCGACCGGCCGGCGATGTTGGCTTGGGTCTGCGTGTCGCTGGTGGTGTCGTCGGCGCCGGGGACGTGCATGGCGTTGAGCGCTCCACGCCCCAGCGTGCGGATGATCGCTTCGCCCGACTTGTCGTCGAAGTAGTAGTCGCCGGGCAGCAGCGAGCCATCGGCGATCGCCTCGGCGTACGCGGCCTGAACTTGGCGGGGGTCGGCGACCTCGGCGTCGAACCCGTCGATCTCGAACGCCAGCGTGCCCGGCTGCCTCCGCCCGTTGGCCTCGTCGCCCTCGACCCGCTCGTAGCCGAGCATCCCGACCACCTCGGCGCCGCCCGTGCAGTCGATCAATTCGCGGCAGCGCACCGTGGTTTGCTGGTTTTTACCGACCAAATCGACCTCATACACCCCGTGATCTTGCTCCCATCGCGCACCCGACGGCGCAAGGTGGTATCGCAGGTCGATGCCGGCTTCGAGAACGGCTTCCTCGGCGATGGCGGCGAGCAGGTATGGGTTGACGTAGCAGGTCTGGCCCGGCCTTGGGGCTGCGCCGCGCTTGGTCGGATCGAAAGGGCGGGCCTGGCCGTCGAGCGCACGCGCTGCCTCGACCAGCTCCCAGCCGATGCCGGCGATGAGCTGTTTGCCGAATCCGCCGAACAGGGAGACGGAGAAGATCCCTCCGGTGGTCGTGGCTCCGCCGAGTTGGCCGTGCCACTCGATCAGCATGACGCTGGCTCCGGCGCGAGCTGCCTGGATCGCCGCCGGAACCCCGGCCGGTCCGCCACCTACGACCAATACGTCGACTTGCTGCATCTGTTCGAGTCTATCACCGGTATGCGAGTTCGCTCTGAGGCAATGAGCCAAACGCCTTCTGTATGAGTACTTCTCGATGATCGTTCGCGCATGAACTCGGGATCGCCAGGCTCTTCGCGACGGGCGTGCTGCTTGCCACGTTACCCCAGCCGTCAAGATCAGTCGCGCGGCAAGTCGTGCGCGAACGACGCAGCCTTTAAGGCTTCAGAGTGACGGCGGCGTGATTGATTCGCGGTTCGCCTCCTCTGTTTCTCTGGCGATTTTCACTCCGTGGGCATAACTTGCGGCCGACTTATCCATTTGACCCCATGAGTCAACGACTAATGAATCCATCTACGACGACATCGATCAACACACGCCTAGGCGGTCACGCCGTGCTTATCGAGCCTTGGGGACGCGATGCGGTTCGGGTGCGCTTCACGCCCAACACCCGATGGATCGAGACACCGCACGCGCTGCTTGAGCCTGAAGATCACGCGGCCGAGCCCGCGTCATCGGTTCCACGCGATGGGGAGCAGTCGCATCACCTCGTCAATGGGCGGATCGAAGCGACTGTGGAGCCTTCGGGCCGGGTGACCATCCGCGATCGCGAGAGGGATATCGTCCTGCTTCGCGACCACGCGAACGGGCACGACTTTCTCCCGGTCGGGGATGGGCGCTATCGGCTCACGGCAAGGTTCGATTCGTTCGACGGCGAGCGTCTGTACGGCATGGGCCAGAATCAGCACGGCCGACTCAACCAGAAGGGGTGCGTCCTCGAGTTGCGACAGCGCAATGCGCAGATCACGATCCCCATGTGCGTGTCGAGTCGGGGTTATGCGTTTCTATGGAATCACCCGGGGACGGGGCGCGCCTGCTTCGGCGAGAACCACACGCAGTGGGACGCGGACCGCACGCCGCAGCTCGATTATTGGATCGCCGCGGCCGACTCGCCGACTGAGTTGATGCAGCGTTACGCCGAGGCGACCGGCTACCCCACGGCGATTCCCGACTGGGCACTGGGGTACTGGCAGAGCAAGCTGCGTTACCAGAATCAAGACGAGCTGCTCGAAGTTGCGCGGCGGTTTGCGGAGCGCGATCTGCCGCTGTCCGTGCTGGTGATCGACTACTTCCACTGGACGCGGATGGGCGATTGGCGGTTCGACGAAGAGGATTGGCCGGACGTCGAAGGCATGGTCGCTGAGCTCAAGGCGATGGGCGTGGAGGCGGCTGTGAGCGTGTGGCCGATGGTGAATATGGAGAGCGAGAACGCGAAGCCGCTGCGCGAGCGCGGGTTGCTGGTCGACGGGGTACGCGGCGGCGACACCGTTGCGGCGATGGCGGACAAGCCCTCGCGGGAGTGGCAGAGGTTGTTGCTGTACGACGCGACGCACCCACAGGCCCGCGCGTTGATGTGGGAGCGGATCAAGAAGAATTACGTCGACCGCGGCATCCGCGCGTTCTGGCTGGACGCGTGCGAGCCGGAAGTGGCGCCGGCACATCACGACAACCTGAGGTTTCACGCCGGACGCGGCGACGAGGTGGCTTGCCGTTATCCGCTGGACCATCAACGCGCGTTCTACGACGGGTTGACCGAGTCCGGCGAGGCCGAGCCGCTGACGCTTTGCCGATCGGCTTGGGCCGGCAGCCAGCGCTACGGGGCGCTTGTGTGGTCCGGCGATATCGAGACGACTTGGGCGTCGCTGCACGCCTCGGTGTGCGCGGGGCTCAACATGGCGCTCTCCGGCATCCCGTGGTGGACGACCGACATCGGCGGCTTCCACGGCGGCGACCCGTCGGACCCGGCCTTTTGCGAGCTGACGATCCGCTGGTTCCAGTACGCCACGTTCTGCCCGGTCCTTCGCATGCACGGCAACCGCGTGCCGCGCAGCCTGTTTTCCGGCGGCCCCAACGAGCCTTGGTCTTATGGCCCGGAGGCGGAAGCGATCTTCCGAGACTTCATGCAACGCCGCGAACGCCTGCGCCCGTATCTCCGCTCGGTGATGCAGGAGGCGAGTCGGCGCGGCACGCCCGCGATGCGTCCGTTGTGGTTCGACGCCCCGGACGACGAGCGTGCCTGGACGGTCGAAGATCAGTTCTGCCTGGGCTCCAACATCCTGGTCGCGCCGATCCTCGAACGCAAAGCCGAAAGCCGGTCGGTCTATCTTCCGGTTGGCACCGACTGGGTTGACCCCACGACCAACCGCGTCCTTCCCGGCGGGTCCGAGGTGCATCTCGACGCGCCGCTCAACCGAATCCCGGTGCTGGTGCGACACGGTCTAGATGTGCCGATCTGATCACGAAGAATAATCGACACATACTGAGACAGCCCCGGCTGTATCACACTTGTAGACCATGTTCGTTGTTGGGTTTCTACGCTGCGTGTCCTTCGGCTTGGGATAGTGCCGGCGTACCCGTGATTTTGACTTTCCCTCGAGGGCTGATGCGGTTTGAGTTGCCGTGCTTGATGCCAAAAGACTACTATAAAGAGAGTTGCAGGATGACATAGAGTAGATTGTGCGTAGAGCAGATCGTGGGCAAGCTCCGCAAGGCGGACGTGATGCTGGGACAAGGGCTGACGCTGGCTCAGGCGTGCAAACTCCTGAAAGTGACCGGTGCGCCCTTCATCCCGCCATACTCACGAAGTCATCGGTAATGCGTCTGTTTACCAATCCCCAGTTGCCGGTACGCCATGGGCCACGGCCTGCCCTTGGCTCAGCAGCAAATCCGTTTCACGCAGCTTGTCAACGATCTTGCTGGCCGAGTGAGGCTTCCTGCTCATCGTTCAACTATCCATCCTGATGGCGTCCATGCCAACGGAAGTCTCCCGCAACAGACGGACTGGGATCAGGGACAAAGACCATAGCTGATAAACCAATATGAAGGTGCCAGCCCGACAGTGATGTACCTGAACTTACGGATCTCCTACTCCAACTGCTTCAACCGAACTACATCTATCAACTGCACTCGACCACATTTGTCTGCTTGCCGCTAGACAGAAGGCTCGCTGGCGTAAAATGTTGCACACACACGCACAAGGCTAGCACGTCGAGTTTTGATCTCTGAAGCATAAACATTATCACTATGGGCGAGCCTGGCCATAATTAGTTACCATCTACTGCGGTAACGTGATCATCAGCCATTAAAGTGAATTTTCAGACAAGCTGCAGGCAAAGCCTGCTGAATTTAGCAATAACCGGCACAAGCTATAACTAAATTAACTTTAATAATTGCAATGATTCTGTGTTTTAGCGCAGCGCTCCCATGCGGCAGCCGTACCCTTAAAGTGATCGCCAAACCAACAAAAAAAAATCAAGGAGATGGTTCAGGGCAGAGGTTTGAAACCTGGTCACCCACTACGCGGGTTTCGCGACTGCTGAATTTACATTGGGTACTGTGTCGAGAGCCAAATATTACTATTATTGAGCTTCAAAACTACTTCGGCGTCAGCCGCCGAACCGTTTTCCGTGACATACGCACTCTTCGCGACGCTAAATTAGATCCTAGAGCTGAAGATCGTCAAAGTTATGCCGCACCAATTCTAACGAATAGTCAATGGTCTGCATTGAAAAAACTCTTTTGGCATCTCTCGGAGATATCTGATCCCCACCCTCAAATAGAGTCCGCGCATGAAGCTCTAGGCATGATTCTAGACGCGTTGGGGCCGGGAGATGTAGTCGGCGATCGTTCAAAATCTATCGCTTCTTCCAATCGTGCCAATACGATAGACTACGGCATGGCTACCGATGATTGAGGATGGCAGTGAGCGCGTTTCCAACGACACAGTGGACCGAGATTCGTGATCTGAGACAGATGTCTCCAGAGGGGAAACGTGAAGCGCTGGCGAATTTTATTAATCGCTACTGGCCAGCCATCGAGGCGTGCGTCCGTGCTAGCTTCCGCGGAATTTCGACCTGCGATGCGGAAGAATACACCCAAGCTTTTGTTGTAGCGAAACTTTTTGAACGCGATCTCCTCGATGTCGCCAGTGCGTCTCGTGGCAGGCTACGCGATTTGCTCCGCACATCCATACGGCGATTCTGCATTGATGAGATTCGATCGAGGTCCACAGGTGTGCGACGTAGTGAGATTAGCCTTGAGCATACAGATGCACCTGCGTCAATTGATCCCGAAAAGGCCTTTGACGAGTCTTGGGCACGGTTGGTTATTGCCGAAGCTCAGCGGCGAGTCGCACTGGAACACACACAAGGTTTTCGTCAGGTGGCGTGGCGTGTCTTTGAGTTGCGAGTATTAAATCCGTGCCTGAACGGGGACCCAATCGTCGATTATGCCGAGCTTGAGTTTGAGTTTGAAGTCGATCGACGACAGCTACGCAACATGCTCGCGAGCACCAAACGTACATTTGGTTATTTGCTTCGCGATGTCATCTCCGAATACGCGGCAAGCGAGTCTGAGATCGATGGCGAGTTAAAGCACTTGATGGTGATGAGTCAAGCATGACGGAACACCAATCCACATCACATGTCGGTGCTTCAAACATGGCGTCTTTGCTCCGCCTTGGCTTATCTACCCCTTCGGATGAAGCTGTATCACACCCAGGGTTGCAGGCTGCGCAAGACTCCGGTTTTATGCTGAGCCATCGCCACAGTCTCGGAGGTACTGCAGAGATTTGGTCCGGATTCGATCGCACCACGATGCGACGCGTCGTGATCAAGGTTGTCCGCCTCGATCGTGGGGTTTCTGGGTCGATGCTGATCCACGAAGGGCGAGTTCTTGGAGAGCTCGGGCGCGTGACTGGGGTAGAACCTTTAAGCTGCTTAGGTTCAGAGGACGATGCGTTCTTGGTTCTCCCTCTTATTCTTGGCGACCCACTGGATGTCTTCTGTCGCAAAGCAGATTCAGATACAGCACGCCGAGTCATTAGCAAGGCCCTCGCCAAGATTACAGAGATCCATAACGCTGGCTTTATTCATGGAGACTTGAAACCCGAGCACATTTTGGTGCTTGAAGATGAGGACGTAGCAATCATCGATTTCGGTCTTGCAGTCGGCCGGAATACCGCCCCGCCGGTCGGAGGGTGGCAGCGTCACGCAGGGTTCACGGCTGAGTTTGCCGCACCTGAACTACGGGAAAAAGCGGTTCTTCCGACAGTCCGATCGGATGTGTTCGCCATCGGGGCATTGCTACGGCAGCTTGCCGAGACTCAAGCCGGGTCCCTCAGGACATGCCTGCGAGCCGTTGCCAATCATTGCACGCGCCATGATCCAGCAACGCGACCGGCCACTGCGGGCGAGGTTCATCAGATTTGGAGAATGTGGTGGGGACGTAGATTGCGTTTTCGACGAACCGCCGGTTTTGCAGTCGTGCTTCTAGCGATTTCGTTACTTGGTTTCACGGTTATTTCGCCTTCCGGCCGCGCAACTGACTCAACATTCCTTAGCCCTGATTCGACGTCGCAGATGGCGCCGCTTATCACAGCTTTTCATGCCTTGGACTCTGACCCCCTGGCCGTCACTTTTCAAGCAGCTCCCAAGGTGCCGGAGCATGTTCCAATCTTACAGACGCCTTTGAGTGAGAACGGCGTTGTCGCTTATCTGGCTGCGTCCGGGCTGGTCGTCCGATCCGACAGGGAGGGCGTTCAGGCAACTCCTCTTGGATTGAGGTCTCAGTTGTCATGGTCTGACGATCAGCGTCTTGTCGGTATTACTGACGAAGGAATGATTTTCGACTTTGAAGACGGCTGGCCCATTCAGATTGGCGTCAGTGTTTCTGAGCCCAAGGCTGTTGACTGGGCAGGCCGTGAGCTTCCACTTGTGTGGTCGCATCGAGCCGGACAACTTGTAGCTTCGGCACGCGAAGGCGAAGCCGTCACACCCCTGGCTGAGGCCTGGCATGCCATGCCTATCGAAGGTTCACAAAGCGGGTGGTTGCTGATTGATCGGGCTCAGTTTGGTAGCTTCAGCGCAAGAACCTTTGGACTCCCCGACTGGGCCACAGTTCGCCACCGGCTGGGGCGTGGTCGGCAGCCAACTTCGGCATTACTCCTGACTCATCCCCCAAGACTGCTGATTGGGGCCATGGATGGATCAATAGACATCGTGTCAGCGACTACAGAAGCAGAGCGAGCGACCATCGACGCGATGGATGGCTCAGTTTTGAGCATGGTTCAGATCCCGGAAACCCGCTGTGTGATTGCGGGGGGATCGAGGATTGCGTTAGTAGATCTCGATGAAAAGCGGGTGCTGCTTAGGCGCCACCCGCGGCATCGAAGCATGCTGAGCGACCTCCGGGTGATCCGCGAACCGGGTACAATCTTAGTTGAGCTTGCGCTGTTTGAGGGAATTGAACGATGGCGACTGCGGATCGACGACACGCTTTTACCTTGATCGAGCTGCTCATCGTCATCTCGCTCATCGCCTTGATCATCGGTCTGCTGCTCCCCGTCCTCGGCACAAGCCGCGATGTCGGTATGACGGTTGTTTGTAGTTCTAATCAACGCCAACTGATGGTCGGGTGGTTCATCGCGATGGAAAGTCGCGACGGCAAAATCCCCCTGATCTATCGCCAGAATAGCGGCCCAGTAGATACAGAGCCTAAGTGGTATCGCCTGCTTGGAAGGACGGGCGTCAATGGCCCGCCTGGCGTGTTCGATGAAGCCAGGCTTAAGGCCTCGATTGGTAGTCGACAACTAAGTGAGTTTGCTGTTTGTCCTCTCCTTCACGACAACACTAAGCTGAGTTACGAGGCAGCACCTATCGGTTACGGGGTTAATGTCCGGTGGCGCCCTGGAGATCCATTTGATGCGAACAATAATACAGCACGCTCTCCGAGCGAGGGGGAACAATGGTGGGCGATTCGGAATCCAAGCATTTTTCCATGGCTAGCCGACTCTTGGATTGAAAAGGCCAAAATCGTTCGCGAGCACATCGGTGCCCGCGCAGAATTCCCAGATGCATGGGGCGTCGATCTTCGGCATCTAGACGAGACCGCTATTGCGACTTACGCCGACGGTCACGCCGGTCGCGTTAAGCTTGAGGACGTGTCCGCGGTCATCAATGATGAACCCTTGTGGTTTCTGGATCGTTGAGAAAGAATACCGAGTATCCCTAGCATCAGTCCACTCAGCAGAGCTGGCTCAGGCACGAATGGTGTAACCAAAATTTCGAATGAATAAGAAGTATCGTTGACGTCAGGAACCGCAAGCGCGAACGAAATGATGGCGACTGGGGCAATATCTCCTCCCTTCAGCGTCGAGATCAGCCCATCGTCAGATAGAATCGATTCAGAATAATCGGTGCTCACCATTGGAGTTACCCAGAACGGACCAATTCCAGGCTCGGGCCCAAGGATTTCAAACTCAAGTGCCTCCAACGTCAATCCAGTGGCATTAATCAGTGAGATAGTTCCTTGGTATTGCCGAGTGAAACCGGGTGCAGGGTCATCCACAACATCGACCTTGAGCTTTACCATGTCGGCTGTCGTAAAAGTTATTTCTCCCGCGGGCCAGAAAGGCCCAACGCCTGGCGGCGGAAAACCTGCAAAGGAATCCGGCGGATCGGAGTGGGGAATTTCACTGATGACCCCCGTGCTAGCCGGTCCAGCGGTAAATGAGCAAGCGATGAAAATTACTAGAGCTTTGTAAAAAATCGCACTCCTCCTGTTTAGGCGCAGCGCAAGTATACACGAGCTCGTATCCTACCACGATGTATGACGGAGCGCAAATTCCCACAATCGGGTCTGCAGCCGAACCTTTTATGTATACGTTGCCCATTTCCTCTATTTTAATCCCAAAGAGGGTTCAATAAGCATGTCGAGTTCGTACAAAGTTACCGTTGACAGTCCTTGTCAAGGCTCATTCACCGTCGTACAACAGCCGTCAGGAATTTACTACGCTTTTAGCCCGGGAGCTCCTTTTGTCTTCGCGGTGCTACATCAGAGCGGAAGCAGTTGGACACTCACAACGTACAGTACAGACCCTAGCTGTCCATCTCCCGCCATATACACCTTGGATGATCCGGATCCCGACCCGATTGGTGCCTATTCTCGTACTGTAAGTGGCCAGATTGATGGTACAGCCACTGTGTCATCGATTTAAATTCACTGTCAACTTTCTCAATTGAGTTTGAACAATTTGCCTTTGAATTCCATGATGCGCCTTAGCGTACGCTAAACTGATTGTTAGGTTGGGTAGTCTTTAGTTTTCTGGGCTAACGGACTAAGATCTACTTACCACTACTTAAAAGCAATGTTCGATCTTTCAGTCTACGAATGGCTCTCTCGCTCAATAAAAACCCTATTTGTTTAGCGACATCCGGAACTTAGCCCCACCCGACACTGACCTTTCTCCCTTCACCCACCCCGTCCGTTGGGGAGACTTCCGATGGCAGCGCTTGTCCCCGAAGCTTTACCAAGCCTGAGTTGAGCTTTGGAGTTTCATCCGGCCAAGCTAGCCTTGCCGGATGAAGCAGCGAACTGCTTTAGGGCCAGATTGCCTAAGGCGCTGTGAGGACGACTTCGATTGTAGTGATGACGCCAAGCGTTCACCTTTTCTTTCGCGTCCTCTAGACTCAGAAACCAGTTCTCGTTCAAGCACTTGGCACGCAGCCGACGATTGAAGGCTTCGATCAGCCCGTTATCCGCAGGCCTTCCATGTCGGCCTAATTCCAGAAATCACCCCTAAGCGGACTTAGGTCGGGAAGAGACCGGAAGAATGCCACAAGAAGGCATCAGAGATGGGCTCTGTCTCCAAGCCGAGCCGCTGGGCCGGAACGGGTGCAAGCAGGATCACAGGCCTTGTGTGAAGGCTCAGGCCTTACCCTTGCCGGGCTGTGGTCAGAGGATAAATCTAAGACGCTATAGCCCACGTATATGGAACTGCCCAGTAGCAGGCGACAGATACTAGCGGTGATTAAAACAATAATTGAAGCGAAGATCTTCTCTGTGTACGATGAACAGGCAGAATTGAAAGGAGCAACGCAATTGTACTAAGCTCTGGAATCGTCTTGTGTTGACGCTGCGACCATACGCTCCTAGTTGATTCCAGACCATTTACTTATGTGCTTTGAATCGGCTTGTCGCTGAAAAGATTGGCGTCAAACGAGTCACCAATGGGTGCATCGACCATTAAATCGTGACTTTGACTGTAGGGTTCTGTGACTAGGGCCAATGTTTCGAACGGGAACAGCTCAGCTCTCGACACGCCCAAAAAACTGAAGCCGTTCGCAAGCAGCTCAACAACCCCAATTTCAAAATCGATTTCTAATAATATGTCAAATAAATCTCTAGTCAGCACTTGCGGTTGAAGAGCTTGCGTAATAATGGAATCATGACTATCAAAGCTGGCATTACCTGGAGTGTCAAAACTCGCCACTTCACTAGGACTACTTAAAGCGAGTGAAGTACTAGCGGTTACAGAAAAGTTGGCTGCGAGGACAGAGAGGTCCAAGGTGTCGACAACACCATCCCCTGTTGCATCACCCGTTATCCATTCTTTACCGCTTGCTTCAAAATTTGCCGCTAGAATTGCGAGGTCCAAAGTATTAACTACATCATCAACATTGAAGTCAGCTGGAATGGAAACTCGTGCGGTAACACCCTGTGCAGACAAGCTTGCACCACTCGAATTACGGTCATACATTACCGCGAAAGACTTGCCTGTACCTGTCCGATTTACCCCTTCAATAGATGAAAATTACCCACTGACAGTTAGGGCATCAATTAAGAAAAATTCATCTCCAATGGTGTATTGTTGTGCACCTGTAGGTGAGTTCGGATCTGAAAATCTATTAATTGCCAGCAAGCCATCCAGGCTTGCATTGTCGAAAACAAATAGCGAATCTGCACCGAGATTGCTAGAAATGAATAATTCCAGCTGGCCTGTCTGAGTTGAACCGCCAGCTCACCAGCGCTCGCAACCAGCAGGAGCAGCTTCTGAACCTCCGGCTGCTTGAAGAGATCAATGACGACACGTTCGCCAAGAAGAACGCGGAGCTGCGGGACCGTATTGACAACCTGAAGCTGAAGGTGGACGTGGTCGACCGTTCCCAGGCCGAGAAGATGGAGGTGGCCTGCGAAGTGTTCGAACTCTCCCAAACTCTTGAAGAGCGGTGGGTTGAGGGCGATTACCGCGCCAAACGCCAGTTGCTGGAGATTGTGTGTTCGAACTTCACGCTGGACGGCGCAACCCTTTGTTATGAAATGAAAAGGCCCTTTGACGTGCTCGCCAAAGGGCCTTCATCTAACGGGAGCGGAGACAACTGGACACCAATCGAACTTTTTTCTGCGCGATTCGAGCCGTAAGTCGAAGACTGCTTGCCTATTTCCCCCATCGTGGCCGCCATATTGACACTCCCGGGTTTGTTCTACGGGATGTATCGATTAGTCTCTCCTTCACCCAGACGGGCTGGAATGTGTCCATTGCGTCAGATCTAAGAAACGACCGCTCCTCACAATTTTTTCTATTCTCAGACCAGTGTTCCCTAGACCCGCCGATCCTCCGATACGCACTTTCGCAACGAGAAAGACAAAGGGTTTGTCCGGTCTAAGCCGGTCGAAGGTTGGCACCAAATGGCTGCGAGTGGTCGCGGAAGTCCGCGGTTTTCGTTGCCCGCTGGGGCTGTTCCAAAATATTGGCGCGTTGTTTGTCAAGGGGTTGCGCTCGATTGTTGGCCTTGCTTTTCTACCTGTACTTACACCTTCTATTTGCGTATCGTTCGAGCAAGCAACGTGCTCAGCGCCGCTTTGCCAATGAGGGGAACCGCATTTTACTAGCCAGGCTGAAGCAGATCCGGCCTATCCTCACGCCTTAGGAGCGTGAGCGGCTGATGGCGATCGGTGGTGAGACATAGCACCACTTGAATGGACTGATCTGTATGGCGACTTGCGCCACTTATCGACGATGACTCCGCGAGAAGCTAGACGAGCGCGTGCCACGCCGTGTGGGTTATTCCCCGAAGGTCACAGACGGCCTTAGCTAGCTGATATGCCGGATCACCAAGAAGAACCCTACATAGGGCTAGCTCCGCATCGTTGGGGAGTTGTTCAAGCTCCGGATACGCTTTGGCAAGTCAACCGTGCGCCGGGTCCTGATAGATGAGTGAGGTACTCCCAAGCCCGTATCTGATCGCTCGCTGCGGCAGGACTTCCGAGCTTGGAACCAGTTCATCAAGCTGCACATGAGAACGCTCACTGCGTGTGACTTCCTGTGCTAGAAAATCTGGACGCCCTTTGGGCGACGTAACGTTTATCTGCTGGCCGTTATGCACGTAGGCATACGCAGAGCGTGGGTGTCATCCGCAACGTTCCACTCGAACGAAGACTGGGTGAAGCAACAAGCGCGGAACTGGCTGATGTAGCTCGAAGACCAAGAACTGGTACCACCCCACCTGGTCCGCGACAGAGACACCAAGTTCATGCTTGGTTCCGATCGATTACTTGTGTCAGCCGACATCCAGGTGGCCAGGACCCCATTCATGGCTCCTAACGCCAACGCCTTATGGAGTCGTTCAGCGCAATCCTGCGGGATGAGTGCCTCAACCACTTCTACTGCTTCTGACTAGGGCATGTGGACCACATCGTGCAGACGTTCATCAACTTCTACATCACGCATCGGCCCCATCAAGGGCTCGACAACCGCGTGCCCGACGATACGACTATGATCCTGCTTCGCTTTGTCCAAGAAAAGCTATCCGTGGTCGGGAGGGTTGGCTGCGGGACGCAATTGCGAGGGCTGTTCAAACACTACTACCGCGTGGCTACCTGAAACTTTGACCTCGACTACCTGCTCTATACATGTCGCAGATATTAATGCGCCATACGAGGGACGATGGATCTGTCGATTTTGTGGAAGACGGCTTGCAGCTGTCTTCAAGTTGCTATCTACGTACAAGGTTGAGCGTAAGGTAACCGAAATTTTTTCGTGCCAACATATTCGAACAGGCCGATCGATCGGCAGTCAGACCCACCGTAAGCGGGGGTGAGGTTCACTGACTTTGGCCTGCTGAGGCCTCGGCGACAAGCTCCAGCTGGCGGCGAACGTCCGCGTAGGCGGGGTCGTTGGCGAGGTTGCGGGTCTCAAGTGGATCGACTTGGTAGTCGTACAGCTCGGTCGCGACCACTGGACCCGTGGTGTCGCCTTGTTTGACACGCATGCGTCGCCACTGGACGAGTCGGTAGCGCTCGTCGCGAAAGGCATAGCCCATGAATTGCTGGTTGTTGCCGTGGCTGTGGTACTGACTCATCGCGACGGGCTTCACCGCGGCGTCGGCGGCGTCGAGGATGGGGTGGAGCGAGGTGCCGTGCAGCTCGCCCTCGGCCTTAAGGCCCGCGAGGTCGAGCAGTGTGGGATAGATGTCCAGCAGCTCGACCGGTGCCTTGGTGATTTCACCGGCTGCTTGACCGGGCGCGGCGATGATGAGTGGGGAGCGGGTGGACTGCTCGTAGTTGGTGTGCTTGCACCACATGCCGTGGTCGCCGAGGTGCCAGCCGTGGTCGCCCCAGAGGACGATGACGGTATTGTCGAGCTGTTCGTTGGCTTCGAGGGCGTCCAGCAAGCGGCCGACTTGGGCGTCGATGTAGGAGACGCAGGCGTAGTAGCCATGGACCAATTCACGCTGCAACTCAATCGGTAGAGGGTCTGTGCCTTGTTTGCTGGGGACGTCGTAGCCCCGGCGTAGCTCCCGGCCGGGCTGGAGCGCCCAGGGCGGGGCGTCTTTCGGTGGGTCGGTGAACGTCGGCATGGGCAGCGTATCGCGGTCGTAAAGCCGCCAGTACCGCTCGGGAGCGTTGAACGGGAGGTGTGGCTTGTTGTAGCCAATAGCCAGGAAGAACGGCTCGCCGCTGCCCGCGAATCGGTCGAGCTGTTGGATGGCCAGGTCTGTGGTGGCGCCATCGACATAGGCGTTGTCTGGCACATCGGCACAGTCGGAGACGGGTGGGCCGTTAGGGAAGATGGCTTTGCTCTGCACACTACGGACCCGTGGGAGGTCGGGGTTGGCCTCACGGACGGCCTGGATGTGGGCCAGCGTGTCGGGGTTCCGGAAGCCCAGCGTGCGACCCGCCGGCGGCTGGGCGAACATGTAGGGCTCGCTCCATGAGGCGGCGTCCATGGTTTGCCACGCGTCGACGCTGCGGAAGTCGTAGACCTTGCCCATACCGACGGCTGTGTACCCGGCGTGTTTGAAACGCTCCGGCAGCGACACCGCATCGGGCAGGTGGTCGCGGAACTTGGTGTGCAGGTCCCATACTTTGGTGGTGTCCGGGCGGAGGCCCAGCATGATGCTCACCCGTGACGGCGCACAGATCGCCTGCTGGCAGTGGGCGTTGGTGAATGCGGTGCCCATGCCGGCCAGCCGGTCCATGTGCGGCGTGATGGCGAACTCGTCGCCAAACGCTCCGATCGCGGGCTTGAGGTCGTCGATCGAGATGAACAGCACGTTGGGCCGGTCTTCGGCCAGGACGGCGGGCGTGCTCGAGAGGATCAAGACGAGCAGGCAGGTGATGCAGTAGGCAGGACGCAAGTCGGGGCTCCAAAAAGAACGGATCGAGGCAAGAGCGCGACGAACGGGTATCGGGAACGAAAGACGGCTTAGTCGTGGTGATTCGCGGACAGGGTGGCGTACGCCTCGAGACGCGCTCGCGTGCAGGCATAAGCGGGATCATCGGCGAGGTTACGGGTCTCTAATGGGTCCATCTCGTAGTCGTAGAGCTCGGTGGCGATCACCGGGCCCGTGGTATCCCCGGCCCAGGCATCCATGCTCCGCCATTGAACCAGGCGGTAGCGGTGATCCCGGTAGGCGTAGCCCATCACGGGGTCGTTGTTCCTACCGCGCGGGAACTGGCTGGTTGCGAAGGCTTTCACGGAAGCCGTCGGGTCTTCGAGCATCGGCACCAGCGACACGCCGTCGAGCGGACCCGCGGCGTCCAGGCCCGCGAGGTCGATCAGCGTGGGATACACATCGGCGAGTTCGGCGGGCGCGGACGCGACACCACCTGGGGTGCTGACGCTCGGGGCGGCAATGATGAGCGGGGAGCGGGTGGATTGTTCGTAGTTGGTGTGCTTGCACCACAGGCCGTGATCACCGAGGTGCCAGCCGTGGTCGCCCCAGAGGACGATGACGGTGTTGTCGAGCTGGCCGTTGGCTTCGAGGGCATCAAGCAAGCGGCCGACTTGGGCGTCGATGTAGGAAACGCAGGCGTAGTAGCCGTGGACCAGCTCGCGCTGCAGTTCGATCGGCAGTGGGCCCTTCTTCGGGACGTCGTACTGGAAGCGGAGTTCGTGCCAGGCGGTGAGGGCGAAGAGCGGTGCCCCCTTGGGTGGTTGGGTGAACTCGGCCATCGGTACTTCCGAACGGTCGTAGAGGGCCCAGTACTTCTCGGGGGCGACAAATCCGAGGTGAGGCTTGCGGAATCCCACCGCCAGGAAGAACGCCTCGCCGGTCGAGGCAAAGCTACCGAGCTGGCGGACCGCCTCATCGGTGATCGCTCCGTCGTGGTACGCGTTGTCCGGGACGTCCGCTCGCTCGGTGACCGGCAGCCCGTTGGGCCAGACCAGCTTGTGGTTCTGCCAGCGCAGTTTGACCTCGGGATTCTCCCGCTTGAACGCCTCGACCTTGGCCACGTTCTCGGGAGCCATGTAGCCGATATTCGCTACCGCCGGTACCGTTGGATAGATAAAGGGTTGGCTCCACGAAACCGGGTCACCCCCGCCGATCCCGCCGTGATAGAGCTTGCCCATCCCGAGGCTCGTGTATCCCGCCAGCTTGAACCGCTGAGGCAGCGTGACGGCATCGGGCAGGTGGTCTCTGAACTTGTCCTGGTTCTTCCAGACCCGCGTGGCATCGGGCCGACGCCCGAGCAGGATGCTGACCCGCGAGGGACCGCAGACCGCTTGCTGGCAGTGGGCGTTGGTGAAGATGGTGCCCATCTCTGCGAGCCGGTCCATATTGGGCGTGATGGCATAGTCGTCGCCGAAGGCGCCGATCGCGGGCTTGAGGTCATCGACCGCGATGAACAACACGTTCGGCCGATCCGCGCCCATCGCGGCGGGCGCGACTAGAAGCATCAGTAGTAAGACAAACCGGTGGATACGCTGCATCGTTGTCCTTTGCGGGTGAAGTAGAAACGGAGCCGAGTTGACGGTGCGAACAGGCCGTTGCGTTTGTCGTGACTATCTGAGGCGACGCAAGTGATCGTTGAATGCACCCCATTCGGCCCACTTAAAGAAGTCTGCGGCGGCTTGGACCAGGTCCGGGTCGATCGCGCGCGTCGGCAGTTGCTTGTTTCGGGCGAGAGGGCTGTTGGCGGGGATGCTGAAGTCGAGCACACTGGGGTTGGCAAACGCCGGGTTGGCGAAGACGGCATCGCTCTCGTCGACCCACGACCTGAAGTCGGCCAGGTCGCCGGCCTGCTTGGTCCACTCGGGCTTCGCGTCGAGCAACGCAAACAGCGGGTCGGATTCCGAAGCGCCCGCGAGGTGGAAGATGTTGCCGCGCCCGACGTACTTGAACGCGTGGTTGTGCTCGCTGTAATCTAGGCCCGGCTCGATGACCGCGAGCATGCTCTCGGACCGGCCAGCCGCGATGACGTTGTTCTCGAAAAGGTTCAGCCCCGGCCGCACCAGCCGCTGTGTTGCGTGCCACGAGCTCTCGCGACGCTTGTTGAGCACGTCAAACACGGGCGTGGGCGTCTGCCAGGGTTCCCGGGTGTTGGCTCGTTCCTTCTCCCGTTCTGCCCGCGTCTTCGCCTGGTCGCTGCCGTTGTAGATGATCGAATTGCGGACGGTGGTGGTGCCGGTGATCATCAGGTGCAGTGGGATATTCGGGGCGTGCGCCAAGATCGAGCGGTCGACGAAGTGCGGGCCGTTGCCGATCTCCAGGAAGAGGCCGCGGGTGTTGTAGGCCGAGACCAGGTTCTCGACGTAGATGTGCTCGCACTGAATGTCGTACCAGATGCCGGCGCAGAGGTTGCCGATGGCGACGTGGTCTTTGAGGATGTTGAATTCGGTGTGATGGAACTTGATGCCGCCCATCGCCCAGATGCGGTAGCCGCCCCAGTGGCCGCGCCAGTTGTTGAAGTTGGTCGTGTTGCCTTCGAGCCGGATGTGACGGTTGTGGTCGAAGTTGAGCCCTCCGTCGCCGTTGTAGTCGAAGCGGCTGTTGCGGATGGTGATCCGCAGGCCGGTGAGTCGTAAGCCGGTGGAGTTGTTCCAGATGAAGTGACAGTTATCGATGAGCAGGTCGGTCATCTGATCCAGGTCGAGCGGGCCGATGGGCCCGCCTAGCCGGTGACTGCGGGCTCGGGTGAAGGCGATGCCGCGGAGCACCAGGTTCTCTTTAGGACCGTCGATCCGCAGCAGCGTCGGGCGGGTCGATACCTCGACTGCTGACTGCAGGAAGCCGCTCACGCTCTCGGGACGCAGGAACAGCCGATTGGACCACTCGCCGGAGTCGTCACGCTCGGCGACGCCAAAGCTGCCCGGTTCGAGCACGTCGCGCGGGTCCGACACGGGCAAGCGTTCGTACGCGAAGCCCGTCCGCGAACCCACGCGGAGCCGACCGGTGCGGGTCACCTCGACCGGCTCGATGAGTTTTTGGCGCAGCATCTGGTCGTCGACAAACAGCATCTCGCTGCGCTGCGCAAGGAAGTCAGGGGGTCCCCAGTTTGGAGCGGCGTGGCCGAAGTCGTGGGGCCAATCCGTCGCGAGCACGCCATTACCGATGTCCTGCCACTCCGATGCGGCGACGACATCAGCCCCGGTCCAGACTGTGCGCTCCGGGCCCGCGCCCTCGATGATCAGCAGCGTCTCTCGAACCTGGCCGAGCCGGGTGGAGATGTCGTCCGCCGCCTCGCGGTAAGTGCCCGGGCCGATGAGCAGCTTGGTTGGCTTCCCCGCCGCTAACTGATCGACCGCCGCGGCCATCCCGGCACGGATGGTTGGATATGGGTTTGCCGCCGACCCGTCTGCTCGGCTCGCATCGGCTCCCAGCTGCACCCGGAGGACGACCTCAACACGGTCGTCGCCCAACTGCGACATCCGTGCCCCGGTGGTCTTACTCAGCATCCGCTGAGCCCAGAGCGGCACCTCCGAATCGGCCGTCTCGGCGTGCGCGGTCGCGATCAACAGGCACGAGGCGACGGACGCCAGCCCGAACGCTAGGGCACGCCAGACAGAGACGCTCCCACGCCGCCGACGCGTCGTTGGGTTGCACCGCTGCCGTTGTGTTCGATCGTTGCCTGGGCGGGGCCGCGATGGAGCATCGATGAGGGCCAGGGGGTCCGTGTTCACAGGCATCAGATTATTTAAAGTCACGGGAGAAAGATTCTTAGGGGAAGAAACCGGCTACGCGAGAAACGTTCTGTGGACCCGGGGTGGGTGCGTTTCGGGTGGTTTTGGGGCCTATTGCACGGCGAGTTAAAAAAAGGTGAGCAAAGCCCTTGACAACGCAATAACGCTATGGCAGCATACCTGCAATAGCGGTATGAATCAACCGCCGTTACCCTCGTTCGACTCTGTTTTCTTTGTCGCTCGCTCCCCTCGCCGGAATCCTTCACCCGCCATGTCAACCGTATCCATCAAAGATGTGGCAGAGGCGGCGAAGGTTTCGCTGCCCACGGCGTACGCGGCCCTCAATCAGACCGGCCGGGTCGCCTCGCAGACACGCGAGCGCGTCCAGTCGCTGGCCAAGTCGATGGGCTATTCGCCGAGCTATCGAGCCAAAGCACTCGCCAGCGGCAAGTCGTTCGCCGTCGGCCTGCTTCACGCTGGCGACTCGAGCTTCTCCGGCAAGCTGTTTGATCAGATGATCCGGGGGTTCTCTTACGATCTGACCAACGCGGGATACCACCTGGTTCACCTGCCGGTACAGGAAGACCGCGCCGCACTGAAGCAGAGCGTCAGCGAGCAGCGCGTCGATGGGTATCTGGTCATGCAGCCGACGCCCTCGAAGCTCGACGAGCTGCTGGGCAAACTTAACGGGCCTGCGGTCCTGGTGAATGTGACTTCGCAGCACCCCGCGTCGGCCGTGCTGATCGACGAGGCGCACAGCGTTGAACTCATTGCCGATCATCTTTCCGAGATGGGGTACGACTCGGCGTTTTACGTCACGCTATCGCGGGAGACCGTCTTCGACAGTCATTCGCACTACAGCGTCGCGGAGCGGCACGGCGCGATGCTTCGCCGCTTTGGCGATAACGTTACGGTGCTCGATGGCGAAATCCTGGATGAGGGCCAGCGCGGCAGCGAAACCGGGATGGACGAAGTGGCCGCCCGGATTAAGGCCGACCTCGGGCGCACCGGATCGCCGAGGGTGGTGGTGGTCTACAACGACCACATGGCGATGTGCCTCTTGCAGGCCCTTAACCGAGAGAAGGTGCGGGTGCCGCAAGACCTCGGGATGGTCGTCTTCGACGATACGTTCGGCTACTACGCGACGCCGCCGCTGACGTGCGTGAGTCAGCCCGCCCTGCAGGTTGGCCAGAAGGCCGCCGAAATCTTGATGAATCAGATCCAACGCACGGGCGGTCAAGGCCCGTACGCAGCGGAGGAAGTCCGTCTTCGTTCTCAACTCATTTTGCGTGATTCACTCTTGCCGGCCGATCTGACCGGCTCAACCAAGGGATAGGTCTCATCTTTCACTGCTATCGACGATGTTCTCGTGAATCAATTGTCATAGCGGTATTTCTCAGGAGGTAAACCCCATGTCTCTGCATCGTTTCAAGAAGGAGCAAACCATGTCTGACCGCCCCGCAAAGAGGATTCTTGTGATGGCATCACTCGCCTTGTCGCTAGGTGCTGCCGGCGCGCAAGGCGGAGTGATTACCGGCGTCACGGGCAATATTGTGGATGGTGGAGCGCTGCCTGCGAGCCTGACCCCCAACGCGGTTGAAAGCCCCAACGGACTGGTCTTCTTTGAGGGCACCACCACGCTGGCTGCGGATGTCACCGTCGACGGGGGCGGCACCATCGCGGCGGGCACCACCGTGGCGATTCATCTTTTTCACTTCGACCCCATCATTCCCGATGGAATGGGGTTCGTGGGGTTTGATGCCGAAGGCACCGTGACATTCGACATGGATGTGCTGGGTGTTGCCTCGAGCGCCGCTCTGCTTGCCGCCTCGGACAACCTCGCCGGTACGAGCACGTCGTACACCCCATTTCTTTCTCGTCAGTTCGAGCCAGCCGGAGGCAGCCCGGACAGCATCAGTTTTGTCGGGGCCATGGTGACCGTCGATGCGTTCAACGCCTCGAACAACAGCAGTGGAGCTTCCTTCGACCAAGCCCGTATCTTCGTGGCCGTCCCCGAGCCCGCTTCGATGGCGGTTGCCGCGATCGGTTCGCTCGCCCTGTTTTCTGGTCGTCGACGCCGGCGATAAGCGTCGGTAAGGCTTACTAACCCCCGCAACATATCTAGCTAATGGATGGCGGCAGGTGGCATGGACAGTCCGCCCGCCTGCCGCCTTCAACAGAACCGCTCGGTCAAAGCTACCTGGAGTCCAAGAATGTCTGACGCACAACCTCCCCACTCATTCGCACGTCTGCCAAGAGCCGGCTTCACGCTCATCGAACTGCTGGTGGTGATCTCAATCATCGCTCTGCTTATTGGGATCCTGCTGCCGACGCTCAGCTCTGCCCGCGATGCCGCCCGCAGCATGCAGTGCCTGTCGAACCTCAGGCAGATCGGCATCGGGCTCGCCGGCTATCAGGTCGATTATGACGGCTACTTTGGGTCCGACCGCAATGTCAGTGCTGCATTTGGTGGCGCACCGAATGGCGAGAAGTGGAGTCTCTCTATCGTGAGGTACTTCACGGGCACGAAAGTCCTGCAAGCGGACGCGCGCGACTTCATGACCTGCCCGACTGCGATCAGCATCGAGGATACGGGCAACCTTCACTACGGAGGTCACGACGGCTTATTCTTCAACCCGGACGCATTTTTCAATCCGAGCATCCCGATTTCGGATGACCCCCCCGTGAAGGTCGAGAGTGTGAAGAACCCTTCGGAGCTCATCGTGGTTATCGATGGAGAGCGTACGTTGAGCGGCAGCACATCGAACCTGACAGCCGTCCCATTCAGCTCTGGCTTATGGTGGCGGCGAGCGGCGCCTGCCGCCTTGGATTTGGACCTTCCGATCCGAGCTGGTGATAACGGCGAGCTTGCCGATTTTAATGGCAGGTCGTCGATCGCCTGGCGTCACGGGGGAGACCGTGAACAGAACCTCGCCGACCAGATCAACGGCAACAATGGCTGGGCGACCAATGCGCTCTTCGTTGACGGGCACGCCGAGACGCGTTCCAACGGCACCATCCTGAACCGAAACATCGCCAAGCCCGACTGATCAGATTCGGTCCAAGGCTTGCCCGATTGGGCGGGCTATTGCTCCGTGTCTAGGCGCACCATGCGTGCAGTCGGCTTGCACCAAGCCGGGACGCGCATCGATCGGAGGGCCTGGTATCCCGGTCTTGCTGTTCGCCACAAGCTTTGTTGAGAGTCCTTCCAGGGTCGAACCCATGCTCCAAGCCGCTCAAATCACGTCAAAGGCAGAACACGACATCAGTGCTCTGGCCAGGTGCCTTGTCGTCCTGGCGTTTGGCCTGGTGCTCGGCGTCGGTTTCAACGCGCCCGCACTGGCAGCGGACGACCGGCTCAACATCGTGTTCATCGCCGTCGATGACCTCAATGACTGGGTCGGGCCGCTGGGCGGGCACCCTCAAGGCGCGGCCGCCACACCGTACCTACAAGCGTTCGCCGATCGGGCCATGGTGTTCACCAACGCCCACTGCCCCGCGCCTTCGTGCAACCCCTCGCGGTCGGCGATCATGCTCGGGCTGCGCCCGTCGACCACCGGCATCTTGTTCAACGGCGTGCCTCAGCATATGGAAACGATAATGCGCGCCGACCGCCTGTCGCTGCCGAAATACTTCCGGCAGCAGGGCTACGCGGCACACGGCGCGGGGAAGCTCTTCCACAGCAAGACCGCGGTGACCCCCGAGGATTGGGATACTTACCTCGCCCGTCCGTGGGAGCCGAGGCCCCCCGAGGCTCCCTTTGCCAAGTCGAACTCGAACAACAACTTCGACTTTGCCCCTTACGAAGCCGAGCGTGACCTTGACAAACTCAGCGACGTCAAAGTGGCTGACTTCGGGATCGAACGCATCACGGGTTTCGAGGGTGATCAGCCGCTATTTCTCGGAGTCGGGATCTTCCGCCCGCACCTGCCGTGGTACGCCCCGCAGGAGTTCTTCGACCGTTTCCCGCTGGACTCGATCAAGCTGCCTGAGCTGCCCGAGCAAGGGCCGCTATCTGACCTGGACGATGTGCCGCCCATCGGCAAGGTCATGGCCGTGTATGTCGCCAACGTCAAGCTCCGGACACCGGACCCCAGGGTCGGCAAAACCCCGGGCCTGCTTCACCAGCGGGTCAACGAAACGAACGAGTGGGCCGCCGCGATTCAGGGTTATCTCGCTTCCATGGCGTACGCCGATTCGCAGTACGGACGTGTGCTTGATGCGCTATGGGCGACTGACGCCGAAGGCCGCTACGTCAACCCGGTGAACTGGGGTAACTCGATCGTGGTGCTCTGGGGCGATCACGGCTACCACTTCGGCGAGAAGACCGCATGGCGGAAGTTCACGCTCTGGGAGAACGCGACGCGAGTCCCGCTGCTCGTCCACGTCCCCGGCATGACCGAGCCCGGCACCACAACAGATGCCCCCGTCAACCTGTTGGACCTGTTCCCGACGCTGGTCGACCTGACCGGCCTGCCCGAAGTAGAGGGACGAAAGATCCCGGGAGCCCACGGCCTAGAAGGGCGGTCGCTGCGGCCTCTGCTCACCGACGTCAACGCCGATTGGCCGCACGTCTCGATCACGGAGAACGGGGCCGGCAATGTCGCGGTGCGTGACCGGCGGTTCCGTTACATCCGGTATTCGGACGGCACCGAAGAACTCTACGACCACAGCGATGACCCGCACGAGTGGGTCAACCTCGCAGACGATCCTGCGTACACCAGCCATAAGCAGAGGCTCGCGTCAGAGATCCCGTGACGCTCACGGACTGAGCCTGCCCCAGCGACCCATCACTCAGCTGCCGTTTTGATCGCCCCCACGCTCTTCGACTCCTGTGACTTCGACTGTTACCCAGACTGAACCGACGCGCACGCGTCACCCCCTCTCCCGGCGTCGGTTCGTGGGCAGTTCGGTGGCCGCCTTGGGCGGGGCCGCCATGTTTGGCCCGAGCGTCTGGGCCCAGAACCGCGGCACCCCCAAGCCGCGCAACATCCTGATGCTCTGTGTCGACGACCTCCGGCCCGAGCTCGGCTGCTATGGGGCGTCGCACGTCCACTCCCCGAATATCGACGCGTTCGCGGGCACCGCCATGCGGTTCGACCGGGCGTACTGCCAGTTCCCGCAGTGCGGGCCAAGCCGTTGCTCGTTGCTCACCGGGCTGCGGCCCGAAACGGTCCGGCATGCAGGCCGTATCGATTTCATCGATCGAAATCCGATCTACCGCGAGATCGCCACGCTTCCGGGGCATCTCACCGAACAGGGCTTCCGCACCGCGAACTACGGCAAGATCTACCACTCGCCATACGACGACCGCGAGTCGTGGACCGACCCCCAACCGTTGAACCGCCAAGAGCTGGACTACGTCTGGGGCTACCCCGGCTACGGCCTCCGCGAGAACGTGGAGCTGACCGCGAAGATCCGACAGGAGATGAAGGCAGCCGGCCGCCCCGGCCACTTCAACGGGCCGTCCGTCGAAGCCGCCGACCTGCCCGATGACGCGTACTACGACGGCCTGACCACGAACCACACGATCGCGATGCTCCGCGAGATGGCGGGCGAGCCAAACCGGCCGTTCTTTCTCGCGGCCGGCTGGTACAAGCCCCACCTCGCGTTCTGCGCCCCGAAGAAGTACTGGGACCTGTACGACCGCGATGCGATCTCGACGGCCAGCAACGGCTTCTATCCCGAGGGCATGCCGGATGTCGCGATCACACCGTGGGCGGAAAAAGAGCTGAGGAACTACAGCGACATCCCCGACGAGGGGCCGATCCCCGAGTCCAAGCAACGCAAGCTGATCCACGGCTATTACGCCTGCATCAGCTTCATCGACGCACAGATCGGCCGGGTCCTCGATGAACTCACACGGCTTGGCCTGGCCGATGACACCGTGGTCGTGCTGTGGGGCGACCACGGCTTTCACCTCGGCGAGAACGGGCACTGGACCAAGAACATCAACTGGGAGCGTTCGCACCACAGCCCGCTGCTGCTCCGCGTCCCCGGCATGCACCGGTCGCGTGGGCATGGCACCGACGCACTGGTCGAGTTTGTCGACATCTATCCGACCATGCTGGACGCTGCCGGGCTGCCAGTACCCGACCACGAGCTGCAAGGACAGAGCCTGCTGTCGCTGCTCGAATCGCCGTCCCGCCCTTGGAAGACCGCCGCGTTCAGCATGTTCGGACGCGATGTCTCGATGCGGACCGATCGGTACCGATACACGCCGTACCGCAACGCGGATGGGAAACTAGTTGGCGAAGAGCTCTTCGACCTCCACGCCGATCCGATGGCGAACACCAACCTCGCCAACGACCCGGATCACGCATCGGTGAAGGCCCGCCTAGTCCGTCAACACGCCGATGGCTGGCGTCAAGCCAAATCGCCGTCGTTGTAGTTCCGGACGATCGATCGGGGTTTTGCTCGACCACTCGTTTTGTTTGTTGTTTCAGGAGGCATTCAGTGTTTCGTATCTCAAATCAAATCTTCTCTGCGGTCGCAGCCGTTCTATTGGTCGCGACCGCCTGGCACAAGCCCGTAATGGCTCAGGCGTCTAGCGACTCGCCCAACGTCTTGTTCATCGCCGTTGACGACCTTAACGACTGGATCGATCCTCTAGGCGGCCACCCGCTCGGTGGTCGGGCCACCCCGAACCTCACACGCCTGGCCAACATGGGCGTCAACTTCACCAACGCCCACGCGTCAGCCCCGTCCTGCAATCCCTCGCGGAGTTCGATGCTGCTGGGCCTGTCCCCTCAAACCACAGGCATCTACTTCAACGGCGAAGATCAGCACATCGAGTCCGCGATCAATCCGTCGTCGCCAAACCGCGTCACGATCCCGAGCTACTTCCGCAATCAGGGCTACACGACCAACGGTGCAGGCAAGATATTTCACAACGCCGATGCACACCTTGGTGACTGGTCTGATTACGGCAACGCCTTCGATACGATCTCTCCACCCCCCGAGAACCTCAATCCTTCTTCGGTGAGTAATTTCTCTTTCGGCCCTTATGCCGCAGACGTCGACCGGAACGCCCTACGAGATGTCAAGACCGCTAACTACGCGGTCAACCAGATCGAGAACCACAGCAACAGCGACGCGCCGCTTTTCGTGGGAGCCGGGATTTTCCGCCCGCACCTGCCCTGGTACGCCCCTCAGGAGTATTACGACTTCTTCCTGGTTGAAGAAATCACTCTGCCCGAAACGCCCGACGGCGGGGCGGCCGCGGATCTGCTCGACATCCCCGTGATCGGCCAAGTCATGGCCCGCAACACCACCAACGTGTCGGTCCCCGAGCCCACGCCGAACAACACGACCCGCACCAACCCCATCCACGACCGGATCGTCAATGAGTTCAATCAGCACGCCGAGGCTGTCCAGGCATACCTAGCCTCGATCGCCTTCGCTGATGCGCAGATCGGCAAGATGCTCGATGCACTGGAGGCGAAGGATGCCAACGGGAATTTCGTCAACGACATGAACGTGGACAACACAATTATTGTCGCTTGGTCTGACCACGGGATGCATCTCGGCGAGAAAGAACACTGGCGCAAATTTACCCTATGGGAAGAGGCCACACAGGTTCCGTTCCTGATCGCGGCTCCAGGCGTGACAACGCCCGGCAGCCGCACCGACGTACCTGTGAGCCTTCTGGACGTATTTCCAACGCTTGTTGATCTGGCCGGTCTACCGGAAGTGACGGACAACGGGATCACCTCAATCCCCGGCGGACTTGAGGGGGAATCGCTGCGGTTGTTGTTGGAGTCTCCCAATGATGCGAGCCTTGGACGTGTCGTGCTGACATACAACGGCGAGAACAATATCGCGGCCAGGGATCAGAACTTCCGCTACATCCGCTATAGCGACGGCGGCGAAGAGCTATACGACCATCGAACCGATCCCGGCGAGTTCACCAACTCGATTGAGAATGAGCTCTACTACGCCGACCGTGCACGCCTTCGGCGATCGCTATCCAACGTGGTAGACGCTGTCGATGGTGTGGTCCTCTGGGATACGGCTGGTGAGTTGATCGCTCAGACGGAAGCCCCCGCGAGTCTCCGCCAAGGCGAACTCACCCGTATCGATAAGGTTCAGCTGATCGCTGAGCAACAGAACCTGACGCTCGATACCGACCTTTCGGTCAACTTCGTGGTAACCGGAGATGTATCGCTGAGTAGTGGTTCGGAGCTTACTCCTGCGGCTATTGCCGCCGGTGAACGGATCAATAGTCACCTGATTCACGTCGATACTCCGCCGGGAACGGACACACTCTCACTTCAAGCCGAGTTTGTCTTCGACGGCGACATCATTGGCCTGATCTTTTTAAGCGACGAACTCGTTGCGAGCGACGATCTTGTCGGTCTGCCCGGCGTGGAATACCCCGAAGACCAGCCATTCCGCCAGTTGATCCTCTCCGAGAACCAGGACAGCATCGAGATTGAAGGATCGGTCCTGCGGGTCAGTTCAAGTGTGTCGGCTAACGGGTTTGACCATTTGCGTGTGATCACACGGGCGTTTGACATGACACCCATCCCTCTCCCCGAGCCGGCGAGCGCCGCCACGTTCGTACTGGGCATTTCGGTGCTGTCCAGTCGTATCGCTCGGAGGAGGCCGCGATGAACAGGCGTGTTGCCAAACGAGAAGCGGGTAAGCCCGAATGATTTCTCCGCACCCCGCCCGCACTAGCCTGGGTGCACCCGAAGCCGGGTGCAACGGCCTGCATACGAGGCAGGAGCCGGCATCGCGCGAGGTCGTGGTCCGCAACCCCGTGATCCCGGGCTTCTATCCCGACCCCAGCATCTGTCGGGTGGGCGATCATTACTACCTGGCCACCAGCAGCTTCGAGTACTTTCCGGGAGTGCCGATCTTTCACAGCCGCGACCTCGTGCACTGGCGACAGCTGGGCCACGCGCTCGATCGATCGTCTCAACTCCCGCTCGAGCAGTCGGGTACCTCCGGCGGAATCTTCGCACCGACGCTCCGGCACCACGAAGGGCGTTTCTATCTCATTACCACCAATGTGAGCCACCACGGAAGTCCATCGGGCGGAAACTTTCTCGTTCACGCCACAGACCCGGCGGGCCCGTGGTCCGAGCCCATCTGGCTCGACCAAGAAGGCATCGACCCCGACATCTTCTTCGATGACGACGGCACGGTGTACATCACGTCGAGCGGCCGGAGTGGCGGACGCTGCCGAATC
Organism: Planctomycetota bacterium; assembly: GCA_039024495.1. Classification (GTDB taxonomy): domain Bacteria; phylum Planctomycetota; class Phycisphaerae; order Phycisphaerales; family Phycisphaeraceae; genus JBCBUE01. The sequence goes on along the minus strand of JBCCQE010000002.1, from coordinate 38,021 downwards.
GTCCAGTCGACCTTCACGCTCGATCTCGAGCGGGGCGTCGCGGAGCGCAATGAGCCTGTCGTGGACCTGTGGGACGGGACCGGCGGCCGCGGCCCCGAAGCCCCCCACCTCTACGCGATCGACGGTGTCTATTACCTGATGATCGCCGAGGGCGGCACCGAGGACGGCCACATGGTGACGATCGCCCGCGGGCCGTCGCCACGTGGCCCTTGGGACGTTTGTCCACGCAACCCGATCCTGTCCAACCGGAGTCTCGACCGCCCGCTCCAAGCGACCGGTCACGGCGACCTCGTCCAGTCGCCCGATGGGTCGTGGTGGATGGTCATGCTCGCGACACGCCCGTCTGGCTATCACCGCGTTCATGTGCTCGGCCGCGAGACCTGTCTTGCTCCGGTGAGGTGGGATGCGGAGGGCTGGCCGATCGTCGGCAAGCACGGCGAACTCCCTCGCGAAGCCACCTGGCGCCTGCCGCATCAGCTTCACCCTTGGCCCGACCACGAAGCCCGTGACGACTTCGAAAGCAAGCAACTCCGTCACTCATGGAACTATCTGTACAACCCGGTACCCGATGCTTATTCGCTAGCCGACCGTCCGGGCTGGCTCACTTTGCATGCCAATAGCGATTCCCTGGCCAACGGCAGCCGCCCGACATGGCTCGGTCAACGCCAGACCTCGTTTGATCAGGTCGTCACCGCTCTGCTGGACTTTGAGCCGCAGCACGAAGGCGATGAGGCCGGCCTCGTTGCGTGGCAGAACCATGAACACCACTACGAGATCGCCCGCACGGTCCGAGACGGCAGACCGATTTTGATAGTGCGACGCCAGATCGGTTCGCTGTCGGCGGTTGTGTCAGAAGTTGAAGAGCCCGAGACGGCAAGCCCGGTGCATCTGCGTGTGACCGCCAACAAGACACGTTATCGGTTCGCGTACTCTTGCGACGGTGCGGATTGGGTGGAACTCGCTTCGGGTGAATCGCGGTACCTTTCCAGCGAGGTGGGCGGCCTCTTCACCGGGGTGTACTTCGCCGTCTACACACTGAGCCGAAATAGGGATGCACCCCCAGCGTACGTGGATTGGTTCGAATCGGCGTGAACACCTCGCGTCCCAAGCATTGTGTCCATCTAACGCGCTCAAGGGGCCAAGTCAGTCCTCGAAACCGTGTGTTCGGACTTTTTGCTCGATGGCGCAAGTCTTGGCTGCACCATCAACAAGCCTTATGACGTGCTCGCCGAAAGCGACGATTGGGACAAAAGCGGAGAGGGTGGGATTCGAACCCACGAGGGGCGTGAACCCCCACACGAATTCCAATCGTGCGCCTTAAGCCGCTCGGCCACCTCTCCGGGGTGGGGCGTCGCTGGGTGGGCGACGGGCGGTCGCGGCCGTGCCGCGGGCCGAGAAGTTTAATCGACCGAGGACGGCAGGCCAAGCCGGCGGCCCGAGGGGTGGGGTGCGTGCCGTATCCTGTGCCTGACAGGCCCTAGGGGGCGTAGCTCAGTGGTTAGAGCACGGGACTCATAATCCCTTGGTCGCGGGTTCGAATCCTGCCGCCCCTATTGCTGCGACGGCTTGAAGCCTTGAAGCCGACTTCTTCGGCAAGCGTCATGGCTGCTCGATGCGGACGTGACGAGCGGTGTCGCTGGCGATCGATTCCAGCGATTCTCCGGTCTGGCGGCGGAGGGCTTGGTCGATCTCTTCGGGTTTGAGGCTTTCGGTGCGGCCATCGCCGTAGGCGACCGACAGCCTGCCCGCGCTGATCAGGTCGGGGTGTTGGACGAAGGCCAGCCGTTGGCTGTCCAGCGATTGCAGGTCGGCGTCGATGCGTAGGAAGGTGCCGTCTTCGACGCGCCGGGGCGGGGCGGGTGGGGCCTGCTGATTCGAGTCGGTTGACGCCGCGGGGCGATCAAGCTGGGCTGGGGGATATGAAGCTTGCGAGGCCTGATCGGGTGCGGTGGTGTCGTGATCACGCTGCGGCAGCGGCGCGGGAGGAGGTGTGTCTTCGCGGACGGGCAGGTGTGATGAGTCACTTGGCGTTGCAGCGTTGGGCAACGACGGGGGCGGGGAGGTTGAGGGAGTGTCTGCCGTTGGTGGCTCGTCGTGCTGCGTTACGAGTTCGGTGGTTTGCGGGTGATGGGTCCGGCTTTCGTGGGGGTCGTTGGCCGGCGCTGGTGCGGTGAAGACAAACACGGCGACGATGCCGAACGTGGCAAGGCCTGCGGTGGTGGTGGCGAGCAAGGCGGTCTGGTGGGCGCCCAGCCAATGGCCGACGGCGCTTGCCGTGCCGGCTTGGGTCGCGCCTGTGGCCCCGCTGACCATGGCGAGCTTGTTGAGCTCCATCAGCGTGCTTGCGGGGGCGGCGGCGTGGGCGACGCTGGTGGCGAGCAGGGATGCGGTGGCCGTGAGGCCGAGCGTGACGCCGCGTTGTTCGAGCGTGCGGTGCAGGCGTTGCAGGGCGGTCTTGAGCCGGCGCGACATGGTGGCCTTGGAGACGCGCTGGTCGGCGGCGATGTCGGTGAGGGTGCGCTGGCGCAGGAAGTGTTCGACCAGCACGACGCGCAGCGGGTCGGGCAGCTCGTCGATTGCGGCATCGACGTGCGGGGACAGCTCGGCCCACCCTGCGTCGGCGGGCTCAGCGTGGGTGCGGGAGCGGCCGTGATCGAACTCGCGAGTGCGGCGGCGGGACTCGCTGCGCTGGATGTCGATCGATACACGGCAGGCGACGCGGTGCAGCCAGGCGCCGAGGTGGCGGGCGTCGCCGGGCGTGCGGGTGCAGAGCCGGTAGAAGGTTTCCTGGGTGGCGTCCTCGGCCCGGGCGTGGTCGCGCAACACCCGCAGGCAGGTGGCGAACACGTCGTCGGCGTAGCGGTGGACCAGCGTGGCGAACGCGTGCTCGTCCTGCATCTGGACGAAGCGGGCGAGGACGACGCGGTCGGGCTCGAGGGGGCTGGGGGCGGAGGTCATCGGCGGTGCGTGCGAGTTTACGGGCGTGATTCCGCGGGACGGCCGGGGTGTCGCCGTGAGAAGGCCGCGTGCTGACGCCCGGCCGTTGCCGTCGGGACCCGCCGGAAGGGGCTCGGCAACCCGCCGTTGGGCGGGCCGGATCGCAGGAGGAGGCCGAGCCGGGCGTCAGCACGCGGCCTCTCGGCCACGACACAAGGACAACGGCGTGGGGCACGACGCGTTTCACGGAATCTCTAAATTTTTTCGGATCGGGCTCGGCGGAGAAGCGTCGAGGCGATCGGTGGTCAGGCGTCGGTCACGCAGCCGTGCGAGGCCGTCTTGACGTTCTTGATGAACTTCCACAGCGTGCCGCGGCTGGCCTTGTACGGTGGCTGGACCCACGCGGCCTTGCGCTTGGCGAGCTCGGCGTCGTCGACGTGCATGTCGATGCGGTGGGTGTCGCAGTCGATCGTCACGCGGTCGCCGGTCTGGACCAGGGCGATCGGCCCGCCCTCGATGGCCTCGGGCGTGACGTGGCCGATGATGAAGCCGTGCGACCCGCCGGAGAAGCGGCCGTCGGTCATCAGCGCGACGTCTTTGATCATCCCCGCCCCGGCGATCGCGGCGGTGGGCGTGAGCATCTCGGGCATGCCCGGCCCGCCCTTGGGGCCTTCGTAGCGAATGATGATGACGTCGCCCTTGTGGATCTCGCCGCGCTCAAGGGCGGCGATCATGTCTTCTTCGCAGTCGAAGACGTTGGCGCGGCCGTCGAAGGTCGTGCCCTCCTTGCCGGTGATCTTGCCGACGGCCCCGCCGGGCGCGAGGTTGCCTTTGAGGATCTGCAGGTGGCCGGTCGCCTTGAGCGGCTTGTCGAGCGGGGCGAGCAGGTCCTGGTAGTCCGGGCCTGCGCCGTAGGGCGGGAGTTTCGCGCGGTCGCCGAGGTCGTCGAGGTTCTCGGCGATGGTCTTGCCGGTGACGGTGAGCTGGTCGCCGTCGAGCATCCCTTCGTCGAGCATGAAGCGCATGACCGCGGGCGTGCCGCCGACCTTGTGGACGTCTTCCATGACGTACTTACCCGACGGCTTCATGTCGCAGAGCAGTGGCGTGCGGTCGGTGATGTCCTGGAACTCGTCGATCTCGAGCGGCAGGTCGAACGCCGAGGCGATCGCCAGCAGGTGGAGCACGGCGTTGGTCGAGCCGCCCATCACGACGACCAGCCGCATCGCGTTGATGAGCGACTGCTTGGTGACGATGTCGCGCGGCTTGAGGTCCCGCTTGAGCAGCTCGAGCATGGCTGCGCCGGCGGCGACGCACTCCTGCTTCTTGTCGGCGCTCTCGGCGGGGGCCGAGGCCGAGTACGGCAGCGAGAGCCCGAGGCACTCGATCGCGGCGGCCATGGTGTTGGCCGTGTACATCCCGCCGCAGGCGCCCGCGCCGGGGCAGGACTTGGCGACGATGGTCTGGCGTTCGTCTTCGGTGATGGTGCCGGCGAGCGACTGGCCGTAGGACTGGAAGGCGGAGACGACGTCGAGCGTGAGGTCTTCGCCGCCGACCTTGGCGCAGCCGGGCTTGATGGTGCCGCCGTAGACCATGATCGACGGGCGGTTGAGCCGGCCCATGGCGATGACGCAGCCGGGCATGTTCTTGTCGCAGCCGGGCAGGGCGACGAGGCCGTCGTACCACTGGGCCGAGCAGACGGTCTCGATCGAGTCGGCGATGATTTCGCGGGACTGCAGGGAGAAGCCCATGCCGTCGGTGCCCATGGAGATGCCGTCGGACACGCCGATGGTGTTGAAGCGCATGCCCACGCAGCCGGCCTCGGTGACGCCCGCGTGGACGTCGCCGGCGAGGTCGTTGAGGTGCATGTTGCAGGGGTTGCCCTCGTACCACATGGCGGCGATGCCGACCTGCGGCTTGTGCATGTCGTCGGGCGACATGCCGGTGGCGTAGAGCATGGCCTGCGACGCGCCCTGGGCCTTGGGCTGCGTGATGCGGGCGGAGTAGCGGTTGAGGCCGGTGGTGTGGGCGGGCTGGATCATGGTGCGTGGAGTTTAGTGATTAGGGCTTGCGTCGGCGGTTGATGGCCATGCCGCATTCGGGGCAGGCGGTGGCCGTCTGAGGCGTGCCTTTGAGGTCGTAATCGCAGTGCACGCAGCGGAGTTGGACGGCGTTGTCCCAGTAGGTGCTCAAGAGGTGCTTCGCTCGCTTGGCGGTGCGGTCGTGGTAGCCGCTGAACACCGTGGCGACCCACCCGATCAGAATCGTCGGCGGAACGAGCGCCAGCACGACGGCACCGAGCGCATTGCCTAGATCGAAGTACGCGAACGAAAGCCCTGCCAGAAGCCCGACCAAGAACCACCAAGCGCACAACGCCAACGTGGCTGCGACGATGGTTTGAGGGAGGCTCTCTCGCGCGGCCCGCCACCACAGGGCGCGAGCGGTGGGCTCGTCCATGGTTTGGAGTGCTTTAACGCTCCGCCACGGACGCCACGGGTTGACGAAGAGCGCCATGGGTTTACCGCCGGCTCACCGGGTTCAGTTGCACGTTGTCGTGACCGGGGACGATGACGTCGGCGATCGCAATCGGTCGCGTGATGCGGGCGGAGCAGCGGTTGAGGGAGGTGGTGTGGGCGGGCTGAATCATGAAGGGGCGTCTAGCGGGATAGGTCAAAATTAGACCCGCAGCCGGCGAGCAACGCTCGCCGGGTTGGACGTTCAGGCTTAAGTGACGACCGGCGATTTTGATGGGCTTCCGTACTGCATTCTGCGTCACGCGGCGTGTCCGGGTGCGTACCGATCTGGTATCCGTGGGCAGTTCCCGGCGAGCGTTGCTCGCCGGCTATTCGTTGAAATTGGCGGAAGTTTGCGTCACGATCGGTTTGCCGCACTCGGGACAGTTGCCCGACGAAAGAGACAAACGCCGAAGGTTGTAGTCGCAGTGAACGCACCACGTAGCTCTACCACCTCGGCGGTAGCGTGTACGACGTATCGCCCTCAGACATGTGGCTCTTTGAGTGATCAGTAAGCTGACAGTCAAGCAAATAAAAGGACCGATCAAGCCTTGGAAAAGCATCAAGCTGCCTTGTATCCGAGTTCCCCATGTTCTCCCACGGCTCGCCATCTTCCAAGCTTCTATGAGGTAAATGTCCGTGTAGTTGGTGAATACGGTGAGGTAGATCGCGAACATGACGGTACCGGTTAGAAGTCCTGTACCGACTCCAAGTATGAGACTCTTAAACCACAGCCTCCGGGCTTCTTGAGGAGGGCAGCCCACCGCTAAGAAGATGGGGCGCCACGGCCGCCAGTTGAGCCCGGAGAGGGTGTCTCTGCTCACCTTCGCGATACCGGGTTCAACTGCACGTTGTCGTGTCCAGGCACGATCACGTCGGCGATCTCGATCGCTTCTTTGAAGCTTTCCATCGCGAGTTCGGCGTCGAAGGCGCCGCGGAGGACGCGGCCGCGGTGGAGGTGTTCGACGGTGGGCACGGCGTCGCCGGCGATGAGGATGGTGCGTGTGGGTTCGGGCAGGAGCAGGCCGCAGGTGCCGGGGGTGTAGCCTGGCAGGGGGAAGAGGTCGACGCCCTCGGCGAGCTTGTCAGGCGCGGCCTGGCATCGCTGCAAGAGCGCGACCTCGCGGCGGTAGATCTCGGCCTCGTCCGAGTCGGCGGGCTCGGCCTGGAAGCGCTCGACGAGCATGGTGCCGACGGCCTCGCGCTCGACCTCGCCGACCCACCACTTGGCCGAGTCAAACGCCGGCAGGCCCATGCGGTGCGCGGGGCGGAAGCAGGTGAGGAAGACGTCGGTGATGTCGCTGGGGCGCAGGCCGGCACGCTCTTCGAGGCGGGCGGAGATGACTTCGGGCGGCAGGGCGGGGTCGACGAGGATGCGGCGGTCGTCGGCGACGACGAGCGTGGTCGTCGCGTGTGCGGTGCGCGGGGGCAGCGGGGCGTCCCACAGCTCGTGGATCGAGAGGGCGCCGATGGAGATGATGCGCAGGTCGGGCATGAGTAAAAGGGTATCGCGGTCAGCCGGCGAGCAACGCTCGCCGGATTGGGGGTGAGTGAAGGGCGAGGGTTGGGTCGTTGGCGGGCGTGGGGTGAACCCGGCGAGCGTTGCTCGCCGGCTTGCGGAATGGTTGAGTGGCTAGGCGATCAGTCCTTGAAGTGGTCGATGGTGGCCCAGGGGAGCTTGCCGCCGTTGGCGTCTTTTTTTTGCTTCATGGCGTCGATGACGGGGGCGGGGAGGAGCTGGTCGAGCCGATCGATGTCGCCGCCGGAGGCGATCTGCTTGATGAGGGTGGAGGAGGTGAAGCCGTATTGCTCGCCGGACATGACGAAGGCGGTTTCGATGCCGGCGATGGCGCGGTTGGTCAGGGCGAGCTGGAACTCGAAGTTGAGGTCGGTGACGTTGCGCAGGCCGCGGAGGATGGCGTTGGCGCCGATGCTACGGGCGTAGTCGACGGTGAGGCCGGAGAAGCTGGCAACGTGGACGTGGTCGTCGCAGCGGTCGCGGACGAGGGCTTCGATCATGGCGCAGCGTTCTTCGACGGAGAAGAGCTCGGTCTTGGCGGGGTTTCGGCCGACGGCGACAACGAGGCGGTCGAACAGGCCTTGGCCTCGGATGAGGATGTCGAGGTGGCCGTTGGTGATGGGGTCGAAGGTGCCGGGGAAGAGGCCGAGCTTCTCGCCGGGGGCGGCGGGTGGGGCGTCCATGGCGAAAGTATAGCGATGGGCGTTGCCGAGGCCGGTTTCGCAAGACGTTGGCTTAGCTTGGCTTAAGGAATTTGTGGAAGTTCGGTTTGCCTTGGGCGGGGGTGTATCGGACTGTTCAGGCGTTCCTGGTGACGCACGCCGCCTCACGCGACGAGCCGCCGGAGACGTCCGGCCATCGGCCGGGAAGACACGCCCTGGATCGGGTCTCGTGGCGGCTGCCTCCCCGCCCGAGACCTTTCGACGAAGCGGCCCGCAAGGGCCGTTTTGTCATTCGCGATCCAGGCGAGACACCCAGCTCAACTTCGCATGACTTGCGCTTGGCGGCCTGACGGGCGGTGCTGCGGGGTGGCTTTCGCTAACCGTCAAAGGTGAACGTTTTTCTGGGGTGCACACGGAACCCCCTTATCAACTTTATGGAGTGTGCCCGCCATCGGTTCGATGACTCCCCCGCCCACGCCGTGAACGACGCATACCTAGATCCGTTTTGACGCATTCAGGGGAGTCTTATGGGATCCGAATCGCAGCAACCCGTTCAGGTCTTCGTGATCGACGACGACGATTGGCAGTTGCGGGCGGTCTCGGCGATCCTCCGTCGGCCGGAGATTCACACGTGCTGGTCGCCGCATCGGCCGGAGGTGCAGACCTTCACCGACCCGGTGGATGCGGTGGCGAGCTATCCCTCGCAGGGGCGGGTCGTGACGCTCTGCGATCTGAAGATGCCCGGTGCGAGCGGGGTCGATTGGCTGCCGGACCTGCTGCGTGCCTCGCAGGGGCCGGTGATCATGCTGACCGGATCGGGCGACGAGGGGATGGTAGTGGCGTCGTTCCGCAACGGCGCGGCGGACTACGTGCGCAAGACCGACCTGGCCCGCGACCCCGAGGTGCTGGGGCGTGCGATCAGCGATGCGCTGCGGCGTCATCGTCTGGCCGAGAAGAACCGCGAGCTGGCGTTCCAGCTCAAGCAGAGCAACTGCGACCTGGCGACGCGAAACCGCAAGCTCAAAGAGCTCACGGACACGGCCCATCGCTTCGTGGACAACGTCGCGCACGAGTTCCGCACGCCTTTGACCGTTATCCAAGAGTTTGCGTCGATCCTCAACGACGGCATCGGCGGCGAGGTCAACGACAAGCAGCGCGAGTTTCTCGGGCACATCGAGTCATCGGTTCGCGACCTGAGCCAGATGGTCGACGACTTCTTGGATACGAGCAAGCTGCGCGCTAATCGGCTCCGTGTGAATCGGCAGCCGTGCCGGGTGGAAGACGTGCTCGAGCGTGTGCGGCCGAAGCTGCAGGCCGGGGCGGCGTCGCGGAAGGTCGAGTTGGTCGAACGGATCGGTGCCGACCTGCCAGAGCTGTATTGCGACGTCGAGAAGGCGGGGCGGGCGCTGCTGAACCTCGTGGGCAACGCGATCAAGTTCTCGCCGAGCGGCGAGCGTGTCACGATCGACGCCGGCCTGGATGCAACCGGGAGTGTGGCGATCCGTGTGGCGGACCGTGGGCCCGGCTTGAGCGATGAAGACATCGGGCTGTTGAGCGGGCGGTTCCAGCAGTTCGGCGACTCGCGGCGGTCGGGCAAGGGCTTTGGGCTTGGGCTGAACATCGCCTGCGATCTGGCGATGCTGAACCTGGGGCGGGTCCACGTCGAGAGCACGCTCGGCGAGGGCAGCACGTTCACGCTCACGCTGTGCCCGAACGACCGGAACACGATTGTGCGTCGTTACGCCGAGGTGTTCGCAAAGCCCGATGAGCCGATGGCGGTGAGTGCGCTGCGCGTGACACTGCCGAAGTTGGCGCCGCCTTCGTTAGAGGATGCTCGTTCGTTGATCGCCGCGAACGGTGGCGGCGACGGGATTGTGCTGTCTTCGATGTCGAGCAGGACGTTGGTGGTGGTGTGCCCGATGTCGCGTGTGGTGGAGTGGCGGAAGGCCGTGGCGACGTCGTGGAGCGAGCTGACCGATGAGCCGTGGCAGGAGGGCGAGGGCGCGTCGCGTGCTTCGGTGTCGCAAATGGGTTCGTGGCGGCTGCCCGAGTGCGTGGATGACTTGTTGGCGGCGATCACGCCCGGGCCTCTGGAGCTGCGTGCCAGTGCGTGACCAGCTTCTAGTGATCGAAGACGACCCGCAGGTCGCGGCGGCGATCCGCATCCGTCTGGATGCGGCGGGGTATGACATCCGCGAGGCGAGGACCGGCGAGCAGGGGTTGGCGGCGCTCGATGAGGGCGTGCCTTCGGCGGTGATCCTCGACTTGCGGATGCCGGGGATCGACGGGTTGGAGGTGTGTCGGCGGGTGCGCGCCGAGGATAGGTGGCGCGGCTTGCCTGTCATCGTGCTGTCGGCCAACGTGACCGACGACGTGCGCAAGCTGGCGCTCAGCGCCGGGGCGAACGAAGTTATGGCCAAGCCTTACGAGCCGAAGCGGCTCACGGCCTGCATCGAGAGGGTGCTTGCCGATTCGCCCAAAGATGATTTTGCAACCACCAGGAGCCCGAGTTGATGGCCGAACAGATGATCCCCCCGCGTGCGACGGTACTGGTGATTGACAACGACGACGGCGTGCTGGCCGCCATCGACGCGCGCCTGTCGCACGCCGGGATTGGCTGCGTGCACGCGGACAACGGCGCGCAGGGCGTCATGGAGTTCGATCCGGATCGCATCGATCTGGTGATCACCGACCTCAACATGCCGGCCTTGGACGGCTTTGGCGTGATCCGAAACATTCGGTCTAGGAGTGACGTGCCGATCATCGTGATTACCGGATTCCGCGATGAGTACGCCGGCGCGATCCGACGCATGCCGAACATCCTGATGGTCGAAAAGCCATTCAGCCTGACCAACCTGATCGACGTCATCGACGCCGAGCTGTTTGTGGACGGCGGCCGTTGCGCGGCCTGACCCGCGCGACCGTGGAATGTCTCACCCCTGACCCGGAGACCCGATGTCAAGCAACCGCCGTATCCTCGTCGCCGACGACGACCCCCGCGTGACCGCCGCGCTGAGCACACGCCTCGAAAACAAAGGGTTCGAGGTGATCACCGCCAGCGATGGCTACAACAGCTTCGCCAAAGCGGTGCGCGACAGGCCGGACGTGATGCTGCTCGATATCAACATGCCCGCCGGCGACGGGTTCAGCGTGCTGGAACGCATGGAGCGCATGGACGAGCAGGGCGGCATCCCGACGATCTACCTCACGGGCGATCACTCGGCTCGGCTCGATGCCATGGCCACAAGCCTCGGCGCACTGGCAGTGCACCACAAGCCGATCGACATGAAGCTGCTGATGAGCGACATCGATCGGGCGTTGCGGCCTCGCGCGGCGTGATTTGAGCGAGCGGGCTGTTTAGCTCTGCTCGGTCTCGGCCGGCTCGGCGGCGTCGGCTTTGGGCTCGGCGTCGGCTTGCGGCTTGTCGGCCTTGCGGCGTTGAGCGGCGAACTCCATCCGGCGGTTGGCCTTGTCGCGGCGGCGGCTGTAGCGGCCGGAGACCTGGGGGCCGCCGTCGTCCTCGGCGATGAGCTGGATCACGCACAGGTCGGCGGCGTCGCCGATGCGGTGGCGATCGAGCTTGATGATCCGCGTATAGCCGCCGGGGCGGTCCTTGTAGCGCGGGGCGATCTCGTCGAAGAGCTTGGCGACGATCTTGGGGGCCTTGGTTCGGGCCTGCTTGGTCAGCTCGCCGTAGCGGTTGCGCAGGTCGTTGATCGCCTCGTCCTCGTCGTTGGCGGCCACGATCTTGTTGCCGCCGAGCTGGGCGATCACGCGGCGGCGGCTGGCGAGGTCGCCTTGCTTGGCCGCGGTGATGACTTTCTCGACGAAGGGCTTGAGCGACTTGGCCTTGGGGAGGGTCGTCGTGATCTGCCCGTGGGTGAACAGCGAGATCGCCATGTTGCGCCACATGGCGATGCGGTGGTTGGTTTTGCGGCGGAGCTTGCGGCCGTGCACGCGGTGTCTCATGGGTGGGCTCCTGAGTTGAGGGCCATGTTGTTGACGGCCGAACGGAGACGTTCGCTCGGCTCGCCACTCCCGGGGTTGCCGGGGAAGGGTGCGGCGTCGGGGGCCGCGGGTCGGCTCGGAACGCCCGAGCCGGTGGGTGATTAACTCGAAACTTTTAACTCTGAACTCGAAACGGCCTGTTGATCTCGGCGTTACAAGTTTTTCGTTTCGATTTGCGGGTTGTTACACGCCTGCTTCGGCTTGCACTTCGGTAGGCAGTTCCATGCCCAGTTCGAGGCCGAGGTCGGCGAGCTTGCGCTTGACCTCACGCAGCGAGGTCTTGCCGAAGGAGCGGACCTTGAGCAGGTCGGACTCGGGGGTCATGACCAGGCCGCCAACGGTCGCGATCTGCGCCGCCTCGAGGCAGTTGCCGGCGCGGACGGACAGGTCGAGCTCGCTGATGGGCATTTGGAGTTTGTGGATCAGCTCCTCGTCGACCCGCGCGGCGGCGACGGCCGACTCGGACGCGGTGGCCGGGCCGAGCTCGAAGTACTGCACGAACGGGTTGAGGTGCTTGCGGAGGATCTTGGAGGCCTCGACCATCGCCATCTCGGGGTCGGTCGTGCCGTTGGTCCAGATCTCCATCGTGAGCTTGTCGTAGTTGGTCTTCTGGCCGACGCGGGTGTCCTCGGTCTTGTAGCGGACACGCTTGACGGGGCTGAAGAGGGCGTCGATGGGAATGACGCCGACTTCCTGGTCCTGCTCCTCGGAGTACTGCTCGGAGGCGGGGACGTAGCCGCGGCCCTTCTCGACGGTGAACTCCATGTCGAAGTCGACCTGCTTGGTCAGCGTCGCGAGGACGAGCTCGGGGTTGTGGATGGTGATCGACGTGTCGGCCTCGATGAGGTCGGCGGTGACTTCACCCGGGCCCTCGGCCTGCAGACGCATGGTCTTGGGCTCGTCGGACTCGGAGCTGACGATCATCGACTTGACGTTGAGGATGATGTCGGTGACGTCCTCCATCACGCCTTCGAGGCTGGTGAACTCGTGGGCGGCGCCCTGGATTTTCACGGAGGTGACGGCGGCGCCTTCGAGGCTGGAGAGCAGCACGCGGCGGAGGGAGTTGCCGAGCGTCGTGCCGAAGCCGCGCTCGAAGGGCTCGATCACGAACTTGCCGTAGGTGTCGCTGTTGAGCTCGTTGTCGGGGGTGACGCGATGGGGAAGTTCGAGTCCACGCCAGCGGATTCTCATGGGGATGCTCCGGTCGGGGTGCGGCGTTCCTGGGGAGGGAAGGCCCGCCTCGTATCGCTCGGTGTCCGGTGCCGCGACCGGGCCGGCTGCTGTGGGCGGGGGTGAGATCGGGTGATTGAGCGATTTCGTGATTTTGCGATTGGGGTCGCGGCGTGTGAGATCGCCGCATACCCGATCGTGAGATCGCTCGGTGGACTTACACGCGGCGCTTCTTGCGGGGGCGGCAGCCGTTGTGCGGGATGGGCGTGTGGTCTTCGATCGCGGTGATCTTCAGGCCGCCGTGCTGGAGGCCGGTGACGGCCGACTCGCGGCCCGAACCTGCGCCGCGGACGCGGACTTCGACCTCGGTGACGCCCATCTTCTTGACGGCAGCGGCGCACTCTTCTGAAGCGCGGGTCGCGGCGAAGGGGGTCGACTTACGCGAGCCCTTGAAGCCGATGGTGCCGGCTGACTGCCAGGCGAGGGTCTCGCCGTTGACGTCGGTGATGGTGACGATGGTGTTGTTGAACGTGGCTTTGACGTGGGCGATGGCCCGGCCGACGTTCTTGCGGATTTTCTTGGACTTCTTGGCCATGGTGGCGGTGCTCCGTAGCTGCGGGCGTTGCCGTTTGGGGGGACGTTCCCGCCGGCAACTCGCTTCGGGGTGTGGGGTGGACGGGGATGAGAGCCGGGCCCTGCGGGCCTCGGGTTAGGCGGTCGCGTTGCGACCAGTCGCTTCGCGGCGGGTGACGCGGTGCGTCACTTGCCGACGCGCTTCTTGCCGGCGACTGTCTTCTTGCGGCCTTTGCGGGTGCGGGCGTTGGTCTTGGTGCGTTGGCCGCGGCAGGGCAGACCTCGGCGGTGGCGGTCGCCGCGGTAGCAGCGGATCTCGCGGAGGCGCTGGATGTTCTGCTGGACCTGCCGGCGGAGGGCACCCTCGACGAGGATGTTCTCTTCCTCGAGGACGCTGGCGATGCGGGCGAGGTCGGTCTCGCTGAGGGTGTGAGCGCGGGCCTGGGGGTCGACGCCGAGCTTCTCGACGACGCGGTCGGCGAGGTGCGGGCCGACGCCGTAGATGTAGCGCAGCGCGATGCGGATGGGCTTGTTGTCGGGGATCTCGATGCCGAGGAGGCGGGGCATGGGATGGTCCTTTGGGTGCCGGGGGCGGTGTGCGGTCGGGGGTTTTGGAGCCGGGCCCTGCGGGCCTCGGGTTACGCGGTCGCGTTGCGACCAGCCGCTGCGCGGCGGATGACGCTTCGCGTCACTTCTGACGCGCTTTGAACTTGGGGTTGGACTTGCAGATCACGAAGGTCTTGCCGCGGCGGCGGACGATCTGGCAGTCGGCGTGGCGCTTCTTGGCGCTCTTGAGGCTGGTGACGACTTTCATGGCGGTGCTCGCTTGCTTCGGGGTGGCGGGCGGACTTAGTGGCGGTAGGTGATGCGGCCCTTGGTGAGGTCGTAAGGGCTGATCTCGACGGTCACGCGGTCGCCGGGGAGGACGCGGATGTAGTGGCTGCGCATCTTGCCGGACAGGTGCGCGATGATTTCGTGCTCGTTCTCCAGCTTGACCCGGAACAGCGCTTTGGGCAGGGCGGTGGTGACCATCCCTTCGAGCTGGAGTTTGTCTTCCTTGGGCAACGCTTGGTTCCGTGGTGTTCGATCGAGCCGCTGACGTCAGCGGCGGGTGGTTCGTTTCGCAGAGATCGAGTGGGTGGGTCATTTGCCGTCGGTGAGGACGTCGCAGCCGGTTTCGGTGACGGCGACGGTGTGCTCGTAGTGGGCGGCGGGCAGGCCGTTCTGGGTGACGACGGTCCACTTGTCGGCGAGGGTCTTGATGCCGCTGGGTCGGCCTTGGGCTTCGAGGAAGCACATGGGCTCGACGGCGAACGTGTAGCCGGGCTTGAGCGTGAAGTCGTTTCGGTTGGGCCACGTCTGGGGGCGGCGGAGCTTGCTTCGGCCGTTGCTGGGGCCGGTGACGAAGTTGGGCACTTGGGGGGCTTCGTGCATGGTCTGGCCGATGCCGTGGCCGACCATCTCGCGGACGACGCCGTAGCCGCGGGACTCGGCGTAGTTCTGCATGAGGCGGGCGATCTGGCTCCAGCGGCGGCCGGGGCGGATGTTCTCGACGGCGATCTGCAGGACGTGCTGGGTGGCGTCGCACATGTCGCGGGTGTCTTGGGCGACGTCGCCGACGAGGATGGTGGTCGCGGCGTCGCCGCACCAGCCGTCGAGCTGAACGCAGCAGTCGACGCCGACGATGTCGCCCTCGGCGATGACCTGGTCGCCGCGGCCGATGCCATGCACGACGACCTCGTTGACGCTGACGCACAGCGCGGCGGGGAAGGGCGGCAGCGAGCCGCCGGCGGTGTACCCGCGGAACATGCCCTTAGCGCCGGCCTCGTCGATGAGGCGTTGGCCTTCGTTGTCGATCTCTGCGGTTGTCACACCGGGGACGCACATCTCCCGGCAGCGGTTCAGGACCTGTCGCACGACGCGCCCGGCGCGTCGCATGTGTTCGATCTGGTCCCGGGTCTTTGGCTTAATTCCCATCCGTCGTCCGACTCGATGTGGTGAGCCCGGCGGCGGCCCGGCTCTTCACGCCGAGCCGAGCAGTGTATCGATTCTCTCCGGTTTCCTCAAATCCGGGGCGTGGCCGGTTTTGGGCCAAATCAAGATGGTTGCGGGCAGCCGGGATCAACCGGCCTGGATCACCCCCGGACTACCCCCGCGGGCCGCGGATCCTCGGGCCACGGCCGGTCGAGCCGCCGCCTGCGCCAAGGAAGCCCTGGTAGTTGCGCATGAGCAGGGCGGCCTCGATCCGCTGGACGAAATCGAGCATCACGGACACCACGATCAGCAGGCCGGTGCCGCCGAGGAACTGGGTGATGATGAAGTCGACGCCGAACGACGACGACACGATGGCGGGGATGACCGCGATGACGGCGAGGAAGCCGCCGCCGACGTAGGTGATCCGCTCCATGACGGTTTCGAGGTATTGGGCGGTGCGCGGGCCGGGCCGCAGGCCGGG
Source organism: Planctomycetota bacterium (assembly GCA_039024495.1). Classification (GTDB taxonomy): domain Bacteria; phylum Planctomycetota; class Phycisphaerae; order Phycisphaerales; family Phycisphaeraceae; genus JBCBUE01. Next base: position 22,187 of record JBCCQE010000002.1, on the reverse strand, counting down.
GATGAAGCTGCCGTTGCGTTGGAGCTGCTCGGCCATCTCGTCCGGCTGGAACTGGACGGAGGTCCAGAAGTACGCAAAGAAGAAGATCATCCCGATGTAGACCACGCAGTAGAGGTAGCCCTGGAGGTTCGCGAAGTTGTCGTTCAGGAAGCTGAGGGTGCTGGCCCACATCCAGTAGAGCAGGCCGGTTTCTTCCTGGCCGGGGAGGGTGGTGGGGAACTGGGTGGCGAGGTAGCCGAAGAGGACGGACGGGAAGATCATCAGCGACGAGGCGAAGATAATCGGCATGACGCCGCCGTGGTTGACGCGGAGCGGGAGGTAGGCCTTCTGGCCGCCGTAGACCTTGCGGCCGCGGGTGTGCTTGGCCTGCTGGATGGGGATGCGGCGTTGGCCCTGGGTGATGATGATCGCGCCGGCGGTGACGATGACGAACGAGCCGGCGAGGAAGGCGAGGGTGCCGATGCCGGTGCCGACGTGGCCGGGGGCGAGCGAGAAGTCGGAGACGAGCATCTGGATCGCCTGGGGCATGAAGGCGACGATGCCGGCGGTGATGATCAGCGAGATGCCGTTGCCGATGCCGTACTTGTCGATCTGCTCGCCGAGCCACATGAGGAAGATCGAGCCGGCGGTCATGCCGGTGACGCCGCAGAGCCAGTAGAGCACGTAGAGCCAGCCGGTCTGGAACTCGGGGTAGACCAGCGGCTCTTGGCCGGACTGAAGGAAGCTCAGCCAGAAGGCGGACTGCAGGGCGCAGAGCGCGACGGTGAGGTAGCGGGTGTATTCGGTGATCTTCTGCTGGCCGCGTGGGCCTTCTTTTTTAAGGGCTTTGAGCCGTTCGGAGACGGTGCCCATGAGCTGGAAGATGATCGCCGCGGAGATGTACGGCATGATCCCCAGGCCGAAGACGGTGGACTGGCCGAGGCTGCCGCCGGTGAAGATCGTGACGTAGGAAAGGATGTTGCCCAGGCCGCTGCCTTGGGCGTCGTTGGCCCATTCGGTCAGGGCTTCCTGGCTGACGCCGGGGATGGGGATGAAGAAGCCGATGCGATAGATCGTCAGCATCGCGAGCGTGAAGAGGAGCTTGTAGCGGAGCTCCTTGACACGGAAGACGTTCAGGAAGGCTTGCAGCATGACCGACGGTCCGTCCTTGGTCGGGGTGGGGCGTCAAGCCCTGCGGGTGACTACTCGTCGGCACCCTTCTTGACGCCCTTGGGCCGGCGGCCCTTCTTGGCGGGGACGATGGTAATCGATCCGCCCTTGGCTTCGACCTTCTCGCGGGCGGTGGCGGAGATCGCCGCGACCGTGAGGGTGAGCTTTTTGGTGATGTCGCCGGTGCCAAGCACCTTGACGGGGAGCTTTTCGCTCTTGATCAGGCCGTGCTTGGCGAGGATGGCGGCGTCGATCACGGCGCCGTCGTCGAAGCGGGCGTCGAGGACGCGGAGGTTCACGACGGCCAGCTCGGTCGCGAACTTGGCGTTGGAGAAGCCGACCTTGGGCAGGCGGGCGTAGAAGGGGATCTGGCCGCCTTCGTGGGCGACCTTGCGGGAGAAGCCGGCGCGGGAGTGAGCGCCCTTGTGGCCTCGGCCGGCCGTCTTGCCGTTGCCCGATCCGGGGCCGCGACCGACGCGCTTGCGGCGCTTGTGGGGGCCTGCCTTCTCGGTGACATCGTGGATCATCATGGCTGGAATCTCGGGTCGGGGTGCGTGCGTGGTGCGTCGCGGGGGTCTTGGCGGGGAGCGGGGTCAGGACTGGCCTTCGGCGGGCGCGGGGGCCGGAGCGTCGCCGGCGGGCGCTTCGGTCGGGGCGGCCGACTGCTCGGGGGGCTGAGGGGCGCCGCCGCGTCCACGGCCGCCGCCGCTGCGGCCGCGGCCTCCGCCGCCGCGACGTCCGCCGCCGCGCTGCTCCTGGCCGACGGTGTTGACCGGGGCCTTGGCCTTCTCGCCGGAGGAGTCGGCCGATTCCTTCATGAATCGCTTGGACAGCTCGAGGGCTTCGTCGACGGTGGAGGACTCGATCTCGACGCCGCGGAGCTCGGCGATCGACTCGCGGGTGCGGAGCTGCTCGAGGCCGTCCATCACGGCCTTGCAGCAGTTGATCTTGTTGTTCGAGCCGTAGGACTTGGTGAGGCAGTCGGTGATGCCGGCCATCTCGAGGACGGCGCGGACGGTGCCGCCGGCGATGACGCCGGTGCCCGGGCCGGCGGGGATGAGGCGGACCTTGGAGGCGCAGAAGCGGCCGGTGACCGGGTGGGGGATGGTCGAGGCCTTGGTGTTGATCTTGAACATCTTCTTGCGGGCGTTTTTCTGGGCCTTCTCGATGGCGGCGGGGACGCCGGGGGCCTTGCCGTAGCCGATGCCGACCGAGCCGTTGCGATCGCCGACGACGACGAGCGAGGCGAAGCCGAGCCGGCGGCCGCCCTTGACGGTCGTGGAGGTGCGGTTGATCCAGACGGTGGTGGATTCGAGATTCGAGCTGTCGCGGAGTTGTTCAGCCATGGGGGCTCGGGGGTCGGGTGTGCGGTGGGGTGCGGGAGGCTTAGGTCAGAGGATCAGAACTTGAGGCCGCCTTCGCGGGCGGCGTCGGCCAGGGCCTTGACCCGGCCGTGATAGCGGAAGCCGTTGCGGTCGAAGGCGACCTGCTCGACGCCGGCGGCCTTGGCGGCCTCGGCGATCTTGGTGCCGACAGAGGCGGCGGATTCGACGTTGCCGCCGTAGCCGATCTTGGCCTGCACGGTGGACGCCGATGCGAGGGTGCGGCCCTCGAGGTCGTCGACGACCTGGGCGTACATGTGCTTGCCGGAGCGGTAGACCGTGAGGCGCGGGCGCTCGGCGGTGCCGAGGATGCGCTTGCGGATGCCGATCTTGCGGCGGTTGCGGCGGACGGTGCGGAGCTTGTTGCGTTCCATGGTTTGGGCTCGGGGTTGAGCGGGGTGTCGCGGCAAGCCGCGTCGCTAAATGAGGCTTACTTGCCGCCGGCGAAGGCCTTGCCGGCCTTGCGGAGGATGACCTCGTTCTTGTACTTGATGCCCTTGCCGTTGTAGGGCTCGGGCTTGCGGTGGGCGCGGATGGCGGCGGCGGTCTGGCCGACGAGCTGCTTGTCCGGGCCGGTGACGGTGATGTCCTGGCCCTTGACCTCGACGTTGACGCCATCGGGCACGGGGACCTTGCGGGTGTCGGCGTAGCCGACGTTGAGCTCGACGGTTTTGCCCTTGACGGCCGCGTTCCAGCCGACGCCGACGATCTCGAGCTGGCGCGAGTAGCCGTTGACGACGCCCTCGATCATGTTGGCGATGAGCGAGCGAGTCAGGCCGTGCATCGCGCGGGCGGTGCGGGAGTCGCCGTGGCGCTCGACGATGACCTCGGCGTCCTCGACCTTGACGCTGACCTCCGGGCGGTGCTGGAAGGTGAGCTTGGCCTTGGAAGACTCGACGAGGATGTCGCGTCCGTTGACGCTGACCTTGGCGCCTTTGGTGATGGGGACAGGTTTTCTGCCGATGCGGGACATGGCGGGTCTCGGGTTCGGGTGGGGCGTTGAGCCGGGGCTTGGGTTCGGGTTTACTCGACGGTGCAGAGCAGTTCGCCGCCGACGTTTTCCTTGCGGGCCATGCGGTCGGACATGACGCCACGCGGGGTGGTGAGGACGCAGATGCCCAGGCCGGCGAGGGGTCGGGGGACGTCCTTGACCTTGGTGTAGACGCGTCGGCCGGGCTTGGACTCGCGGCGGATCGAGTGGATCAGCTTCTCGCCGCGGGGTCCGTACTTGAGGTTGACGCGGAGGATGCCTTGGCGGCCATCGTCGATGACGTCGAAGCCGTTGATGTAGCCCTCGTCCTGGAGGGTCTTGGCGATGCCGCGGCAGACCTTGGAGTTGAGGCAGTCGACGGAGTCGGCCTCATTGCGGTTGGCGTTGCGGATCCGCGTGAGCATGTCGGCGATGGGGTCGCTGAGGGCCATAGGCGTGGGCTCGGTGGGGCTGTCTTAAGCGGGGGTGTGCGGGGTGGGTGCGGTGAGTTCGGGTGGGTTACCAGGAGGCTTTACGCATGCCCGGGACCTTGCCTTCGAGGGCGAGCTCGCGGAGCTTGATGCGGCTGAGCTTGAACTTGCGGTAGACGCCGCGGCTGCGGCCGGTGAGGGCGCAGAGCTCGCGGTAGCGCGTCGGGCTGGCGTCGCGGGGGAGCTTCTGCAGGCCGGCGTAGTCGCCGTCGGCCTTGAGCTGGCGGCGCTTCTCGGCGTACTTGTCGATGGTCTTCTTGACCCGCTCCATGCGGGTGACGGTGGACTTGCTGGCCATGGTGGTTCGCTCGTTTGGGTGAGTGCTGGGGTTCGGTTCGCTGGGCGGCCGGGCGGAGGCTTAGCCTTCCTTGGCCTTGCGGGTGGAGACGAAGGGCCAGCCGAGCTCGGACATGACGGCGTGGCTGAGTTCGTCGTTGGAGTTCTTGAAGACGATCTGGATGTTCATCCCGTGGGTGTACTGGGCGGCGGCCATGTCGATCTCGGGGAAGATGGCCTGCTCGGTGATGCCGAAGGCGTAGTTGCCGCGGCCGTCGAACTTCTTGTCACCCAGGCCGCGGAAGTCCTTGATGCGGGGGATGGCGAGGTTGATGAGCCGGTCGAGCAGCTCCCACATGCGGTCGCCGCGGACGGTGACCATCGCGCCGACCTCGTAGCCGGCCCGGAGCTTGAAGTTCGAGACCGACTTCTTGGCCTGCTTCACGACCGGCTGCTGGCCGGTGATCATGGCGAGGTCGGAGACGACCTGCTCGCGGGCCTTGGGGTCGAGCTTGGTGCCTTGGAGCTCCTTGCCCATGCCGACGTTGATGATGATCTTCTCGATCGCGGGCAGGGCGAGCTTGTTCTTGATGCCGAATCGCTGCCCGACCTTGGGGGCGATCTCGTCGCGGTAGCGCAGCTTGAGCCGCGGCGGCGGCGTGGGCAGCGCGTTCTCGGCGTCGTTCTTGGTTTTCTTGTCGGCCATGGTTGCTGCTTGGTGCGTGGGTTCGGGGGGTTAGGCCTTGGCCTTTTTGAGTTCGGGGCCGATCTGCTCGCCGGTGGTCTGGGCGAGGCGGACCTTGCTGCCGTCGGGCTTGGTCTCGAAGCGGACGCGGGTGGCCTTGCCGTTCTGATCGACGGGCATGACGTTGGAGATGTGGACGGGCATCTCGATCTGGGTCCGTCCGCCGCCGCGCGGGTTCTGCTGCGTGGGCTTGACGTGCTTGACCTTGACGTTGATGCCCTCGACGACGACGCGGTCCTCGTCGACCAGGACGCGCAGGACCTTGCCGGTGCGGCCCTTGTCGGACCCGGAGCGGATCATCACGGTGTCGCCTCGTCGGACGTGTCGTGCCATATCACACCACCTCGCTGGCCAGGGAAACGATCTTCATGTACGCCTTCTCACGGAGCTCGCGGGCGACCGCGCCGAAGATGCGCGTGCCGCGGGGGTTGCCCTCGTCGTCGATCAGCACGACGGCATTCTTGTCGAACCGCACGTAGCTGCCGTCTTGACGGCGGACGGGGTAGTTGGTGCGAACGACGACCGCCTTGACGATCTGGCCGTTCTTCATGTCGCTGCCGGGCAGCGACTTCTTCACCGAGCAGACGACGCGGTCGCCGACGGAGGCGGTCGGCCGCGTGGACTTGCCGCGGGCGGTCTTGGCGCCGAGGACGCGGATGACGTAAGCCACCTGGGCTCCGCTGTTGTCGGCGACGTCGACTCGGGATTCCTGCTGGATCATGGCTGGGTCTCAAAGGCCGGCGGGCTTTGGCTTGGGCCGGCGGGGTGCGGACGGCGAGCGACTTAGTGCTCTTGTCGGACGCCTTCTTCGACGATGCGGACGATGCGGTACGTCTTGGTCTTGCTCAGCGGGCGGCAGCTTGCGATCTCGACGCGGTCGCCGGTGCGGGACTCGTTCTTCTCGTCGTGGGCGTGGAACTTGGCCTGGCGGCGGAGGAACTTGCCGTACTTGGGGTGCTTCTGCTGGTACTCGACGGAGACCGTGCGGGTCTTGTCGGCCTTGTCGGAGGTGACGACCCCGATCTTGGTGGCGGTGAGCACGCGCTTCTTGTCTGCCGTGGCGGTGGCGTCGGTCATCTCAGACGGTCTCCGGGGTGGTCTGTGCGGCGAGCTCACGGGTGCGGGCCTCGGTGAGCAGTCGGGCGATGTCGCGGCGGATGTTGCCGAACTCGCGGGGGTTCTCGATCCGCTCGGTGACGCGGAGGCTGCGCAGCTCGTAGTGACGGCTGCGCAGTCGGGCCACCTCTTCGGTGATCTCGGCGTCGCTTAGCTTGTGAAGTTCTTCCTTCTTGATCGGCATGGCTTGGCTCGATGCGGCGTGGTGCGGGGGCGGTTAGTCGGAGTTAGACGAGGCCGTGGCGGCGTTCGACGAAGCGGCAGCGGAACGGCATCTTGTGGGCGACGCGGGCGAAGGCCTGGCGGGCCAGGTCCTTGGGCACGCCGGTCAGTTCGTAGACCATGGTGCCGGGCTTGACGCGGGCGACCCAGTACTCGGGCTCGGCCTTGCCCTTGCCCATACGCGTTTCCAAGGGCTTCTTGGAAATGGGCTTGTCGGGGAAAACGCGGACGAAGAGCTTGCCCTCGCGGCTGACGTACTGGCGGGCGGCGATGCGGCCGGCCTCGATCTGGCGAGCGGTGAGCCAGCCGCCTTCGAGCAGCTGCAGGCCGTAGTCGCCGAAGGCGACGGTGTTGCCGCGGGAGGCAACGCCTTTGACCTTGCCGCGCATCTGCTTGCGGAACTTGACTCGTTTGGGCATCAGGGGCATGGGTGGCCTCTTGGTTCTTCGGGGTGCTTACTTGGGTTGGCGGATCAATACCGGCCGCGGGCACGGGCGCGGGCGCCGGCGGCGCGGCTGGTCTCTTCTTCGATCTGTTCTTCGTAGTTGCCCTTGTAGACCCACACCTTCACGCCGAGCGTGCCGTAGGTGGTGAACGACTGGGCGAAGCCGTAGTCGACGTGGGCCTGGAGGGTCTGCAGGGGGATCGCGCCGAGGCGGATCTCTTCGGAGCGGGACATCTCGTGCCCGCCGAGCCGGCCGGAGAGCATGATCTTCACGCCCTGGGCACCGGCGGTCATGGTGGCCTCGGCCTTCATCTTGAGGATGCGACGGAAGCCGACGCGCTTCTTGAGCTGCTCGGCGAGCGACTCGGCGATGAGCTGGGCTTCGAGGTCGGGGTTGTGGATCTCGATGACGTTGATCGAGACGTTGCGGCCGGTGAGGCGCTGGAGGTCCTGGGTGAGCAGCTCGATCTCGGCACCCTTGGGGCCGATGACCAGGCCAGGGCGGCCAGTCTTGATGATGACCTTGAGCTCTTCGCGGGTGCGCTCGATGTGGATGTCGGAGACGGCGGCGAAGGGGGGCTTGCGGTTGAGGCGGTGATCGCAGTACTTGCGGATCTTCTGGTCTTCGATGAGCAGCTCGCCGTAGAACGCCTTGGTGGGGGCGTACCAGCGCGAGCGGTGGGCCTCGGTGATGCCGACGCGGAAGCCGAATGGGTGGGTCTTCTGTCCCATAGGTAATTAGGTCTCGGGGTTCGGGGTTCGGGTTCCGGGGTCAGGCGGGTGCGGCGGCGGGCTCGGGCACGTCGACGCTGACGGTGATGTGGCTGGTGCGCTTGAGGATGGGGTGGGCGCGGCCGCGGTCTTTGGGCTGGAAGCGCTTGATGGTCGGGCCGGAGTCGACGCGGGCGTCGGTGACGACGAGGTCGCGCTCGGCGTAGCCGTCCAGGTGGTCGGCGTTGGCGGCGGCGGCGAGCAGGGCGTCGCGGACGAACACGGCGGCGCGCTGCTTGCTGAACTTGAGCAGCGTCTCGGCCTCGACGACGGGCTTGCCTTTGATCAGGTTGGTGATCAGGCGCACCTTGGTCGGGCTGATGCGGGCCGTGCGATGGATGTTGGTGTAGGGCATGTCGTGTCTCGCGGGGGTGCCGCGGGGTGCGGGGCGAACGGGGTCAGACGCGGCCGGCGGCGCGCTGGGCCTTGGTGCCCACGGTGTGCGAGCGGAAGCTTCGGGTGATGGAGAACTCGCCGAGCTTGTGGCCGACCATGTCCTCGGTGACGAAGACGGAGTTGAACACCTTGCCGTTGTGGACCAGGAAGGTGTGGCCAACGAACTCGGGCACGATGGTGCAGGCGCGCGACCAGGTCTTGATGGGGTCGTGGCGATCCATCTGCGTCTGCTGCTCGACCTTGCGGTAGAGCTTGAGGTCGACGAAGGGGCCTTTTTTGAGCGATCGTGCCATGGGGTTGCTCGGGGTCGTGTCGGTGCGTGCGGGCGATTACTTCAGGCGGAGGATGCCGTAGCGCTTGGAGGCGCGGCGGCGGATAATGCGTTTGGTCGACGGCTTGCCGGACTTGCGGGTCGGGCCGCCCTTGGCGGGGACGCCGGTGGGCGACTCGGGGGCGCGGTTGCCCTTGGAGCGGCCGTCGCCGCCGCCCATCGGGTGGTCGTGGTGGTTCTTGGCGACGCCGCGGGTGTGGGGGCGACGGCCGAGGTGACGGGCACGGCCGGCCTTGCCGAGCTTGACGCGGGCGTGGTCGGTGTTGCCGACCTGGCCGATGGTCGCGCGGCAAGTGAGCAGGACGCGACGGATCTCGCCCGAGGGCAAAACGAGGGTGGCGAACTTGCCTTCCTTGTTGGTCAGGCGGGCGTAGGAGCCGGCGGAGCGGCAGATCTGGCCGCCGCGGCCGGGCTCGAGCTCGACGTTGTGCACGTTGAGGCCGGTGGGGATCGCCGAGATCGGCATGGCGTTGCCGACGGTGGGCTCGGCGCGTTGCGAGGAGGAGACGACCTTCATGCCGTCGGTCAGGCCGACCGGGGCGAGGATGTAACGCTTCTCGCCGTCTTCATATTGAAGCAGGGCGATGTTGCAGGTGCGGTTGGGGTCGTACTCGATGCCGACGACGGTCGCGGGGGTGTCGAACTTCTTACGGGAGAAGTCGATCTTGCGGTAGCGACGCTTGGCGCCGCCGCCGCGGGACTGCACGACGATCTTGCCGTGGTGGTTGCGGCCGCCGGACTTGGTGAGCTTGACGAGCAGCGACTTCTCGGGGGAGGTCTTGGTCACCTCGGAGTGGAGGTTGACCGAGGCGTTGCGTCGCCCGGCGCTGGTCTTTTTGTAAACGCGGATGGCCATGGTGGGGCTCTTGGTTCTTCACCCCGGCTGGAAGCCGGGGCTAATGGGGCTCGGCATGGATCAGAACAGTTCGATGCGGTCTTCTTCGTGCAGTTGGACGACGGCCTTCTTCCAGTCGGCGGTCTTGGCCGGGCCGAAGCGGGTGCGGCGGTACTTGCCCTTGCGAATCTGGGTGGACACCTTCTCGACGCGGACGCCGTAGATGGTTTCGACGGCCTGCTTGATGTCGGCCTTGCGGGCACCCATCACGACCTCGAAGGCGTAACGGTTGCGGGCGTCGGACTCCCAGGTCGACTTCTCGGTGACCAGGGGCTGCTTAAGGATCTGGGTGGGGTCGAGGGCGAGCGGCATGGGTCAGGCTCCCTGCTGGCTGGCGGCCTCGGCGGCCTGGGTGATGTCGTCGGCGGAGACGTCAGCGACCTTGCGGTGGCTGGCCTTGTCTTCGAGCCGGCCGAGATACGCCTCGAATTCGGCGCGGTCGGCGATCAGATAGCGGTGGTTGAGCACGTCGAAGACGTTGAGGCGGTCGATCTGCGTGACGTCGATGTCGTCGAGGTTGCGGGCCGAGGCGACCGTCGGGGTGCGGGCGTCCTCGGTCGCGAAGAGGCAGGTGCGGTCGATGCCCAGGGCGTCGGCCAGAGCCTTGAACTGCTTGGTCGAGGGCTTGTCGAAGCTGACGCCCTCGAAGAGCTTGATCTCGTTGTCCACGGCCTTGGCGAGCAGGGCGTTGCGGTTGGCGAGGCGACGCATCTGACGCGGCATATCCTGGCGGAACGAGCGGGGGCGCTTGGCCATCGCCCGGCCGCCGCCACGCAGGATGTTGGCCCCGCGGTCGCCGCGACGGGCGTTGCCGGTGCCCTTTTGCTTGTAGAGCTTCTTGGTGGAGTAGGACGTCTCGGACCGCGACTTGGTCTTGGCGGTGCCGAGTCGGCGGTTGGCGTGGTAGCGGACGTACGCCTGCTTGAGCAGGGCGTGACGCACCTCGCCGCCGAGCAGTTGCTCGTCGACTTCCACCTTGCCGGTGGGCTTGCCTGAGGCGTCGTGGACAGTGATTTCGATCATCGGTTCACCTACGGCCCGCGTTGCGGGGGTTCGCTCGTGGGCTCCACACGGAGCCGAGCGGGTTGCGTTTGTTTCGCCGTCGATCGGCAGATCGTGCCTCTCGACGACTCGGTCTCACGCCGTCATGTCGCGGCGGGGCAGTCTCGCGTGCCGGGCTTGCCCGGCGTGCGACTTGCCTCGCCTCAGGCGAGCTTGCTCGCCTTACGCTTGTAAAGCCTCTTGGCCTCCTGGATAAACACCAGCGACTGCTTGCTGCCGGGCACGCAGCCCTTGATCAGCAGCAGGTTGCGTTCCTTGTCGACCGCCACAATGGGCAGGCTGCGGACGGTCACGCGCTCGTTGCCCATGCGGCCGGCCATGCGGATGCCCTTCTTAGGACGGCCGCCGCCGAGGTACGCTGAGCGGCCGCCGACCGAGCCTGGCGAGCGGTGCTTACGCTCGACGCCGTGGCTGGCCTCCTGGCCCTTGAAGCCGTGACGCTTCATGGCGCCTTGGGTGCCCTTGCCTTTCGAGGTGGAGGTGACATCGACGAACATCACGTCTTCGAAGTCGTTGGCGGCGACGGTCTGGCCGAGCTCGTAAGACTCGACCTCGCCGGCGTCGTTGCAGCGGACCTCGCGGTGGAACCGCTTGGGGGTCGTGCCGGCCTTGGCGTCGTGGCCGATGACGGGGAAAGTGCTCGAGCGGCCGCGGACGTCCTCGAAGGCGATCTGGACGGCGCAGTAGCCGTCCGTTTCGTCGGTCTTGAGCTGGCTGACGACGCAGGGCCCGGCCTGGACGACGGTGACGGGCACGTTCTTGCCGTCCGCGTCGAAGTAGCGGGTCATGCCGAGTTTTCTGCCGAGGATTGCTTTGGGCATGATGGTCTCCGGGGGTCCGCCGCCTCGTGGGCTTTGGGGATCGTGACTCGCCGGTGGGCGGTCAGGGGATCAACCCCGCTTCGATCGTGCCGGCCGGGCCGGCGATAAAAAACCCTCGCGGTTGGCGAGGGCGGGAAGTTCCGTGGGCTAGGCCTTGATCTTCACAAAAACACCGGCGGGGACGACGAGGCGGTTGAGGGCTTCGACGGTGCGGGCGTTGGGCTCTTTGATGTCGATGATGCGCTTGTGCGTGCGGATCTCGAACTGCTCGCGCGACTTCTTATCGATGAACGGGCCGCGGAGCACGGTGTAGCGCTCGATGCGGGTGGGCAGGGGGACCGGGCCGGCCACGCGGGCGTTGGTGCGCTTGGCGTGATCGACGATCTCACGCGCCGAGGCGTCAAGCGCCTGGTGGTCGTAGGCCTCCATGCGGATTCGGATGCGATTACCGGTCATCGGGGAGCGTCGTCCTGTGCAGCGGGCCGGCCGAGAGCGTGTCGCCCATCGGCAAAACAGCCATCAGCCGCAGCGGCCAGTGGCGAGCCGCGTAGCTTACCCAAGCCCACGAGCGTGTCAACTGAGCGGGTCCTCTCCCCCGCTTCTCCCCGCCGCCGCCCGCCCGCGGCCTTTCATCCACCGCCCGGCTCACCCGCCCTCGGCCACGGCCGACGCCACCGCGTGCCCCTCGATGTGGCTCAGGCTCAGCCACCACCCGCCGATCCCCCGGGCCGAGGCTTCGGCCGCCGCCGTGCCCGACAGCCGCACGCCCGGCCGGCCCAGCGGGTCACGCGTCACCTCCACCTCGGTCCACGCGATCCCCTGCGTGAGCCCCGTGCCCATCGCCTTGAGCACCGCCTCTTTGGCCGCAAACCGCGCAGCCAATTTCTCGATCCGTCGCTTGCCGTCGCGCTCGCAATACGACCGCTCGTCGAGGGTGTAGACCCGCTCGAGGAAGCGCGGGCCGTGCCGCTCGATCAGTCGCTCGATCCGGCGCGTCTCCACCAGGTCGATCCCGTGGCCCACGATCGCCATTACAGCCGGCTCCGCCGCCGGCTGATCCAGCTCGTCGCCAGCTTGATCAGCCCCAACGCCGCGCCCGCCAGGTACCCGCCGCCGGCGAGCACGATCAGCACCGCCTTGGCCCACAGCCAGTCGCTCGACGCCGCCGCCAGCAGCAGCACCGACGACCCGACGATCACCGCCGAGACGATCAGCGCGTTCGCCACCGTCGTCACGCTCACGTCCAGCGTGCGGATCAGCTCGTCGAGGTTGCGGTGTTCGAGGTTGACCGTGACTTTCGACTGCTTGACGTCGAACAGCAGCGAGCGAAGCTGCAGCGGCAGGTCTTCGAAGAAACGCGAGTAGTTGGTCGCCGCGCGTCGCGCTCGGCCGATGATGGCTTCCGGGCCGTAGCGCTGCCGCACGAGTTTCTCGACGTACGGCCGCACGTGCTCGACGATCTCGAAGTCCGGCGCGAGCTTCTCGCCCACGCCCTGAATCGTCGTGAGCGCTTTGATGAGGAACACCAGGTCGGCGGGCACGCGCATGTGGTGCTTGCGCACCTTCGCGAAAAAGTCCTCCAGTAGCTCGGCCATGTTGAGCTCGCTGATGGAGATGTCTTGGAACCGCCCGATGAAGTCGAACACGTCCGCGCGGAACAGCCGGTTGCGGTAGATCCCCGGGTCGGCCTCGGCTAAGGCGGTGACCACATCAATCACGCGGTCGACGTTGCCCTCGATCACGCCCTGCACAAGCTCGGCGAGCGCTTCCTGCGTGGCCGGTTCGACGTGGCCGGTCATGCCGCAGTCGATGAAGACGACGGCGCCGTCGTCGGTCGCGAAGAGGTTGCCGGGGTGCGGGTCGGCGTGGAAGAAGCCGATCTCCAGCGTCTGGCGGAACACGGCGTCGGCGCCGGCGCGGACGATGGCTTCCATCTGCTCGGCCGGGCGGTCGCCGGCGTTGAGCTTGGACAGCGGCGTGCCGCGCACGCGCTCCATCGTCACCACGCTCTCGGACGACAGCGACGCGAAGATCTTCGGGAAGTCGACCTTCGGGTTGTCTGAAAATGCGCGACGCAGCCGCTCGCAGGCGCGGGCTTCGTGCGACAGGTCTACCTCACGCTGCAGCTCGGAGCTGAAGGCCTCGACGACCTGCGTGGGCGAATAGCCCAGGTCGGTGAAGTGTTCTTCGACGAACTCGGCCAGCCCGGCGAGAAGCTGCATGTCCGACTCGATCATCGCGCGGATGCCGGGGCGGAGCACCTTGACGACGACCTCGCTGCCGTCGGCGAGCGTCGCGGCGTGGACCTGCGCGATCGACCCCGCGGCCAGCGGCTCGTAGTCGAACGTCGCGAACGCTTCATCAACGCCCTGAGGGAACTCGCGGTCGAGGGCCTCGCGGATCTTGTCCGGGTCGGCCGGGGGGACGTCGTCCTGCAAGCGGGTGAACTCGTCGGCCCAGCTCTCGGGGATCAGGTCCGGCCGGGTCGCGAGCACCTGGCCGATCTTGATGAAAGTCGGCCCGAGCGCCTCAAGGGCTTTGCGGACGCGGACCGGCTGGGGCAGGGACTTGGCGTCGGCGTCGGGCTTGACGGCCCCAACGAGCTTGAGCCCCTCGGTGAACAGCCGGCTGAGGCCGGTCTTGGCCATGACGTCGCCGAAGCCGAAGCGGATGCCGACCGTGACGATCTGCTGGGCCCGGGCGGCGTTGCGGAACGTCTGGCCGATCGCGGCGGGGCTCTGCATGCGGCCAGCGTAGCGTCGAAGCGGCGGCGAGGGTCAAGGCATCGAAGACGCGGGTCGGGCTCAGACGCCCATCGCCGCGCGGACCTCGGCGATCAACGCCCGGTTCGCCGGCGGGAAACGCTCGGCATCCAGATCGGCCGGCGCCAGCCACGCCACCTCCGCGACCTCCAGCGGCCGGGCCTCCCCGTCGATCACCTCGCACCAGCGCGGCTCCAGCAGCACCGTGGCGTGCGAATAGACGTGCTCGATCGGCGACAGCGACCCCACCGGCCGCACCGCCAGCCCCACCTCCTCGGCCAGCTCGCGGACCACCGCCGCCTCGACCGACTCGCCGGGCTCGAGCTTGCCGCCAGGGAACTCCCACAGCCCACCCAGCGGCTGATCGGCCCGGCGACGCGTCACCAGCACCTGGCGCGAACCCGATTCGCCACGCCGAACCACGCCTACGCCGACCCGAACGGTCGTGGCGGCGGGCGAGGTTGGAATTTTTGACTTTTGACCCCGCGCGGCGGCCGCGGCTTCGGCGCTCAAGTAAGTCATGCACGCAGCATAGGTTGCCCGCTGAATCTCGCTCGCGGGCGACTGTGTGAACAGCATGAGGCCTCTTTGCAAGAACGCCTAAGTCAATGATTCGTATATGTTTAATATTGAGGGCACGTGTTCACCGACTTGCGTTGACAGCGATTCGAATCGACCGATACCATCGCACCAGCTAAATGGCGGTTTCCGCCATGGCACACCTCTGCCGCGGGTTCGGAGCCCCGCGGTGGAGGTTTTTTTGTGTTCGGGACGAATCCGAACAAAATCCGCTCAAGCATATTGACGTGCGGATTGTGTTCGGTATTGTTCGGGGGTCTACCGAATGGAGCCCCGACCATGATGTCTGAGAATCGCCTCGCCGGCCTGCTGCACGACGCCAACCCCGACCGCGTGATCGACGCCGTGGTCCGCGGGGGCCTGCCGCTGAGCCTCACCCTGCGGGTCCGGCTGGCGGCGAGCCCGTCGGCCTGCCGAGGTTTGCTGCTGCGGCGGCTCACCGACATCAGCTTCGGCCCGACCCGGCTGAGCCGGTCGCTGACCAAGCGCCTGCTGGACGACCAAGCCTCGGACGGCGGCTGGGAGGGCGACCCGCTCGCGACGGCCTGCGTGGTGGCGGCGCTGGCGCGGGTTACGGCCGAGCATCGGGCCGACGACGCGCCGCAGCGCGCCCTGCGCCGCGGCGTCGTGTGGCTCGGCTCGCGGCAGGGCGTGGGTGGCGGGCTGCGGCTGGACGACGATGCCCGACCCGCGGTGGCGGCGAGCGTGGGGGCGCTGGTGCTGTACCTGCTCGACCGCGTGCCCGAGGCGTGGGCGGTGCTGCGGCGAAGCGACCTGACCGAGGCGGTGGTGCGCGAAGGCGACCCGCGCCAGGCCGCCGAGCGGCTGCTGCTCGAGATGGTCGGCGAGCCACGCCACGACGCGTTCGCCGCGGCGTTCGACGAACCGGACCCAGCGTCGAGCAATCCACGCACGCCGCCGATGGCCGACCGTGAGATGGCGATGACGGAGCTATGATCCGCGCGTGAACTTCCTGGCTCATCTGGTGCTTGCCGAGCGTGTGGACGGTGACGCCGCGTTTCTGATGGGCTCGCTGCTTCCGGACTTCGCCCGCGGCCGCTTCGACGATCTTGAGCCGGCCGTCACGCGTGGGGCCGCGATGCATCGCTGGGTCGATCGCGTGACCGACAGCCACCCGGTCGCCTCCGCCACGCGCCAGCGCCTGCGTCCCGTCCACGGCCGGTTCGCCGGCATCCTCGCCGATGTGATCTACGACCACTGCCTCGCCGCCGCGTTCACGGATTGGTCCGACACGCAGCTTGATCGCGCGATCGAGCATTACCACGCGGCGATTGCGAGCACGATCGACTATGCGCCCGCGCCCGCTCGGCCCGGGCTCCGACGACTCGTCGAAGCCGGCTGGATGAAGAGCTACGCCGACCGCGAGGGCATGCGATCGATCCTCGAGCTCATGCAGATGCGGTTTGCCTCGCGGTTCGGCCGCGAGGTCCGGCTCAACCACGCGATCGACACCTACGCCCAACAGGCCGCGGCGATCGACGCCGACTTCCGCGCGTTCTTCGGCGAACTGATCGCCCGCGTCGATGCCGAGGCCGCCCAGTGGTGTCCGCACCACACAAAGACTCCTCAACCCCCGGAGGCCGCCGCGTGACGAGGCTTAAGCGTCCAGCAACTTTCGCCGGCAGCCTCGCGCTGTCGCTCGCGATCGCGTTCACTTTCCCAAGTGCGGCGGCTCAACCCGACACCTGTCCACTCGAACCGCCCGAGCGTCCTACGCGTTTCCACGTCGACGTGCTCATCGAGAACGACTCGACCTTCACCTTCGACCGCGAAGACCGCCACTACACCTCCGGCCAGGCCCTCGCCGTCGGGCTCCCCTCCGTCGAGCTGGCCGACTGGTTCAACACCACCACCCCGTTCGACGCCGACCGCGCCGCCTTCGGCTTCGTCGCGGCTTACCTGCTCTTCACCCCCGACGACATCGACAACGACGCCCCCCGCCCCGGCCAGCACCCCTACGCCGGGGTCGCTTACATCGGCGGGTACGTCCAACGCGATCAACGCCTGCCCGAGCTCCCCGGCGTCACCGAGTTCGATCACCTGCAGCTCGACCTCGGCGTCGTCGGCCCCGCCGCCCGCGGCGAGCAGGTGCAGTCCACCGTCCACGACATCTTCGGCGGGCAAGAGCCCAACGGCTGGGACGCGCAGCACCCCGATCAGTTCCTCGTCCAGCTCACCTACCGCCGCAAGTGGCGGCTCGACCTGCTCAACGAGGGCCAGCCCGTCACCCTCGATAGCTCACCAATCACGCGCCGCGGCTTCGGCATCGATCTCACGCCGCAGCTCGCCGCCTCGGCGGGCACCCTGCGCGTCGAGGCCGAGGCGTCGGCGATCGGCCGCGTCGGGTTCAACCTGCCCGACACCTTCGGCCCCGGCTTCGTCCGCGATCTGCCCTCGGCCACGGCCGCCGATCGACTTGCCCAACCGAACACGCTCTCGACCTATCTCTACGGCGGCGGCGGCGTGCGCCTGGTCGGCTGGGACACCACGCTGGACGGGCCGATCTTCCGCGACAGCTCGTTCGACGCCGAGTCCGAAACGTTTGTCGGCTTCGCTCGCGCCGGCGTCGCGGTCGGCTACCGCTGGGACGCCTGGTCGGCCGAGCTTGGCTACGGCGTCACGCTGCACACCGACACCATCGTCGGCCAGCAGGGTCAGCAACACTTCGGCTCGCTCACGCTCGGGCTCACCGGGCGGTTCTGAGCGTCGGGTGCGTCGGCCCGGGGTTGCTAAGTTCTGCGGACCCAACCCAAGGAGCACCCCATGCCGAGCCCCATCCGTGCCGCCATCGTTGGCTGCGGCAACATCGCCAACCGCTACGCCAAGCAGGCCAAGGACTACCCCGCCGCCGTCGAGCTGGCCGGCTTTTTTGACCTCGACGCCTCGCGTGCCCAAGCCTTCGCCGAGGAGTTCGGAGGCACAGCCTACCCGTCGCTCGAAGCGCTTCTCGCCGATGACGCGGTCGACCTGGTCGTGAACCTCACGATCCACCACGTCCACTTCAAGACGACGACGCAGATGCTCGAGGCCGGCAAGCACGTCTACTCCGAGAAGCCGCTGGCGCTCTCGGCCGACGAGGCGATGAAGCTGGTCGCGCTGGCCGAGGCCAAGGGCGTGACGCTCGCGGGGGCGCCGATGAACTTCCTCGGCGACGCCCAGCAGAAGACCTGGAAGCTCATCCGCGACGGCGCGATCGGCACGCCGCGGCTGGTCTACGCCGAGGTCAACCACGGCCGCATCGAGACGTGGCACCCCAACCCCGAGCCGTTCTACGACGTCGGCCCGCTGTGGGACGTGGGCGTGTACCCGCTCACGCTGGCGACCACTTTCTTTGGCCCGGTCACGCGGGTCGTTGCCGCGCATCAGACCGTGGTCTATCCGAATCGCACGACCAAAGAAGGGCGCGACTTCACGATCGAAGCGCCAGAACTCACGATCGCCGTGCTGGAGATCGGCGAGATCGTCGTGCGGCTTACGACCAACTTCTTCGTTCATAGCAAGAACTCCCATCAGGGCCCTCGCTTCGAGGTGCACGGCGAGACCGGCTCGGTCGTGCTGGGCAACTTCCAGAACAACGACGCGTTGGTCGAGCACTCGGCGTTCAACGAAGATCTCGCCGGCGAGCCGTGGCCCGAGGGCACGCCCGGCCCGCAGCAGTTCGGCCGCGGGCTGAATGAGGTGTGCGTCGCGTTGCAAGAGGGTCGTCGCCCGCGCGTGACCGGCAAGCAGGCGGCGCACGTCGTCGAAGTGCTCGACACGATCGCCGCGGTCGCGAAGTCGCACACGCCGACGGCGATCAAGTCGACGTTCGATGCGGTGGAGCCGAGTCTTTGATTCCGGTTTGATCTGAGTCATTCAAAGCTGCATTGCAACGCAATGCAGTGCTTATGTGCCTTCATCCACCACCGCCTGCGTTGCGTTGCAATGCAGCTTGAGTCGTTATTGCACGGTCGATCGGATTGCCAAAGAGCCCGGCTTGCCAACCGATTCGCTTCGCTGACTTTCCGCGAGCCGGCTGCTCATCACACGCAAGACGTCAACGGGCGGGGCGGCGCGGCCTGCCTTCCCGGTCGAGCAGCGAGGCGCCGAGCGCGCGGAGCGTCGGCGTCGCTTCCGGGGGTGGGTCTGACCTGAGCGTCGAGTCGTCAGGCGCGGCAGCCTGACCTGAAAACCCTGTCAGCCGCCCAACGATCTCGCAGATCGCGGGCAACCCGTGCGACGGTCTGCCTGGCCAGAGTGCCGTCCGACGCGTAGCTGCCGTGGTGCGTGGCGCGGGTGAGCGAGGCGTTCCTACCCCCGGGTGATCGGTGAGCAGTGTGCGCGCTGTAGCGATCGTGGTGCGGGAGGGGAAGTCGCTGCATGCGTGTGTACCGGTATGAAGCGCCGCGGCTTTGCCGCGTTGAACCGCCTGCGAAATACTTTCCCGGCGGCGAAGCCTGGTGCGCGCGGCACGACGGTCGTAATCCAAAGCTGCATTGCAACGCAATGCAGTGGTGACGATCTTGGGTCGCGAACAGAGCACTGCATTGCGTTGCAATGCAGCTTTACGGGTGATGACCGATCGCGATTCAGCAGCCGGCGAGCAACGCTCGCCGGGTGGGTTGTTGTGTTTCTGCGGTGGGGCGGTTTGGCTGGGCGTTTACCCCGGCGAGCGTTGCTGGCCGGCTAAGGAGTTGCTGCGGTCTTGGAGGTCGTCACCGCACGATGCGTGCGCCGCCGCCGGCGGCGACGTGTTCGAGTTCCTTCAATGTGATCTGCGACGTGTCGCCGCGGGTGGTTTGGAGCAGGGCCCCGTGGGCGGTGCCTAGGTTGACGGCTTCCTGCGGGGTTTTGCCTTCGAGGAAGGCGTAGGCGAACCCGGAGGCGAAGCCGTCGCCGCCGCCGACGCGGTCTTCGAGGATGAGTCGCTCGAAGGTCGGGCCGTGGTAGAAGGTGTCGTCCTCGGCGAAGTAGAGCAGGGCGGACCAGTTGTTTTCGCTGGCGCTGATGACTTCGCGGAGGGTGGTGCCGACGACCTTGAGGTTGGGGTAGTCGGCTACGACGCGCTTGACCATGTCCTTGTAGGCGTCGATTGGCAGCTCGGTGCCGCCTTCGACGTCGGCGCCTTCGGCTTCGTAGCCGAGGACTTTTTCGAAATCTTCCTCGTTGCCGATGAGGCAGTCGATGTATTGCACGAGGGGCTTGGTGGTGGCGATGGCTTCGTCGGACGACCAGAGCTTGGAGCGGAAGTTGAGGTCGTAGGAGACGATGGTGCCGGCTTCGTGGGCGGCTTGCAGGGCCTCGGCGGCGACCTGGCGGGTGGTGTCGGAGAGGCAGGTGAAGATGCCGCCGGAGTGGAGCCAGCGGACGCCGCGTTTGTTGAAGGCGAGGTCGAAGTCGATGTCGCCGGGCATGAGGCGGGAGGTGGCGGAGTGGCCGCGGTCGTAGAGGGTGACGGCGGCGCGGGGGCCGACGCCGACCTCGGTGAAGTTCAGGCCGATGCGTGCGTCGCGGCCGACGCCGTCGTAGGGCAGGGTGTGGACGTGGGAGGTGTCGACGCCGCCGCCGCGGGCGTGGTTGGCGATGATCTTGCCGACGGAGTTGTCGACGAGCCCGCCCATCCAGCCGGTGCGCAGGCCGAGCCGCGAGAGGGCGTAGGCGACGTTGTATTCGCCGCCGCCGACGTGGACTTCGAGCGTGTCGGCGAACTCGATGCGGCCGTGCCCGGGAGGCGAGAGGCGGACCATGCATTCGCCGAGCGAGATGAGGTCGAGGTCGGTGTCGTCGGCGGGGAGGATGTTGAGCGGCATGGGGGGCTCCGAGGGTCCGGGGTGGCCGGGGCTAGTCCGGGGTGGCCGGGAATAGTCCGGGGGTGGGGGGATGCGATCACGACCGTCTGGCGACGGGGCGGCGTGGGTTTTGAGTCGAGAAACTCGGGTGCGTCACGGCCGATGTCAACGGGACGGGAGGATCGCACGGCCGGCACGCGCCGACCCGACACGCTCGTCCCTCCAGGCACCTTCCGCCGCAATCAAGATCGGCGGAGGCCGACGACCTCCGAGCGACGGCGAAAGTAAGTGCGCGCGAAGTCGGGGTCAACCGCGAACGTGGGATCAGTGGGCGTGACCTGCGTGGTCGTCGTGGTTATGCCCGTCGTGGGAATTAGGGTTGGCTGTGTTGGGCGTGAGGTTGAGCTCGGTGTCGGCGGGCAGCGGGTCGATCTGCGTGGCGTACCAGGGTTGCTCGCCGGTCCAGACGACCTCGAAGGTGATCTCAACCTTGTCGCCGGGGGCCAGGCCGTCGGCGGACACGCCGTCGCCGAGCGGGAAGGGCATGGTCATGGCGTCCATGCCGACGACGTTGCCGGTGCGGCTCTTGAAGTCGGGGATGCGCTCGTGGAAGACGCGCAGGTGCTGGTCGCCATCGGGCAGGCTGACGACTTCGCCGCGCGTGACGTAGCGGTCCGGCTCGACGGGCGGGGCGTCGGGCTCGGCGACGGCGGTGGGCGTGGCCGGGCCGGCCGGGGCGGAGCTGTCGCCGCAGCCGGCGAGGACGAGCAGGGCCGGGCCGATCGCCGCGAAGAGGCGGCACGCAGGGGCGTGGGTAAGTCTCATGCACGCACCATTGAACGGAACGCGGCGGGGGTCAAGTGGGTTTTGCCGCGTGCTCGGCCGGGGAAACCTGTCGGTAAGACATGCGATTTGTGGAAAGCGAGGAAAAATGCGCGTGCTCGAACGGATCGGCTTGACGGGGCGATTCAGACTTGCCACACTCTTCGTTCCGACGTTTTGAGCCGCGGCCGCCAGGCATGCCGATTTGAGACGCTGGAAGCCCGCCGAGCTGGTGGGCGTCGGCCTCGAATTGAGGCTCTCCGACGTCCCGCCACACGGCCGCTTGACACGGCGATCAGGATCATTACGATTCTTCGCCCCACACGGGGAGGACGCCGCATCGGCTCGCTCATCGGAGTGGGTCGGCCGCCCGGATCACGGGCAGGTGCTCGGTCTTTGACAAGTGAACAGTTGGGAGACGCCGCGAGGATGTGGTCGGCGTTGCTAGGGCATCACACCCTGCAACGCCGGCGTAAAGATCTCACGGCGGGCTGTGCCTTCACACGTCAGCCCGCCAGACTCACATCCTTGTGGTTGATCGTGGCTCGCGTCTTGACAGCGCGGGTCACAGTCAGTGGATGTGAGTCCACGTACTTTGACTAGCCTCAAAGTACCGCTGAGCACCGCCGATCGGGCAACCGTTGGCGAGGCTTGGCGTAGACCACTCCGCGGGTCCGAGTCAGCCGGCTTGGACGCTGCGGAGGAACAGGTCAACCTTCAACTCGAAGACACACCGGTTTGGGCGAGTGATTGCCCGGCCGGGTCAACGAATCCAATTGAAGAGTTTGATCCTGGCTCAGATTGAACGCTGGCGGCATGGCTAAAACATGCAAGTCGAACGCTCTCTTCGGAGAGAGTGGCGAAAGGGCGAGTAATGCTTATCTAACGTGCCCCGAGGTCAGGGATAGCGATCGGAAACGGCCGGTAATACCTGATGATCTCCTGGAGTCGTATGGCTCTTGGAGCAAAGATTTATTGCCTTGGGATCGGGATAAGTCCTATCAGCTTGTTGGTGAGGTAATGGCTCACCAAGGCGAAGACGGGTAGCGGGTGTGAGAGCACGACCCGCCGCATCGGGACTGAGACACTGCCCGGACTCCTACGGGAGGCTGCAGTAACGAATATTCCGCAATGCGCGAAAGCGTGACGGAGCAATGCCGCGT
>JBCCQE010000001.1:0-255438 GCA_039024495.1 Planctomycetota bacterium | reverse complement strand
CGCCGCCCACACCCGCCGCGCCAGTGGACACCCCCATCGCCACCCAAGACGCACCGCCTCCCCAGCAAGCCAAGCCCAAAGAATCATTCTTCGCCCGCTTCATGCGCGAATCGCTCGGCCACACCCCACCACCCGCCGCCGAACCACAACCCACACCCACCGCGCAGGCACCACCCCAACCCTGGCCTACACCGAAGCCCGCCCCCCTGCCGCTTGCTCCGCAGATCACCCTGCCCGACACCCCGACCAACGAAGACGAGGCCCGCATCTACTCCAGCATCCTCGAGCGCCTCCGCAACGATCAGCATACCCACATCACCGACACCGCCGCACCCCCACCACCCCAACCCCCGACCGCCACACCACCCCCCGACGCAGAGCAAACCACTCCCAGCGCTACCCCTCCAACTTGACACCCGCGTCCCAGCTTGCCACGATAGCTCTTCACCCATTGCGGGGTAGAGCAGTCTGGTAGCTCGTCGGGCTCATAACCCGGAGGTCGCAGGTTCGAATCCTGCCCCCGCTATTCACCCCTAGAGAACCCCGGCCGCAGGTCGGGGTTTTTTCGTGGACTGAACCCGCGCGGGGAACAGCTGGCGGCTCGAAACCAGGGGCTCCCAGCACCATGGTCGCAGGCTGGAAGGTGCCCCCCGCTATTGACGCCAACCCACTCGCAAGCAGACCAAGCACGTCACGTTGACCTTCCCCCGCGGCTAGGGCCCCGCTGCATCGAATCCTTTAACAGTGAAAGATAAAGCTGAGCATCGGATTACATTGAGAAATGGAGTTATGAGATTTTCTGCTATACGCCGTTTAGACAAAAAAGCCGCTGCCAACAACCGTGGCAACGGCCTAGAGCACTCTGCTCATCAGACAGGCATCACCTGCGTTCGCCGTGGCATGTAGCCTAAGCTATATCGAGGACATAAACCGTCACCGTACAAGAGGATGTCTGGCAGCTCTAAGCAACTCAATGCCCAAAGTTCCGCGGCTCAAGAACACCCATAGTCTTGTGTGGCTTGAATCGAACTTCACGGCCTGTGAACGGCGACGAAAATCGCAACTTTGCCGAGCTTAAGATCGCCAACCGCCGTTCTCACATTCCGCCGCGTTTACGGCGCATGAGCAGGGTCAGGGCACCGAGGCCCAGCAGCGATGCCGTGGCAGGTTCGGGGACAATAGTAATCGTGACGGTCGCGAGCACGTCGTTAGGAGCGATGAGTGTGTTGATCTGCCGGCCGGTGACGTCCGTGACACCCTGGAAGGCGGAAAGGTCCGAACCGATTGTGACGACGCCGTTCTCGTCAGTGCCGAGCGTGCCATCTTGGCCTTGCGTGAAGGCGGCACCAATGCCACTGTTGATCTCTGTGCCCGCGTCGAGAACATCGGATCCAAGTATGGTGATGGTCAGGGTGTTAACGACGTTGCCAAGTTCATCGATGAGTTCGTCGTCGTCGTTGAAGATTCGGTAAGCCAGCGGATCGTCGTTGCCGACGAAGGTGTCGTTGGTGGGCACAATCATCGAGAGGAACGAGAAATACTGGTATGCCGAAGGATTGATGGGCGTGACGAAGGCGGTGCCGGTTTCACCCGGCTGGATGGGCGGGGGGGCGAGACTGCCGGCGCCGGCGGCGGTCACGACGCCTTGGATGTCGCCGGGGATGCCGGGCGCGGCGGAGAAGTCAGCGGTGAGTTGGCCGAGGTCACCGAGTTCCGCGACGAGCTCGACGGCATCTGTACCGAGCACGGCGTCAGCGGAGCTGCCAACGTCAAACATGTCAAACGTACCGTTGTGAAATCCGAACCACACGGGCGTGAGCGACAGGTCGGTGTTGTTGCCGTGGCTGATGTCGATCTGGATATCACCGATTGCTTGACCGTGTGACGATGCGGCGACGAAGCCGGCAATGCCGGCGCATGTGAGAGCAAAGGAACAGATTGAACGACGCATCTCGGGAACTCCTAGTGGGTGGATGTACAAATCGCGCCTCTAGCGCCAACGCGGCGCAGATTCAGAAGAACAAATGCTCCATGTAAGAGCTGTAAACGCCGACGCTGAGGCCGACGGAGGACTGGAACAACCGGAGAATGCGTGACCAGCGGTGATCATTCCCGGGATTCACAAATTTTTTACTTCTTCGGCAGACTCGACACCGGCAGAGGATCGCCCGAAGCCTGTGCGTGAGGGCGCAAGCCATTGCAAACGCTACGACTGCGAGGTGAACGACTCGGAGACCGCGCATCACGACCAGGTGACGCGGTCCACGAGCGGGCATGAATGATGGCCTCGTTGCCTGAGAGGCAATTCACAATGTTAAGTACTTCTGTTATTCCTCTCAGATCACATTGCTCTTCAGCAGTCGTGATTCATCAGGCCGCCACGCGTGCTACGCAGTACGACTGATCCGTCCTTTCGACGGGACATTGCAGGGGTTGAAGATCAGCTCCAACTCGATGGGGCGCAAGTTCGTCGAATGAGCGTCGATGCTCTTCGGCGGCTTCGAGTTCAGCATCGCGAGCGAAGGCGCGAGATCGATCACGAATGCTCACTCTGCTTCCGCTGCACAAGAACTAAGTCAACGAGAAACGTAGGTGAACTCCGGCCGGCATTCTCATGCCCACGCTCAAGAACCCGCAGTGACCATCTAGCGACGTAGGGATCTTCGCGGGCAGAGGCAGTCCAGGGTCGAAGTCGCTCACGGGCAACCTGACCTGCCCCTCTCGACCTGATCCAGGTTGAAGTGCCGTAGACGGTGCCGATGGATTGGCAGAAGGGCAGGTCGGGATGGCACGAAGAGGGTTCAGTGCGGAGCAGATGGTGGGCAAGCTCCGCGAGGCGGATGTGATGCTGGGACAGATCAGACGATTTGGCGCTGCGCCTGAGCGATCATCGCACAATCGCGAGTAGATGAATTCCCTTTTGCTTCTTTATGTGATGCAGGCACGAAGATCGCGACTCACTGCCGCGGCGAAACTACTTCAATGGACACATCAAGTGTTCTGGGCGTACGACTTGACGGGATCCTTCTCAGATTGCATGTCGCGACAGGAAGTTTCACCCAAACCCGTTCTACACACCTTCGCAGCGCCACCAGCCTCTCCTGAGGGACGCTCTTCAGCAGTACCCCTCGGAGGGTCGTCAAGAAGGCCGCGGCCTCTTCGGTCGTGTCAACAATCGCCTGCTGGCTTAGCTCCAGCCGTTCCAGCTCTTCGCGTCGGTTGGCGAGCCGTTCCCTCTGCCGTTTCAACTCCTTCAGCCGCTCATCCACGAACTCCCGGTTCTCCGCGGTGAGGTTGTCCAGCAGCCCCTCGATCCGCCGCTCGACGCTAGCCTCTTCGCCTTGAAGCCGAACCTTCGCGGCGGCGAGCTTCTCGTCCTCGACGCCCAGCTGGCTGCGGACCTCCTCGGCCAGCAGCTGCCGACCAGCGGGCCCGTCGTACCGGGCGTAGTACGCCAGCACAGCGTTGATCACTGCCTCCTCGAGCTGAGCCTGCGGGATCGCTCCGAGTTGGCAGACGCTCGGCCCCTTGGTGATGTAGCCGCCGCAGGCGTAGCTGAAGGTCTCCACCTTCGTGCCATCACTCCGTGGCCTCCCCCGCCGCTGGCGGTAGCCCTGGTAGCGGTGACCGCACCGGGCGCAGGTCAGCAGCCCCGACAGGATGAACCGGCTTCGCTGGCCGCGCCAGGTCTTGCCGTGCATCTTCGTGCGGGGATCGACGCCCCGCTGCTCGAGGCTCGACGGCCGGCTGTCCCGCCGCTGGCGGCAGAGTTCGAGGAGGTGCCGGCTGACGAGAGCCGGGTGAGCATCACGGCACACGTGCCAGTCTGTCGGGGCGTTGGGCACGAGGCGGTGGCCGTGGATGTCCTCGCGCTCGATCGCCCTACCATCGGCGTCGATGCGGTGGAACCGGGCGTCGGTCCGGCGGTTCCAGACCATGTCACCGGCGTAGAGGGGGTTGAGCAGCATGGCCCGGACGGTGGTGTCGGTCCAGAAGCCCGAGTAGATCTTCGCCCACTTGGGGCCGCGGGCCGGCGGTATCTTGTCCGCGTTGATCGCGGCGGCGATCGCCTTGTACCCCATCCCGTCAGCGTAGCTCTGGAAGACCCGCTTGACGGTGCTGACCCGCTCCTCCGACGAGGGCACCAGCTTGGCCTGATCCTGCTTGCTGATCCCGAGGGTCGTGCCGCGCTCGAGGATCCGCTGAAGGTTGCCGTCGTCGTCGTAGACCTCCTTGCGGGCGTCAGCCAGGAATCTAAGTGTCAGAAGATGACACCCCGAGGCATCCTCGTATCGCAGGTCGTAGCCGTACGGCGGGGCGCCGCCCATCCACCAGCCCCCGCCCTGCATCTTGCTGACCAGCCCGCGGATCGTGACCTTCGACAGGTCCTTGCTCTCCTGGCGGGCCTGCCACTGCTTGACGGGCCGCAGCAGGTCGTCGGTGGAATCCCCATTAAAGCCCTCCGAGGCGTAGCAGACCTCGACGCCGTGCATCTTGAGCAGGTGGCGGTAGTAGCCCGCCTCGTCGTTGTCGACGCGGCCGAACCGCTTGACGTCGTAGACGATGACGTAGTCGAAGCCGCCGCCCTCGGCATCCTTGACCATCTGCTGAAAGGCCTTGCGGGTCACGGCCGAGGTACCGCTGATCGCGTCATCGACGTAGAAGTCGATCAGCTTGGCACCGTGCTGCTGGGCGTAGGCCTCCACCGCGACCTTCTGGTCGGGGATGGACTGCTCTTGGCGATCGGTCGAGCGGCGAAGGTAGCCGACGGCGCGGGCAGGCTGGGACGGCAGGTCGCGGCCGGACAGCCGGCGGTTGGCGAGGGGCGTGGGCATGGGGTGTCTCCACCCGCGGAAGTCCCCCCAGAAGAATTCCGGGGGCCGGGGTTGGAGACATACATCCCTATCCCGGCCCAGATAGCAACCAATCAAGCGGGAGGGCTATCCCTCGTCCAGCTTCTCCCCGCCAACCCACTTACGACTGCGGGGCATCTCCACTCTGACCAGTGCCTGCCGGCAGTGCCGCGGCCGCTTCACGCAGGGCGGCAATCACCGCGTCTACCTGAGACTGCCGCATTAAGTGACAGGCGATCCCACGCCTAAAGAACTCGATGCGGACCGCCGATTCACGCGGCACCGTCGTCTCCCAGCAGACAGCCGCACAGAACTCGCCACGTTCGTCATCGTCCAGCAGGTGTTGATCGACGGTACCCATGATGGATAGATCGACCAGCGGCTTGCCTTCGGACTCCACAACGAAGTCGCGCAACGGGCGTGGCACCCCCGCCACGACACCCACTCCGACGTATCCGTGGCCCTTGAGATAGGCCAATACACGGTCTCCAGGTCCGAGTCCGAGCAGCTTGTCTCGGTATCGCGGCGCGCCTCCTGCTTGAATGAAGCCGTATCGGCGGGCGTCCTCCCACCGCCGATGACCGCCTGGAAGATCGCCTACGTTGAAGAACCAGTGCCCCGTCCACCCCTGAGCGGAAGCTCTGGCAACGCGGCGGGCCTCCGTCTTGGCTCGCTGCTTGAAGACGTAGTCACCGGCCTCGGGCAGGGGAATCATCGGATCGATGTTCAGCACCAGGCGATCGGCAACCCTGTGAGGCCGGAGACGCACACACCGAATATCCAACCCGTGATCGTTGAGCCAGAGGACGGTCGCGACCAACTCCTTGGAGAAGTCCGCCGAGACGAGGATGATTCGGACCTCGGCGTTGAACTCGCCCCCCTCGGATGGCTCGGAGTCGAGGAAGTCCAGCAGCCGCTCCTCAGCCTCATCCTGGCTGATCTGCTCCGTCACAGCGAGCTCAGCGACCACGTCTTCGAAGACCATCGGCGCGGCGAGCGCGGCGTACCGCAGGGCTTGGAGCTCCATGTGGGCCCCCGTCTCACCCCGCTTGAGCTCGATGACCACGAGATTCGCCTCGCGATCGATCGCCAGCAGGTCGATCCGCCGCTGACTGCCCTCTCTCCCCTGAAACTCCTCCGAGATCAGCAGCAGGTCCTGCCCGAGCACATCCAGGTTCTCGCGGAGGAGCCGCTGCAGGCCATCACGCTCCTTCACGCCCTCGGCAGCGAAGGTCGTCCTCGAAACCGCGTTCAACTCGCGATCAGTCATCTCATACAGCGGCACGCAAGTGCTCCCGAACGGGCAACGGATTCCCAGTCCACACACGCGCAATCATGCAATGACCTCTTTTGCGGTCAAGCCGGGTGGGTTCGGACTATCCCTCGGTGCCGAGATCGACCTCTAGCCCCGGTTACCAGGAAGTGACTGACCTCGTGATCAGGCTTCGACAGGAGGCCGGTCTGTCGCAGCGGGAGCTTGCTGCAAAACTTGGGCGTGAACTCTCTTACATCAGCAGGATCAAGCAGGGTCAGCGACGCCTTGACCTAGTCGAGTTCGCGTGGCACTGCAAAGCCTGCGGCGTGGACCCAGAGCAGGTAGGCGTAGAGCTGCTCAAGAAGCTCTCCCGTCATCCAATACGCACTGCCGCCGACTGAACAGTGAATTTTGAATGACTTCACTCATCAAGGTCGCCCACCATCTCGGTTTCTAGTTCCTGAGACAGTTGACTTAGATCGAGACCTTCAGCCTCCAGCTCTGCCTTCATCGCGGTGATCCGACGATGGAACTGAGCGGTGCGACACTTCTCGCTGGTGATCTGTTGATAAAAAAGCCTCGAGACCATGTCGCGGAAAGTCTCATGATTTTCAGCGGTACTAGCACTCACCTGATTCACATATCCAGTGGTCTGAAGCGCACGGAGCATTGACATAACGGCATGCTGGACATTTCTCTCTGCTCGCAGCTTCTCGTGGTTGGTCGCTCTCGACCCGCGAACGGCGCGTCGAGAGCGCTGCGCCACTGCTCGCAGCTCAGCCACGACCTCGCCGACGAACTCAGATGTGTGCTTCGGATCAAACGAGATTGCCCGCTCTTCTCGTATCTTCCTTCGTATACGCCTGATCTGCCGTGGAGAGTAGTCGAGGACCTGGGCAATCTCCTCCGCGGAGCAACCTTCGGTCGACAGCATGTCGACACAGGATTGCCGCTCGCTGTGGGCAATTGACCGTGGCTCGATCGAGCCGCACTTGATTCCCTCGAGTATCGCAAGAGCGCCCCTAGGCGATCATCGCGTGGGAACACGTCGAGGTCTAGCCAACTTGTGCGAGTGTCGATTCACTTGGCTGCTCACGACGGCACCTCCTTGAAGGCACGGTAGCGCTCAGCGATCTCTGTAGACACAGCCGACGCACCCGCCAGCGCGATGTACCGACGCACGACGGCGTCGCAGTAGCGCGGCTCGATCTCCAACCCAACGCTCTCACGGCCGAGCCTCGCGGCGGCGATGAGCGTGGTGCCGCTTCCTAGAAACGGATCGAAGACCAGATCGCCTCGCTTGGTCGTGTGCTGGATCGCACGCTCGGCGAGTTCAAGGGGTTTCTGGGTCGGGTGGCCGTGGAGGTCTCTTCGCTCACGCGACACACGCCACAGCGTCGAGGCATTCTTGGCCCCGTACCATCGGTGCCGACCGCCGCGCTTGGATCCGTACAGGCAGAACTCGACCTGCTCCTGGTAGTCGCCGAAGCCCGGGCTGAAGCTCTCTATTGCCCACACAATCGTCGACCGCACCGTGAACTTGCGTTCCGTCAGCAGGTCGTGCATCAGCCCGAACTGACGGTGCGCGTTCCAGAAGTAGAACGAGCCGCCTCGGATCAACGCAGCGTCCACCGCGTCCATCACACCCTCGAACCACCTCCGGTACTGATCTGGCTTGAGGTCGTCGTTGCGGATCGCGTCGGGGTTGACGCCATCGCTCCTGACCGCCGCACCAGGGCGATTCCGGGGGTCGTAGCTAACACCGTACGGCGGATCGGTATGGCAGACCCGCGCCTGCCGGCCATCCATGAGGCGATCCATCGCCTCCGAGTCGAGCACGTCGCCGCAGAGAAGGCGGTGCTCGCCGTGGACGCCAAGGGTGATCAGCTCGCCCGGCTGCGTCACGACCGGTCCGTCCGTATTGTTGGGCGTGACCTCCTCCGGCGTATCTGACTCCGACAGGAGCTCGTCGATCTCGTCCAACGTGAACCCCGTGGGACCAAAGTCGAAGGTCGGGTCCGAACCAAGGTCACGCAACAGACCTTCGAGCAATGCTTCGTCCCACTCGCCCGTGATCTTGTTCAGGGCAGGGTTGAGGGCCTTCTCCTGCTGCTCATCCAGGTCGACGACGCTGACGTCGACCGTCTTGTCGCCGCGGGCCTGAAGTACCTTGAAGCGCTGGTGACCACCGACGAGATAGCCGCTGCGTTGGTTCCAGACCAGCGGCTCAACGCAACCGAAGCTATCCAGACTCTGGACCAGCTGCTCGTAGGCAATGTCCCCGGGCTTGAGGTTCTTGCGCGGGTTGTAGGGCGCGGGATTGATCTTATGCGTAGAGATTCTTCTGATTTGCATGGCTGCTTCCATAAACGAGCGCAGGGATCGCGCTGAGGGTTCTAAGGGGGCAGGGCTGAGGTCCAAAGGGCGTAACGATCGCCCAGCGTGCGTTCGAGTGGTTCGGGTAGCTAACCACGAACCGCGCATCGGACGTCACCGACTTCAACCAACACCAACATGTGCTTTCTGCCCGGGAACCCGGCGGGCATCACGCCCGACGAAGCAGCCGGCTAGGGCATCCCGCCTTAGTTCGACGCAAGAGTAAGCCTGCTGCATCACGCTCACAGGATTCCGCTCGCATCGTTCTCGGAGGCATCCCGCCAACAAGAACGCAGCAGAAGAATATCAAAATCACCGGGATAAACGGGAACCGATTTGCAAGTTTTCGCACGGACTGAGAGAGCCCTCAAAAGACAAGCACTTACGGGCCTCGAAAGTCGCCAGTCCGTAAGGGAAAGGTGAATCCGCCGTCGTTGTCGGCGGAAAGAGAATTGGTCACTACGAGTGTATGACGCACGTCCGAGAACGCCGCGATGTTACCCCCTCGCGAAGCCCGCATCTTCTTCATTCATCGCATCACCCAAGTCAACGCGATGGTGTCCAGCGGAGCACGGTAACTTTCGCGAACATGTCATCCTGCATGAGGACGATGTACTCACCGTTGTTCCGCCGCAACATGTTGACGGCTAGGGGGCCGCGATCGAGATCGGTCGAGAGGCTGAGGACTTCTGGTCCAGGCATCAGCCGCAATGCCTCGCCGTTGCTCATCACTTCCTTGCCTGTCTTTGCATCGAGCACGATTAACAACGACGGGGAGTATTGGCCGAGGAATACGTGGTCCTCGAAAGCGTTGAGCGAGACGATATTGGGGTTGTAGCGGGTGTTACCCGACGTGAGCGTGGGGTTGTTGCGGTGGGCGAGGAAAGGGAGTTCGACGGTCCAGTCGGGCTGGCGATTGCCCGAGGACCAGCGGCTGTAGCGAGCCAAGACGCGCGAGGCGGTGCGCCATCGCGACGTATTGGGCAACTGCTCGGTGGTTCCGGTGAGGAATAGTGTGTCGTTTTCGGGCACATAACGAATGAGGTCGATGCCACCGGTGTGGAACGGTGTGGGGGCGTCTTCCTTGGGACCAGGTAGCCAGACGGGGATGCCGCCTTCATTGAGCGTGGGCTTTGATTCGGCGAGCCAAGTGATTCCAGCAGATCGCAGGGTGCCATCGGGGGCCAGATCGAAGGACTGGGGCTGGCCGAGACTGGCACCGTCATAGTCCGTGAACTCGCCGGGATCGAAGCTGCCGTTGCTGTTGTCATCGGTCCATGTCCAATGCTCTGAGCCCTGAGGGCCATGCGAAGGATAATCGGGAAAGTTGCGGCTAGCCCAGGCGAAGACAGGCGTGAGACGTTGGTCGCCATGTGGTGTTTGCGGCGAATAGGCCATCATGAGCTGGCGATTTTTGTGCATGATGACGAGGAACTTTTCGCCTTCGACGCGACAGAAGTAGGGTGTGCCCCAGCCCGTATCGTGCGGGGTCATGCCCGGGAAGTAGTGGCCGGTGCGGTGGAAGCCGATCCACTTGAACGCACCACCCAGGCCATCGGGGTGGCCGGGCGGCAGGCCGAGATCGGGAACGAAGTCCCAGTCGGCGGCGAAGCGTTCGTCGGGGCTGTAGAGCACCGTGGGATCGTCGGGATCAACGGCCAGAGTTTCGAGGTCGATGTGACAATGCATCTGCCAACGGGGTGTGCCATCGGGCGAGAAGCTGCGCAGGCCGGTGACTGAAACGGAGTGCTCGTGTTCAGGGCGATGCAGGGGCGGGCCGAACATCGAAACGTAGACGTTGCCCGCGCCATCGACGCCGACGCCTGAGAGGCTAACGAACGCGTCGGGGTAAGGGACGCCGGCGGGGTCGGCGCGGATTCCGCCCTCTCGACCGATCGTATGGATCAGCTGGGGCGGGCCTGACGCGAGGTCGTAGACCTTGACCTGTTGGTCCGGGCCATTGTCGGCGACATACAGCCGGTCATCGTGGATGTCCAAGCCGACAGGCAACCAGTCGGGCTCGCTGAGCTCTTGAATCATCGCGGCGGTCTCGATGTCGAACCCCAAGACCCGACCATCCGGCGGGTCCATCGCACACCAGAGCGTCTGGCCGTCCGGCGACACCGATAAGGCACCGACGTGTGGGAGGTTGTCGATCAGGACGCTGCGTCGTTGCATTCCGCCCGTGGCCCACACCTCGATGCGTTGGTCGCGCGCGTTGGCGACGTAGAGCGTGCGGTCGTCGGGTGTCACAGCGACGCCACGGATGCCGGTGCGATCGCGTTGCTCGAAGAGCTTGACGCCTTCGCCGACCCGCCGGCGGGTGTCGAGATTAATGCGTTGGAAGCCGGTTTCGGTGGCGAGGTAAGCGTGTGATCGAGAGAGAGCGATCGGGCCGACGGGGCGAATCCATTCCCATCCGAGCCAACCGAGGCGCCGACCATCCTGGTAGATACCCGTCGCGGTGCCCTGCTCGTTGTGATGGCTGGCAAGGTAGACACGCCCCTGGCCGTCGACAGCCAGGCCCGGCGCAACACGCTGCATGTGCCATGCGTCCGTGCCGCCCGGACCGACGTTGCCTAGATAGGTCGAACGGACCGGGTAGTCGTCGGCTCGGACTTGGGGTTTTGTGAACTCGGC
The DNA here is from genome assembly GCA_039024495.1 of Planctomycetota bacterium. Lineage (GTDB taxonomy): Bacteria > Planctomycetota > Phycisphaerae > Phycisphaerales > Phycisphaeraceae > JBCBUE01. Next base: position 244,314 of record JBCCQE010000001.1, on the reverse strand, counting down.
CGTCGCCTCGGCACCGCGGCTGGTCGCCAGGAAGACGCCGACGTACACCGGCCCTTCTGGATCACGTAGGACGCAGCCATAGCCTAGACCCCGTGGTGTTGCGTGCATGGCCGGCTCCCATCGCACACCGTCGTCTGATCGGTAAGCCCCCACGAATCCACCGCGTCGGATCAGCTTGAGGTGGATCGGCAGTGACATTGGGAAGTTGTCGTGCTCCCACCGCTGATGCTCAGCGTAGGCCTCTGCGTCGGAGTTGCTGTTGTCGTCAGCCCAAAGCGGGTTGATGCGTTGAAACCCGCCGTACGTGGGTTCGAGGGTTTGGGTCAGCCACAGCCCGGCGAAGGTCTGGGCGTCGCCCCTGCTTGCGTCGATGCGTTCCAAGGTCGTCACGATCTCGAAGTCCCCTTCCACTTGCCGATAGGCGAACGCGCGGTCCTCATGGCGGCGTGGGTCCCCGCGGTTGGCCTTTGTCGTGAGCGCCAGATGATGTTCAGTGACGGTCAGTTCGCCCTGCGCGTCGCCTACATCGGTATAAGACCAGGCCATCTCGTCGGCTTGAGCCGAGATCGGCAGATTGAAGATCACAAGGGCAGTGGCGATCTTTGCGTATGAGACGAGTGAGCGGGTCATGATGGCTCTCCGAGCGTGACGAGTTGAATCCTGGGCGGTGTGCGAACGGTCTGCACGCCGATGGCGGGATCGATGTACAAGCGTCCTGATGCGTCGCCGTTCCATGAGTTGAAGTCGAAGTCGGCCCGCAACCGGCCACGCGGATGGCAGACATCGCCACGGACCCTCCCCCACGGACCGGGCAGCGGGCGGACCGTTACGGCCTCGAAGCCGAAACACGCCGGTCGCACGCCCAAGACGCTCGCCACCAAGTGGTAAAGCGGGTGTGCCCCCCAAGCATGGTTGTCCGATCGCGTGGGCTCGGGCATCTCGGGCGTCGTCTTCAACCCGCGAGACGGAAGATCACGCCAGTGTTCGAGTTGAGCGGACGCCTCAGGCCCCAGACAAGCATTGGCCATAGCTTCCAGCAGGTAATGCCTGAAGTAGATCGTGGTGCGTGACACCTGACGATCGGCGAGCACCGTCTGCAGCAGATTGCGTCCGTCGGTCCCGGTCGCAAGTCCTGCAAGAACCGCAAGAGCTTGGGCGTGTTCTGAGAACGCGTCACGCCGCTCGGTGTCGGCAAATAGTTGTCGTCGCTCGCACCAGAACACGCGTCGTGTCGTATCGGCGAGGCGATCGGCGGCCTGACGATAAGGCTCGGCGTGTGTCGGATCGCCCGCCCAGGTCTCGAGTTCGCACATACGACGCAGCGTCTCGATTAGCCAGAGCGTGTGGATCGCGTCGGGCTCATCGCGTGTCTCACCCGGTGTGCCGTCGGGCCAACCGGGCACCCAGTCGACGAACAACCACCCGGGCAACCCAGCAGGCAGCCCGTCGGCATTGCTATGCCTCAAAAAGGCAGCGACTACTTCTCGCGCCGTGGGCAGCATCTCTGCGATAAAGGCCCGATGGCCACGCCACATCGCCAGGTCGTACAGCATGCCGATCCACGCCAGGCAGAAGCCGGGGATGAGTTGATCTTGGGTGCAGGGCAGTCGCGAGGCCAGCCACCCGTCGGGTCGTTGAGCCGCGGCGAACAGCCGGATCGCCCGTTGTCCGAGCCGATCATCGCCGCAGAGCGCGTAGGTCACTAGGGCTTGTAGACGGGTGTCTCCGACATACTGCAGCTGCTCGTAGTATGGGCAGTCCATAAAGTGCTCGTGCGCGCAGGTCTCCATCGCGCGGCGCATCACCGGGACGGCCGCGTCGAGCGCCGCGTCGTGATCCAGCCGGGGTAACTCAGCCCAGAGCAACGGGAAACGCGTCTCGGTCAGGGTGAAGCGCCGAAGAGTGATGGGCTCATCGGCGGTGCGGACCGTCAGCCGCAAGTAGCGCCCGGCCCGCCAATGAAAGGTTTCGGCCGTGCGCACGCGGCCGTCGAAGACAAACGTGTCGGTACGCCCCACGAACCGCTTGCCCCACACCTCATCGCGATTCCCTTTTACCCATCGCGACGGCTCGCCGCTTTGCACCATCGATTCAGCCCAGGCAACATCAATCGTCGCGCCCGCGCCGCGGTTGGTCTCAATCGAAACGTCGGCGCACACATAGTCATCAAGGTCGAGCAACGCTTGGACCGCGGTGTGGGGGGCGACTGTCACCTCAGGACGTTCCCCCGTCCACCATGACTGCCAGGCCTGCGCCGCGGCCTCATCGTGAACCGCGGGTGTCGAATCGACGTCAGCGCGGCACACGAACCGCACCCGGCCACCGCGCCACGGGGCTCGGCTCATCTCAGGCAGCGGGGTTGGCTTCAGAGTGCGGGCCGCGCGGTCGTTGAGTTTCACCGCGGCAGACCATGCGTCGGGGGAAGCGTCGCGCGAGGCATAGAAGCGACGGATGTCGATCCATTGCTCACCGCCGGCCAATCGGCTGTTCGGGACGTCGGCCGGGAATCGCAGTTCGATCCCGTCCGCCGGCGTCACACGCCAGTCGGCGACGCCCGTATCGACCGCCACGACGCCGCAAGGCAAGCCTCGAAGGCGGAAACCCGGCTCGACGGCGATCTGCGCGGCAGGCGTCGTGCCTGGCGTACCCGTTCCGCTCTCGACCAGGGCGACCAACCGGCAATCGCCGGCCGGTAGCTTGACGGTGTAGTGATGGAGGCACCAAGACGAGGCGATCCCCCGATGCGGGCCGCGGCCGATGAACTGACGTCGATCGCCAACGATCAGCCAGAGGGTGTAGCGCGCGTCGGCTGTGACCTCTAGATCGATGCATGCAGGCTCGTCAAGCGTCAACCACAGCCCGGCCCACCAGTGACCCACACCGTCCGCAACCACGCCGGGCGGCGGACCGATCCACTCGCAAGATGCGCTACTCATCGCCGTTCACGGCGGCATTGGCGGGCGGCTGAAATCCCCACTTCGTGCGGATCGCCTGGTTCCTCAGCCAGGTGGGGTGCATGATCACATTCCGCTCAGAACCGGCCGACCGGCCGTCGGTCCACCGCAGCTTCTGACGGCCCGCGTCCAACACATAAAACGCGAAGTTCACCACCCTGCCCGCCTCGGGCTCCACCGTCGAGAGTTCCGACCACGGGATCGCGGCCTCATAGACCCAGCCGCTCTCTGTGCGTTCAATCACCAGGTCAACTTCCTTGAGCAGCGCTTGATCGCGGTCGCTCAAAGGGGTGAACGGAAAAGCGTTGTGCAGCGGCACGCCCGGAGCCATGAAACGCCACGCCTCGGGCGTAGTGGGCGGGTCGTACACCCACGTTGGACCCTCGAACTCGGGCCAGCGTTGCTTGTGGTTGGGGTGGGACGGATCCTTGAGGCTGGCGAGGTGGTCGGCTAGAACCCGCTCGTAAGACCGCTCCGGCCGATTGATACGAGCGGGGTAGAGGTCGATCTCGTGATCGGGGTGCAGCGTTTCGTAGCGAGGGTCAAGCCTGAGCTGCGCCTCCCGCGGGAGCAAGGGCTGGTCTTTCTCTCCCAAGGGTAAGACATCGAAAGCCAGCTTGATGCTATCGCCTCGGGCTCCGCGGAACAGCGGGACCTTGCGGCCATTGTCCCAATACAGATAGGGGAAGTCTCGGTGTACCACCGAGAGGGTGCCGCCGGCCTCGCTGGGGCGGAAGTCTTCGGTCGGGTCGCGCACTTCGGCGGCAACATAGAAACGCTCGTCGTCCCACAACGCCGCGAACCGGGCCGACATCGCCGTGGCATCATCGGCCTGCAGGTTGTCCATCGGGAACCACAAAGCCTCGCCGACATCGACTTCAACGACTCCGCCGAAGACGTACACCGGTCGGGCACCGAGTTCAGCCCAGTCAGAGAGATCGCCGTCGATCGTCGGTGTGCCGTGGTGGATCAGAGCTTCGTGCAATGCCTCCTCGATGACTAGCGCGTGATCTAATTCAGATTGATCGGACCAAATCTGCAGTCGAACCGGATACCGGTTAGCCGGAAGCGGCTGATCAGCACGGACACCGACGCGCACCTCCCGCTCCTCCCCGGGCCCGAGCGTGACCCGTCCGAACGATTCGTCCAGCGTAAGCCCGTCGGGGAGGCCAAGGTCGATATGCGCAGTGTGTGGCGTCGCCGCTCGGTTGCGGATGCGGAGCCTCAGCGTCGCGTCGCCGGAGGTCAGCGGCGCGGTGAAGTCGTCGATCTCGGCCTGGAAAGCTTGGCCTTGCTGCTCGACCGTCGCTTGCTCAAAACGTTGCCGTAAGTCAGCCAGTCCCCTTGCCGAAACCACGTAGAACGGCTGGTCTGTCAGGGACAGGACCAACGCGTCGGCGTCGTGCTGGCGTGGCACCTCATTGCCCTCAAGGTCGTAAGCGGTGAGCAAAAAACCGGGATCAGGCAACGCAATCGAGCCACTGAGGTGAACGCCCGGAAAGACGCCATCGTGACGTGTCGGGTCGTAGGCGGGGCTGTGCAGCGGCGAACGCCCGAAGACCACGGCGACGTGCTTCTCGGGGTCGGGCGACTCATCACGGGCATCGAACAGGTGCACGTGTGGCGCGTGCTGCGGCCAGAGTTCCTCGGCATGCCGGGTGTCTTCGATGAAGTGAAGCATCGTCGCCGCGACCTGCGCGATCGGCCGCGGGGCGATGAGCGAATAGTCGTCGTCGACACCCAGCGGCAGAGCACCCGTTCCGCTGGCCACCGGGTGGTCGAACGCCATGCCACCGGCGAGGCAGTTGACCACCTTCACGACTACGAACGCGTCCGACGCCCCCGACCAGTTTTCGTTCTGGTACACAGGCCAGCCCATCTGCTCGCCGAAGACGCCCGAGAAGTTGCCGCGGTACACCGAGCCGTACTCGTGCACGGTCATCCCATCGAGCAACGCCGCGTCGCCCGACATCACGACCTGATCGATCGTGTTCATCGCCGAGTCCGTGCCCACGACCTGGAAGCTCGGATCGACGGCCTTCGCGACCTGCCTGCTCACCCGCAACGCCTCGCGTATGTATTCGGCCGTGGCGTGGTAATTGCTGATGCTGCCGCCTTCCCACGGCTCATTGCGTATAAAACCACGGGCAAACACGTCCGTCCGGCCATCGAGCAAGTGGTGCAGCCAGTCAGCCCAGGTGCCCGGCTCTCCAACCGCTCCGAAGTCTGCGAGATCGACAACTAGGTTGGCTTTGCGATGCCCTAGATAGCTGATGGGCCGACCGCCAATCGTGGGCCGCTCCAGAAATCCGCCGGTGTGGTACGACATCAACCCAATGCCCGCCTGAACGCCATGCTTGCGTAGGCGTTCCACCACCTGATCAATAGCCGTGAAGTCGTACACCACCTCGTGGTCTTCCGAAGCGTCGCCCCGTTGCTCCACGGGAAGAAGCCCCCAGCGGACCTGCTTGAAGCCCCATCGCCCGATCAAGTCGAGGTAAGCCCGCGTCCGTTCGCTGGGCCGGGGGCTGATCCCGACCTGATAAGGGGAGAACGGCCGGACAGCGAGGGCTGGCGGGCGGATCACGCCGACGGTCGTCAGCCGAAGCGGCGTCGTACCGCCGGGCGTGGTCGGCTCGCCCCGGCGATTCACGCGGGTGTCCGTCTGCACGAGCACGCTGAATGAGCCGTATCGGCCCGGCGTGAACGTGAAGCTCATTGTGGCCGTCGCCCCGGGCTCGATCCGATTGGGCAAGCGCTTGTCGCCAGCGAACGATCCCGACGCGATCACATCCAGATCGACCCACTCCGATCGCCAGATGTCCCGCGGGTTGCCCACCATCTCCCGCACGCGCCGGACACGCCAACGAGCGTGCTCCAACTCAACCGCCTGACCCAACCCGTTATGCACCACAAGATCAACCGTGATTGGCTGGTCGGGCTCGTAGCTGACCCCAGAAGGCACGCTGAACCGCTGGCCCGTCACCGCCAAACCCGAGTCGGCCTGAGCCGCCAGCGACACGCCACCGACCAGCCCAATGGCGACCAGTCGACTCATCCAGCACAGCACAACCACGTGACAACTGGTCAAAAGCGATCTCAGGGTGCCCGGTGAACGCCACAGGCTAGGGAAACAAGCCGTAAGCCAAAAACACCTCATCTGGGGTTGTAACTTCGCAGTGAAACTGCTGAGAGAGACGGAATTAGGGCTGCGCATCGGATGAACTGTACCAGCGACGGAGGCGATGAACGGCAGTTTTTTGCAATTTGGTAAAATTGTTTTTCTCATAATTTTGGGAATAAATTTATTGACAAAAGGCGGGTCGCCGGGCATATTGAATGGATGCCAGTGGCTTCTCCCGAGCACGCGCTTAGTCAAATCCGAACGCCGCGGCAGCGCCGCGTGCTCCGACACCTGATCGACTTTGCCTCGTCAGCCAAAGGCGGAGATGGTCGCCTGCCGTCCGAGCGCGAGCTCGCCGAAGCGATGTCGGTCTCGCGCCCCACGGTGCGTACCGTCTTGGTGAACCTTCAGGAGATGGGCTATGTTCAGCCCGAGGGCGTGCGAGGTCGCAGGCTGTGCTTCCCGGCCGACTGGGCCGACGAACTCCGAGAACGAGTAGAAACCGGCCGGCGAACGCTGCTTGACAACACCGTCGTCCTGCTTACCGAAAGGTCTGCAGACGACGGCGATGGAACGCTGAATCCCGCCAGCGACGCCATGATCGAGGCCGCCCTGCTCGACCGCGTCCGCAGCCTTGGCGGCAACGCCATGGCGCTCTCGCCACGATCGCTAACGATCGAAACCCTGCGCGTGCTCGTCGCCCAGCGGCCGCGTGCAATTGTCGGGTTGCGCGACATGTCCGGTTTCCGGCTCAGCGAGCAGGCTCGCGACCGCTTTGCCAAGGCCGACATCCCCGTGGTGATCTATGGCGGTGACCCGCAGTTCCGAGCCAACGCCCGCGTTGGATCAAATCACCGAACCGGCTGCGGGATGCTCACCGAGTGGCTGATCGATCGTGGCTGCCGAAGAATCCTGCCCGTCTGGACAGGGTTTGGGGTCGAGCCTCATCGTCGCTCATGGGTCGCCGAGCGGCAGCGAGGGTACCTCGAGGCATGTGAGAAGCATGGCCTGTCGAGTCTCGACGCTGTCGGCATCACGCTGACCGGAAGCATCGTCGAAGCCTGCAATCAGGCCGAGGCCTTCGACCATGCAATCCGCCAGATCACCGGGTTCCTCTATGACCGCGTCCGTGGGCCCGAGCGAGTCGACGCATTGATTGCAACCTCCGACCACCATGCCGCGCTCCTGGCAGAAGTCTGCCGACGCCTCGACATCGACCCGCGACACGACATTCAGATTGTCGGGTATGACCACAACCTCGCCCCCGCTTTCCCTTGGGAAAAGAGGCCCTTCAAGCCCGCCGCCACCATCGACAAGAACAACCGGGAAATCGGCCACGCACTCGCCGAAGCCGCTATCGCCAACGCTGGATCGCGACAAGCCAGCAACCGCGACACACGCGGCAAGTTGATCGAACCCACTCTCGTCGTCAACCCTTAATTCACTCGTCTATTCCGTGACTCACGTTTCACACGTCACCAACAAAGGAGGTTCCTCATGACCAGTACCTATCACACGCGTTTCGCAAGAACCCTCGCGCTGCTTTTGGGCTCCGGCTCGATCGCTCTCGGGGGGCAAGCCTCGGCGGCCATCCTGATCGACAACGTCGGCGACCTCACCGAGGTCAGCAACGTCACGAGCGCCGGCAGCGGGGGAGGCGCGGGCTTCGCTAGCTCAGACAACCTAACCCTGAACGTCACCTTCACCCCCACGGCCGCAGACCTTACCGGCAGCGTCCGCCTCTTCGAGGTCGGGGCAGAGTCTAACGGTTCCGGACTGTTCCTCATCGACGGCGTGCCCGTCTTTGTCTCCAAAGCGAACAGCGGAGCCACGCAACAGAGCAACGCATGGTCTCCCGTGAGCAACGACCTGGACTTCGAAAACAATCTCGGTGACGACACTGTTGCGGTTAACTTTTCCGGCGGCGTCCTGACCGCCGGCGTCGAGACGAGCATCGCGGTGGTCTATAACACGCCGGGAAGCTCGGATCCGGGCAGTACACTTGTATTCGCAGTCGATGCCGACGGCGACGCCGCGATCGATCCGGTGGTCGACACCTTCACCTTCACCGACTTCGCCGGGAACAACAACTTCTTCGGAAACAACTCCGTCGGTTTCGGTCAGGCCAACAACAACACCGGCGGGGAAAACACCAACACGACCACTCCGGATGCGTTCAGCCGGGTGAATCTGTCAAACCTCGACGGCGAACTTACGCAAGGGACGCTCTGGAAGGGTGTTGGCCTCGTCATTCCTGAGCCGGGGTCACTTGGACTCGTCGCCTTGGCCGGTGCAGTGGTGCTCGGCCGCAGATCACGTGGTTGAGTGGAGCCGCGCCGTGGCCGATAATTCCTGAAACCGGTGCGGGGCGTTAAATGTCGCCTCGCACCGCTTGCTCCCTCGCCAGGCTGTCTTCAAGTCTCCACCACTTCCCGTTGAGGACGTCATGAATCGATCAACCAAGCATTCTTTGCCCTCACCCGCATTCACCTTGATCGAGCTCTTGGTGGTGATCTCCATCATCGCTTTACTGATCGCCATCCTGCTGCCCACGTTGCGGGCCGCTCGCGACGCGGCTCAGGCCGTGACTTGCGCATCGAACCTACGGCAGATCGGCATTGGTCTGCACGCATACGCCGCCGAGTACGACGGCCGCGTCCCGCCGGGGCACGCCGATCTCAGCAATCAGCACTTCAACGGATTTGGCTGGGTCGAACGCATCGTCGAGGGCGGCTACCTCCCTACATCCGACGAACCCAACGCCCAGCGGCGGGACGCACTGTTCTGCCCGGCCGACAACGTCACGTACACCGAGGCGAACGGGTCTCTCGCGTTCGGGGCCGAATGGAACACGAGCTATAAAGGCCTTTACAGCTTCGCCTGGTACTCCGTGCTACCCAACGGCAACCGTGCCAACAACCCGCAGACCAGCAGCGCGGCAGGATACGAACTGTACTTGGGTGAACGACTCGACTCCCTGCCCGCGAACCCTCAGTTCGGAGTCGTGAGGGGTGGCCCGGTGCCGATCGTTGCTGAAGTCGTGACCACCGTGCAATCCGACGCCAACAGAGGTATCCTCGCTCCATTCTCAGGCTCAGTCTTCGGCCCCGATTCGCACGAATCGACCACCCCTCACGCAAACGCATCCCGCAACGTGCTCTACGAAGACGGTTCAGTCGAGCGCGGCCAGACGATCCACTACAACAGCACGCCCGACGGGCAGCGCTTCAGCCACCCGCGTCGGGTGTATGACTTCTGACCGAATCCTCGCTGCCAGATGATTGATCGCACGCGCCCAGTCGACCTGCCACCGCCAACGGCCACAGGCGAGGACGAGTGGGCCCTGCTTGCCGCAGATGCCAACCGCCGGCTGAGCAGTCTCCTGCGCAGTCAGGTCAACGACGGCGGCCTAGATGATGGAGGCTTCCGCGAGTCGCCCCGTCGCCTCCCGGACGGACGCGAGGCCGCGTACCGAGCAGCCGAACTGATTGCTCTTCGCATCTTCTCAGACCGCCTCGGACTGCAAGCGGCGAAAGGAACGATCGAAGACGCCATACGCAGGGCGCTGCGGTTTGTAGCGTCTCGACAGCGGCATGACGGCCAGCTGGATCTGGCTGGGTCATACTCGCCGAACGAGGCGGGCTTCGTCATCCCGGGGCTCGTGATGGGGCGGCGGGCGCTTCAGGCAGCCGATCCCCGCCTGTTCGAGGAGCTATCAGCTCGCATCGAGACCATCGTTCGCGGCGCCGCCGATGCAGTGGTAGCCGGTGACGCCTTTACCGCCAACCATCGTTGGGCCGCGGCCTGTGCACCTTTGGCGATCGCCCACAACGCCTTCCCCGACCCACGCTACCCCGCCAAGATCGAGAGCTACCTCGCCGACGGCGTCGACTGCGACGACGACGGATTCTGGTACGAAGAGCGGAGTCCCAACTACAACGACGTGTCGAATGACTCGATGCTGATCCTCGCGGACGAGCTCGGACGCGAAGAGTTCCTCGATCACGCGATACGCAACCTATACCTGATGCTCGAGATGACGCAGCCCGACGGTTCAGCAGACACCAGCACGAGCTTCCGTCAGGACCGCCACGGCACAGGCCGATCACCGGCTCGGTATCGGGCGGCGCGGCGAGCCGCGATCCACACGGGTGATGGGCGATTCACGACCTTCGCACGGAGGCTAATCAGCAATGACGGCCTCGGTCGGCTCACACACCTCCTCTACGACCTAGACGCGCACCCTGGGCCACTACCCGCCGCTGAACCCATGCCCTCCCGGCTTCACCGCCACTTCCCCACGCGGCAGATCGTTCGCCACCGCCACGACGCCTGGGCCGTCACCCTCGCCGCCGACGCCGGCGGTCACTACTTCGACACCGTTGCGCCACCCGGGCCGTCCACCACCGGCCGAAGCACCGACTGGCTGTGCATCCATGCCGGTAAGGTCAAGGTTCCTACGATCCGGCTGGCGATCGCCGGAGCGGGGGTGTTTGCTCCTTCGACTCTCCGACGCCTCGGCTCACGGCGCTATCGACTGACCGACAATCGATCGGGCTTCATACTTCGACAGCACTTCCGACCAGGTCGTCCGTCGATCGGCCGCGACTTGCCCATGTGCGTGATGGCCGAACTCACGACCGACAATGATCACGCAACACTTGACCTCGACATTAAGGCGACCAGCTCCGTGTTCGCATCGCTTGCGATCTATGTTGATGTTCATTCGAGTGTCAATGGGGACGTCATCGGTGTTGGCGAAGCGATCGAGCGCCCCGGAGACGGGTCGGTCTCCCTTTGCTCATCGCACGACCGGATGGTCATTGAGGGCCTGCCTCCCAGCCTCCACGACCAGGCCCTTGCCGCGAGACCGCACATCCCCGATCAACTCGACACCAACGCCGGCCAACTCTTAGTGGGCCTGAGACTACCCACCCGGCTGTCGCTAATCTTCCGGCACGAGTCGGCCAATCGCAAATCCCAAGTTCTATCTCTCTAGCATCCGATGCTCGCCGGACCAACCGAACGAACATGCAAGCCAAGCCCCATCTCTCGCCTCTCATGTTGCTATACGTCTTGGTGATACCGCTACAAGGCTGCTTAGGAGTCAATCCCAGCGTACCTGCCCACACGCAACGGCTTCCTTCGCTCAATATCCCCCGCGCCGCGTGCGATCCCGAGCTCGGCGGTGAGATCGATCATCCTTCCTGGGAGGGGAACGCTCGCATCATTGGGCTCTCGCCGGCAATGCCGGTTAGGGTCGCTGAATGCGGTGAGACGTCGCCGCTGAACACCCCGCGATTGGCTTTGGACACACAAGTCTTGCTCGTGTGGCGACCCAACACGCTGTTCATCCGATTCGTATGCGACGACGGAGACGTCTTCTCGCCCTACGGACACGAGCGAGATGCATTGCACTACAAGGGCGATGTCGTGGAAGTGTTCCTCGACGCCGTTGGTGATGGCAGGCAGTGGTTCGAGATACAGCTAAGCCCCGCCGGCGGTGTGCTCGATCTCAACACCGTCTTATCTGCCCCGCCACGCTCGAATGAGTGTGGCCTGCTGACAGCCGAGAGCAACCGCAACTACTGGTCCGATCGCTCGTACGACCTCTCCGGGCTACGCACCGCTACGCGCCTTACCGAGCACGGCTGGATAGCCGACTTCGCGCTGCCAGCCGCCGCGATACTTCGTCGCGATGCCGCTGGCACCTTCGCACCGGGTCGGACCATGCGGCTCAACCTTATACGTTATGACCGATCACCCACCCCTAAAGGAAATAGTGACGCGAACGTCGGCATGGGCTGCTGGTCGCCGGTCGTCTTCGGCAGACCACACCGATCGCCCACTAGGATGGGCGAAATCGTGCTTGTTGATAAGCAGCTTCGCGATTAACGCCGCCCACGGGTGAGTTCGTACTCAAGGGATTTCACTGCGAGTCACCTCGAATTGGCTGGCGTGATAACGCGGTATTGGAGTCAAAGCGTGCAAAGACCTGGTGACCTGCCCCCTCAAAGCTGATCCGTGCTGAGGTACCGTAGTGGGTGATGTTGGTCTTCACCCCGTCTCTGGTCCAGATCTAGGTTCTGTTTGACGGCTCTTCTGTTTGGCGCATGATCGGTCTTGCGCTGGCTGATCCGTAGCTCGATCATGCGGCTTTGCCCTCACCGGAGCCGCACGGATGCGTCGCTACGAACTGACCGACGAGGCATGGCTGCGTCTTGAACCGCTGATGCCTGCCGACAAACCCGGCGGGCGTTGGAACGACCACCGCACCACCCTCAACGGCATGTTCTGGGTGCTCAACAGCGGTGCTCCGTGGCGGGACATGCCCGAGCACTACGGCAAGTGGCCCAGCGTCTACCACCGCTACCGCCGCTGGACCCGCGACGGGCTGATCGATCGCATCCTGCGCACGCTTCAGCTCGAACTCGACGCGGACGGGCGGATCGACTGGTCGCAGTTCAACATCGACGGCTCTAACATCCGGGCCGAACGATCCGCCGCCGGGGCAATGAAAAAAGGGACCCGCAAGGCGAGTCGGACGATCACGGACTTGGCCGATCACGAGGAGGTTGGGGCAGCAAGCTTCACCTGGTGACCGACGCACAGGGCGTGCCGTTGGCCGTCGAAGTCACCGCCGGTCAGGCCCACGAATCGACGCGGTTCGAGTCGCTGATCGACGCCGTGCGTCGTCGGCCCCAAGCCGTCGCTGGCGACAAGGCCTACGACATGCCTCGCATCCGTCGATGGTGCCGACGCCATCGCATCAAGGTGGTGATCCCCGAGAAACGCAAGCCTCACGGCCGCAAGCGAGGCCGACCACCGCAACTCGATCGGTCGGCCTGCCGCCGCCGCAACGTCGTCGAGCGGTGCATCGGCTGGCTGAAGTGCTGCCGCCGCATCGCGACTCGCTTCGAGAAGCTCGCCACTCACTTCGCCGGCATGATCAAGCTCGCCATCATCCAGCGATACCTCAGGCTGTTGGGGGAGCCGTCAAACAGAACCTAGTACCGCCTAGAAGCGACGGCGTGCGGAAAAAAAATCTACACGCTGGTACGTTCTTGGTTCACCTGCGTCATTATGAGGATACCGACCCGTGAGTAGCCACCCGAACTTTTTGCTGACAATGTGCGACGACCAGCGGCATAGCGCGATGTCCTGCGTTGACACGCCCACCGCCGACGCCGTCAGCACCCCGTGCCTCGACGCTTTGGCGAGTCGTGGCGTTCGCTTTCGCGCGGCTTATCACGCGGCCGGCTTGTCGGGCGCGATCTGCTCGCCCAGCCGGGCAATGTTGCACACGGGCTGCGGGCCGTTTGATATCCCCAGGGGCATGGTCGAGCACGGGCTGGGGGCGAGCTTTGACGGCTCGCCCGACGTCAAGCCGCTCGGCCGGCTGCTTCGCGACCACGGCTACGTCACGCACTTCGCTGGCAAGTGGCACAACGACCTGCCCAGCCTCGAGCAGAGCTTCGATAGAGCGGACCCCCTGTTCCACGGCGGGATGGACGACCACTTTCAACTGCCGGTACAGACATACGACGGCGCGACGTATTCTCCCATACGACGCACGATGGGCGTCCACGCGACCGATCGATTTGCCGACGCAGGGTGCCGATTCCTGCGGGCTTACGCCGACGGCCGCTACGGCGAACGGCCATTTTGTTTGGTCGTGGCCTTTACCGCCCCGCATGACCCGCGACGGACGCACGAGCAGTGGCATCGCCGTTACCCGGCCGACGGTGTCGAGCCGCCGCCCAACTTTCTGCCTCGGCATCCTTTCGAGCAGTTGCGAGCCAACGGGCGCGACGAGTTGCTCACACCACTGCCCCGCGACGCAGACCAGACTCGCCGCGAGATCGCCGACTACTACGCCATGATCGAGCACGTCGATCACGCCATCGGCCAGTTGCACGACGTGCTCGATCAACTGGGCCTTGCCGACTCGACGCTCGTAGCCCACACCGCAGACCACGGCCTGGCCGTCGGGCAGCACGGACTCATGGGCAAGCAAAACCTCTACGACCATTCAACGCGTGTCCCGCTCCTGCTCGCCGGCCATGGCGTGCCGACCGCACAGGTCCGCGAGGCGCTCGTGTACCAGCACGACCTCTACCCCACTTTGCTGGAAGCGGCCGGGATCGAACCGCCCGACCGGTGTGCGTTCCATTCCCTTTGGCCCCTCGTCCAGGACGCCGACGCGTCATCACGCGAGTCCGTCGGGGGCTGGTTTCTCAAGTCGCAACGCATGATCCGCGTGGATGATCGCAAGCTCATTGCCTACGCCACACCACGCGAGACGGTGTACCAGCAGTACGACCTAGCCGACGACCCATGGGAGATCGAGGGAACGGTACGCCACGCCAGCGAAACCGACCCATCGCTGCGCCAAGCGTTGAAAGACTGGCAGCGCACCATGGGCGATCCTCTGCCTCTGTCGTGACCTCGGTGCCGCTTGGCTGACGCGGTCCACAAGCGAGGGTAGATGACTCTACGACCCCTGATACCCGGTTCAAGTTGTCGGGCACTGCCCGCTTTTGGCTTCAAATTACGCCGCTCTCCGGTAGTAGTGGTTCAAGAGACCGTCCAAGATACGCTCCCGGGCGACAGTTCCCCCCTTGCTCGGTGGGGCGCGACCCACCGAGCAAGGAGGCGTGTTCTCCAAGCCTTGATGAGGTCGAAGCTCATTGAAGTAGCGAGTGTACTCCGCGGCGACGTAGTCGAGCTGCCGAAGATGGAAGACCATTAGGTGGTTGAAGCACTCCCGTTTGAACCCACCGATCCACGATTCGGCGTAGCAGTTGGCGATCGGTGCCGCGATGGGCGTCGCCAGTGACTCGACGCCCTCTTGTCGAAGCAACTTACCGAAGGGCGCAGTGAACTTCGTGTCGTTGTCGTGGATCAAGTGCAGACAATTCAGCCTCTCGTCTTCGAGCCACATCAGTAAGTTTCGCCCCTGCTGCAGCATCCAGTCCTCGTTCGGGTTGAACGTCGCCGGCGACAGCACGACTCGGCGTGTGCCCAGATGGATGAACACTAAGACGTACGCGGTCTTTCGCCCTGCTGGCGTCCAGACCGTCTTGCAGAAGAAGTCGGTTGCGACCAAGACATCGATCTGCGCCGCGACGAACGTCCGCCATGGTGTAGCGACGCCCTTCGGGGCGTGTCGGCTTGGATCGGGCATAACCCCCTCGTCGATTAGCACCCGCCTTGTGGTGCTCCGACTCAGCCGGACACCCAGCTTCTTGAGTTCGCCGACGATGCGGCGCGTACCCCAGCTAGGGTTCTCCCGCGCAAAACGACGGATCAATCCTAGAAGCGAAGTCGTCACCGTTCGTCGATGCCCCACACGCCCTGTCGCTCGCCTTTCGGCCTGATCACGGAGCCAGCGACGGTACGTCTTGACGGCCACGATCGAGAGAAGATCATCGACGTGATGTCCAAGTTGTGCACCAATCCGAAGCAAACTTCCCCGCTCCGCGGGGTCAAGGATCACTCGGTTGCCGGGCAACCGAGCTTGGAACATCTCGAGCTGTGCCTGCAGCAACCGGATCCGAGCGTCACGCCGCGACGCCATCGCTTTGACCACGCAGAACACGCCCTGCCACAGCCAGGTCACCCATATTCAACGCTCAGATCCCGCGGCCATGAATCGAGTATTCACAACGGCCCGACATTTTGGACCACCTCCGCAGCATCGCAAATGAGGCCAGCTACCGCATCTCGACCACTCTGCCCACGTACCGGCCACGAGGGCTTGGAATGCCCGCTCAGCGGTCCTCCCAAGCCCACTCGAGCGGCTGATTTAACTGGTGCCACATGATGTCAGGGGTCAACGACCCTGACACTGGCAACTCCCGCCGGTAATTGCACTTACGGGAATACGGGGCTACGGCGCCCTGACAAAACGGACATCGCCGAAGCGCATATCCAGCCTCAGGCGATCTCCAGGTCCTCATATGTGGCCCTCGCTAGAGACGCCAACCCAGAGAGAAGTTGCCGTCATGGAAATAGGAATCGCGAGCTAGTTTCCATTATCAGAATTGAGAATCCTGATCGATTTAGGTTTGACAGGAGTGAGCAAGCAGATCCGAGACGAGAACTGACGGATTAACAGCGTGCGAGATCCAGGCGTTCATAGGAGAACTCACCTTGAGCATTCAATCATTTGACACTGTCTGAGAAGGCTGCCTGTGCTTATCGAAAGTTCCTCGACACATCGCGGAGGTCGGTCAGGCGTTCGTCGAGTGAAGCAAACCTGAACGCCTTGACGTGGACCACCTCGCCCTGTCGATCGATGCGGCCCCGTACAAGCATGGCGTTGGCGTGGCGGGCGACCTTGACGTGTTGCTCGAAGACCTGAGGGTAGACGACGAGGTTGGCGACGCCGGTCTCGTCTTCGAGCGTGATGAAGAAGATGCCTTTGGCGCTGCCTGGCCGCTGTCGGACGAGGCAGAGACCCGCGACAGTCACGTCGTGTCCCTGCGGACAGACCTCGGGGTCGCTCAGGTCCTGAGCGGTGGTGACGCGGCGGCGGTCGAGCCAACCGCGGAGGAACACCATCGGATGCGGACGAAGGCTCACCCCGGCGGTCGCGTAATCGTGCGTGACGTGACGTAATTCAGGCACCGCCGGCAGCGGCACCGGGCGATCGGGCTCGGGTGCGTCTCGTTCTTTCTGTAGGAATAGCGGTGCGTCGTGGTCCTTGAGCCCGCGAGCGTGCCAGGTCGCGGACTGGCGGTCGAGCCCCATCGAGTTAAACGCATCGGCGGCGGCCAACCGGCGGAGGGCTTTGGCGGAGCAGCCCGCCGCCCGCCAGAGCGATTCGAGGTCGGCGAACCGGCCGTGAGCGGCGACGGCCCCGGCGATGCGTTCGGCGTTCTGGGCGTCTAGCCCTCGCACTCGGTTCATCCCCAGCCGAAGGGCCGTACCCCCGGGCGACGCCTCGCATGTCTCAAGACTGCAGTCCCATTGGCTGTGGTGGACATCGATCGGGCGGACCTCCACGCCGTGGCGTCGGGCGTCCTGGACCAACTGGGCCGGCGCGTAGAACCCCATCGGTTGGCTGTTTAGCAGAGCACAGGTAAAGGCGGCGGGGTAGTGGCACCTCAAGTAGGACGAGGCGTAGGCCAGCAGCGCGAAGCTCGCGGCGTGCGACTCGGGGAATCCGTAGGTGCTGAACCCTTTAATTTGCCGGAAGCAGCGCTCGGCGAAGGCGCGGTCGTAGCCGCGCTCGGCCATGCCGTCGATGATCTTCTCGCCGAAGGCCTCGATGGCTGAGACGTGCTTGAATCCGGTGACCGCACGACGCAGTGCATCGGCTTGGTCAGGCGTGAACCCGGCGCAGTGGATCGCAAGTTGCATGGCCTGCTCTTGGAAGAGGGGTACGCCCAGCGTCCGCTCCAGAAGCCACTTCACGGTGTCGTCGGGGTAGGCGACCGGCTCGACCCCGTCGCGCCGGCGGAGATAGGGATGCACCATGTCGCCCTGGATCGGGCCGGGGCGGACGATCGCCACCTCGATCACCAGGTCGTAGTAGCAGCGGGGCTTGAGCCGCGGCAGCATCGACATCTGCGCCCGCGACTCGATCTGGAACACGCCAACGGTGTCGGCCTTGCCGATCATGTCGTAGGTCGCGGGGTCGTCGTGCGGCGTGTCGGCCACGCTCAGGTCGACGCCGTGGTGCTCGCGGATCAGGTCGTACCCGCGGCGGAGCACACTGAGCATGCCCAGCCCGAGCACGTCTACCTTGAGCATCCCCATTGCGTCGATGTCGTCCTTGTCCCACTCGATGACCGTGCGATCGGGCATGGCGGCGTTCTCGATCGGTACCAGCTCGCACAGCGGCTTCTCGGTCAAGACAAACCCGCCGACGTGCTGGCTGAGGTGACGGGGGAAGCCACGGATCTCGGCGGTCAACTCGATGAGGTGCGTGAGCGCGGGCTCGTTGGGGTCGAGCCGGAGCTCGCGGAGTTGGTCGGCGTCGATCGGCCCGCCGTGCCACCAGTCGATGCCCTTGGCGAGCCGGTCGACGGTGTCCAGCGAGAGCCCCATCGCCTTACCGACCTCGCGCACGGCCGACCGCCCGCGGTAGGTGATCACCTCGGCGGTCAGCGCCGCGCGGTCGCGGCCGTACTTGCGGTAGAGGTACTGAATCACCTCCTCGCGCCGCTGGTGCTCGAAGTCGATGTCAATATCAGGCGGCTCGTCACGCTGCCGGCTCACGAATCGCTCGAACAGCGTGTTGATCTTGCGCGGGTCGGCGTCGGTGACGCCCAGGCAGTAGCAGACGATCGAGTTGGCGGCTGCGCCGCGACCCTGGCAGAGGATGCCTTGCGATCGAGCGAAGCGCACGATGTCTTCGACGGTCAGGAAGTAGTGCGCATAGCCGAGTTCGGCGATCAGGTCGAGCTCGTGCTCGAACTGGGTGCGGACGCGATCGGGCATGCCGGCGACGCCGCCGTCGAAACGACGATCGGCTCCGTCTTCCGCGAGCTCGGCGAGGTGCTGCATGGCCGATCGGTCATCCGGCACAACCTCGCTGGGGTACTGGTACTTAAGCTGGTCGAGGCGGAAGCCCGCACATCGCTCGGCGATCGCGACGGTGCGTTCGACCGCGCCGGGATAGTCGGCGAACAGCCGGGCCATCTCGCTGGGCGGCTTGAGGTAACGCTCGGCGTGCGGCTCGAGACGGAACCCTGCGGCATCGACGGTCGTGCCCAGGCGAACGCAGGCGAGCACGTCGTGGAGTCGCCGGCGGGAGGAGTCGTGGTATTGCACGCCGTTGGTGGCGACCAGCGGCAGGCGGAGGTGATCGGCCAAGTCGGAGGCGTGGCGGAGCCGATCGGCGTCGTCGGGGCCGTAGCCGCAGCGGCCGGCAAGATAGACCGCACCGGGGTCGAAGGCGTCGCGAACCCCGGCCATCGCGTCGAGCCGATCCGCGTCGCAGGCATCGACGGGCGGCGGCACGAGAACGCCGACCCACCCCGACGCCATGTCCATAGGGTCGTGCGGATGCAGCACGCACTCGGCCTTGCCGGCTCGCCGCTTGCCGAGGGTGAGCAGACGGCAGAGCCGGCCGTAAGACGCGACGTCGGTCGGATAGACAATCAGCTCGATCGGCGGCGATCCCGGGGTGGCGTGGGATAGCGTGAGCAAGAGCCGCGTGCCGACGACCAACGGCAGGCCATGACGCTCGGCGGCGATGTTCGCACGGACGACGCCGGCCATTGTGTTTGTGTCGGCGATGGCGATTGCGCGATGGCCGAGCATCGCGGCCCGCTCGACCAGCTCGTCGGGGTGGCTGGCGCCGGTCAGGAAGGTGAAGTTGGAAGTGACGTCAAGCTCGACGTAACCAACGCCCCCGGAAGGAGTGAGGACTCCACGGGTGGGAGTGGCAACAGCCGATCGACCAAGCTGCGCGGGGTGCGGTCGGGCTTTGGGTGGCGAGCTGTCGGGCATGGGACGTCGACAAGGCGTGAAACAAGAAGCAACTCCACGCGGGAGACAACTTCCGGGGGGGTTAGGGCCAGAGGCCGTGGACGTGCCAGCGGCCGGTGGTTAGCGATCGATAGACCCACAGCCAGCGGCCGGCGTCGTCCTGCAGGCGGTAGTAGTCGCGGGCGGCGTCGTGGATGGAAGTCGACGCGCGTACTCGCCACCAGCGCGGGGCGATTCGTTCGGGGCCGACGCTGGTGATCACCCGTGCCTGCCTCTCGCGCCAGCGGAGGCTCATCAAAGGGCCCTCGGGGTTCATCAGCACCACCTCCGCCGGCTCGGGCGGGTCCATCAGCACCGTCGGCCGCACCGTTGTTAGCGCTTCGTGCCGATCCTTATTGACCTGGCGATCCTCACGTGCTTCGCACGCCGGTCGCGTCGTCGCCGCCGCCTCCGGCACGTGCGTATCGATCAGCTCGACCCGCCGCACCGCCTCACGCCCCAGACGCGCCGACAACACATCCACCACCCCCGGAAGTGCCGGCGCCCCAGCCCCAGCCCCCGGAAGTTCACTTGGCTGGACATCGCCCGTCGAATCCAGCCCCGTGCTGAGTTGGCGATCCTCCCGGCGAGGTGCCCGCGTCGCTGTCAGCGTCATCGCCTCCACTCCGCGTCCCAGATGCATCCGTTCGACGATCGGGCTGAGCAGCGTCCACAGGTGCTTGGCCTGACGCGTCGGCCGACTCAGTTCGATTTCCCGGTGCGCGATCTGCGTGTGCAGCCGTTCGTCCAGACGCTCCACGCTCAGCCGCACGCGCCCCGCCGCCCGACGACGACGCACCAGCTCCGCGCACAGCCCATCCACCAACTCTCTCGATGCCAGCGCGATCGCCTCGGCGTTCAGCACCGGCCCGTCGAATCGCCGCGCCACGCTCGGAGGTGTCCAGCCATGCACCGACTCCATCGGCTCATCCACCAGACCCAACGCCTGGTCCAGCCGACGCAACACGCCCGCCCCGAACCGATCCGCCAGCCCCTCGCGCGGCAACGCACGCAGTTCACCGATCCGCTCCACCCCCACCTCCGCGAGCCCGTCGACCTCCGCCGGTTCTACCCGCAGCAAGGCCGGCGGCAGCGCATCTAATCGATCCACCAGCGATTGCATCGTGTCGGTGATCACCACCGCTCCGCCGCCCGATCGCGCCAGCGCCCAGGCCCCGCCCCGAGTCGGCGCGATCCCTATCCGCGTCTCCACACCCAAGCGATCCATCGCGTCCAACACCCGCCTCGCCATCCGCCCCGGCTTGCCCCAGAGTCGATCGCAACCGGTCATGTCCAGCATCAAGCCGTCCGCTCCGTCTGTCGCCACCCGCGGCGTCCACCGTGTCGACCAGCGCGCCAGGGCCGTCAACGCCGCCGCGTCCGCGCCCGGCTCGTGCTCGTCCACGGCCAGCTCGCCAGCCACCAGCGCCCCCGCCTGCGACAGCGTCATGCCGGGGCGGACGCACTCACGCCACGCTCGCGCGCAGCATGCCGCCACCTCGCGCCGGCCCGCTCGCGTCGTCGCCAGCACAAGCCCCGTCTCAACCGATCGCCGCCGACCGATACCGCGGCGGCGTTGCCACCGATCCGTCGGCCACCGCGGCATCCACAACGAAAGCCATTGCCGCACCGCATCGCTCCACGACCCGACGCCGCGGGCCCTCAGATCGCAGTCCCTTGCGATGCAAAACCTCCACCGACCACCGCGGCCGGCCGGTCTCCGACACCTCCGGACACACCACCCCACGCACCGATGCGGCCGACGGCCGGCGTAGCTCTTCACGCTTACGTCCCATGACCACCGATCGCCCCGTCGCTCGCGCCGCGAGGTGCAGACGCCGCGTCGCCGTCATCCCCAGCCCACGCCCGTCCATCACCACCGCGCCGATCGCTTCGTTGCGAATGCAGCGCTCCGCCGCCCAGACCGCGTCATCCGGCGTGGGCGGATCGACGAGCAACAGCCGCTGCGCGACGTCGAGCTTCAAGCCGCGCGGATACGGCCAGCACGCTCGACCGATGCACGCCAATGCGCATGTCATCCGTGCCGAAACCTGCACTTCCTCGGCCTGTCGCAGGCCCTCCGCGATGAGCCAGGTCACGGGCAGCAAAGACCCGGTGCCCGCATCGGCACCCACGGGCTCCGCCAGCGCCCACTCACTCAAAGCGGCGCGATGGCGGCTTGCGTGCGTGCTCTGGTCCCGGTCCCGATCCAACAAGTCCTGGATGCGGTCGCGGACCAGGGTCATGTCGGTCTGTGCGGGGGTTGGGTGCATAATCGAGGGATTAATCCAGAGTATGTACGCATTATGTTTGGTATCAGCCTTAACCTCTGATGTCAACCCGTGACACTCCACAGCATGCATCTAACCTTCGGTCTCCGGTGAAATTTAAGACATCCGTCGGATGCCTCGCATCAGCTGGTGACCTGCCCCCGCTGGTGTGCAGCTACCGTCTCATGTGATGACGCATCTGTTCCCGCTCGCGTGCGTGTGGGGAGGGAGCGACGAATCGCGCAACAAAAAGCGCCGCCTGGGAGGGGCGTGTCAAGATGTTGCTTTCGATGACTCCGACGCCTGCTCCCGCATCTATGGCTCTCAGATCAGCGACGCGGCAGCTGGTCTTCACCCCGTCTCTGGTCCAGATCAATTGCAACGAGACAGGGGTTTTGCGCTTGTCCCCGTACTTATACCAAGCCTGAGTTGAGCCTTGGAGCTTCATCCGGCCAGGCTAGCCTGGCCGGATGAAGCAGCAAACTCCTCGGGGGCCAGGTTGCCCAAGGCGCTGTGCGGTCGATCTTGGTTGTAGTGGCGACGCCAAGACTCCACCTTGTCCTTCGCGTCATCCAGGCTCAGGAACGAGTTCTCGTTCAAGCACTCGGCACGCAGCCGGCCGTTGAACGCCTCAATCAGCCCATTGTCCGTAGGCTTTCCGCGTCAGCTGAAGTCCAGACGCACGCCCCGCAAGTAGGCCCACTGATCTAAACGCTTGCTCGTGAACTCGGTCCCGTTATCGACCCGGATCTTCTCCGGCAACGCCGATCGCTCGAACGCCAAGCGGTCCAGAATGCCCACCACCTCCTCTGCGCGGAACCGCGGACCGATCTCGATCACCAGGCTCTCACGCATGAAGTCATCCACTAGCGTCAGCAACCGGAAGCGACGGCCGCCGAACAGCTGGTCGGCCATGAAGTCCATGCTCCAGCTCTCGTTCGCCTCGGTCGCCGTCGTCCGCTCCGGGCGTGTCGCACTGCTTCGATGACGACGCGGCTTGTGCTTGCCCACGCAAAGGCCTTCTTCTCGGTAAAGCCGGTACACCCGCTTGCGGTTCACGGGCCAGCCTTCGCGCCGGAGTTCCATCCAGATACGCGGGTAGCCCCACGTCACGTGCGTCCCGGCGATGTCTCGGATCCGACTTCGCAACGCGGCCTGATCATCCTTTACGCTGGTGTATCGCTGCGTCGCCCGAGGCTGCTTCAGCAACCGGCAGGCTCGGCGTTCGCTCACCTCGTACTTCGTTTGCGTGCGTGCCACCATCTCACGGCGGCGATCAGGCCTTAGATTTTTCCCTTCAAAGCGTCCTGAAGGATCTGCCGGTCCAGGCTCAAGTCCGCCACCAGCGTCTTAAGCTTGCGGTTCTCCTCTTCGAGCTGCTTGAGCCGCCTGAGCTCCGCCACGCCCATCCCGCTGAACTTCTTCTTCCACCGGTAGAACGTCTGCTCGCTGACGCCAAGCTTCCGGCAGACTTCCTTCACCGGCGTGCCCGCCTCCGCTTGCCGCAAGGCAAAAGCCATCTGCTCGTCCGTAAATCTCGTCTTCTTCATCGATCGGTCTCCCAAACGGAAACCGGATTCTCGCTCAAAAACTCACCCCACGCTTGGATCAGGATTTGGGGCTACGCGCAAGCCGCCGGGAGTCTCCCATAACAGCCGGACTGGGTTCAGGGGGAAAGGTCATCGTCGTGCGTCAAAAAATTGAAAGCGGTCGGAACTGCCCGACGACCAATTGATGCTATAATAGCAACAATGATGCCCCCCAGCCAGCCCAACCAGAGCATCATCGACGGTCTCGCCGTGCTCCAGGCGGTGGCCTCCACGCCCGAACCGGTCGGCGTTCGTGAACTGGCTCGTCAACTCGAGCTAGAGCCCACGCGGGTGCAGCGGTTGCTGGGCACGCTCGCCCATCTAGGCATGACCGAGCGGAGCCCCAATCGCAAGTACCGCCCAGGGCCGGGCATCCACGTGCTCGCCGCCCAGGCCATGTTCGGCTCGGGGCTGCTCCGCCGGGCCATCCCGATCCTCGAAGACCTCCACCGCTTCGAGCTTGCGGTGTCGCTCGGCGTGCTCTGGCGGGACCGCGTGGCTTACCTCTACTTCGCCGAGCCCGGCGCCCCGGCGGCCGAGGCGTTGGGCCACACCAAGCTGTTCCCCGCCGACCGCTCATCCATCGGGCGGGTCCTGCTGGTGGCCACTAGGCGTCGGCGTGAACCGAAGGTCCGCAAGGACGGCTATGCGCTGGCGGACATCACCGACAAGCAGCGGTCGCTGGCGGTACCTGTCGGCGATCCCGCGATCGCAGCGGTCGCGTTCTCCGGGGCCATCAGGCCGGCGCGGGTGCCCGCCCTGGTCAAGGCGCTCCGAGGCGCGGCCACGCGGATCGCCGATGCCTCCGTGGAGTCCCCGGCATGACCGCACCCTCGCCACCCAGCCTGCTGGTCAGCATGGTCGATCAGATATCGGCCGACCCGTTCAGCCCACAAAGCCCGGTCCAGCTGCCGAACCTCGACCGCCTCGCCGCGTCCGCGACCGCATCGACGAAGCGGCCCACGCCGACCGCCTAGCCCGCATGAACCGTCGCCTGGCCCAAGCCGTGCCTTGGGTGGCTCAGCCTTCTCGCCCCGACTCATCACGCCCTCTCAAGGACCCGCACTCATGACCCGAGCCGCCGCCCCCGCCTCGTTCTCCGGCATCGTCCCCTCGCTCGCCCAGGTCGCCGACCTGGGACCACCGCGCAGCGAGATCGGTGTGGGCTGCCTCATGCCCTGGGCCGGTGTGCTCTATGTCTTGAACTACAACTCGCACAAAGCGAAGTCGGGCGCGGGTGTCTCTCTCCGGCGGATCAAGCCCGACATGACCATGGAGGTCGTCCCCGAGACGCTCGGCGTGGACGGCACATACACCAATCGCTTCATCCACTCCCCCTCCAATCAGCTCGTCATCGGGCCGCACGTCATCGATTCGGACCACCGTATCCGCACCGTGCCCGAGCTCCAGCCGCTTCGCGTCTGCGGGACCTGCCGACACCTTAGCGATCCCGAGCATTTGGTCTACGTCCTCTGTATGGAGGGCGAGCTGTTCGAGCTCAACGTTCAGACACTCAGGTGTGTTCAGGTCTTCGATCTGAACGAAGAGTTGAAAACGCGGGGCGAGTTCAAGGTCCACTATAAGGATTGCTATTGTTGCTTCGGCAGGCTGGTGGTCTGCAGCAACCAGTACGGCGAGGCCGACTGGAGGGGCGATCAATCCGAGGGCCGCCTGGCGGAGTACAACGGCGAAGCATGGACCATTCTCGAGCGCAGGCCGTTTACATGTATCTCCGGTCGGCACGAGTTTGGCGGGACGATGTTTGCCACCGGCTGGGACCAGGCATCCGCGCTGATGAAGGTCTTTACCAAGGCGGATAACGCCTGGACCACCTACCGGCTGCCCAAGGCGTCTCACTGTTTCGACCATATGTGGCAGACCGAGTGGCCCCGCATCCGCGAGGTCGAGCACGAACGCCTGCTCATGGACCACCACGGCATGTTCTACGAGCTCTCCCCCTGGGCCTACGGCAACCGCGTCTGGGGCGTCAAGCCCATCAGCCAACACCTCTGGGTACACGGCGACTTCTGTTCCTTCCGCGGCATGCTCGTCCTCGGCGCCGACAACGCCTCACCCTCCCACGGACAGTCGCCCACGACCGCCGAGCCTCAGTCCGGCCTCTGGTTCGGCAAGACCGACGACCTTTGGTCTTTTGGCAAACCCCAAGGCTGGGGCGGCCCCTACTGGGACACCGCCGTCACCGCCGGCCAGCCTTCCGACCCTTACCTCATGACCGGCTTCGACCGCAAGTGCCTCCACCTGAGCACGACCGACGTGTCGCCCGGCGGCAACGGCATTGCGATCGAACTCGACTTCCGAGGAGACGGCCAGTATCACCGTTACACCACACTCACGCTTGACGACGCCGGCTACGCACATCACGTCTTCCCCACCGGGCTCAGCGCGCACTGGGTCCGTCTTGTCCCGCAAGCCAACGCCACGCTCACCGCCCAGTTTGCGTATACGTAGTTCGGGCTTTCTCTGCAGAAGTGCGCTCTCGGCCTGAAATCCACGCGGCGATCCGCCCGTACTCGTGCGACGCACGATCGACGCAGCAGGCCCCCAACCGCCGAGCGGCCCCAACGACGCGTTGTGCGGCTCTGAATGCGCGACTCTTCGAGGAATTCGTGCGATTCCGTCGGCACGAAGCGGCGCACAGTTCCAATGCCTCGCCGAGAGTGCAGCGCAAAGATGCCACCCCGTCTGCCCGCTACGCCCCGTGCACGGTGCCGGCCAGCGCGTCTGCCGCCTTTGCGGGCTCGGCCATGTCGTCGGGGTCTTGGCGAGCCCTGGCCTGCGCCCACGTCGACTCGACTGGCAAGTCGGGGAGCGCGTTCTCGAATCGCGCGGCAGGCTCGACCGCGAACACCCGGATCGGATCGGTCGCTCCCCAGTTCGACTCGACCACGAGCCGAACGGCGGTGGTCTGCGCCTCGACCCGGACTCTCACCAGGCGACGGATGTTGTCGGTCACGCGAATCACCGACCGCCAGCTGCCGTCTGGATTCGCGACCTCGACACGAAAGGCGCGCACGAGCTCCTTGGGCATCGCGGATCGATCGACCTTGATCGGGTATGCGCAGGCCATCCGCTTGTCGTTGTTCAGGTTCGAATCGAACGTGCAGCGGAGCATGCCGACATGGGTTGGCGTGTCCCACGCAAACTCGATCGCGTCCCCCGGCGCTCCCTCCCAGGCATGGGCCTCGTCGGGGCGGTCGCGATCGTGGCCGTCGAGCAGCCGGGACAGGTGGCTGCCATCGCCCGAGACGGTTGCCTGGCTCGCCAGCCCCGAGGGCTCGCGGCTGAATCCGGGCAAGAAGCAGTCGTCATCGAGCAGCTGCTGCTGGAGCTCGGCGAGGTAACTCGCGCCGACCTCGCGCGGTGATGCAGACCGCCGCACACCCAACGCGGCGGCGGTGCCTGCCGCTTGGCCCAGGACCGCGCACGTGCCCATGACGCGCGTGGAGCTGAGCGCCGCGTGGGATACCGAGATATTGCGGCCGGCCATCATCAGGTTGGACACGTCGCGGGAGTACAGGCAGCGGTACGGGATCCCGTACGGCGAGGGGGCGGCGTGAAAGATCGTCGGCGGTCCCGGGTACAGAAGCCCCGCGGGGTGGTGGTCGTCCATCGACCACCCGCCGAAAGCGACCGTGTCGTCGAAGCTGCCCCCCGACTCGATGTCGCCTTGCGTCAAGATGTGATCGCCTTCGTAGCGGCGATTCTCGCGCTTCCCGGGGTGCCGCCCGACCCAATAGAGCTCCCAGTTCGCGGCTTTGTCACGCTCGGGAGAGCGGTTCTTGATGTAGTCCCACGCCCCGTAGCACACCTTCATCAGCTCGTCGCGGACCTGCTCGGCGTCGTGAATCGTGTCGTTCAGCCCACCCAACTCGATCCACCAGAAGTTCTGGCCGTTCGCGCCCTTCATCCGGAATCGCAGATCGTCCGGCGTCTCGAACGTGTACGCCCACGGCGGCGGCGTGAACGGATGAGGTTCATCGGTCCGGCGCAGTTGAATCAGCAGCGAGTTCCCCATCGTGCGATCGTCCGCCACCTCGGGCTGGATGTCCTCGCCGAACTCGTCCCTGGATTCGCGGCCGCGGCGGCAGGCGGCCCCGGTCAGCGGCGCGAGGATCGAGTCGCCGGAGCAATCGATGAAGACGCCGGCACGCACGGTGTGAAACGTCTGCGTCGTTAGCTGCCAGCCCGTCACCGCCTCGATGCGCTTGTCCGCGATATCGCCGGACGCGCGCATGTCAGCATCCAGGCACGAGCAATTCAGCAACGGCGTCAAGCGCGGCTGATTGAACGCCCTCGCGTGGAGGATGTAGTCCCACTGAGGGTAGTTGAGGCCGGGGTTGTAAAAGAGGTTCTCGATCTGGAGTTCTTCGAGGATGCCCGTCTCTTTGTTGTGCGGCCCGTTGGCTCCGCAGATCCACATCCGAACCTCGGAAGACGCGTTGCCCCCGAACATCGCGCGGTCGTGCAGCAACACCGTCTCGGCGCCGCGCCGGGCAGAGGCGATCGCCGCGCACAGGCCGGCCATGCCTCCGCCTACCACGCAGGCGTCGGCCTCGTGGACGATACGACGGAGATTGGGATTCGGTGTCATCACACGCTCCTTGGTTAGCACGCTCTGGTGGGGTCAGCCGCCCCGGAATCTACTTCTGCATCGACGCCGCGGCACGAAGGGCACGCGCCCCGGCAAGGCCGGCACCACGCCGCGCCACACCCGCAATCCACGCCGCGGGGAATGCGAGCAACAGGCAGGCCGCGAGCACCAGAAGGGTCTCAACTGGGATCGCCGCACCAGGATGCAGGCTCGCCAAGCCACCCTCGCCGTGCAAGACCAACGCCTGAAGCGTCTCCATCACCATGGGATGCGCGAGATAAACGAAAAAACTCGCGGCACCCACGTAGCCCGCCACCGCCGCCACCCAGGAATCCGGAGGGAGCCACCTCGACCAAGGGGCGGACTTCACGAGCACAAACACGCCCACCGCCAGCAGCGGTGCACCCAGCGACAGGTTGAGGTCGTAGTCGACGGTGTCCAGACTCCCCCCGGCATTTCGGACCGCAGCGGCAACGCCTAAGGCGTTGAGCCAAACCGCCCCCGCGGTCACCGCCGCCACCGGAACCAGCGCCCGGCGAGGCAACCGAGCCTCTCGCAGCAGGGCACCCAGCACGAAGTAGCCCGCATAAGCGACAAAGCTGTAAATCTCAACACCACTCCCATAGAGACCCAGGGCCCGCTGTGCCGCGGGCAACACGATGACCCAAGCGGCCCACAGCACCACCGCGTACACCAGTAGCGCGCGGCGCCCCTCGGCGACCATCGGTCGCAGGATCGGCGTGACTAGGTACAGCAGCCCGATCATGTAGAGGAACCAGAGGTGGTAGTAGGTGCCGCCGTCGGCGAACGCCCGCAACGCATCTCCGACCGGCATCGAACCCGTGTGCACGCGATCCGTCCACACCGCGTAGGCGACACTCCATAACAACAGCGCTGGGATGATCCGTGAGAACCGGCGCCGCAAGAACGCGACCGGCGCGTCGGCCCGCTTGGAATGCAGCAGCAGCGCGCCGCTGACCATGACGAAGACGGGTACGCCAACACGCGAGCAAGAGTTCAGCAGGTTCGCCGTCCACCACTGCAAGCGGTTGTCGGTGTAATCGCTTGATAGCCAGACCCACGAGTCCGACACGTGAACCGCAACGACACAGAAAATGGCGAGGCATCGCAGGATATCGAGATACGGGAGCCGATCGGAACCGATGTCCTCACAGTCACGTCGCATGCCGGTTCTTCATCGAGAGACCCGAGGCCCCGTCACCCCGGCGCGTATGCCGTCTGCCGCGAGGTTCGCCTCACGCACGGCTTCAATCAGCTCCCACTTGGGCGAATCGGTGATGTCGACCAAGCCGAAGGCGTGGCTCTCGCCGTACACCAGGTCGGGGTCGACCTGGTCGACAACCCGTGCGCCACGGCCGGTGATCGGCTGGTCGCGGTAGAGGAACCACATCATTCCGACGCACCACGGGTTCTCGGCCGCCTCGCGCATGAACGAGCGGTAATACGCGCCCGACTCGACGTCGTCCTTCGTCGCGGAGGTGTGGAATCGGCCGAACCCCCGGCTGCCGTCGTAGAAGGCGGGGAACCCGTACTCGCCCAGCAGGATCGGCTTGTCCGTCGAGCGGAACAGCTCGAGCTGATGCTCGGGGGCGAAGGTGAACTGGTAAACGTCATAGCCGATCACGTCGCAGTGTCGGCCGTGGATCTCCCACTCCGCGTCGCTCACGGTCCAGTTGGGCGTGTTCCACGAGCCGAAGTAGAGGTGGTTGGGGGCCATGGTTTTGACCGTGCGGTAGAAGAAGGCGTAGTACCGGTCGGCGAAGAACGCGCGAAGGGCTTCGAGGTGCTCGCTTCCGATCGTGTCGGCGTCTGGGGACGCGGCCAGCAGGTCCTCGGCACCCGCGCCGGGCAGCCCCCACGCGGTGGCCAGGGCGGCGGCATCGCCTCCGTACAGCACGTCCCGAGCGTGGGTCACCAGGGCCCGCTTGACCGGAGTTTGCGGCGAGGCTGCCAGCATCGCCACGATGTCGGCGTGATGAGGCATGAAGTGCTTCTCGTTGCCGATCGACCAGCCCATGACCCACGGGTCCTCGACGTGGGGCGCCAGCTGCTCACGCAGTACCTCTTCGACGCGCTGCCTTGCCCGGGGGTCGAAGACATCCACCCGATTGCCGACCCGGGGCACGTCGCCTAGCCGCAGATGCCCGACGTAAGCCATGCGCTCCAACGACGACACCCTCGACCCGGCCTCGCCGCCCGTGCTCCACTTGCCCGACCCGCTGAAGCCCCAGGCGTTGAGCCGCTGGGCCGTGCGGTCCGTCGCCTTGCGCACCCATTCCGGGCCGTACTTGCGGGCCATGTTCGCCGCGTGGAACGAGACGAAGTCGATCCCCACCGATCCCCACTCGCCGGTGAACCACGCGGGGGCGAAGGGCCCGTCGCGCGGCGGCAGCTCTTCGTACAAGAACTCGCGGCCGGTGATCGGCGTGCCGGGTCGGTTCAGCCCGGGCACCACGCACACCCCCTTGAAGAACGTCGGATAGCCCTGCGGGGAGATCATCCACCACATCCCGTCGCGCTGCACGACCCGGTAAAACCCGGTCGCCTCTTCGCGCCACCCCAGCGTCTTGTTGCCGCCGAACGGGTCGTACCCCTCGACGCCGTGCTCGGCGAGCCACGCGATCTCCCTGCGATCCGCCGCGTGAAGGTCTTCGTCGCTGGTCACCTTGCCGGGAAACTCGGCCGCGACGGCCTGCCCGTACCGATCGACGAACGGGGCCAAGTCGCGCAGGTCCGGCGCGGCCACCAGCCGGAACGTCGACGAGATCTTCCAAGGCGCTCGAAGCGACTCGCCGACCTCCACGCGCTTCATCGCGGTCGGCTCGAACAAGCGCAGCCGCATCGGCAGCGTTTGCTCGTCGGGCCAGGTCATCGAAGCCAGCTCGCCGCCGCGGTGGCGCATCGTCAACGACTCGGACAGAACGAGGTAAGGCGGCTCGCCGGTGTTGTACCAACTCGGGGCAGACGAGGCGATCACCGTCCGTCGCTCGGAAGGTGTGTAGGCCACACGCCCCGACGTCGCGACCTTCTTGCCGTTGACCTCAAGCGTCAGCAGCCCTTGGTTCAGCGTGGCCTCGACGCGATAGGTCTGGCCCAGCTCCCAATCGTCGTAGGTCAGGGTACGCCACGAGTTGCCGTTGCCCACGCTCAGCTGGAGCCGCAGCGTGTCCATCGACATCGGCTGGCCCTCAGCGGGGTTGTTGATCAGCCGCAGGAACACACCCCGAAAGGCGTTGAAACCCTCGTACTGGCTGACAAGGTAGACCTGATGACGCTCGGCGCTGGCGGGCGCGGCAACCCACGCGGTCACGCCAACGCACAGCAGGGTCAGGGCGGCGAGGCGCCCGATCGGATGAAGAAGAGGCGCGGCCATCTCGGGGGGCTCCATTGACAAGGGGACTGGATAAAGATCTGAGACCAGAACATCACGGCACGAACGGCCGCCCGGAGGGCTCAGTCATCGACGTAGATCACGTTGTTGAACGGTCGGTCGTTCCAGGGCAGCGCGGTTACCTGGATCGCGGCCTTGTCTTGGACCGCGACGTGGCCGCCGATCATGAGCATGGGGTTGACGCCGCCTTGGTGGCGCCCGCCGGTCGGCTCGTTGAGGTTCGCGACTTGTTGGAAGATCGAGGTTTCGTGGAAGAAGGTCGCCCGCCCGTCAGTCAGGAGGACCATCTTGTCGAAGTCCTCGCGCTGCTCGTCGATGACGCTGAACTCCAGCGCCTGGGCCGAGGCGCGGTGCACGTTGATGTTGATGGAGTAGCTAGGGAACCGCCAGCTGTTGGGCCGGCGCAGGTCCGCGTCAAGCCAGGTCGAGGGGTCGGCCGAGGGGCAGTTCCAGATCTCGTAGCTGCCACCGACGTAGTGCTGCACCAGCTCGGGATACCAGCGGTCCCCGATCCATTGAGAATTGCCGTCGCCGCTGGTGTCCTCGTAGTAGGGCATGACCGCGTCGTAGTCGATGGCGTAGGCGTGCCAGGCGATGCCCACTTGGCGCAGGTTAGAGCTGCACGACACGGTGCGGGCGGTCTCGCGAGCGGCCTGCAATGCCGGCAAGAGGATCGCGATGAGCAAGGCAATGATGCTGATGACCACCAGGAGTTCGATGAGCGTAAAGCCACGCCGCGGAGCTTGGCGATCGGCACACGAAGGGGCTGTCGGGCGGAATCGTTGCATCGTTCACCTCGAAGTGGGCTTGGAGCCAAGAGAAGAGAAGAGACAAACAAGGCACCCCGCCCGGGGTCACCGGGCAGGGCACAAGCAATTCGGGTTTACTTGGCACGCAGGCGACGCAGAAGCATCGCCCCGCCCAGAGCCGCCAGGCTAAGCGAGCCGGGCTCGGGGACGGTCAGAGACAGCGAAGGACCGTCGATGGCCCCGTTTTCTTTGGAGGCAAAGAGATTGGGCCGGTTGTCCTCGGTCGTGCGGACGACGATGAGTGTGACCACGCCGTTGGTGTCGGCGTTGAGGAAGTTGACGAGGTCCGAACCGGGACCGGCGGTGATCCCCACGGTCTCACCCGCTTGCGGGTTGAAGACGGGCTTGGTGAAGGTGCCGAGCAGCGTCGTCTCCGCGGCGTCGACCTCGAAGGTGCTCGTGACCACGTTGCCCGGTGCGTTGGCGCCGGTGATGGTGGCCTCGTCCCAGCCGCCGCTGCCGGCGGGGGCCTCGCCCGACACGCCCTCGTTGAGGCCGTAAACCTCGAAGTCGAAGATACCGAAGCGGGCGGTCTCGTCGGCCAGAGCCAGGCTGAACTCGGCGTCGGTGATGGTGCCCGGCGTCGCCCCGTTGAGGTCGAAGCGGATCCACGTCTTGTCCGAGTTGCCCAGGAAATTGTTGATCCAGCGGGTCGTGTTGAGGGTGGTCGCGGCGCCGTAATTGACGTTGTTGTCGTTCCCATGCCCGACGTAGGCGTCGGCATCGACGACGGCATCGACGATGACCTCGGCTTGGGCGGCGGGGGCCGAAAGCAGCAGAGCGGCACAACATGTCAGAGCGAGCGGGGCTGGTTGTTTCATCATGACTCCTCCTAAGAAATAGAAAACGACTGAAACGGGGGAATGTGTCAACCGGCTGCAGCCGGGGACGAAGCGATATCGACGACGGATTCACGGGCAATCAGCTCGTTGGGCAGGATGACCTTGGCCGGCTCAAAGGCGGGAGCTTGCATCTGCTCGATGAGCAGGCGGACGGCCCGATAGGCGATTTTGTCGAGCGGCTGCGCCAGAGTCGACAGGGGCGGGTCTAAAAACTGAGACACCGAGGGCGTTTCCATCCCGATGACCGAGAGGTCTTGACCGATCTTTCGCCCGAAGACGCGGGTCAGGACGTGAGTCACTTCCAGGCTGAGGTCTTCGCTGCCAATGAACAAGGCCGACGGGTTGAGCTGAAGCAATCGGCCGACCGCGCTGTAAACCGGCTGGTGCCGGGTGAGGCCGACCAATGATTCATCGAACGCAAGACCGCGCCGTTCAAAGGCGTCTCGGAAGCCTTGGACGCGCTGCTTGAGCCCGAAGGTCATGTCCTCGCTGAGCACCGCGATCCGTCGGTGCCCGCGGTCGAGCAGGTGGTCGGCGACCATCCGCCCACCCTCGGCGTGGTCGGTGCCGACGACGGAAAACTCCGGCAGGTCTTGGCGGCTGATCATGACCACGGGAACGT
The DNA here is from genome assembly GCA_039024495.1 of Planctomycetota bacterium. Lineage (GTDB taxonomy): Bacteria > Planctomycetota > Phycisphaerae > Phycisphaerales > Phycisphaeraceae > JBCBUE01. Next base: position 210,598 of record JBCCQE010000001.1, on the reverse strand, counting down.
TCTTCACCCGCCGGAGGGCTCGGATCGTGCTGTCATCCCACGCCATCGTGAGGATGCCGTCGATAAAGCGGTCGTTGAGCCGGGTGACGTTGCCCTCGGTGTACAGCTCGATCGCATACTCACCGTCGGCCAGCTCATCGGCCATGTGGCTCATGAGGTTGGCGACATACCCGCCGGGGACGGCGTAGCGTGCGCGGTCTGAGATCACAGCAACGTGCGTCCGCCGTGCGGTCATCCGCGGCCGGAAGTTGGCGTCACGCGCAGCTCGCAGCACACGCTGCCGGGTTTCCGGGGACACACGCCCTCGTTGATTCAACACCCGGCTCACCGTGCCGGTTGAAACGCCGGTCTGGTTGGCCAGATCGGTGATGGACCGGCACGCAAGCGTCGAGTTGTGGGTGACGTCCGTCATGCCATCCGGTTCCGAACTGCGTGTTGCGACTCTCGCGGGAGCGATCGGAGTCGCGTGCGCACCTTGCGCAACTTTTACGCAAGATTACCCTTCTTCGCCGCGGTGTCAATCCAATTGTGCCGTTTCCACATCCAAACGGTGGCTGGCCCGATTCACAGTCGGTACCGCCGCTAGCTGGGCCCCCAGCGTCTGGTGCCTATGCACCGCTTTGCAGCAAACCCGCAGGCGGGATCAACGACGCGTCCTCAGACCTGCCTCGCTGCGATCCGTAATGACACGACTGCCCGCTCCGCCCCAACCCTCATGCGGCGGGAAACTCCCGGAGGCCCAAACATCACCCGACCCACCGCACGCCCGACGCGATGCTCGCCAACATGGTGGCCGCCCTCTCAGCAAGCCAGCCCTCCCGACGGGCCGGCCCGGCCGCGTGCGCGACGCACCTCCGTCCGTCCGTGACGGGTTTCAACGACGGCAGACGCCACGCAGTATAGTCCGCCCGTGCCAGACCCAGCGCCCACAGACCTGCCTTCGCCCGACGACAAGGTTCGCGTCGCCTGCATGCCGGATGCGTTTGGCGGGCTGGTCAGCTTCTGGGACGGTTCGGCCGACTGGTCGGGCGGGACATGGAAGGCCTCGCTGGGTGCCCCGTACGAGCTCGCCGAGCAGCGCGGGCCCATCCGTGGGGTGCACGACCCTTCCGCCCCCTTCGGCAAGCGGGCGATCAAACTGGAAGAGGGGCAGTGGCTGAGCGTGCCACGCGCCGCGTGCCCGAGGCTGGACTTCCACGGGTCGGCAGGCGTCTTCACGCTCGTGGCTTGGATGAAGCGTGCCAGAACAGCCAAGCCGCACTGCGAGTTCATCGCCGGGCAGTGGAACGAGACGGATCGATCCCGCCAGTACGGCCTGTTCATCAACATCAACATGTGGAAGACGCACGAACAGCTCTGCGGCCACCTCTCCCACGACGGCGGGCCCACCGCGGGGTATCGGTTCTGCGCCGATGGCCCGATCGGCGCCACGCCTATCGATCACGAGCGGTGGCACTGCCTGGCGGTGAGCTACGACGGGACGCATGGGTACGCCTGGCTCGACGGCGTGCTCGACGCGAACCCCCGCATCAACCCCTACCTCATCCCCGGAGGGCTCCACGACGGCGGGCCTGGCGGCTCGGACTTCACCGTCGGCGCGGTGCACCGCGGCGGTGAGTTCGGCAACTTCTTTGCCGGGCTGATCGGAGGGATCGCCGTCTACGACCGCGTCCTGACCCCTGCAGAGATGTGGGCGCTGGCAGACACCTGAAGCGTCCCCGCTCTGCCCGTACCGCGTTCGGTGCTTGCTAGGAGCGTGTGGCCTTCGCCGCCCTCTTGGCCCGTTCTGGTCTGCTGAAACCATTTGGCGTTCGGCCTGATCCGCGCTGAAGCTATTGCATGCGTGCGCTTGTCCCTGAAGCCGTGCCAGGCCCGAGCTGAGCCCCGGAGCTTTATCGACCGGGCCTGCGGTCGATGATGCAGCGACCCCCAGACGCTTGAGCGCAAAATACATCGACATAAAATATTGCGGAGCACTCCAACTCGATGTAGACTTCGCGGCATGCCCAAGGACCTGCGTCAAACCCGGCATTACGAGGTCTCCCAGCAATTGAGATCGCTGGTGGCGGACATGGGCGGAGGCCTGCTGCCCACGCATCGCGAGCTGATGCAGCGGTTTGACGCGTCGCAAGCCACGATCGGGCACGCGGTGAATCGCCTGCGGCGGGAGGGCTTGATCTATCGACCCGTCGGGCGTCGTCGGCTGGCGATACGGCCGATGGATCGGCCGGCAACGCTGCGCGTTTGCATCCTCCGGCCCGACTGGCCCTCGGCTGTGTACGACCACATCACCGCGGCGGTGGTCGGGCACGGGGGCGAGCTCGGCTGGACTTTTGAGCACGTCACTTACCGCTCCATGGCCGAGATCTCGCTCCAAGAGGTCTCGGACGGCAATTCAGCGGTCGTGCTGCTGACCACCAGCGAGCCGATGCCCGAGCAACTCAGCCGCGGCCTAGGCCAACCGCCGATACCGGTGGTCGTCGCTCAAGACAGCCGACCGGGCCTGCGGGCGAACACGGTGTGCAACGACGATTCGCAGATGTGTCGCATTGGGGTCAGGCACCTGTTAGGACTGGGCCATAAGCGGATCGCGTTGGTGGTTCCCTCAAGCACCACTGGGCCGATGCAGCGCGCGATGCGGGGCTGGCGGCAGGTGATGGAACTTGCAGGCGAAACCGACTTGGAGGACCTGGTCGTCGATGCGATGACGCCGCACCGCCACGACTCCCGCGAAGCGACCTACCACGCCTTCGGCCGGTATCTGCAAGAACACCGGGGCCGATTCACGGCCGCGTATGTGGCTTCATCCGCGTCCGCGGCGGCGGTGATGCGAGCGCTCTGGGAGCAAGGCGTCGGCGTGCCGCAAGAGATAAGCGTGGTCTCGGCCGACGGCTTGTCCGGCGAGTGTGCGTACATGTGCCCGCCCGTGACGTCGGTCGACACGTCCAACGCGGAGTTCGGCCACGCCGTCGCCATGCTCATCGACGAGCAACTCAAAGACGTTAGCGACGCGAGCAACCGACCCCGCGAGCCGCGCAGCTTGTGGATCGACGGCCATGTGACCGAACGCCGAAGCACCGCCAAGCCGAGACCGATCGGCTGAGCGATCGAACTCGCGTGACTCTGTTTCAGTTTTCTAATTTCTTACGTACCAGGAGGACACCCACCATGAACACCCGACTAAACCAATTATCCATGCTCCCCGCAGCGGCGCTCGCCCTGATGGCGGCCTCGCCCACCGACGCGTCGATCGTCGCGTACTCCGAGGACTTCAACTACGCCAACAACGCCGAGCTGCAGGCGGCCTGGATCGACGGCGACACCGGCAACCCCGCTTTCCAGTTCTTCCGGTCGACGTCCTTCACCTCGGCCGCGGCCGGCCAGACCGTCGATCCCGTCGCCGGCGGGCCGGTCGCGCGACTCGCCAACGAGCTCGTGTATGACACGCTGGACCAGACGGTAACCGAAGACTGGACGCTCACGTTCAAAGCGCTCAGCACCAACTACCAGCGAGGCCAGTTCGTCGCCCTGATGAACGCCGACGGCACCGAAGGTTACGCCTTGAATTGGGACACCGCGCAGAGCACGCAGTTCAACGGCGAGGGCAACGTTCGGCTCCGCAAACTGGATTTCGCTTCCTCGTGGAGCACCTTTGGCGTTCCCGCGAACACGGTGCTGGCCACCCTCAACCAGAGCGGCCACCCCGCGACGGGCTTCCCGTACGACCAGAGCACCGATACCTACAGCACCGAGTTCGCCGGTTTCGCCGAGTTCGAGCTGAGCTGGGAGAAGGCCACCGGCACGCTGACGGTCTCGGTCAACGGGAACGTGCTGGGCAGTGCCGTCGATACCGACTTCGACACCTTCGACCGGATCTACCTTCGCGGCAACACGAACCTCGTCGTCGATGACATCATCGTCACAACCATCCCCGAGCCGGGCTCGCTGAGCCTGCTGGCGGTCGGGCTTGCCGCGGTCTGCGCTCGCGGTCGCCGGCCCCTCACCTAAGCCGTGCTCGCAAGGCACGATGTTCGCAGTTGCCCCCGTGTGTGGCCACGTTCTCCGCTTCACTCTTCCCTTGACGGCAAACTCGTCATGAAAGATCACCGTGGATTCACGCTCATCGAACTGCTCGTGGTGATCAGCATTATCGCGCTGCTCATCGCGATCCTGTTGCCCGCTTTGAGCTCCGCTCGACGCACCGCCCAGGACGTGATCTGCCTCTCGAACAACCGGCAGCTAGGCATCGCGATGGCCGGTTACCACGTCGATGAAAAGGGCTCGTTCCCCTCATCGCTCGGCACCGGGTTTGACGTCTGGGATCGCAACCTCGCTCCGTACCTCGGCAGAGGCAAGCCCAAACCGGCCGAGTTCCCCGACCCGGTCGAGTACTTGCAGTGCCCGCTCGACGAGCGCGTCGGCGCAGGGGTTCCGGACGCACGCAGCTACACCGCCAGCTTGCTCCGCGACCGCGGCGGCAACATCGACGGCGTCATCCAGACCTTCCCAGAGGGCAACCCCAACTACACCCCTCCCATCCGTGTGGGCGATGTGCGGACCCCTAGTTACACGGTCTCGATCTTCGAGCTTCAGCGCAACACCGCGGCCGGTGGCAATCGGCAGTGGCGCGGCGCCTTCGGGGTGACCGACGGATGGCTATCGACCGGGCCGACCAACCCCGACCTGGCCGCTCCGCACAGCAACGGGGCCTGGCCGTTCCTCTTCGTCGACGGCCACGCGGGGCTGCACCCGCCGGAGTTGGCGTGGGGAGCGATCAATGGCACGGGACGGCATTGGTGGACGACCAACAAGTGACCCGACCCCCGGCAACCTCTTCACACGGAGACGCTTATCCATGTGGCGCAATCCGCAACGCTGCGGCGTCGACATCGCTTTGGCTTTATGCCTGCTGATCAGCATGACCAACACCACGCAAGCGCAAGACGCACCCGGCCAGCCCAGCACGTTCGATCGTGAGTCGTTCGGAATCGCCGCCGATCTGCCGGTCTTCATGCAGGAATGGCACATATGGTGGGGCTTTCCGTACCCCGACCGCACGCAGCAGGTCCGTCACATGGACACCAGGATGGTCGCCGACCGCGACCCGTGGCGGCTGCACTGGAACCGCAGCGGCTTCCCCTACCCAGGGCTATACGACTCGAACAACCTCGACGTCGCCCGATGGCAGGTCCAGTGCATGAAGGCGTCGGGCATCGACGCGACCGCCGTGATGCTCCACCCCGAGCTGAGCGAGGGGCTGATGTTCATTCAGGAGAGCGCGGGCGACAACGAGCTGCTGACGAGCCTGCTCGACATCGCCGCCGAGGAGGACTTCCGACTTTTCTTCATGGACGAGGTGGCGTTTCGGCCCAAGGACTCGCCATCGCGTGATCCCGAGGTGATGGCACAGCGCGTGATCCGGTTCCTCAAGAAGTACGGACAACACCCCGCGTTCCTCAAGATCCACGACAAGCCCGTCTACTACTACCAGACGTTCGGTTACTGGCCCGGTGTCGAGGCGACGCAGCGCATGATCGAGACGGTCGAAGCCGAGGTCGGCCCGGTGTATTGGATGATCTTCGGCGGGATCGATCAACTCAAAGACGTCGAAGGCGTCGATGCCGTCATCTCCTCGGCCAGCAACCATCGGCACAACCGCCAGACGCGCGAGTGGGACTTCTCGATCCAGGACCCCGCGTCGCGCATCGCCACCGGACGCCCCGCCGGCAAGAAGATCGGCGACATGATCTACCCCAAGTTCGATGGCACGTCTCAGCCCTGGCGGCAGCGCGAAGTCGGTGTCTACGGCAAGGCGGGCCGCACGCTCGAGACGATCGTGCAAGACACCCTCGCGGACGGGCCCGACTTTCTCATGCTCGCATCGTGGAACGACTGGGAAGAGGGCGCAAACTTCGAACCGGGGTGGGACTTCGACGGATTCACCGGCGATCCCTTCGTCTACTGCCGCGCCATCGCCCACCTGCGTGGTGTGCGGTTCCAGCCGCCCCCCGCACCGCCCAAGGAATCGGTCCACCCCACCATCTGGGAGAAGCTCGGCCACGGCGACGGAGCCGGCCCGATCATCGATGAAGCCTATCGGCTGCACGTCCGCGGCGGCTCGATGGAGGTCGTCGTGCGGGACTCGGCCTCGCCGGTCGATGGGCTCGAAGTCGTCTGGGGAGGCGACGCGCAGTGGATCGCAGCCCAACCGGGGGTCGACGGCGCGGACGGCGGATCGCTACGGCTCGTCGAGGGACAACTCGACCCGCCTCAGACGCTCAAGAGCCTCATCGGTCCTCAGCAGGTCGGACTGACACGGCGAGCGACGTCGCCGGTCTTACGCTTCGCGCTGCCCGCATCGACAGCGCGAGAACTCGGCACGCTTCCCTACGTCGGCGTGATCCACGCATTCGACCCGCTCGATCCGCTCGCCGGTGTCCGCGTGAGCCTGCCCGCTCTCGACTATATCCCGACGCGCGAGCCCTTCGACGGCGTGCAAGAGGTCTTGGACATCCCGCTGTCGGCGGGGAATCACATGCGCGAGCCGATGCGAACGGTCTGGGGCGGGTGGCGGGCCACCGAGGCTCAAGCGATGCACCACGTCGACCTCGACGCCGAGTCGGCTCCGATCGCCCTGCACGCGCTCGGACAGCCGCTAGGGGCGGTGTCGCTGCTCGGTCCGCCTCGCGCCTCGCGGCTTGTCGATGTCGAACCCGAGCTCGACGACTCGACCGGCCTGCGGGTTCGTTACCGCTTTGAGCTTCCTCAAAAGGTCCTCGACACGCCCGGCCTTCACGCCCTATGGCTGCGGGCGCGAGACGCGCAGGGCAACTGGGGCTCGCCCCGCCTCGTGGCCGTGCCCAACTACGAACGCGCTTGGCCCCGCTACGAGCCGAGCCCAGGCCCGCCGCTGGACAGGCCCGACGCCGCGCTGGCCGACCGCATGGACGATCCCTCGCACTGGCAGAACGTCGGCGGCGGGAATCTCCATCGGCTCGATCGTCGAAGCCTGCAGGTGCAGCGCCTCACACGACTCGGCAACTCGATCGCTTACCGCGAACTCGAACATCCCGTCGAGGGGGCATTCACACTCAGTCTCGACCTGCTGCACGAAAGGCACGAACGCGGCGTCCGCATCTGGGTGACCGATCTCACGGGCCGACAAGGCTACGGCTTCACCTGGGATAGCTCCGGCGCCGAGCAGTTCGATGGGCAGGGTCGCATGGCGCTACTCAGGCTCGACGAGGAGCAGCCCGTCGATTGGACGACGCGGGGCGAACTGATCGGCGACTGGCAGCCCAGCGGCCGATCGGCCGTCTCGGGCGAACTGGCCCGCATCGAGATGATCCGAACCGACGACGGCGAGCTGCGGCTCTCGGTCGACGGCCGCGTCGTCGTGAAGGGCACAGATACAAGTTTCAACAGCTTCGATCGCGTTTACCTGCGTGGCAACAACCACCAGATCGTGGGCAATATCATCCTTGAATGAACTGCGGATCGGATAAGTGACGCGGTCCACCAGCTAGAGATGAAGATTCTCCAGCCCCTGGGATCCGATTCAAAGTGTCGGGCACTGGCCGTTTGGCTTCAGATGACGCCGCTCTCCGGCCGTAGTGGTTCAGAAGGCCGCAAAGGATACGTTCACGAGCGATGCTTCCCTCCATGCTCGGTGGGGCGCGATTCGCCGAGCATGAAGGCGTGTTCTGCAGACCTTGATGCGGTCTTTACTCGTTGAAGTAGCGGCTGTCCCTCGCGGTGACGTAAGTCAACTGGCGAAGATGGAAGATCAGTAGGTGGTTGAGGCACTCCCGTTTGAACCCACCGATCCACGACTCGGCGTAGCAGTTGGCGATCGGTGCCGCGATGGGCGTCGCCAGAGGCTCGATCCCGGCTTGCCGGATTAACTCGCCGAAAGCTGCGGTGAACTTCGTGTCGTTGTCATGAATGAGATGAAGGCAACCCAACCCTTCGTCCTCGATCCACATCAGCAGATTCCTCGCCTGCTGCAGCATCCAGTCTCCGTTCGGGCTGAACGTGGCGGGCGACAGCACGACTCGGCGCGTGTCCAGATGGATGAAAACCAAGACGTACGCGGTCTTTCGCCCTGCTGGCACCCAGACTGTCTTGCAGAAGAAGTCGCTCGCGCACAAGACATTGGCCAGTGCCGCCACAAACGTTCGCCACGTCGTCGCGACCCCCTTGGGCGCATGCCGGCTCGGATCGGGCAGGATCCCTTCATCAATCAACACCCGCCGTGTCGTGCTCCGACTCAGTCGGATATCGAGCTTCTTGAGCTCGCCAACGATCCGGCACGCACCCCAGCCAGGGTTCTCCCGTGCTACTCATCCTAAGCAGCCCTCGAAGCCGTACTGTCACTTTGCTGCGACGCCCGACTCGGACCACCTCACGCCCTGCCACCGCTTCACGTAGCCAACGCCGGTACGTCTTGACGGCCACGATCGAGAGAAGATCATCGACGTGATGCCCGAGTTCTCCGCCGATCCGAAGCAACCGCCCCCGCTCCGCAGGGTCAAGGATCACTCGGTTGCCGGGCAGCCGGGCTTGGAGCATCGCGAGTTGGGCCTGCAGCAACCGGATCCGAGCGTCACGCCGTGACGCCATCGCTTCGACCACGCAGAACACGCCCTGCCACAGCCAGGTTACCCACATTCAACGCTCCGATCCTGCGGCCATAAATCGAGTATTCACAACGGCCCAACATTTTGGACCACCTCCGCAGCATCGCAAATGAGAGCCAGCTACCGCATCTCGACCACTCCGCCCACGCACCGGCCACGAGGGCTTGGAATGCCCGCTCCGCGGTCCTCCCAAGCCCACACGAGCGGCTGGTTTGACTGTTGCAACATGATGTCAGGGGTCAACGATCCCGACACCGCCAACTCCATCCGCCAGCTGCACTTACGGGAATCCGAAGCCCTGGCACCCTGACAAAACGGACATCACCGAAGCGCATATCGAGCATCAGGCGATCTCCAGGTCCACATATGTGGCCCCCGCTAGGATCGGTAAACGGGGTAAAGACCAAAGCTCCAAAGGTACACTCAGACCCGGTACGGCTTCGGGGACAAGGGCAGCCGTTGTAGGTGCCCAACAAACGCCGGACTGATTATCAAAGGGACAGATTCAAACCGTCCAAGCCGAAGCCGAACTCCAAGTCCGGATACACGGTCAGCACTATGTCGGACATGTACGGATGACGGCCTAAGTCTGCGGCCATGGAGTCGGAAGTCCTACTTGCATCCGAATAGCCGCTGCTGTCGTACATCGCTATCGCAGCAAGCTCACTAAACTCAAATTCAACGCAACTATCTACTAAAAGCTTAGTCGGTTCCGATGTGAAGTCAGTGTGAAGAGATTCAACAGTCCTATTCACGGTTCGCTCTCCGAATGTATCGTAGAGATCTGACTTGAACCACGCATCACTTCGTATAAGAACAGGCGTGACTTGCAATCCGCGAAGATCCACGGAACCTTGAAGCACTTCTAACTTAGCCAATGGTGAGTGGAGGGCGGGCACCGCAGCACCGATGATCCCGAAATCCTCGACAGCCATCAGTGATGCAACCCTTGGGGGAAAAGAGTTGCTCGCAACCGTAACGCTTCCGAACAGAAACGGGTTTTCGTTATAGATGTCACCGATCTCTTCTGCCGTCAACGGGCGTCCAAAAAGCTTGACCTCATCGATCGAGCCATCAAGGTCTGCTGCGCCATCAAGACCCGCCTCGCCCAGCTTGAAGACCTCTGAGAAGGAAAACACATTGCCGTTGTGGGTGGCGCTCTTGCTCAAGGCACCGTCGACGTACACGTCGATCTGGCCTTGGGAGTCCCAGCTCGCAGCCACGTGGTGCCACTGCCCGTCCGTGATATCGCCGTCGCCATCGCTGAAGAAGATTCGCGTGTCGTTGTTGCCGCCGCTCTCAAGCAGCAGCATCAGGTTGTTCGGGCCTGAAGTGGTGATGTAAAACTCATTCTGACCGGTGAACCCATTCCCGCCGGGCGCATCAGAACCGTAGATGAGCATGCCGTTGTCCGTCTCATTGCTCCGGAACCAGAAAGAAACGGCGCCAGCACCGGTGTTCATCGCGTCACCAATCTCATCCAGGAACACAACGCTCTGCTGATTACTCATGTCGACGGCGCTACCCGATACGCCCGCTACGAATGAGGCGCCATCGTTGATCGCGTCCGGGGCGTCAGGGGCTTGGAAATCGTCATCGAAGGGGTAATGGGCGAGCTGCGCAGCCCCGATGGGGAGGTCACCCACGTCATAGCTCGCATACATCGGGATCACGAACTGGTTGATCCGCCCGATACGCTCTGGCACTTCGGAGTCGCCCTGCTGTACGATTGAGTTCACGCCCTCTCGGGTGTCATTGATGTAGTCGTCAAAGTGAGGCACATCGATCCGCCGGCCGCTGCTGCTCGCCACGATCGATACGGTGCCGTCGTTGAGAAGGAAGGGCACATCGCCGGGCTGGAACGTGTTCCGCGCGAACTGGACCGTGATGCCCCCGAGGACCTCGAGTGTGCCACCGGATTCAACCTCGAAGCTCTCGGTTGCACCCTCGACCTTGTAGCCGAGCACCCATAGAAGGCCGCCATCGCCGACCGTGAAGTTCGGCGCGCTCGTCTGCTCACTATTGATGAACCGTGCATAGACGTTCTGGTTCTTGATGTCGGCCTGATCGACCTTCCCGAAACCTGTCACGTTGTTCAGAAATACGTCGCCTCGATCGCCGCTCGACGGATTTGAATAGGCGACTGTCGCACGGATGGTGTTCATGACCAGCTCTCGTGGTTGGTCGTGGCGGACGAAGAAGCCCTGAGTGCTATAAAGGTCGTCGAACACTAGAGGTTTGGGGGCATCCTCATTGACGCGGAAGAATGCGCCGCTCGGCCCCCCGATGAGCGTCGTGAACTGCAGGTTCACGCGATTGATGTGGTCGGGGACGTTGACCGCCGTCTCGATCCGATAGACCGCGGAAGGGAAGTAGACGACCTCCGCATTCGGATCGTTGAAGGCGGCCTGGACCGCTGCAGAGTCATCGGCGATGCCGTTCCCGACGGCCCCGTAATCTTCGGGGCTGACCCACTTGCTGACGTCCGGCCACGGCGTCGCCGGCACGTCGGGCACGTCGAGGTTTAGCGTCCGAAGGCGTTGATCGCTGTCAAATCCGAACGGGCTATCCGAGACGTATTCGTCGATGTAGCTGCCGGTGACGACGGCGACCCCATCCCTTTCGATTGCCGTGCCATAGCCGCCGATCCTGACATCGCGTGCAAACACATGCCCAACGGAGAGCAACGGGCTTTGGATGTCTTGAGCGTCAATCGGGTTGGGATCGCGATCGACGCCCGAGTCGTCGAAGATGATCGCGGCGTCGCCCGCGAGGCCGCCGCGTAGCTCCGAGTCGATCAGGACGACATGGGCTCCTCCATCGGTCGCGTGGATCGCAGGGGCGGAGTTGTCGCTGAGCAGGTTGCGGAAGGTGGGCTGTGAGTTGACCACCCGGACACCGACCTCGTTCTGCCCGGTCAGCGTGACGTTCTCGAACGTCGGGTGGGCAAAGTGGTACGGCTCGATCAGCATCCCGCGGTCGAAACCTTCGATCGTGATGTCGTGGTAATAGCCCGAGACCATGCCGATGGGCATGTGGAGGCCGACCTCTCCTTGACCGTCAGTGCTGCGGATTGTCACGTTTGAGATCTCTGCGCTGTTCGCGCCCCAGAAGTCAACGCCCACCGCGTCGGGGTTGCCGCTGCCCGTGCCGACGGTGATGTTGCGCAGGATGTTGCTCGACTGCCAATTCAAGAAGCCGACTTCGTTGGGGTCGTCGCCGGTATTTTGCGAGAAGTCGATGATGGCTCGCTTCTCACCGTTGTTGAACGCGGCGCGGTTGTTCTTAAGGCGGATCTCACTCGTCTCGCGGCTCTGCCCTTCGATGCGAAGCTGGACCACATACCGGTAGGGGTCGCCCGAGTACTCGACCGTGTCTTCGACGTGGAAGACCCCCTTGGGTACATAGATCACGTACGAGGTGCTCGGGTCCCGTGAGAACGCTGTCTCGTTGGCGACGTCGGCTCTCAGCTTGTCGACCACAAAGTCGAGCGCCGCGTTGATGGCGCGGCCGTCGTCGTCCGAGTAGTTCCACGGCGTCGCGTTGGGCGCATTGATCGCCGGGATGTCTTCGACGCGAGTGATGTCGATGATCCGCCCGTCGGGGTTGTTGTGCAGAAACGACTGGGCGGGGTAAATCGCCGAGACCCCAGGGAGGGTGTCGCCGCTGAACAAGACCCGCGGCTCCAGAGGCTCTACGCGGACGGCGGGCGCGCTATCGGGGCGACTCATCGAAGCCTTGATCTTCGCCAGGAGATGGAACATGGAGTCTGCTTTCAAGAAAACGTGAAAGAAACGAGAGGGAGTGAGACGCTGGGGATCTGTCCGAGACGGCGGCTGTGCAACCTCGGAAACCGGGCCAAATCGACCTGATCCCGCCCTTCCGACCGCCTGGCATCAATCTAGAGCGAATCAGGGTTGACATCAACCATTTTTGATATATACTGCATTTGGTTCATTTGATCTGACCGCAAGGCCCTCATGCCGACCAAATACCCGGAAATTGCCGGCGTCCTCCGTTCTCGGCTCGACCGTGGCGACTACGCCCTGAACCGTCTACCAAGCGGCCGAAAGCTTGCTGCCGAGCTGGGGGTCAGCTACCTCACGGCACGCCGTGCCATCGCCCACCTGATCGAAGGAGGTGAGCTCGTGCGGGAGGACAACGGGAGGCTGCGTCGCGCTGAGCAGCACCCGGTCCGCGACCGACCGCTGAATATTGCGTTCCTGATGCCCGCCAACCCGTCCGCGTCGAGCGGTGAGTGGCGGATCGCGTTGAGCGAGGTGGTTGAAGAGCGAGGTGGCGTGGTTCGGCCGATCAGCTACGTCCACCCGGATGACCCTGTGATCACGGAGGCGATCAACGCCGAGTTTGATGGCATTTTCCTTGTCCAGCCCCGCGGCGTAGCGACGGTGTTGCTCGATCGGCTGGCGCGCGAACGACATCGAATCGTCATGGTTTGGAATGGCGCGGACGACCTGGAGATCCCGTGCCTGGACGGCGGTGCACCGGATGCCATCGACGAACTGGTGCTGCACTTGCGCGAGCTGGGCCACCGACGGATCGACTGCTTCAACACGATGCACCACGGCACCGTGGTGAGTGAACGGATCGAGCGATGGCGAAGTGCCGTCGACCGCTTCGGACTCGAAGGCGAACTGCACGAAGACCCTTGCGAGTTCATGGGTAACCCAGCACCACTGGCGCGCCGGTTGGCGTTACGCGTCTGGGCGGACGGTCCACCGTCAACTGCGGTCTTCTGCCCAACGGTCGCGGCAGTGCATGGGCTATACCGGGCCGCGTGGGAGATGCGCTTGTGGGTCGGCCAAGACGTGTCCATCTGCTCGTTCGGCAGCCACGAGCTTGCTGAGCTGTTTACGCCCTCTCTGACTACGGTCGAAACCGCGCCGCTCAAACCTCTTCTGACCCGCGGGCTCGACTGGATCGTCAGCGGCGGCAAGCAGTGGGATGGGCCCTGGAGGCTCGCGCCCACCGATCTGAAGGTCTTCAAGGGTGAATCGACCGGCCCCGCCCCTGCGTAAGCGGCGGCGGCCAATTTGTGTTTCCGTGTTTCTGTGTTCTATGGCAAGTTTAAGGAGGTAGTTACCATGAATCGCTCTCATCTCTTCGTCCTTCCCGCCTGTGCAGCCGCCGCGTTCGCGTTCTCAGGCCCCGCCCAGGCCGACGTCATCATCGGCTCGCTGGTCGCCCAGACGGATCAAGCGGGCTCGTTCGCTGCGGGCAGCTCGGCTCGACTTTACGGTCAGACATTCACCACTCCGGCATCGACCGACAATCTCGTGTTGACGACCTTCTCGGTTCTCCGCGGCGGTGGCGCCTTTGGTTTGGTCAACAACGCCACGGCATCGCAGGATGCCATTTTTCTGAACCTCTACACCGACGGTGACGGGGACATCGCCGACAACAACGCGGCCGGCATCGACCGCGTGTTTGTTGCGAGCTCGACGAACTCTGTCGATCACCTCAACGCAACGATTGGGGATGTGCTTGTTTGGGATTTCGGGGGTCTTCTACTCGAGCCAGACACCAAGTATTTCGCGCAGTTCTCCGGGACCAACGCTGACGGCGATTTCGTCCGGGTTTCGTTTCAGGAACCGGTCGCCGCTGCCAATGCGCCGGTCGATCAGATTCCGGCGCTTGAGAACTACTACGACGGCGGTGCGCAGCTGTTCGTCGAAGGAGCGCTCAATGGCCCCGGCCTCGTGATCGATGAGATCAACGACCCCGACTCCGGGCCGCGGGACATCCTCTTCGAGGCCGTCCTTGGACCCGTGCCTGAGCCAAGCTCGCTCAGCCTCGCCGCCGTCGGTCTGGCGCTCGCCCTCCGGCGCGGTCGCGCCTCGCATCGCTCCGTCTGACTTGAGAACGGCCCGGCTCAGGCCGGGCCGTCTTTCATCGATCGTCGTGTGTGTCATCGCTTCTCTCTCCCATGTCGAGAACCATCATGCGTTCACAACCCCGCTCCGCGTCGTCTCGCGCCTTCACGCTCATTGAACTGCTCGTGGTCATCAGCATCATCGCGCTCCTGATCAGCATCCTCCTGCCGACCTTATCCGCCGCGCGTAGCACGGCTCGGGCCGTCCAGTGTGGCACGAATCTCAAGCAGATCGGGATTGCCCAGTTCGCTTATGAAGCCGACACCACCTGGATGGCTCCCGCCGGCGTTGGCACCGTTGGCGGCGCCGCTGACGGGGCCTACTCTCCCACTGCTGGAGTCAACTTCAAGAACTGGTGGTATCAGCTCTTGCGTGGGTATCTCGGTCGCGAGAACTCCGCCGCGAACCTCAACGCGGCCCAGACTCAGGAGTTCACCGCAGAGGGCGCTCTGCTGTGCCCCGAGACCGAGTTGGTCGACGACGAGACACGGTCATACGCAATGAACAGCTTCCACTGGCTTGGTGGGACCGGGCCCGCCTGGTTCAATACGACCGTGAAGCCGCTGGAACAGCGTGCCTTCGAGGCGGGTGCCGGCAACTTTGCCGTGCGGTCCGAAGCGATCGGGTCGTCGCGGGATCAAGACCGGATTAGTCCAGTCAATACCGTGTTGGCGTCCGACCAGACGATCTTCCCGACCGGAACTGCCTTGTATCGATTGATTCACAACCCAGATTTCCAAGAGACATCCGGGGGCTATAGCAACGCGGTGGCTACTGGCGGCCAAACAGCGTTTCGCCACTCCGATGCTCGAACCATCCTCTTCCTCGACGGCCACGTCAATGCCAAGAAGGCGGACGAAGAGATCAACCGCGGACTCACGTTTGACTCGCCGTAAACATCGCAATCGCACGTCACGCTCGTCTACCCTCACCTGAGAACACCCGTCGTGCCCCAAGCCGGCGGGAGCCGGAGATCGTTCCGTCATGATCCGCAACACGCTCTTAGCCCTGATAGCGGCTCCCCTTGTGGTGGCCACGGCTCCGACCCCTGCCGAGCCCCTTCAAGCCCCGATTCCTCTGTGGCACGACGAGGCGATGCTCTTCAACCACGGCGACTCCCTGTGGCCTCAAGGCTCCGAATCCGCCGAGGCCTTCGTGATCGATGCGGGAGAAGGGGCGGCCGCCAGCCTCGCCGCACAGCAAGATCAGGCGGGTGAGCTTGTCTGGACGGTTCGGGCTGCACGACCCGGCACCGCCGTCCGCGTAGACATCGCACCCGGCCAAAGAATCAGCCTCGAAGAGCTGACGGACGGCGTCGGCATGACTATGGCAGCGCCGGAGCACACACGCGTCGTCATGCGGTTTGAAGACGCCAACGGCCGGACGTTCCGCACGCCGATGCACCGTCAGGTGAACGAGGCTGGCGAGTTCTTCGGCGTGATCCTGCACACGCATCGTGACTTCGACACGCCGGGCCCCAACGAGGTCGCCCTGCCCGCGACGTGGGTCGGGATGACGATCGACTTCCAAGACGACGCATCCGAAGCGGCCTTCTCGATGCCGCACCGCATCTCGCGACCGCTCGATGGGATCCCACAGCAGCTGATCATCGAACTCGACAGCCCGCCACTCGCACACTTCTACCACCCCGGCGACACCGTGCAGGCGGCGTTTGCAGCACCGACGCAAGGTGGGACCATCCGCTGGCACTTGCGTAACTACTTCGGCGATGTGATTGACCAAGGCGAGGCAAATGGAAGTATCCGGGTCGAAGCAAAGCTCGATGAGCCAGGCCACTACGAGTTCATTATCGAGCTGCTCGACGGAGGTCGCCGAACTGACGCGCGGGTTGTCGGACTCGCCGCCGTGCCCGATGTCGGCGCGCCTCACGAGCGTATGGGGATCAGCGCGCACTTCGGTCGTCACTACTACAGCCTTGACATCGCCGACGTGCTCCCACGCATCGGCGTCATGAACGTGCGGAATGGCGTCGCATGGCAACGGGTTGAGCATCAACCTGGCCAGATGCGGACACCACAGCCCTACATCGAGACCGTCGAGCGGGCTGAAGAGATCGGGATGGGCGGCATCTTCCTAGCGAGCGGCTTTGCGCGTCACTACGGCGGTGGGCACCCGCGGACGCCTCAGCAGCTCGAGGCATTCATTGACTATGCCGAGTTCTCGTGGGCGCACGCCAGCCGGGCGATGGACGACCTGATGATCTGGAATGAGTGGTCGAACGGCACAGGCATGCCTTCGGGGTTCGAGCCAACACCGCAAGCCTATGTCGACTTGATCGACGCGATCGTCCCGCCGATCCGCGAGCGCTTTCCCGACGTGACCATCGTTGGCCTGGGCGGCGAGAACCCGTACCGCTTCCACGAAGAGATTGAGGCGATGCTCGCAACGGGCGTGGGTCGTCACTTCGACTCGCTGGCGTTCCACCCCTATCGGCAACCCAACGCCCCCGAAGACACGCATCGCCCCGGAGCCGAGGCCGTTGACCGGACCATGCGAGAGCTCCTCGAGCTCTCGGCACGATACGACGGGCCGGGCCGGATCGAGATCACCGAAGTCGGCTACCCCACCTTCCGTGCCTATTGGGGCGCAAGCGAAACCGAACTTGCTCAGTACCTCCCTAGAACCTTGGCTCTGCTGCACAGCGTTCCGGAGGTGAATCGCGTCTATTGGTACTGCCTGCGTGACTCCGACGAGATCACGATGCGAGGCAAGGCCTTGGACACCTACAGCTTCTCACAGCACCACTTCGGAGTGTTCCGCGCACCCACGTACAACTACGCCCCGAAGGCAGCGGCCGTGGCACTGGCGACATACGTTCGCATGACCACCGAAGCCAGTTACGGCGAGGTCGAACGCCTCGCTGACGGCGTGCATCGCCTCGATGTGACCGAGACCGACGGCACACCGCGTAACACGATGATGTGGACGACCGGCTCCCCCGTGGAACTGAGCGTGGGCTCGCCCGGCGTGCGATACGTCGACGTGATGGGACGGACCCACACGAGCGACGACGGGCGCGTCACCCTGAGCCGGGATGTTGTCTACGTCCTGAGCGAGTGAGCCGGACCATTCGTCGTGCCTGATCTGTTCGTTTTACTGAGGCCACCTTACCTTGACCCGAGCCCTTCCCGCCGAATCGATGACGCCCCTTGAGGGCTTGGCCTCTCAAACACTCGCTCCGACGCAGAGTGGCGACAGCAATGTCGTAACCCTACAGGCTGGCGAGCGGCTCACGTCGGCCCGATCCGGTCCGCTCTACTGCCCTTATCACAACCGATGGGGCGAGGTTGCCTATCGGCTGGAAGGTCACTTCGAGCACCGGCCCTTGACCATTCACGCGTCTTCAACCTCCGGGAGCCCGGTGATCGAAGACAGCTGGGGTCGTTTTGTCGGCGTGCTGGGCTTTTCGTCGGATCAACCCGAAGCAGTACGGTTCATCGCCGAGCGCGACCGCCTTAGTGTTGTCAATGACGGCACCGAGCCGATCGATCTTTGGGTCAGCGACGAGTCCGCGGCGTCAGGACAACACTGGCGGCACTACAACCGAGCGCTCGCCAAGCGGCTGCCCTCTCCAACGCCGGGGCCAGAGTTCTGGGAGCAACCCGAGTACTGCACCTGGGTCGAGCAGAAGTGGTGCACGATGACCACTGGACGTCCCGGCGGACCGAAGATGGCGTTGAGTGACGAGTTCATCGACCAGTACATCGACCGCATCGCGCAAATGAACCTGCCGACGGGCAAGCTCACCATCGACGCCGGCTGGCAGAACGACAGCAGCAGCTACGGCGACTGGCTTCCGAACCCCGATCGCTTCCCCGATCTTGGCCGCACCGCTGAGCGCATCGCCGACGCGGGATTCGTCCCGGGCCTGTGGCTGGCGCCCGTCTGGATCCATCCCGATAGCGAGGCCGCCGGCCTGTGGCCGCACGCGGTTGGCGAGAAGATCGCCCCAAGTAACGAGGATGCCCCAAACGCCGGTGGGTGGAACTATTGGGAACCCATTGAAGAAATGAGTGAGCGGCTAACCGCCGTCTTCGCCCGTCTCTACGGCCAAGGCTTCCGCAAGTTCAAGTTGGACATGAGCTACGCCCGCATGGACCTCATGATTCGCCTTCACGAGCGGATCTACAAGGCCATCAAGTCCGTCGCACCGGACGCGGAGGTCGAGACGCACCAGCCCAACCCGTTCTTTGCCGTGCATACCGACGTGGTCCGAACCAACGACGTGCTTTGCCACGACAGGCAGGATTGGCGTCGGCTCACCACCGATCACTTCGAAGTGTCCGAACGATCCGCCTTCGGCAAGGTGATCAACCTCGATCACATCGGCGGCAACGACCCGAGCGTCTCCGAAGCCGACTTCTTGGACCACCTGGCTATGTACCAACAGGCGGTTGGCTACCCCGTTGTCTCGCTCCTGCCAGACCGCGTGGGCGATGCAGCGATCGAGGCCACGCGTGAGCTGATGTGGTCCCGCGTCCACGAACCCAATGCGGTGAGCCGGTTTTTCTAAGCGACCGCTTGCTATGCGGAGTTGGAGCGATCCGCCTATGAAGTCTGTCGCATACCCAACCAACATGACTCATCGATGTGCGGCCTTGTGTCTATTGGTTGGATGGCTGATGGGCACCACGGGTATCGCCATCGCCGACGACCGTCCCAACGTCCTGCTGATCACCGTCGATGATCTCGATCGACTTGAGACTGGCGTCACATCAGACAACTTCTACACACCCGCGCTGTCGGCACTTGCGGCACAAGGCGTGACGTTCACGCAAGGCCATGTGACTTCGACGGTGTGTACGCCGTCACGCTACACCCTGCTCACGGGGCGCTACGCGAGTCGGTCCACGCACGAGTTCTTCTTAGCACGCTACCCGCAAGGCACAATGGCGGGGCCCGACTTCGCCGTCACGCTCGAGGAAGATCGTCCCAACCTTGCCCGTACCCTCCAAGCGAAGGGCTACCGCACTGGCTTTGTCGGCAAGTGGCACCTCTCCGATCATCGGATGGTGCGCTCGCCACGCCTCTGGCCGTCTTTCGACATGGCGACCTATGCCCGCGACGCCGACCCACGCAACCCCGACGTCGATGCAGCCGTCAAAGCCAATCACCGATGGTGGGCAACGCGTATCCAGGCTTTCGGCTTCGACACCGCCGACGCCATCTACGTCGCCAATCCGCGCGAGCTCTACAACGAAAGCCTCTATCACCACAACCAAGAATGGGTCACCTCTGCCGCGCTCGACTTTCTCCAAGATTCGGACGCAGGCGACAAGAAGCGGCGTCCGTTCTTTCTGAGCGTCAACTTCACGGTTCCGCACGGGCCGTCCCCGAAGGCCAAGCAGGGCGGCAAATATATCTTCGCACTCGACGCGCCGCTCGATCTGGGCAGCGCTGGAGTCATTGAACGAGATCTGACCAGTATTCAAGGGCCACGTGGGTCGCTGATCGAGCGCGTTCGGGAGAGAGGTTTGCCGGACGACGCGTTCTTTGCGCTCTGGTTCGACGACTCGATCGCGTCACTCCTGGCCGAGCTCGAACGCCAAGACGAGCGAGGCAACACGCTCGTCGTGTTCATCTCAGACCATGGAAACAGCACGACGCGATCCAAGGCGTCTCTCTACGAACCCGGTACGAACGTGCCCTTCATCGTCTGCTGGCCCGATGGGACGAACAAGCTCGGTCGGACCAACGGCTCGCTCGTCGCCAATCTGGACATTGTCCCCACGATCCTCGATGCAGCACGCGTGCCACTGACCTCTGGGATGGCTGTCGATGGTCGAAGCCTGCTGCCCATCCTCGAAGACAAGGCCGAGTCCGTCCGCGACACGCTCCTCCTCGAACTCGGCTATGCCCGAGCCGTAAAGCACGAAAGCTGGAAGTACATCGCCGTCCGCTACCCAGAGGATGTCGAAGCGCAGATCCAGGCTGGGGAGCGCTTCCCTCTACATCAGAGCGTTGTTCGACGACGAGGGTTGATCGGAGACGATGCGGTGCTCGACCGTCCGCTTTGGTTTAGCCACCAACAACTCGCCTACGAGGCCTCGCGTGAGTGGCCGAACTACTTCGAATCTGACCAGCTCTACGATCTCAAAGCAGACCCAGGCGAAACCGTGAACTTAGCGGATTCCGAGCCCGAGGCCCTCGCCCAGATGAAGGCGATTCTTACACAGGAGCTTCTAGCGTTTCCCAACCGGCCTTTCGGAGAGTTCGCCGAGTGACTTTCGCAGCGGCATAGGCACAGCCCGACAAGCTTGGGGCACAGCGCCCACTCGAACCAAGATGCAGAAACACCGCCCCAACATCCTTCTCCTGCACTCCCACGACACCGGCAGATGCATCCAGCCGTACGGCGAAGCGATCCCCACGCCCCACCTGCAACGCTTCGCCGAGCAAGGTGTCGTCTTCCGCCACGCCTTCTGCGCCGGGCCAACCTGCTCGCCCAGCCGTGCGGCGCTGATGACCGGCCGATTCCCGCACCAGGTCGGGATGTTTGGCCTGGCTCACCTCGGCTGGACCCTCAACGCCGACGCCCTCACGATGCCGCAACACTTGCAAGCCGCCGGGTTCCACACCACCCTCGGGGGATTCCAGCACATCGCGTCATGGAAGGGGGACGCGTGGCGCAGGCTCGGCTATGACGAGCGCCTGGAGGCGGCCGGTGACACGGGCTCCCGCCGAGCCGACGAGGCTTGTGCCTTCCTGAAACGCACACACAGCAGTCCATTTTTCCTCGACGTCGGATTCACCGAAACTCATCGCTCGGCGTGGATCGATCACGAGGGTTCTCGCATCCAATGGCACAACGGACCAGACTCGCCAACGGGAGACCCGCGCTACGTGCGACCCCCAGCAACCCTCCCCGATGAGCCTATCACCCGCCGAGACTTCGCCGACTTCGCCGAGTCGGTGAAACGGCTGGATCATCTGTACGGCACTATCCTCGACGGATTGGACGCCAGCGAATACGCAGACAACACGATCGTTGTGATCACGACCGACCACGGGATCGCGTTCCCGCGGATGAAGTGCAACCTCACAGACCACGGCACGGGCGTGCTCCTGATGATGCGCGGTCCAGCGGAGTACGGCTTGACAGGAGGCAAGGTCATCGATGCCATGGTGAGTCAGATGGACGTCTTACCGACGCTCTTGGAGTGGATCGGCATTGAATCTGACTCACCGCTTGAGGGGGTCTCGCTCAATCCGACTCTCAACAACACAACACCCGCCCAAGACCCAACCGGCCTTCGCGATGCAATCTTCTCTGAGATCAATTACCACAACACACGAGAGATCGAGCGGGCAATCCGAACTGAGCGGTACAAGTACATCCGATGCTACGACGACGAGCCAGTCGCCCGGCACAGTTGCGATGGATCGACGTCGAGGGACCTCATGACTGCATTTGGTTGGGGCGATCGACCATTGCCGACGGAACGTTTGTACGACCTCGTGTTTGATCCGACCGAAGCGTGCAATCTGGCCACCGACCCAAGACTGAGCAGCGTCGTCGCTGATTTGCGGGGACGGTTGGAGTCGTGGATGCGACAGACCAACGACCCGGCACTACTCGGATCTGTCCCCGAGCCGGTCGCGGGATGATCTAGAACGACGAGCTAGCGTGCCGCTACCGGTGTCAAGGCGGCTTTGACTACCGAAGGGAGATAAGATTGGCCAAACCTCATACGACAGAGCAACGCGACGGATTCGATCGCCTCCACCACCGTTTTGACGTCGTGGTCGTAGGTGGCGGGTTAGCGGGCATGTGCGCCGCGTTAGCCAGCGCTCGGCACGGAGCGAAGACAGCTTTGGTCCACGATCGGCCGGTCTTCGGCGGAAATGCTTCGTCTGAGGTGCGGATGTGGGTCTGCGGTGCTCATGGGTCGGACAACAAAGAGGCGGGCCTGATCGAGGAGCTGCTTCTGGACAATGCAGCGCTCAACCCGTCGTTGAATTACTCCGTTTGGGATGCGGCGCTGTACCAGGCGATGGCACGCCAACCCAACCTCTATCTGTTCCTCAACTGCTCCTGCACCGGGTGTGATACTCAGCCCGTCAACGGTGGCGATAAGGCCGATCGTCGAATCAACACGATTCGAGCGTGGCAGCTCACGAGCCAGACGTGGCATACGCTCGAGGCAGCGAGATTCATTGATTGCTCCGGCGACAGCGTGCTCGCCCCGGCGAGCGGTGCCGCACATCGGTGGGGACGAGAGAGCCGAGCCGAGTTCGATGAGCCCATCGCCCCGCTGCACGCCGATCGTAAGACGATGGGCAACTCGCTGCTCATTCAAGTGCGACGCACGGATCGGCCGCAGGTCTACGTTCCGCCCAGCTTCGCATACCGATTCGATGACGAGTCGCAGTTCGCGTTTCGCTTGCGCAACGGTCTCAATGCGCACAACTTCTGGTGGATAGAGCTTGGGGGCCTGAAGGACACGATCGCGGACGCGGAGTGGATCCGCGACGACCTCATGAAGACTGCATGGGGCGTGTGGGACTACATCAAGAACGTCTCGCCGCATCGCGCCGACGCCGAGCACTGGGCCTTGGAGTGGCTGGGTTCGCTCCCAGGTAAGCGCGAGAACCGCCGGTACATCGGCCTGCACACGATGACCCAGCACGACATCGAAGCCGGTGGCGACTTCCCGGATGTGGTCGCTCACGGCGGGTGGTCGATGGACGACCACCACCCCGCCGGCATGCTCTACCCTGGAAAGCCCACGATCTTCCACCCGGCACCGAGCCCGTACGGGATTCCCTACCGGTGCCTGGTCTCGCGCAACGTCGAGAACCTTCTGTTCGCAGGGCGGAACATCTCCGTCACTCACGCGGCGCTTTCGTCGACGCGCGTGATGGCCACGTGCGCCGTGATCGGCCAAGCCGCTGGCACGGCTGCAGCGATGTCGGTGCATAAGAAGATCAAGCCCGCCTCACTGTTTCCCGAGCACATGGAGCAGCTCCAGCAGGCGATCCAAGAAGACGATGGCTGGCTACCCGGTCGCACGCGACCGATTCACGAGCTCTCACGTTCCGCTGATACGAACAGTGCGATCCTCGACGGACACGACCGCGAACTGGACGGGGACGACCACGGCTGGATTGGCGAAGTTGGCGGCGCGATTGAGCTTCGGTGGGACCGGCCAGTTGGTGTTGGCGGGATTAGGTGCGTCTTCGACGCCAACCAGAAGTCCGACAAACGGATGCCGTATACGTTCCCGCAGGCTGGAACCAAGAGCCGTGTGCCGCAGACTCTCGTCAAGGCGTTCCGCGTCGACGCCCGCGAGCCAGACGGGACGTGGCGAACAGTATGCAGACGCAGCGAGAACCATCAACGATTGGTGCGCGTCGAGGTCCGTGCTCAGACTGACGCCCTTCGGCTCGTGCCCGAAGCGACCTGGGGCAACGCGCGCGTCCGCGTCTTCGGCTTTGAGGCAACCGACGGCGTGCCAGTCGCTCTGCCCGATCTGACCAAGCGACGGCCGCTGTTTGCCGACGCCGTCGCCGCGGTGCCCGCGGACGACCTGGCAGCCCCCGATCATGGCCTCGAAGATGCCCGCGAGAAGGCTGGGCCCGCGGCATGAGACAAACTATTGCTGGCTTGGCTCTCATTCGAAACGGGTCACACCCTCACCTCACGGGCCTGCAATCCGAGGCCCGCAGCAGCGGACACGCATCGACCAGCCGGCACGCCGGCTCTCGGCCACACGTGCTTGCGTTTGAGTGAAAGCACATGCCAGAACAGCTGAACGTTTTACACATCATCTGTCACGACCTCGGTCGGTGCCTCGGGTGCTACGGCGCCGGGATCCCCACTCCACATCTCGACGCCTTTGCAGCGAGCGGCGTCTTGATGCGCCGCGCGTTCTGCCAAAGCCCGGCGTGCAGCCCGTCCCGAGCGTGCATGCTCACGGGGCAGGTATCGCATCGCCACGGCGTGATCGGGCTGGCAAATAACAGCCCACCCAACGACTTCGGGATCGATCCGGACGCTACGACGATTGTCGATGACTTGAACGCCGCGGGTTACGAGACGATCCACGTCGGTATCCAGCACGAACGAAGAGACATCCGCGACAACCGCTACAGGCTGGAGACCTTCGAGAGGTCGACGGATGGATTCGCTGACTTCGCGGTGGATCGAGCCATCGAGTTGCTCGAGCAGCGTGCCTCAACACCGCATGTTCGACCGTGGTATCTGAATGTTGGGACGGTAGAGGTGCATGCCTCTCAGTGGCAGACGCTGCGCGGCCGCCGCCCCGGGACGTACGACCCAGTCGCTTTGGAAGACGCTTGGGTGCCCGCTTTTCTCCCAGACAAACCAGGGGTGACGGATGCTCTGCGACGGGAGATGGCTTCATTCCAGGGATGCGTACAATGGTTTGATCGGCAGATGGGCCGACTATTCGATGCATTAGATCGCCTCGGATTAAGAGAACGAACCCTAGTCGTCTTCTGCACAGATCACGGAATCAGCGGAGAGCGCGCTAAGACAACGCTGTACGACGCAGGGGTTGAGACGGCGATGATGTTCCGCGGACCGCAGATTACGCCGAAGACCGTGATCGATCACCTAATCCCCAATCACGACCTCGCGCCAACGCTGTTGGAAGCAGCGGGCGTCGAAACGTCACGCGACATGCAAGGTCGCAGCTTCTGGTCGACTCTGATCGGCGAGCCTTACACGCCACACGACTGGATCGTGACGCAACGGCACTGGCATTCGGCGCTGCATCCGATGCGGGCGGTTCGCGACAGCCGATGGCACTACATCCGACACGACGAGCCAAGGTTCCGTCAGGCAAAACTCCCGCACGAAGTTGACTGGATGGACGACCGATACGAGCGTTTTCTGAACGAACTCTGGCCCCAGACGGGGCAGACCCTGCCGTCTGAAGAGTTGTACGACACGCTGGCTGACCCACACGAGCTCGTTGACCTAGCTACCCATCCGGACTGCAGTGGCATTTTGCCACTAATGCGACGACGTCTTAACGGTTGGCTGGAAGACTGTGAAGATGTTCTGTTTTCCCCTGTTTGATGTAGTTGATAACTACGTGACACGGTCTACAAGCGAGAACGAACGATTCCGCAGCCCCTAAGAGCCGGTTGGAATTGTCGGGCACTGCCTACAAAGGCTTCAGATCTGGCTGCTCTCCGGTAATAGTGGTTCAAGAGGCCGCCCAAACCGCGCCCCCGGGCGCCTGTCCCGGCCTTGCGGGGGGGGGCGCCCCCCCCCGAGCAAGGCGGCGTGTTCTCTAAGCCTTGATGCGGTCGAAGCTCATTGAAGTAGCGAGTGTACACCGCCGTCACGTAATTCAGCTGGCGAAGATGAAAGATCAAGAGATGATTGAGGCACTCCCGCTTGAAACCACCGATCCACGATTCCGCGTAGCAGTTGGCGATCGGGGCCGCGATGGGCGTCGCCAAAGGCTCGATCCCGGCTTGCCGGAGTAACTCGCCGAAGGCCGCGGTGAACTTCGTGTCGTTGTCATGAATGAGATGAAGGCAACCCACCCCTTCGTCCTCGATCCACATCAGCAGATTCCTCGCCTGCTGCAGCATCCAGTCTCCGGTCGGGCTGAACGTGGCGGGCGACAGCACAACTCGACGCGTACCCAGATGAATGAAGACCAAGACGTACGCGGTCTTTCGCCCTGCTGGCGTCCAGACTGTCTTGCAGAAGAAGTCGGCCGCGACCAAGACATTGGCCTGCGCTGCCATAAACGTCCGCCACGGCGTAGCGACCCCCTGGGGCGCATGCCGGCTCGGGTCAGGCAGGATCCCTTCATCAATCAACACCCGCCGTGTCGTGCTCCGACTCAGTCGGATACCGAGCTTCTTCAACTCCCCAACGATCCGGCGCGCACCCCAGCCAGGGTTCTCCCTCGCAAAACGACGGATCAATCCTCGAAGCGAAGCTGTCACCGTTCGTCGACGCCCCACACGCCCAGTCGCTCGCCCCTCGGCCTGCTCACGGAGCCAGCGACGGTACGTCTTGACGGCCACGATCGAGAGCACATCATCGACCCGATGTGCGATGTCTCCGCCGATCCGAAGCAATCGACTCCGCTCCGCTGGGTCAAGGATCACTCGGTTGCCGGGCAACCGGGCTTGGAGCATCTCGACCTGGGCCTGCAGCAGCCGAATCCGAGCGTCACGCCGCGACGCCATCGCTTCGACCACGCCGAACACGCCCTGCCACAGCCAGATTACCCACATTCGTCTCTCCGATCCGATTGCCCTAAGTCAAGTGTGGACAACGGCCCGACATTTTGGACCACCTCTGCAGCATCGCAGATGAGGGCCGATTACGGCAGCCCGACGACTCCGCCACCGAACCGGCCGCGAGGGCTTGGAATGCCCGCTCCGAGGTTCTCCCAAGCCCAGAGGAGCGGCTGGTTTAACTGTTGCAACATGATGTCAGGGGTCAACGGCCATGACGCAGGCAACTCATTCCAGAAGTTGCACTTACGGGAATCTGGGGCCCTGACGCCCTGACAAAACGGACATCACCGAAGCGCATATCGAGCCTCTGGCGATCTCCAGGTCCTCATATGTGGCCCCCGCTAGGCAGCCCGACCACTTCACGCCCGAACCGGCTGCGAGGACACGAAATGCCCGCTACGAGATCCTCCCAAGCCCCGAAAGCGGCCGGTTTAACCCTTGCAACATGATGTCAGGGGTCAACGACCCTGACACCGGCAACTCCCTCCAGAATCTGCATTTACGGGACTCCAAGACTCTGGCGCCCTGACAAAACGGACATCGCCGAAGCGCATATCGAGCCTCAGGCGATCTCCAGGTCCTCATATGTGGCTCCCGCTACGGGTAACCGATCTTCGAGTGTTCCGGCTTGGGCCAGTAGCTACCGGACCAAGCCGTTAGGTCAAATTCCCAGCGTCCACCTCAGCCAAGGCCTACGCGATGCATCGGCCTCTTCTCCGGGCGGCACTTCGATCAACCCTTCGCTGCGACCCAGCGCGGGGGCGTCGCCGGAGCCGCGCTGTTCGACGGGTATCGCGCGCCCTTGCCGATCTATTACGGCGGGCAGGTAACGCCACAGCGAAAGCGGGCGATCCGGCCCTGCGCCTTCTCGCAGTCGCACGCTAACGCGCGGACGAAATGCGACCTCTGGGCAACCCGCGAGCCGACGCAGCACAGGCCCGAGCAAGACCACGCCGCCGACCATCGCGGACACGGGGTTGCCCGGGAGTGACACCACCGGCGTGGCATCGGGCATGATCGCGCCGAGGTTCGGCTTGCCCGGCCGCATCGACAGGTGGTGATACACCGCCTCGCCGCCGAGCCCGACCAGCGTGCGCGGCACCACGTCGTGATCGCCCATCGAAACCCCGCCCGTCGTGACCAACACGTCCGCGTCCCGCACGCCGCGTTCGATCGCGGCTCGCGTCTGCGCTTCGCTATCCCCCACGCGATCGATCCACACCGGCTCCGCCCAACCGACCGCGCCCACCAACGAAGCCAGCCCCGGCCCGTTGCTGTCCCACACGCGCGCATCGGCTTCGCCGTAGGGCCTCGGCTCCGCCGCCTGCACCTCGTTGCCGGTCACGAGGATCGCCACGCGCACCTTCTTGTGGACGACCACCTCGGACGCAAGCGAAACGGATCGCGCGGCCGCGATCTGTGTCGGCCCCAAGTCACGCCCCGCCTCCACAACCCTCGCGCCGCGCGCGAGGTTCTCGCCACGCCGGCGGATGTAAGTGCCCTTGTCGGGGAGCGTCTCCAGACGATCGAGCACGATCGAATCCTCGGACTCCCGCACGTCTTCGCGCCGAATCACCGTGTCGGCGCCTTGCGGAATCACGCCGCCGGTAAACACGCGTGCCGCAACGCCCGCGGGCAGCGCCGCGGGGCTGGAGCCGGTCTCGACCTCGAAACCCACCGGCATCGCGCATGACCCTTCCACGCACCCCGCGAGCTCCGCACGGCGAACCGCGTAGCCATCCATCGCCGAAACATCGGCCGCCGGGCTGTCCCGCTCGGCGAGAATCGGCTCGGCCAACATCCGCCCCACGCAACGGTCGATCGCCACGCGTTCGGTGGCCACGGCACCAGCCCGTGCCACCATCGCATCGACCGCTTCCCCTGGCGAGGCCATCGCGGGCAGCACAGACGCCACGCGACCGGGTGACACCCGCACCAGCTTGCCTTCGCCCGCGTTGGCCACGTTGTTCATCCTCCGATGTGCGTCATCACCGCGTGCCCGACCTCCGGGTGAGTCGCTTGCTTGCGGGCAAAGGCCGCGTCCAACGCCTCATCCACCGCCGCCATGTCGCCGGCCTGCGCCGCGTTCAAGAGGTTGCCGCGCGGCTCGTCCATCAGGCACGGGTAGATGTCGCCGCTGGCCGTGATCCGCAGCCGGTTGCAGCCGTCGCAGAAGTGGTCGCTCATCGGCGAGACGAAGCCCACGCGCGCCACGCGCCCGTCGCGCAGCCGCGCTTCGTAACGCCGAGCGGCCGCGTGCTCGCCCGGGCCCGGAGCGGCCGAGACGCCGCGCCACGCCGCGACCGTGTCGGCCATGCGCAGCCGCATCGTCGCCGCGCTGACGTATCGGCGCGACCACGACGCCGCCAGCGGGCCCATCGGCATCATCTCGATGAACCGCACTTCAAGATGGCGGTCGGCCGCGAACGTCACCATCTCGCCCAGCCGATCGTCGTTGGTCCCGCCCACGACCACGCAGTTGATCTTTACCGGAGACAGCCCCGCCCGCTGCGCAGCGTCGATCCCCGAGAGCACGCGATCCAGCCCGTCGACGCCCGTGATGTCCGCGAACAGTTGCCGGTCCAGCGCGTCCAGGCTCACGTTGATCCGCGCCAGCCCCGCCTCGCGCAGCAGCGCGGCCTGCCGCGTGAGCGTGAGCCCGTTGGTCGTCATCGCCAGGTCTTCGATGCCGCGGATGCGCGCCAGGCGCGAGACGATCTCGATGAGGTCGGCGCGCGAGGTCGGGTCGCCGCCGGTCAGGCGCACCTTGCGTACGCCGGCAGATTGCACGAGGTGTCGGACGAGCCGCTCGAGTTCGGCGGCCGTCAGCGTGGGCTCGCCGCGCGTGCTGACGATGCGCTGCGGCCGACAGTACGTGCACCGCATGGCGCACGCCTTGGTCAGCGAAAGGCGGAGATAAGCGACCGAGCGTCGGTGCCGATCCACAAGGGGGCGCGGCGAGCGGATCTCGAAGACGGGGAGCTGCATGATCAGTCGCCACACAGTCTAATCCCACACCACCACGCAAGGGCCCGCGCGGGCGCAGCACCGGCAGGGCGCAAGCCGATTGACCCTCCACGCCCCGCTCGACGCCCCACTATGCGCCACCCTCGTTGATACGCTTGGGCACTCTGCCACACCCGCCGCCCCACGGAGGATCGACGTGCGACTCGCCATCGGCTCTTACACATCCAAGCCCGCGCCCCAAGGCGTCAGCGACGCCGCCATCACCCTCGCCGAGCTCGACCCCAAAACCGGCAAGCTCGCGGTGCTCGCCACCGATCGCCAAGCCCAGCAGCCGTCGTGGGTCGCTTGGTCGCCCGACGGCCGCACGCTGTTCGCCACCGCCGAGGGCGGCGACCCGAGCCGGTTCGCCTCTTACGCCGTCGGCCCCGAAGGCTCACTCAACGCGGCGTCCGACATCGAAGTCCGTGGCCGAGCCTTCTGCCACCTCGCCGCCTCGCCCGACCGCCTTTACGCCGCGGCCTACTCAAGCGGGTCGCTCGCCGTCGTTGCGGTCGATGGCGCCACGCTCGGCCCGGTCGTCGCCAGCCACGCCTATCAAGGCTCCGGCCCCAACGCCCGCCGCCAGAAGGCTCCGCACGCCCACCACGCCGCGCTGTCGCCCGACGGCCGATGGCTCTACGTCTGCGACCTCGGCAGCGACCGCGTCTGGACGCACGACACCACCACCGCGGCCTGCGACCTCGTCGGCTCGACCGAGCTGCCCGCCGGGTCCGGCCCACGCCACCTCGCCTTCCACCCCACCCGGCCGATCGTCTACGTATGGTGCGAGCTGCGGCCGATGGTCGTGAGCTTCCAACACGACCCCGCGACCGGCGAACTCGCCGACGAACGCGCCCACGACCTCGAAGCCGACTTCGACCTCAAGGGCGTCGACGCCGGCGCGGCCGTGCGCGTCCATCCGTCGGGCGACCTGCTCGCCATGTCCGAACGCAAGAACGGCCGCGTCATCATGCTCGGCCTCACCGATGGGCAGATCGACGGCCGCGTCGCCGCGTTCGCCAGCGGCGCCACCGAGCCGCGCGACTTCAACTTCAGCCCCGACGGCCGATGGCTGCTCGTCGCCTGCCAGGAGTCACACTGGGTGCGGACGTATCGGCTCGATGACGACCTTCAGCCCGCCAGCGAACCCGCCGACGAGCTGCGCACGCGCATGCCCGTGTGTCTTGCGTTCGCCCCGTAAGCCCGAGCGAAACTTGAAAAGCGGTCAGAGTCCCAGCGCCGCGTGCATCGTCGAGCCCAGGTCGGCCGGCGATTCGGCGATGTGGCAGCCGGCGTCCTTGAGCGCTTCGATCTTCGACTCGGCCGTGCCCTCGCCGCCGGAGATGATCGCCCCGGCGTGGCCCATGCGACGCCCCGGAGGCGCGGTGCGCCCGGCGATGAACGCCGTCACCGGCTTGTTCACGTGATTCTTGATGAACTCGGCGGCCTTCTCTTCGTCCGTCCCGCCGATCTCACCGATGAACACGATCCCGTCCGTCTGGTCGTCCGCGTTGAACATCACCAGGCAGTCGACGAAGTTCAGCCCACGCACCGGGTCGCCGCCGATGCCCACACACGTCGTCTGCCCGAGCCCGAGGTTGCTGGTCTGCCACACGGCTTCGTAGGTCAGCGTGCCGGAGCGCGAGATAATGCCGATCGATCGGCCGGTCTCGGCGTCCGCGGGCTTCTTGTGGATGTAGCCGGGCATGATCCCGATTTTGCACTCGCCCGGCGTGATCACGCCCGGGCAGTTAGGCCCCAGCAGCCGCTTGCCGCGGTTCTGCGGCAGGCTCATCACCCGCTTGACGTGCATCATGTCCACCACCGGGATGCCCTCGGTGATGCAGACGATCAGCTCGATCCCCGCGTCGGCGGCCTCGAGGATCGAGTCGGCCGCATATGGCGGGGGCACAAAGATCATCGTCGCGTTCGCGCCGGTCTTCTCGACCGCCTCGTAGACGGTGTTGAACACCGGCAGGCCGTTCTCGTCGGTCTGCCCGCCCTTGTTGGGAGTGACGCCGCCGACGACCTGCGTGCCGTATTTGAGGCACTGAGTGGTGTGAAACTGGCCGGCTTTGCCGGTGATGCCCTGGGTAATCAGCTTCGTATCGCTGTTGACAAGTATGCTCATGAGACGCGGAGCATAGCGGGGCGCGGAGAGGCCCACAAAACTGTCGCCCAAGGCCTTTCGAAGCATGCCCAACCCGCCAGACCACCCGCCAACCCACCCGCCAATGAGCCGCTGCCCGTGGGCCGGCGACACCCCCGGGGCCTACTGGGACTACCACGACACCGAGTGGGGCGTGCCCTCCCGGGACGACCGCCACCTGTTCGAGATGCTCATCCTCGAGGGGGCCCAGGCCGGGCTCTCGTGGGCGACGATCCTCAAGAAGCGGCCGCACTACCGCAAGGTCTACGAGGGCTTCGACCCCGCGAAGGTCGCCCGCTTCACGCAGGCCCGCAACCGCAAGCTCCTCGCCGACCCCGGCATCGTCCGCAACCGCCTCAAGGTCGCCGCCGCCGTCACCAACGCCAAGGCCTTCCTCGCCGTCCAGGCCGAGCACGGGTCGTTCGCCGAGTACCTCTGGGCCTTCGTCGACGACAAGCCGATCCAGAACCACTTCCGCACGTTGGACGAGGTCCCCGCGCAGACGCCGCTCGCCCAGACCATCAGCAAGGACCTCAAACGCCGCGGGTTCACCTTCGTCGGCCCGACGATCGTCTACGCCTACATGCAGTCCGTCGGCCTGGTCAACGACCACCTCGTGACCTGCCCGCGCCACGCGGCCTGCGCCGCTCTGGGTTAACCCGCCCCGCAGCCTCCGGGATTAAGCCGTCACAACCGCGCGTCGATATGCCCCACATGAGCACGACTCAAACCGCACCGACCGATATCTCTTCACCCGC
Source organism: Planctomycetota bacterium (assembly GCA_039024495.1). Classification (GTDB taxonomy): domain Bacteria; phylum Planctomycetota; class Phycisphaerae; order Phycisphaerales; family Phycisphaeraceae; genus JBCBUE01. Next base: position 177,897 of record JBCCQE010000001.1, on the reverse strand, counting down.
CGGCCGCGGCGACATCCTGCTCGAGTCCGGCACCAACGAGCTCGAAGTTCTCGTCTTCGAGGTCTGCGACCAGCGGTTCGGCGTGAACGTCGCCAAGGTCCGGGAAGTGATCCTCAACACCAAGGTCGCCGTCAGCCCCGGCCAGCCCGCCGCCGTCCGCGGCATGCTCAACCTCCGCGGCAACCTCCACCCGCTGGTCGACCTCGCCAAGGCCCTCGACCTCACCTCCGAGCGGGACGAAGACCTCCGCCGCATCATCGTGACCGAGTTCAACGGCCAGCGTGCCGCGTTCCTCGTCGATCGCGTCGAGCAGATCCACCGCATGTCCTGGACGCAGATCGAGAGCGTCCCGCCCATCGAGGGCCCGCAGCACCCCGCCGTCACCGGGCTCACCAAGCTCGACGACCAGCTCGTGCTGATGCTCGACTTCGAGTCGATCAGCGACCAGATCGCCATGCAGGATCAACTGCACATCGGCGCGGTGCCCAACCCGCGCAACATCGATCGCGCCAACGCCCGCGTGCTGCTCGCCGAGGACTCCCGCTTCATCGGCGACCTGATGAAACGCGTCCTCATCCAGTCCGGCTACGCGCACACGGACCTGCACCTCAACGGCCAGTCCGCGTGGGACAAGCTCGAGTCCACCGCCAAGGCCGGCGACCCTCTGCCCGATCTCGTGGTCTCCGACATCGAGATGCCCCGTATGGACGGCCTCGCGCTCACCAAGCGCATCAAGGACCACCCCGCCATGCACCACATCCCCGTGGTGCTGTTCAGTTCGCTCATCACCGAAGACACCCTCCACAAGGGCAAGAAGGTGGGCGCGGACGCGCAGATCAACAAGCCCCAGCTCAGCGAGATGGTCGAGCTGATCGATGGATTCGTCGAATCGCCGCCGCACGCCACCGCGGCCGCGGCCTGACCGCCGCACTCAATTCAATACCCCGGGGGCAGCCGACCGCTGCTCTCCGCCTCGTCCTCGTCGCTGGGACGCATCAGCAGGCGGTCTTCGTCTTCATCGCCGGGGAAGTTGCGGCTGTCTTCGTCGCTCTCGCCCGGCGGCGTGCCGTACTCCACGCGGATGCTGGATTTGATCCCGCCTCGGCCGTTCCAGTGGGTCTCCAGCTCCAGCCACAGCGGGTTCATCGCGGCCACGAGGTCGTCGGCGATCTTGTTCGTCACCGCCTCGTAGAAGATGCCGTCGTTGCGGAAGCTCTGCAGGTAGATCTTCAGGCTCTTGAGCTCGACGCACAGCCGATCGGGCATGTAGCGCAGCACCACCTCGCCGAAGTCCGGGTGGCCGGTCTTAGGGCAGACGGAGGTGAACTCCTCGGCGGTGTGCTCGATGAGGTAGTCGCGATCCGTCGCCGGGTTGGCGAAACATTCCAGCAGCTTGGCGTCGGCCATGGCGGGATGGTAGCGAGCCCGGGCGCGACGCGCGGGACCACCGCTCGGCCCGGGCCTCGCCCAAGCCCGGATTCGCCGGGGCGTTATATTTCCACGATGTCGGAGATCACCGCAGACGACGTCCGCCAGGTCGCCAAGCTCGCCCGCCTCGAGCTCGACGACGCCGAGGTCGAGAAGTACCGCGAGCAGCTCGGCCACATCCTCGGCTACATCGGCAAGCTGTCGGAGGTCGACGTCTCGGGCGTCGAGCCGATGGCCCACGTCGGCGACCTGACCAACGCCTGGCGGCCCGACGAGCCGGGGCCGACGCTCACGGTCGATCAGGCCCTGCAGAACGCCCCCGACGAGCAGTCCCCCTTCTTCGGCGTGCCCAAGGTCCTCGGCGAGGGGCCCGGCGCATGACCTCGGCCGCCTCCACCGACTCGCCCTCGGCGATGACCGCCGTCGAGCTGCGCGACGCCATCGCCTCCGGCAGCGTCAAGGCCCAAGACGCCGTCGCCGACTGCCTCGACCGCATCGCCCGGATCGACCCCGCCCTGCACGCCTACAGCCAGACGTTCGGCGATCTCGCCCTCGACCGCGCCGCCGCCGTCGACCGCGGCGAAGTCACCGGCCCGCTCGCCGGCGTGCCCATCGCAGTCAAAGACCTCTTCTGCACCACCGCCGGCACGACCACCTGCTCGTCGGCCATGCTCGCCGACTACCGCTCGCCGTTCACCGCCACGTGCGTCGCCCGGCTGGAAGCGGCCGGCGCGATCGTCGTCGGCAAGACACGCATGGACGAGTTCGCCATGGGCTCGTCGAGCGAGACGGCCCACGGCGGGCCGATCCGAAACCCCTGGGACACCGACCGCGTGCCCGGCGGCTCATCGGGCGGGTCGGCGGCGGCCGTCGCGGCGAGGCTGTGCTCGGCCTCGCTCGGCACCGACACCGGCGGGTCGATCCGCCAGCCCGCGGCGCTCACCGGCGTCGTCGGACTCAAGCCGACCTACGGCCGCGTCTCGCGGTGGGGCATGGTCGCCTTCGCCTCGTCCCTCGACCAGGCCGGCCCGATGACCCGATCCGTTGCCGACGCCGCCGTCATGCTCGAAGCCATGTCCGGCCACGACGACCGCGACAGCACCTCGGCACACGAACCCACCGACGGCCTCGCCGCCATCGACCAGCCGATCGAAGGCCTGCGTGTCGGCATCGCCGCCGAATACTCCGGCGACGGCAACCACCCCGAGCAAGACGCCGCCGTGCAACGCAGCATCGACCTGCTCACCGGCCTCGGTGCTGAGATCGTCGACATCACCCTCCCGCACACCGACTACGGCATCGCCGCGTACTACATCATCGCCCCGGCCGAGGCTTCGTCGAACCTCGCCCGCTACGACGGCATGCACTTCGGCCACCGAGCCGACGCCGAGCCCGGCGACGCGCTCATCGACACCGTCAAACGCTCCCGCTCGCAGGGCTTCGGCGACGAAGTGAAGCGCCGCATCATGCTCGGCACCTACGTCCTGTCGTCCGGCTATTACGACGCCTATTACAACCGCGCGCTCTCGGTCCGCCGACTCATCAAGCGCGACTTCGACCGGGCCTTCGAGGCCTGCGACGTCGTCCTCACACCGACCGCCACCGGCCCCGCCTTCCGCCTCGGCGAGAAGGCCGACGACCCGCTCACGATGTACCTCAACGACGTCTACACCGTGAACGCCAACCTCGCCGGCCTGCCCGGCATCTCGCTCCCCGCCGGCACAGCCAATGTCGACGGCAAGCCCCTGCCCCTGGGCGTCCAGCTCATCGGCAAGCCCTTCGGCGAGCGCGACCTGCTCCGCGCCGCCCGCATGCTCGAAGCCGCGCTCGGCCCCATGCCCGCCCCGCCCGACCCCGCCTGAGCCGCTCGCTCGGCGCCGACACCCGCCCCCCGCAAGGAAACCTCGACCATGACCCTGACCATCGGCATCGACCTCGGCGGCACCAACGTCCGAGCCGGCGTCGTCGCCGAGGGCCACAAAGTGCTCGGCTCCGCGTCCACCAAAACCAAGCCCGAGCAAGGCGTCGACGCCGTCCTCGACCGCATCGAGAAGGTCGTCGAGAAAGCCATCGACGACGCCGACGTCAAACGCAAGGACATCACCCGCGCCGGCATCGGCGCGCCCGGCGCCGTCGACATCGACACCGGCGTCGTGCTGCAGACCGGCAACATGGGCTGGCGCGACGTCCCGCTGGCCGACCTGCTCAGCAAACGCCTCGAGGTCCCCGTCGCCGTCGACAACGACGTCAACGTCGGCGCCTGGGGCGAGCACGTCGCCGGCGCCGGCCGCGGCTTCGGCTCGATGATCGCCATCTTCATCGGCACCGGCGTCGGAGCCGGCATCGTCCTCAACGGCAAGCTCTTCCACGGCCACCACCACACCGCCGGCGAGATCGGCCAGACCATCATCCAGGCCGGCAGCCCCCTCGGCCGACGCTCCGTCGAAGACCTCGCCTCGCGCACCGCCATCGCCGCCAACCTCGTCTCGCTCATCCGCTCCAACCACCCCAGCATCGTCCCCGACCTCGTCGACGGCGACCTCACCCGGGTCCGCTCCAAGGCGATCAACACCGCCTTCGCCGAGGGCGACCCACTGACCCGCCGCGTTGTCCAGGAGGCCTGCGCCGTAATCGCCGCCGCCGCCGCCAACGCCGTCACCCTGCTCAGCCTGCCGTGCGTGGTATTCGGCGGCGGGCTCGCCGAGGCCATGGGCCAGCGCCTCCTGCCGCTCATCCGCGAGCCGTTCGAGGACGCCGTCTTCCCCGACGCCCTCCGCCGCTGCGAGCTCCGCATCACCGAGCTCGGCGACGACGCCGGCGTCATCGGTGCCGCGGGGGTAGCAACCGCCGCTCACGCGGGCTAAACTGCGGTACCCGAACACGAGGGATCGTTCAGGATTTAGACAGTTCGATGGGCTCTGCAAGCGGCCTTAGGCCGCCCAGAGACGTCGCACACGCCCTCTCGGGGATTGATCCCGCTTTCTCCCCTCCGCCCCGTTGTCGCTTCGGCGACAACGGGGTTTTTCCGCATTTCTGCCGTCCCAAGGCCGCCCCACGGACATTTCACCGACACGCTAGGCGCCGACGCGAATCAGCAGCTCCCGCCGCCGCGGCCCGTCGAACTCGCACAGCCACACCCCCTGCCACCGCCCCAGCAGCACCCGCCCGCCCTCGATCGGCACCGTCGCGCTGCTGCCCATCATCGACGCCTTCACGTGGGCCGCCGAGTTGCCCTCGCCGTGCCGGTAGAACGGCCGGTCCCAAGGCACCATCTCGTCGAGCTGCCGCAGGAAGTCGTGCACCACATCCGGGTCAGCGTTCTCGTTGATCGTCACCCCCGCCGTCGTGTGCGGGACGTACACCAACGCCGTTCCGTCGACGACCCCGCTCTCACGCACCGCCTCGCGCACCAGCCCCGTCACCTCCACCATGTCGCTGCGCGACCGCGTCGGAATCGTGTGGCGAGCAACAGCCATCACCCCAGCCCGCACGCCCCGCCACCGCAGCACCCTAATCCGGGGGGCATTCCGGGGGCCGTTCCGGGGGGCATTCCGCAAGCCCCCTGCCCGCACCCGCCAACCTCGGCCGAGCTCCCCGACTGAGCCGCAAACACGCTGTGCACCCGCCGCGTCCGAGCCGATCCGCACGCCTCGCAAGCGATCGCCTCATCCGCATCGCTCATCCGCCGCAACGCCTCGGTGAGGTGCTCGCAGTCATCACATCGGTATTCGTAGACGGGCATCGGCCATTTCTCCTTCGACAGCGGATCGTCATCCCTCAGCTATCGATCCCCAGATTCCCGCGGTTGATCGCGATCCGCATCATCGTCGGCAGCAGGTAGTTCGCCCCGCGATACGTGTGCACCTGGCCGGTCACGATGAACACCACCGCGTCGCCACGCTCATTCACGAGCTCCTCCATCGCCTCCAGCAGCCGCGTCGGCTGCACGATCATCGGCAGCTCGGGCTTCTCCTGCCCGTCGGCCTCGAACACGAATAGCTGATACCCCTCGGGGCTCCGCAGCAGCCGGCCACGCCGGTTGATCAAAAACTCCCCCTCCCGTCGCAGCGTCGGCATCGGCTCGCCCGGCGCCACGCCCAGCACCGCCGGGTCGATCTCCACCGCCGCCGGCGGCACAGGCACCACCGGCGCCTCGGGCAACGCGTCGCCCGGCCCGACCTCCCCGATCCCCGGCTGCGCCGCCGACGCCGCGGGCGGGTCCGTCACCCGCCGACGCATCAGACGCTGCAACACCTCGTCCACCCCGGGCTCCTCGGCCGACGCCGGCTCCGCCACCTCCACCGCCTCGGCGTCCGCCGACGCCTGCGCCTCTTGCCCATCCTGCGCCAACGCCGGCGACGACCCCACGACCCACAGACCACCCACCAGCCCCAGCCACAACCACGCGCTCGCCCGCACCTTCCGATCCTTCATGGCGGTTGTCCTTTCCGGGCTCAATGCCCTCGACGCACCCACACGCTCAGCCTCACGCACACCCAGCGATCACCACTCCGCCGGCTTCTCGCCCGCCGGCAGGAACACTTCCTGCGACGGGTCGTCGATCGTCCCCCACGCCTGCATGCTCACCACGTCCCACCCGCCGGCCACGTCGTAATCCAGGCTCACCGTCACCATCCGCGCCGCACCGGCCACCGCCGACTCGGCCACGTCCACCTCGCCCACGTTCGCCCGGATCCGCACGCCCCGCACCTCATACAACGGCCCCGCCGCATCCGCCTTGCCGTACTGCCGCCCCTTGCCCCCAAACTGATCCAGCACCCAGTCGTACGTCTCCTGCGACGCCCCGCCCGCCAGCCGCACCGTCACCGGCCCGCGGATCGCCGAGTCCGCAATCACGAACTGCAACGCCTCGGCCTGGATCAGCCGCACGTTGTCCGTGTTCGGGTTGCTGCGCGCGGCACTGCCCCGCACCGCCGGGATGTTCACGTAGGCCGCACACCCGCTGCCAAGCAGCATCAGCGTCGCGGCGATCGTCAGACCAAGGGTTCGAAGCGTGGTGTGCATCACCGGATCATACCGCCGTCACTCGACCGTGACGCTCTTGGCCAGGTTCCGCGGCTTGTCCACGTCGTGACCCCGCAGCGCCGCCGCGTGGTACGCTAGCAACTGTAGCGGCACGCTCGTCACCAGCGGCTGCAAGGGCTCGCTCACGTGCGGCACCTCAAACACAAACCCGTCCTCGCAATACCGCCGGATCTCCTCGTCCCCCTCCGTCGCCACCGCGAGGATCCGCCCGCCACGGGCCTTCACCTCCTCGATGTTGCTCACGACCTTCTCGTACTGGCTGCCCTGCGTGGCGATGAACACCACCGGCATCCCCTCGTCGATCAGCGCGATCGGCCCGTGCTTCATCTCCGCCGCGGGCATCCCCTCGGCGTGGATGTAGCTGATCTCCTTGAGCTTCAGCGCCCCCTCGATCGCCACCGGGTAGTTGTACCCCCGGCCGAGGAACAGCCAGTTCTCCCGCCCGCAAACCCGCTCGACGCAGGCCTTGATCATCTCGCTCTGCTTGAGCACCCGGCCGATCAGGTCGGGCACCGTCTCCAACTCGCCCAGCAGCTTGGCCGTCGCCTCCTGCGAGAGGTACCGCCGCCGCCCGACGTACAGCGCGATCATCGTCAGCACGGCGACCTGCCCGAGGAACGCCTTCGTCGACGCCACGCCGATCTCCGGCCCCACCCGCAGATAAACCCCCGCGTCCGTCTCACGGCTGATCGTCGAACCCACCACATTCACCGCCCCCAGCGCCAGCGCCCCGCGCTCCTTCGCCTCGCGCAACGCCGCCAGCGTGTCGGCCGTCTCGCCCGACTGGCTGATGGCGACCACGACCGTCTGATCCTCGATGATCGGGTTGCGATACCGAAACTCGCTGGCGTACTCGCACCGGGCCGGCACCTTTGCAAGGTCCTCGAACAGGTACTCGCCAATAAGCCCGGCATGGAACGCCGTGCCTTGGCCGGTGAGCGTGAACTTCCGCGCCCGCACCAGCTCGCGCGTCAGCGACGTCAGCCCGCCCAGCACCACGCGCGACTCGCGCGAGTCCAGCCGCCCGCCCATGCACATCCGCAGGCTCTCGGGCTGCTCCATGATCTCCTTGAGCATGTAGTGCTCGTACCCGCCCAACTCGATCTGCTGCAGGTCGAGTTCCAGCTCGGTCACGCGGTGCTGCACCTCTTCGTTGTCGATCGTCGTCGTGCGAAAGCTCACGTCCGACGCACCGCCCGTCGGCGGGGCAAACAGCCGCGCGACGTGGTAGTCGTCCAGGTGCACCGCCTGCGTCGTGTGCGCGACGATCGCCGACTGATCCGACGCCACGACGTACCCGCCATCGGCGATGCCGATGATCAGCGGGCTGCCCTTGCGCGCAACGACCAGCGTCGAGGGCTCCGCATCCGTGATCGCACAGATCGCGTACGCCCCGGTCACTTCCCGAAGCGCGGTCTGCACCGCCTTCTCCAGGTCGCCGTCGTACACCTCGGCGACCAGCTTGGCGAGCACCTCGGTGTCGGTGTCGCCATAAAAGCTGTGCCCGCGCTGCTCTAGGTACCGCCGCAGGGTGGCGTAGTTCTCGATGATCCCGTTGTGCACGAGCGCGACCGTCTGGCCCGAGCCGGTCTCGCCGACGTGCGGGTGGGCGTTCATCTCCGTCACCCCGCCGTGCGTCGCCCAGCGCGTGTGCGCGATGCCCAGGTGCGCATCGAACGCCCCGCCCGCCCGGCCGACCTTGTCTTCCAGCACGCTCACCCGCCCCACGCTGCGGCAGACCTCTACCTTCGGCGACGCCCCCCGTTCGTCAGCCGTGGGCACCACCGCCACACCCGCCGAGTCGTACCCGCGATACTCCAGCCGCTTCAGGCCCTCGATGAGGATCTCGCCCACACGCTTGGGCCCGACGTACGCCACGATGCCACACATGCCCGACTCCGTTCGTCCAATAATCGAGTCTCACACAACGCCCCGCCGCCTAGCCCCTATCGACCAGCCGCAACCGTCAAGACAGCATCGCACCCAGCCGTCACGATCGGACTAAGACGACGCAACCCCCGCCCGATGTTCGGCCGAAACCCGCACGCCCGACGGCCCCATTCCTAACGTCACCGTCCAATACCCCTGCCCGAACGGCCAACGCCGATCGACCACGCAAGGGCTCCCAGCGTTGATCATCACAACCCCACGCCCCTCCGCCGACATCGCCGCTGTCGCATCACCTCGGCCGCCCGGCCGCACCGCCGCCGCCTCACCCGCCGCCCACCACCACGGCTCGTGCACGTGCCCGTGCAACCAAACCACCCGACCCCGGCACCGCCGCATCATCTCCCACACCTCGCGACCCTCCGCAAGACGACGACCCCACCTCTCAAAATCCGGCCACTCCCCTTCAACCCCGCCCGGCACCACCGGCGGGTAATGACACACCACCACCAACCCCTCGCCCTCGCCCTCGCCCGTCGCATCCAACGCCTCACGAAGCGCCGCTACCTGCCCCGCCCCCAGCCGCCCGCGGCTCGACACCACGTTCGGCTTGCTCGAATCCAGCAGCAACATCCGCCACCCGTCGCACACCTCCGCCGCCATCGGCCAAGGCCCCGCCCGCCAACCCGCCATCCGCTCCGCCACCCGCCCCGACCGTGCCGCCGCGAACGTGTACGCATCGTGATTGCCAGGCACCACCCACACCTCCCCGCCTCGCTCGACCACCGCCGCCCGCGCCGGTTCCAGCGCCGCCCGCGCTGCATCAAACTCCGCCGCCAGCCCCGTGGTCGTCACGTCCCCCGTGCACACCAGCCCGCACGCCCCGTCGCCGCCCCGAGCCTCCGCCGCCATCCGCTCCGCCATCCCCGGCAGCAGCGACAAATCAAAACGACCCCGCCGCCGCCACCGATGATTCAGCACCCCCACCACCCGACGCCCCAGCAAGTCACGCGCAGCAACCCGCTCCGCCGCCACGTGCACATCGCCAATCACGAACAACCGCATCTCGCCAAACTAACGGCTCGCAACGGAGTCCGTTGATTGATCGCGAGTCAAACGCCACTCCCCTCGTGGCTGCGGCCAATACATCGCCTCCCCACGCCACTCCACCGACTCGTAATAGCTCGTGAACGGGTAGGTCATCCCCATGTTGACGACCTCCACCTCGTAGACCAGGGCATCCGTATCAAACGAACGAAGCTCCCCGGTGACCCGCCGAGGCTTGTCGATGATCCAATAGACGCCCGGGCTCCACTCCACCTCGATCTCAGCCGGCGGTTTTTGCAGGTCCGCCTCAATAATCTTCGCTGCGTGTTCTTTCCACTCGTTCAACGCTCGCTCGGCCTGACAACCTCCAAGCCCACATACGACCGCCAAGACTGGCAGCCAGACCGCGAAGCCCGTGATGGCACGAGGGCCTTGCATCAATCAAACTTATCCCGCACCACCACCTGCTCCATCCCCAACTGCCCCGGCCGGTCCCACGCAGGCTGCGTCGCCTTGCCGACCGTGATCAGCATGCCGATCACGTGATCCGCCGGCAGGTTGACGATCTCCCCAACCCTTGCCGGGTCAAAGCCGATCATCGGGCACGAGTCCAGCCCCATGGCCTTGGCCGCCAGCATGATCGTCTGCCCCGCGATCCCGATCGACCGCATCGCCTCGTCGCGCTGAAGCTCGGGCTTGTCCGCGTAAAACGGCTTGATCATCGGCACCAGAATGTCCTGAGCCGCCTTGGGCGCGTTCCGCCAGTACCGCTCGGGCTCGTGGTCGAAGGCCTTCAAGTCCGCGGCCATCACCACCAGCAGCGAACACTCCCCCACGTGCGCCTGGTCCCACGCCGCCGCGCGGATCGCCCGCTTCACCTCCGGATCGGTCACCGCCACGAACCGCCAGTTCTGCATGTTGAACGACGTCGGCGACAGCATCGCCAACCCCATCAGCTCATCGACCTGCTCGGCCGGCATCACGTACTCGGGGTCGTAGTGCTTCACCGCGCGGCGGGTCTTGATCGCTTCCAACGCATCCATAGGGGGCTCGCTTCAATTAGGTCGGGTTCAGAGAATGGCACAGGCTAGCGCCCCGCCCGCCAGAGTCCAGCCCGCAACCCTCGTTTTGCCAACTTTTCACGCACCCACCGGCTCGCCGCAGTTCACCTCTTCCGCCTCCGCCTCCTCCTTGCTCGGCTCGGCGACCACCCCCGGCCCGTCCTCCGCGTACCACCTCGCCAACGCCGCCCGCCAGTCGCTCAGCGTCTCCACCGCGATAAACGCCCCCTTCACCGCCGCCCCCTCCGGGTGATGCCGGCTGAACTTGATCCCGAACTTCCGCATCATCCGCCCCGCCTTGCCCTCGCCGTGCAACGCCACCGACAGCTCGAAGTGCTCCAGCAGCACGTCCCGCTGCTCAACGATCGTCGGCGGCCGCGCCGCCCCCTCCGCGTCCCCCGACAGAAGCGCCCGGCACTGCTCGAACACCCACGGGTTGCCGATGCACCCCCGCGCCACGCTCACCACGTCCACCCCCGTCTGCTCCAACATCCGCACCACGTCCCGCGCCCCCCACACGTCCCCGCTGCCGCCGATCACGAACTTGCTCCCCCCGAACCGCCCGCCGCGCACCGCCTCGCCGCCGTAGCTGTCGACCAGCTCCCGCAAGAACGGCCGCCGCCCCGGCCCCAGGTACTTCTGCTCCACCGTCCGCGAGTGCACCGTCGCCCCGCAATACCCAAGCTCGATCGTCGCCTCGAACACCCGCTCAAACGCCGCCGCCATCTCCGCCGAATCGTCGTAAGCCCGACGCAGCTTCACCGTGCAAGGCACGTCATCGCCCACCGCACCGCGCACCGCATCCAGAATCGCCACCGCCTGCCCCGGCTCGCTCAACAGGTGCCCGCCCCGCGCCTTCTTCTTCACCTTCTTCACCGGGCACGCCAGGTTCACGTCGATCACGTCGTACCCCAGCCCCACCAGCACCTTCGCCCCCGCCGCGATGTCCGCCGGGTGCGAACCCATCAACTGCCCGGCGATCGGGTGGTCCGCGTCGTCCAGCTCGGCCTCCGCAAGCCCCTTGCCGCCGTTCACGAGGAACACATCGAGCATCGCCTCGGTCACGCAATACGGACACCCGTGCCGCCGCGCCACCAGCCGCATCGCCGCATCCGAATACCCCGCCAACCCCGCCTGATAGAACGGCGCATCGAGCCCAACCTGTCCACCAATCGCGATCACATGTAAATCGTATCGCTCAAGGCAGCCCCAAGCTCAGCGCGAAAGCCAAAGCCTCCACACGTCGAAGAGCGAAGCCGAACTGGTCGAGCCAACTCAGCCGTGCTCACGACGACGCACCCAGAGCAACCCGGCTCCGCCGAGCAGCGCCAGCACCCCCGGCTCCGGCACCGCCGCCAACGCCGCGGGGTCCGTCGGGCTGATCAGCGGCACCGACGCCGACGTGCGGCCGAAGGCCGAGGCAAGCGACGCCAGGTCCGAAGTGTCCACCAGCCCGTCGCCCGTGGCGTCGCCCTGCGACCAAAGCTGGCCGGACTGGCCGAACCCGCTGGCCAGGATCGCCAGGTCCGACGTATCCACCACGCCGTCGAGGTTGTAGTCCGCCCTCAGCGCGACCTCGGCCACCACGTCGGCCGTCTCCGCGTCGTACCGCACGGCGAACGACAGGAAGTCGTCGATCACCACGCCCGAGATCGACGCGAAACGACCGGTCAACAGCTCGTCGCCGTCCTCGTCCGAGTCGCCGTCGATCAGCACAAAGACATCACCCAGCGTCGGCGTGTACCCATCGAGCAACGCAAGCTCGACGTCGCCCCCCAGACCCACGGCCCCGCTCACCGCGAGCTGGTCGTAAGAAACGCCCGCCTCGTTGCCGGCGATCTCGAACCGCGCCATCGCCGCGGCCCCCTGCGTGTAGTCGCCAAACGACTCGATCAACCCAGGCGAGCTGCCCAAGTCGAGCAGACCGTCGTTCTGGATCGAGCCGGAGATCGCGCCCGAGCCCATGATGCTCGCGCCCGCGGCGTTGACCACCAGCCCGGCCTCGAGCACGCCATCGAGCTGTAAGCTCGCGCCGGCGCCGTTGGTGAATTGATCGGCGAACAGGTAGCTGTCGCCATCCATCACCAGCTCGCCGTCGTTGCGGAACTCGCCGGTCTCTCCGGTCACGACAAACTCGCTGCCGCTGAGCCTCAGCGTCGCGCCGGCGGCGTTGCGGAAGTCCTGCTCGCGGGTGTCGAACACAAACCCGCCCTCGAGCGTGAGCTTGCCGTGGTTGTAGCGCATGCCCTCGGCCGCGTCGAAGCTCGCCGAGGCACCGCTGATCGTGATCTCGCCGTCGTTACGCTCGATCACGGTGCTGCCCAAGTCGATCGTCGCCGGGACGACCGTCTCGGCCTCGGTGTCGGGGTCGATCACGACCTGCTCGCTGACGATCCACACCTGCCCGGCATTGAGTCCGACGTAGTTCACGCCGGCTTCGAGGTCGGGCCGATCGGTCAGCGCCGCCGTGCGGACGATCGCCGGGGCCGGGACCGGCGGCAGCGGCCCCTTGCCATCGGGGTCGATGTCCGGGCCGTTGGAGATGACCGTGGGCGGAGCGATCAGCACCGCCGCGTCCGCGATCGACAGCGTGCCGCCGATCACCTCGACGGTGACGTCGCGCAGGGTGCCCTCTTCGTCGATCACCTCGGTCTGCGTCTCCGCCGACAGGCCGCTGGTCGCGTCGACGGACACGGACCCGCCGAGGACCTTCAACGCGCCACGCACCAACAGGTCCGCGCCGGTCTCGACGACCGTGGTCCCGCCGCTGTTGGTGTAGCCGTCGACCGTGACGAACTGATGCCCGCCGGAGATCGTGAACGAGCCCTGGTTGACTTCAACCGTGTTGAAATATTCAAACGAGGCGACGCCGTTGATGCGGACGTCCGCGGCGTTGTTCTTCAGCGTCGTGTCGAACTCGGTCACGCCGCCGAGGATGTCGAAGAACACCTCGTCTTCGTTCTCCACGCCCAGGATCGTGATGCCGAGCGAGGCGGACGAGGTGCTGTCGAGGTTGCTGAACGCGCCGTCGTTGCCCAGCAGGTTCCAGGTCCCGCCGACGAGGGCCGCGCCGTTGTTCGAGAAATCCCGCAAGACCGCACCGACGTTTAACTGCCCGGACGGTGAGACGTTGATCGTGCCGGTGTTGGTCAGGCCGATGGGGAAGATGGGCGCGGGGTTCCCGGACGGGTCATCTCGGGTGCCGTTGTCACTGGTCGCCGGGCGAAGGTCGACGTTTGAATTGACGTTCAGCGTGCCCTCATTGACCAGGTCGAAGCCATCGATGACGAACACTTCCAAGCCGCCATTGAGGTTGATCGTGCCCGTCGAGTCGGTGTAGAGCCGCGTGTCGTTGAGCATCTGGACGAGGCCGTCGAAGGTGACCGTGCCGCCGTCGCTGGCCTCGACGGACTGCTCGCGTAGCGCGGCGCTGGCACCGGTGAACTGCACCAGCGATCCGTCTCGGGCGACGACGCGACCCTGAGCGATGGATTCGACGCCGGTGTCGGGGTCGGTCTCGACGACGCCGCGGATGCTGGTGTAACGCACGTCCAGGTAAGCGTCGGTGCCAACAGCCTCGATCAAACCGGAGTTGCGTTCCTGATCGGTCGCGCCGCCGGCGTTGTTGATCGACACCGACGTGTCGCCCTCGACGCGGATCGTGCCCGGCACGCGGTTGAACAAGTCCGTCAACGCCAGGTCGAAGTCGCTGCCGTTGAAGACGATCGTGCCGGAGTTGTCGAGCGAGTTGACGTCAAACGTGTGCTCGCTGACGAGCGTGGTCTTGCCGAGGGTGTAGTCCGACGAGCCGTTCAATTGTTGGCCCAGGACGGGGTCGGGCAGCGCCCCGGCGGGGATCTCGGGCCAGTCTTCGAGGTCGAAGCCGGTCTGGACGAGGTTCGATTCCGCGAAGGCCCCGAACTCGAGCGTGTGGCCCTCGCCATGAATGAGCGTGTCGGCATGGATCTTGCCGGGGTGGTTGTCGAACCGCAGGTAGCCATCGCCCTCGATGGTCAGCGTCGCCGCCCGGGCCGCAAACTCGAGGTAGCCATCGCCCTCGATCACACCGTCGTTGGCGATCGCATCCAGCGAGAAACGCCGAGACGCGCCGTCGTCCAACCGATAGCTCGAACCCTCGACCACCACGAACGCGTCGACCGACGTCACCTCCGACAGGCCGGCCTGCCTCACCGTCGCCGTGGCCTGGCGGACCACCGGGATCGGGCTGTCGATGTACGAGGTGGTGAGCACGAACTCGTCAAACGAACCGGCGTCGGTATAGCTGACGGGCGCAACGTCTTGGCGGGTGAGGTCGCCGACGGTGTAGTCGCCGATGACGAGGATCGCGTCGGCGAGCGAGGCCGGCTGCGTGCCGCTGTCGATCTGCCGAAGGTCCGCGAGGGTCAGCTCGGCCGTCGGCGAGTCGAGCGCCATCTCCACGGCCGGCGCGGCCTCGATGACGAACGACCCGTCCCATAAGCCGTCCAGGATGTCGAGCGAACCGAGGCTGAACGAGTCGTCGAACACAGGGAACGCCGCGAGCTCGCCCGCCAGCGGGAACTTCTGGTAGTACGCCGGGCCGATGTCAACGATCTTCACCCCCGGCGCCACGCTGGCCGACGCCTTGAGCGCCTGCAGCTCCATGTAGTCCGAGAGCGTCAACGCCGCGCCGTGCGTGAAGATGGCCTCAATGTCCGTGAAGTCGACGTCGACCGTCACGTCCTCGCGCGACAGCAGCGAGAACTCCGGCAGCTCGTCCCACCGGCCGGTGTACGACATCACCTCGGTCGTCGTGCCGTCGTCGTTCTTCATCAGAACGGACGTGGGGTTGCCCAGCTCGTCCTTGAAGGTCAGCGTGGCGTTGATGAACGGGTCGACCTCGGTGTCGTACTCGATGCCGAGCTCAAGGCCGTACTTCACGTCGATGATGTCGTATGCAAGCTTGCCCGGCCCGATCTTGACCTCGGTGCCCGTGAACGACACACCGGTCGCCAGGGCCGAGACGACACCATCGATGTCGAGCCCGGCGCGGGCGATGCTGCCGGAGGTGGACGTGGTCAGTCTGCCGTCGGCGGTGAGCTCGGTGTCGGTGGAGATCGACGCCAGCGGGTTGTCGATCGCGACCTCGGCGATGCTGAGCGCCGGGTTCGACGGGGGGATCTTCTGCCGAAGCAGCGTGTTGTCGTCCTGCGAATCCGGGATCTCGAAGCTCGGCAGGTCCGGGAAGTTGATGCTCGACAGCTCGGGCAGGTTCAGGTCGAACTCGAAGTCGAACAGGTTGAAGTTGAAGTCGAAGTCGAGCCCGAACTCGCCGACCGTATACCCCGCGAGCGGGAACAGGCCATACTCGAACTTGTTCTGGAAGTTGCCCTCGAGGATCACGTCGAGCCCGGCATCGAATTTCGGCAGGCCGGGGTCGAACGTCGAGCTCGCGCCGATCCCCGAGCCGCCGCGAAGCTGGAAGAACTGCCCGGTCTCCACGGGGCCCGGCACGGTCAGCGTCGGGCCGGCCTGGAGCGTGGCGTCGAAGCCGTCGCCGCCGACCGTCACGCCTGCGTTGAGCTGAACCCCCGCCCGCGCGTCGAGCGAGCTGGTCAGCCGAGCCCCCGACCTCGTGTCGGCCCGGATCTCGGGGATCACCGTCACGCCAAACGCCTTGACCGCCGGGCTGATCCGCTGATCCTTCCGCCCGACGATCGCGCCCACCCGGGTGTTCAGGTCGATATCCGCTACCAGGCTGTCGCCGCTGGTCCAGCCGTAGCGCGTCTCGTTCGCGAACGTGTCGAAGTCGAACAGCTCGAAGTCGCCGAAGCTGATCTCCTGCTGCGCCGCCGCCCACGGGGCGACGGACACCGCCGCCGTGGCGAGGCTCAGGGTGGTCCACCGCTGGCCCGGGCGCACCGACGCCCCCGCCTGAATATTCCGGTCTCGCATGTTGGCTCCCTCTGAGACGTGATTTGAAAGCCTAACCGCACCCCGCGCAGGGCACAACGGCCGAGCCCAGGATGCGCCCGTCAGCCACGCCCTCCGCGAAGCTCGGCTACATTTTGCGGATGCTCCGCCTCCCCATCGCGTGGTGTCTCCTGGCCGCATGCCTGCCGATCGCGGGGTGCGCGAACTACGGCCTGGCCGACGCCTCGTTCGACTTCCTCCAGCCCAACGTCGACGACCGGGAAAAAGCCCGCCGCGCCCGCCTCGAATACCCCGCCGCCGCCCAGCTCGGCCCGGACATCCAGGCCGTCGTCCTCCACCGCGGCTCGACCATCCGCGTGACCAACCGCTCCGCCGAGCCCATCGCCCCGCAGCGCCTCTGGATCAACCAGCGCTACGTCGCCGACCTCGCCGAGCCCATCGCCCCTGGCCAGACCGCCCGCCTCCAGCTCACCACCTTCATCAACAGCTACGAACGCCCCTTCCCCGTCGACACCTTCTTCAAGCCCGACTCCGGCTTCCCCGTCGTCCTCGTCGAGACGCACGACCCGCAGTCCGACACCCGCCGCCGACTCGCCGTCCAGCCCGATCGCGAGCGCGACATCGTCGAGCTCGTCCAGGCCTACACCCCGTTCGATTGACCCGCTCACCTCACCCCGAGCCCGCCATGCCCGACACCGCCGCCCCCCTCGCCCCCGCCGACCTCTGGACACGCTTCCAGAAAGAGCGATGCCGGCTCCCCAAGCTCGGCTTCACGCTCGACACCTCCCGCGTCGACTACCCCAAGTCGTTCTGGCGCGACAGCGGCGCGGCCATGCACGACGCGTTCACCGCCATGGAATCCCTCGAGAGCGGCGCCGTCGCCAACCCCGACGAGAATCGCATGGTCGGGCACTACTGGCTGCGTGCCCCGCAGCTCGCGCCCGACGCCAAGATCACCGCCCAGCTCGAAGACGACCTCGCGCAGGTCAAGGCCTTCGCCGAAGCCGTCCACAAGAAGGAAGTCACCCCCCCGACCGCCGCGAAATTCACCGACGTGCTCTCCATCGGCATCGGCGGGTCGGCGCTGGGCCCGCAGCTCGTCGCCGATGCGCTCGGCTCGCTCAAGTCGCGCGACAAGATGCGCATCCACTTCGCCGACAACACCGACACCGACGGCATCCGACGCCTGCTCGCTTACCTCGGCAGCAAGCTCAAGTCCACGCTCGTGCTCGTCATCTCCAAGTCCGGCGGCACACCCGAGCCCCGCAACGCGATGATGGAAGCCAAAGCCGCCTTCGCCGGCAAGGGCTTGGACTTCGCCAAGCACGCCGTCGCCATCACCGGCGAGGGGTCGAACCTCTACAACCTCGCCACCTCCGAGGGCTGGCTCAAGACCTTCCGCATGTACGACTGGGTCGGCGGCCGGACGTCGATCGCCGCGACTGTGGGTCTCGTGCCGATGGCGCTGCAGGGCATCAAGGTCGACGACTTCCTCAAGGGCATGGCCGACATGGACGCCGCGACCCGTGTCGCCGACCTCAAGAAAAACCCCGCCGCCAGGCTCGCGCTCATGTGGCACCACGTCACCCACGGCAAGGGCGAGAAGGACATGGTCATCCTTCCTTATAAGGACCGCCTGCTGCTCATGTCGCGCTACCTCCAGCAGCTCGTCATGGAGTCGCTCGGCAAGGAGACCGACCTCGACGGCAACATCGTCCACCAGGGCATCGCCGTCTACGGCAACAAGGGCTCGACCGACCAGCACGCCTACGTTCAGCAGCTCCGCGAGGGCGTCAACAACTTCTTCGCGACGTTCGTCGTGATCCTGCAAGACACCCCCAAGCCCGGCCGCGACCCCGTCGTCGAGGTGAACCCCGACAACGAGCCGGGCGTCACCGCCGGCGACTACCTCAACGGGTTCTGGCAGGGCACCCGTCAAGCGCTCTACGAGAACGGCCGCGGGTCGATCACCATCACCTTCGACAAGCTCGACGCCGCAACCGTCGGGGCGCTGATCGCGTTGTACGAACGGGCCGTCGGGCTCTACGCCACGCTGGTGAACATCAACGCCTATCACCAGCCCGGCGTCGAGGCCGGCAAGAAGGCCGCGGCGACCGTCGTCGACCTGCAGAACAAGCTGATGGCCCACTTCGCCAAGGGCGTGACCGACGCGACGTCCGCCGATGCCGCCGCCGCCGCCGCGGGCGCACCCGATCAAGCAGAGACGGCTTACCACATCCTCGCCCACCTCGCCGCCAACAAGCGCGTCGTGAAAAAGAAGGGCCAGAACTTCGTGTCGCTGTGAGTTGCCTACCACGGGGCGATTAGTTCACGCTGGGCCACTGCCGCCGAGTGCATTATGGCCCTCGCTACAGGCACACATCTTTCTGCGAAACGTTGATCAGGGGACCGCGTTCAGTGCCACTTTTCGGAATACCAACCCACGATCAATGGCACTAGAAAGGCGTGGCCTTTGCTCACTCAGACGCACTTCGCAGCTGCGATGCGAGCATCGCGTAGGACTTCATCACGGCCCAACAAGCTTCAGTTAAGCTGACTCCTTGGGGTCGAGGCGCATAAACGGGCGGCCTGCCGAGAAGGAGTCGATGAACCAGTCATCTTCGAGTTCGGATCACGCGGCCCGGACTGTGGAACTGGAGCGTTCGATACACGACGGGGCGGCGGGGTGGTGGATGTCAATCCTCGTCTTAGTCGCGGTGTTGCTGGGGGTGGAGGGCGTGACTCGAACGACGCCATTGGAGCGCCTGTTGTTTCGTGGCGGAGAGCACGGAGCGATGGTGCGGCCAACGGTCAAGGCTTTCTTGCGAGCTAGGCCGCCATCGGCCGACGTCATGTTCCTAGGCTCAAGCCGGGTGCATCGTGGCGTTGATTTACGCCTGATAGAGACAGAGCTGGCCGATCGCGGGTTTGACGATGTCAGCGCCCGAAACTACGCGATTGGCGGGTCCCACATCCAAGAGCTCGCGTATTACGTCGACGCCATTGGCCGCGTCGCGCCTCCCCGCCTGCTGCTGATTGGCGTGGCCCCACGGGCGTTGCAGGGAGACGCCCCTACGAATTGGGATGACATGCGCTCTCTGACAGAGTGGGGACGCGTGCATACGACAGAAGACTCCCGGGAGCCGCGGGATGACGTCACCCTTGGCGGAGCCCTGCATCACGAATTGGCGTCGCGATCGATGGCCGTGTCGTTTCGCGAGCGTTTTCGAGAAGCGGCGATCGATTCACTCATCGACGCGTGGGACGGACACTGGGGGCGGGCAGCGGCTGCGTGGATGCTGCCGAGCAAGGAGTCACCGATCACAGGCGGGTTGGCGTGGCGGCATCGCGATGGCGAGGAGACGCTCAATCTGTTCGACCTGCGGGTGCAGGATCGGCGCGTGGAACGGGCGATGCAGCGCGACTTTCCCCAAGGCAAGTTTGTTTACACGCCACAGAGCCACGAAGCTTTTCTTTCGATCGGTCGATCATCGCGGGCGCACGAGGTACGCGTGGTGGTGTTTGAACTGCCCTGGCCTGAGCTGCTGCGTCGGCATTGGCCGCCCGGGGTCCAAGCAGATTTTCGTGAAGCGGCCGCTGCGTCGTGCCATGCGGCAGGGATCGAATACGTGCCTTTCGCGTCGCTCAACGTAACGATTGACGATTATTTTTTCCGTGAGCAGTCGCACCTAAACCTGCCGGGGGCACAGCGACTGAGCATGGCCTTGATCGACAACGTGATCGCGCCCGCCCTGCGGACAGAGGAAGACGGCGCCCAGAGCGAACACGTGTTGGAGATGGCCCCTCCTTGAGCCAACGCCGACATGCTATTCAACAGCTATGAGTTTTTTGTCTTCCTGGGTTTTTTCTACGCCGCATTCCTCGTTTTGCGGAAGTGTTTAACTGCGCGCAACACGTTGTTGCTATGCGCCAGTTACGTCTTCTACGGCTGGTGGGACTGGCGTTTCCTAAGCCTGATTGCCTTGTCCACCCTAGTGGATTACGGCGTTGGGCTCGCCTTGCGAAGGCGATTCGAAGAAGACCAGCCCAGGCGCGGCTGGGACCGTGCCTGCCTTGCCTTGAGCGTCTCAGTAAACCTCGGTTTGCTCGGCGTCTTCAAGTATTACGACTTTTTCGTAGTCAGCCTGGTGGAATCAGCGGAAGCAGTCGGGGTCTCGCTTGACGTCGCAGTCTTAAACATCGTGCTGCCCGTCGGAATTTCGTTCTACACGTTCCAGACGATGAGCTACACGATCGACGTGTTTAGGAGAAAGGCCGAACCCGAGTCGAATCTCTTAACGTTTGCTACTTATGTCGCTTACTTCCCGCAACTGGTCGCCGGGCCGATCGAACGCGCATCCAGTCTGCTGCCGCAGTTCCGCCGAGTCTTGCCTCTAAGCTTGAGCTCGGTTCAGGTCGGTCTCTACCTGATCTTGTTCGGTTTATTCAAGAAGGTCGTGCTGGCAGACAACGCAGCGGATATCGTGAATACGGTTTTCACGCCCGATGGGGGGCTTGCGTCGAATGTGTCGGGTTGGGAAACAATGATCGCGATCTACGCGTTTGCGATTCAGATCTACTGCGACTTCTCGGGCTACTCCGACATCGCGCGTGGGCTGGGGAAGATGATGGGTATCGACATCATGGTGAACTTCTCCATGCCTTACTTGGCAAGGGGGCCTCGGGAGTTCTGGCGTTGCTGGCACATCAGCTTGTCGACCTGGCTTCGCGACTATCTTTACATCCCACTGGGAGGCAACCGGCGCGGGCCCTTGCGTACATACATCAACCTGTTCACCACCATGCTGCTCGGGGGGTTGTGGCACGGGGCGGCGTGGACGTTTGTGGCGTGGGGCGCGCTGCACGGGCTCTATTTGGCTGCGTACCGACTGGGCGAACAGTTTTGGCCCAAGCACGCAGAAACTCGGCCAGCACCTGCAGCATTGCTGATCGGCGTGATGCAGGCCGCGCTCTTCTTCCACCTGACGTGCCTGGCGTGGGTCTTTTTCCGGGCAGACACGTTCGCAGTCGCATCCGAAGCCATCACTCGCGTCCTTCAGTTCCTCAGCGGAGGCTGGCTTGACGTGCTGCGTGTGCGTGGGCGGATGACGCTGGGTGAAGAGCAACTCGCAATCTTCGCGATAGTGGCGGGCTGTGTTGTGCTTGGGCACTTCGTTGGTCGGGTGTGGAACCCGTACGTGTTCGTCCGCGGGCACTGGACGCTACGCGGGCTGTGGTACGCGGTGTTGGCATTGGGCATCCTTTTCTTCGGCGTGCGAGGCGGAGAACAGTTCATCTATTTCGAGTTCTGATGTCAGTACCCTCGATGGCTTCACCGACCAGCACAACTCGGCGAGGCTTGATGTTGGATCGTCAAGGGTAAAGCCGGCAACACCTATCGATTCCGCAGCAAACCGTGGCTTCCTAGCTTTGCCGATGCGCGACGACAGGCCGCCGGATGGATCAACGCCATAAAAAAAACCCCGGCGGTGAGCCGGGGCTTGGGGAAGTCGTTCTTGACGTTGACCGATCAAGCCGGCACGGCCGCCGCGGCGTGCAGGGCCTGGTCGAGGTCGGCGATGATGTCCTCGGCGTCTTCCAGGCCGACCGACACGCGGACGAACTCGGGGGTCACGCCGGTCTGAGCCTGCTCGTCGGCGGAGAGCTGCGAGTGCGTCGTCGACGCGGGATGGATGATCAGCGTCTTGGCGTCGCCGATGTTCGCCAGGTGCGAGCACAGCTTGGCGTTGTTCACCACGGCCTTGCCGGCCTCGAGCCCACCCTTGACGCCGAAGCCGAGGATCGCGCCCTGGCCGTCGGGCAGGTAGCTCTTCGCGTTGGCGTGCGACTCCTGCGAAGCGAGGCCGGGGTAGTTCACCCAGTCCACCGCCTCGTGGGCTTCGAGGAACTCGGCGACCTTCTGTGCGTTCTTGGAGTGCCGCTCCATCCGCAGGTGCAGGGTCTCGAGGCCCTGCAGGAAGATCCACGCGGCGAACGGGCTCATGCAGCCGCCGGTGTCGCGCAACCAGTGCGTGCGGATGTGGACGTTGTAAGAGATGTTGCCGAACGGCTCGAGGTGGTCGGCGAAGACCGCGCCGTGGTACGCCGGGGCGGGCTTGCAGAACTCGGGCCACTTGTCGGGGTTGTCCTTCCAAGGGAAGTTGCCCGAGTCGACGATGGCGCCGCCGATGTGCGTGCCGTGGCCGCCGATGAACTTGGTGGTCGAGTAAACGACGATGTCGACGCCGTGTTCAATCGGCCGCAGCAGCAGCGGAGTCATGACGGTGTTGTCGCAGATGACCGGCAGGCCGTGCTCGTGGGAGATCGCGGAGATCTTCTTGAAGTCCGGCACGTAGTTGCGCGGGTTGCCCAGCGACTCGAGATAGACGCATCGGGTGTTCTCGTCGACCAGCTCGGCGATCTTGCCGGGCTCGGCCGGGTCGAAGAAGCGGACCTCGATGCCGAGGTTCTTGAACGTCTGCGTGAAGAGGGTCCACGTGCCGCCGTAGAGGGCGGTGGAGCTGATGATGTTGTGGCCCTGGTGGGCGATCGTGCAGATCGAGGCCATGATGGCGGCCTGACCCGAGGCGAAGGCGAGGCCGGTCGCGCCGCCGTCGAGCGCAGCGAGCCGCTTCTCGAGGATGTCGACGGTCGGGTTCATCAGCCGCGAGTAGATGTTGCCGAACTCTTGCAGCCCGAAGAGACGGGCGGCGTGATCGGTGTCGTCGAAGACGTACGACGTCGTGAGGTGCAGAGGCACCGCACGGCTGTGCGACTCGTCGATGTCGTGCCCGGCGTGGAGGGCGCGTGTACCAATACCAAGGTTCTCAGGAAGCTCTGACATGGAGGGGTCTCCGTATCTTCTCGGCCTTGCCGTCGGATCGGTCCTTCGTGTCTCGCCCGGGACACGGGTGGGGCCGACGGGGTTGGCGTCGAATGGTTGTGCCGGAGTCGGAACGGCGACTGCCGATCCGGGCAGGGTTGTGAATCGACGGATTCCGCAACAGCGCGGGCCGCGATCGGGCGAATCGGTGACGATAGCCCACCGCCATCGCCCCGGCAAGTGGATGATGGCGCGACTTTTCGCTTAAAGTCACTGACTACCCTACTTTCCGGGAGGTCAAGCGTGTCCGACACGATGAAAGTCCGTTTGGCCGTTGGAGCGGTCGTTGCCTATGTGATCATGGGCTTCATGACCTACGAGGGCGTCAAGCACGCCATCTGGGGCGAAGTCACCACGGGCACGGTGGTCGGCGTTTCCGGCCTTGGGGCCCGAAAAACCGTCACCTACGAGTTCGTCGATAGCCAGACCGGGCAGCGCCGCCGGGCCTATTTCGAGTCGCGCGTGAACGTGCCGTTCGAGGGCGAACCGGTCGACATCACTTACATCCCCGGCGTCGAGCACTCGTCCGGCCGGGCCTCGCAGAAGTCGCTGTTCATGCCGATCTTGTTCGGAATCATCACGCTCGGCATGGTTGGTGGTTTCTCGTATTGGTGCTGGGACGTCAGCCGAGACAAGAAGCCGAAGCGACGACGGCGCCGCTGAGCCCACCGCCGCTCCCTCACTTGCCGTACACCTTCTCGGGGTCGTACACCGGCTTCTGCACGGCCGACATCTTCAGCCCCTCGGCGGACGGTGCCGCGCCGGTGGGGATCGCCCGGTAGAAGCAGTTGCGGTAGCCCACGTGGTACGACGCGGCGGCGGAGCCGTCGTGCGACGTGCCGATCTCGACGCGCGCCTGCACCACGTCCTGATCGCAGTCGGTCAGCAGTTCGACGACCTTCTGGGTCATGCCCGACGACTCGCTCTTGAGCCAGAGCTTGCCCCGCGACCGCGACCAGTAGTGGATCATCCCGGTCTCGATGGTCTTGGCCTACGCCAGGTCGTTCATGAAGGCGAACATCAGCACCTCGCCGGTCCCGGCGTCGATGGTGATGCAGGGGATGAGCCCGTGCTCGTCGAACTTCGGCGCAAACGGCGCATGCATGGCTTCCAACGCCGCGCTATCGACGGGCCGATCGGGGAAGGACACCACATCTGCGGGCGATATGTGGGCAGCATCCGCGGGTGATTGGGACATCACACCATCCGAAACACCCACAGAACCCCAATCCTTGCGAACGCGTCGCGACGCCTTTAGGGTAGGACGCCTGCCCGAGACGACAGCAACCGCCCCGGCATGACCCAACCCTCGTCCGACATCGCAACGCCCCCGCCCGAAGCGGAAGGTTTTCCCGCGCCGTTCCAGCGTTACGAGCTGGGCGATGTCTTCTTCGACGAGATGTTCGCCGACGCGGGCGTGCCACGGGCCGAGTACCGCCAGCTCTTCGACCGGCTGCTGGAGCTCTCCGCCGAGGAGTGGCAGCGTCGGCAGGAGTCGGCCGAGGTGTCGTTCCTCAATCAGGGCATCACCTTCACGGTCTACGGCGAAAAGGAAGCCACCGAACGCATCTTCCCGTTCGATCTGCTGCCCCGCATCGTCACCGCCGACGACTGGTCGCAGATCGAGGCCGGCCTTACGCAGCGCATCCAGGCCATCAACCTCTTCCTCAAAGACCTCTACACCGACGCCCACATCCTCCGCGACGGCACCGTCCCGCGCGAGCTCATCTACACCTGCAAACACTTCCGTCGCGAGATGCGCGGCCTGCGCGTCCCCCGCGACGTCTACATCTCCATTGCCGGTTCCGACCTCGTCCGCACCGACCACGGCGACTGGGCCGTCCTCGAAGACAACCTCCGTGTGCCCTCGGGCGTCAGCTACATGCTCGCCAACCGCGAAACCTCCAAGCGCACCCTGCCCACCCTCTTCGGCGGCTGCGGCGTCCGCCCGGTCGACGACTACCCCCAAGCCCTGCTCCGCACGCTTATCTCGCTCTCGCCCACGCAGCGGCCCGACTCAACGGTCGTCGTCCTCACGCCCGGCGTGTTCAACTCGGCGTACTTCGAGCACACCTTCCTCGCCCGGGAGATGGGCGTGCAGCTCGTCGAGGGACGCGACCTGCTCGTCCACGACAACGTCGTCTACATGCGCACCACCTCCGGTCTCGAGCGCGTCGATGTCATCTACCGCCGCATCGACGACGACTTCATCGACCCCGTCGCCTTCCGCCCCGACTCGGTGCTCGGCGTGCCCGGCCTGTTCAACGCCTATCGCGCCGGCAACGTCGCGCTGGCCAACGCCGTGGGCAACGGCGTCGCCGACGACAAGGCCGTCTACGCCTACGTCCCCAAGATGATCCGGTATTACCTCGACCAGGACCCGATCATCGACAACATCGAGACCTTCCTGCTCGACGACCCCGCCCAGCGCCAGCACGTGCTGGGCAACCTCGACAAGCTCGTCGTCAAAGCCGTCGCCGAGGCCGGCGGCTACGGCATGCTTATCGGCCCGCATTCCACGCAGCAGCAGCGCGACGAGTTCGCCGACGCCATCAAAGCCAACCCCCGCAAATACATCGCCCAACCGACACTCAAGCTCTCGCGCGGCCCGTGCTACATCGATGGCCACGTCGAGCCCCGCCACCTCGACCTCCGCCCCTTCATCCTCACCGGCGAGACCACCACCATCGTCCCCGGAGGTCTCACCCGCGTCGCCCTCCGCAAGGGCTCGCTCGTCGTCAACAGCTCCCAAGGCGGCGGCGCCAAAGACACCTGGGTCCTCTATTAACCAACCATGCTTTCCCGAGTCGCCGATTCCGTCTACTGGACAGGCCGCTACCTCGAGCGGGCCGAGCACACTGCGCGCCTCATCGAGACGCACCTCAACCTCATGCTCGAGACCTCGCCCGGCTCGCGTGACATGCGCTGGAACCGCATCCTCGACACCTCGCTCGTCCCGGATGCCGCCGACCTCAAGCGCGACGACGCCTACGCCGCCGTGCAATGCCTGGCCTTCTCCGACGACTCGCACTCCATCCGCTCGTGCATCCTCTCGGCCCGCGAGAACATGCGCCAAGTCCGCGAGCGCATCCCCAACGAGGTCTTCGAGCAGCTCAACACCCTGTATTTCAAGGTCAAACAGACCCGCCTCGAATCCATCTGGGGCTACCGCCCCGACGCGTTCTTCCGCTCGATCCGCCACGGCATCCACCTCTTCAACGGCATGACCGACGCGACCGTCACGCACGAAGAAGGCTGGCTGTTCCTCCAGCTCGGTCGATACCTCGAACGCGCCCAGGGCGTCGCCCGCCTTGTCCACGGCCACGCCGACCTCGTCTACGGCCCCGACGAACAGGCCGCCGAACGCCACCTCGCGTGGGTCGGCCTGCTCAAGTCCTGCGAGGCCTACATGCCCTTCCTCGAGCACTACCGATCGCGCATCACCCCGATGCACATCGTCGAGTTCCTCCTGCTCAACGACACCTTCCCCCGCTCGGTCCGCTTCGCCGCCGACCGCGTCCACGAAACGCTCGGCAAGCTCGCCCGTGAAACCGGCGGCCACCGCGCCGGCAGGCTCAACAAGCTCGCCGGCCGATTCCACGCCCAGCTCGACTTCGCCCAGATCGAAGAGATCATGGAGACCGGCCTGCTCGACTTCCTCCACGACACCCTCGCCCGCTGCGGCGACATCCACGCCGCGACCTACCGCGCCTACATCGCCTACCCCGTCGAAGAAGTCGCCGTTTAACCCATGCCCCGGGGACGCTCCGCCATGCCCAAGCACTACCGCATCGAACACACCACCCGCTTCGTCTACGACTCGCCCGTCCGCGAGTCCGTGATGGAGGTCCGCATGAAGCCGCGCGACGAGTGGGGCCAGCAGTGCCTCGCGTTCGACCTGCGCACGACCCCGCGCGCCAACGTCCACGCCTACCGCGACCCCCTCGGCAACGCCGTGCACTACTTCGACATCCCCCGCACCCACCTCAGCCAGACCGTCACGGCCGTCGCGCAGGTCCGCGTCGATGCGCTCGACGTCGAGCCCGTCGACATCCCCGGCGACTTCGACCGCCTGCCCGCGTGCTACGCCGAAGACCCCGGCTGCTGGGAGATGACCCTCCCCTCAAACTTCGCCCGCCCGACCTCCAGGCTCGAAGCCTTCGCCGACCGCATCGGCGCCGAGCGCGCCGAATCCACGCTCAACACCGCCGACCGCCTCTGCCGCCTCGTCCACGAGCACCTCACCTACGCCCCCGACACCACCGACGCCGAGTCCACCATCGACCAGGCCATCGACCAGGGCGGCGGCGTCTGCCAGGACTTCGCCCACGTCCTCATCGCCCTGCTCCGCCGGGTCGGGATGCCCGCCCGCTACGTCTCGGGCTACCTCTTCCGAGGCACCTTCGCCGACACCCCGCCCCAATCGCAGTCCCTCTGGCAGGCCGACGACCCGCAACGCCTCGCCGGCCAGACCCAGCAGCAGTCCATGCAGCAGGCCGAATCCGCCGACGACCCCACCCGCGGCGCGACCCACGCCTGGGTCGAAGCCTACATCCCCGACCACGGCTGGATCGGCCTCGATCCCACTCAGGCCCAACGCGTCGCCAAGACGCACATCCGCACCGCCGTCGGCCGCGACTACACCGACGTCCCGCCCACCCGCGGCGTCTACCGCGGCAACTCCCAGGGCCAGATGGAGGTCGCCGTCACCGTCGCCGAACTCGCCACCCCCGACACCCTCAAGCCCATCGCCCCGCCCCCCCTCGAACGCACCGGCTGGACCCCCCCCGAACCGCTGCCCGACGTCCCCGACGAGCCCAAGCCCTTCGAGTACTACGCCCAGCAGATGCAGCAACAACAGCGGCAATCCTGATTGCTGCTGTGTCGACGCGCAGCGACGACCCCTTAGCCCCCGGCTCCGCCGGGGGTCGCATCCACCTTCACCACATTCTTTTCAGGCACTTCGGCCCGCTCACCACATTCCGGACAAACCTGCGGCGTAGCACGCAGGTCGTAACCACATGCCGCACACCTGCCAAGTGAACGAGTCTTAAAGCGATAGAAAAAGGTCACAGCAAGACCGGTCACCACCAACATCTCAACCACCAGAACCAACCAATCAAGATGCACTCGGCTGCTGTGCCGACGACTGCCATGCACCAACTGAGGGTTCAACAGACTTGTGTGCCCCCTCCCTACGACGGTGCCACCGTTGGTTTGATAGTGCGGCGGGTAAACAACAATCAAGCCGACCGTACCGAGCCACAAAATTATGACCAGCCGACGTGCAAGCCCCATGGCGATTCACCTGTCGTCTCAGTCGGACACACCCGAAGATCACTCAATCCCCGTGCTTCTCACGCAACCGCCCCGACAACCGAAGCAGCAGGTGCACCCGCTCAAACTCGTCCGTCCAGTCCTTCAACTCCGCCGCCAGATGCTCCGGCGGAACCGGCGCCCCCGGCAGCGGACAGTTCGCCCCCAACGCCTGCTCGGCCATGATGCGGTAGCGGTTGACCAGCTTGTCGCCCGCGGTTGACACCAGCTCAAAATCCTCGGCCGCGAAGATCGCCATCGGCACGCGGTTCCCCGCGTTCACCGTCACCTGCTGTTGCAGGTCCATGTGCTCGTCCCGGTCCAGCCACTTCACCTTCACCTTGCCGCCCGTCGCGTCGGCCAGCGCCTGGATCATCGGCCCCTGCCGCACGCAGTCGCCACACCAGATGCCCGACACGACCAGCACGTGGAACTCGCGCACGAACCCGCTCAGCATCGCCTTGCAAGGCTCGGGGATCGCAACCTGCTCGCCGATCTTCGCCCACCCCTCGCCCTGCCCGGGCTTGCCGGTCTTCAGGTAGTCGGCGTAGTCCAGCCCGGCGGCGAACTTGCTGCGCAGGTAGTCGGCGGAAGTGATCAGGCCCGATGCGGTCGCGGTGGTGCTCATGCGAGCAGTGTAGGCCCGGCCGATCGACCCAGCGGCCGCATCGATCAATCCACCGGGTCGGCCGTCGCCGCCGCCAGCTCGCCCGTGTCCATCGACCCCAGCGCCGACACGTCGTACCCGCCGTTCCCCAGCCGCACGGCGTAACGCTGCGGCCAGTTGCTGTGCTTATAGAAGTTCTGGTGGTGCACCCGCACCTCTCCGCCGACCCAGTCGCCGACATCCGCACGGGCGGTCAACACCTTCGTCGCCGGGTCGAACTCCGCAGGCACACGTTGGCCATCGACATACACCGCGATCGTCGAGCTCAGCGTCCGCTGGCGGTCGTGCCCCCACCATTGCGGCAACCCCTCGCTGAGCGTGGTCGCGATCACCAGCTTGCCACCATCGCTTGACACCTCCGGCGGGCTCTGCGTCGGCCGGCCGCCGTAGGCGTACTCCACGAGCCCGACATACACCGCGTACGCCTCACGCAGGTTGTGCATCGCGTCGCCCAACCGCTGCTCCTCGGTCGGGTGACTGAAGAACGACGACTCCAGCAAAATCGCCGGCACCTCGGCGTGACGAAGCACGCCAAACCCGTTGCGATACATCTGCCGATCGCTCATCAGCACGCTCGTCAGCCCGACCTCTTCGTTGCGCAGCTCGGCCCCGAGCCGGTGCCCGACGTACCGCGCGACATCCAGCGAAGGCTCTGCCCAGTCCGCCTCGCCGTGAAACCACACGCTCGGATAGTTCGCCTCGTCTCGGCTCGACGAATTGTGGTGCACGCTGATGAAAATATCCGCGCCCGTCCCGCCGTCCGGCCGCTCGATGTCGTTCGCAAACTCCGCGCGCATCCGCAGCGTACCGTCGATCCGGTCGTCGGCGATGTCGCTGATCTCGCCCTCGCGCGTCAGTGCAACGTAAGCCCCCGCATCCTCGAGCATCTTGCGCAGCAGCTTCGACACCCGCAGGTTCATCTCCGCCTCGCGCACGCCCGTCGGCCCGGCCTTGTACCCCTTCACGTGCCCCTTGCCGCCGTGCCCGGGGTCCAGCACGATCACCCAGCCCTCCAGATACTTCTCCGCCGGATGCCGCGGCACGTCCAGCGCCCGCGTGTGATCCCCCCACGCACGCTCGCCCTCGAGAAACGCCATCGCGTCTTCCAGCGCCGCCGGCGTGAACTCCGCCGTGCCCGCCAAGGCGAGCTGGGCCGTCCGCACATCCCGAACCGCCGGCGCACTCGGCGTGTCCTCGACCGCCTCGGGCGTGCCGCCGCAACCCACCGGGATCATCGCCACGCCCAGCACCACCGCCACGCCCAGCACCGCCCACCAACGCCATCGGCCAAGTCTCATCGCATCACCTCGCAGCTACATCGAACCCATCGAAACGAACCGCACAGCCTAACCGACCACCCGCGCCCGCCACGCCATCCCGTACGCTCCGCCCATGACCGCACCTCCACCCCCACCCACCCACGCCGACCTCCGCGCCGCGCTCGACGCTCAGCCCCGCGTCCGCCTCGCCCACCTGCCCACGCCCGTCGTCGCCTGGGACAACCTCGCCGCCCACCTCAACGGCCCGCGCATCCTCTGCAAGCGCGACGACCTCACCGGCCTCGCCACCGGCGGCAACAAAACCCGCAAGCTCGAGTTCCTCGTCGCCGACGCCCTAGCCCGCCACTGCGACGCCCTCATCACCGCCGGCGGGCCCCAGTCCAACCACTGCCGACAGACCGCCGCCGCCGCCGCCATCCACCGGCTCGACGCCCACCTCGTCCTCGGCTCCGACCCCGTCGCCCCCGCCGACGCCCGCGGCAACCTCTTCATCGACCACCTGCTCGGCGCGACCTGCCACTTCGTCGATCGCGCCCAACGCAACGCCCGCATGCAGTCCCTCGCCGAAGAACTCGCCGCCGCCGGCAAGACGCCCTGCGTCATCCCCATCGGCGGCAGCAATACCATCGGCACCCTCGGCTACATCGCCGCGATGGTCGAGCTCGCCGACCAGCTCGCCGCAAAACAGCTCACCGTCGACCGCATCGTCTTCGCGACCTCCTCCGGCGGCACCCAGGCCGGCCTCACCCTCGGCGCCAAGCTCACCGGCTTCACCGGCAACATCACCGCCATCTCCATCGACAACGAACCCGCCGCCGACGGCTCGTTCCCCTTCCGCGACGAGGTCCGCGACATCGCCAACGCCTGCGCCGCACTGCTCGGCTCCGACACCCGCCTCGCCGACGACGACCTGCACATCAACCACGGCTACCTCGGCGGCGGCTACGGCGTCGTCGGCCCTCCGGAAGTCGAGGCCGCCAAACTCCTCGCCACCTTAGAAGGCACCCTCGTCGGTCCCGTCTACACGGCCCGCAGCCTCGCCGGCCTCATCGACCTCGTTCGCAGCGGCACCATCGCAAAAGACGAAACCGTCCTCTTCTGGCACACCGGAGACGACGCCGCCCTGCACGCGTATCGAGAACACTTCGTCGACACCCCCGAGCCCGCCGATGCCCAGTAAGCACCGAAACGTCCGCCTCGGCGTCGTCCTCGACTACCTCGCCCTGCTCACCGCCGGCCTGCTCTACGCCGCCGCGCTCAAGTACTTCGTCCTGCCCTCGCGCATCGTCCTCACCGGCACCGAGGGCATCGCCGCCGCCACGTCGTACTACTTCGAGAGCGACGGCCTGTTCATCGCCCTCTACCTCGTCTTCCAGCTCGCCTTGCTCGCATTCGCCTTCTTCAAGGTCAGCCGCGTCTTCGCCGCCCGATCGCTGACCGTGGTCATCACCGTTGTGACCGCCCTGACCGTCATGCCCGACATGCAGTTCGCAAGCCCCGAGTCGCACAACGAGCGGCTCATCCTCGTCATCTTCGGCGGGCTGATCGCCGGCGTCGCCAAAGCCATCGCCTTCCAGCACCGCGGCAGCACGGGCGACGAAGACATCCTCGGCGCGTTCTTCGCCGTGAAATACCTCAAGCCCGTCGGCTCCATCGCCGTCATCGCGGCCATCGTCTCCACCGCCTTCGGCCTGGGGCTCGAGTTCCTCAAGACCGGCCGCTTCGAAACCGTCATCAACACGCTGATGTACACCTGCGTCTTCATCTTCATCAGCGCCGAAACGCTCAACAACCTCTACCGCAAGTTCAAGCTCACCATGCTTTGCGTCGTCAGCCGCGAGCCGCAGACCGTCGGTGCCGCGATCAAGGAAGTCTCCGCCCACCGGACGTACATCATCCAGGACGGCGTCGGCGGCCACAGCGGCGAGCGCTACCAACTGCTCCGCGCGATCGTCACCCACGAAGAACTGCCCGAGATGATCGAAGCGGTAGAAGACGCCGTGCCCGGCTGCTTCTACTACCACCACGACATCGAGGGCACGAGCAAGCGCTACTACATCACGCCGATCGGGTAGCGGTGACTCATAAGCCTTATTCGCAAAGCTTGCGCGGGGATCGCGCAGCCCATCCTTGACGCGCGTGGTGGCACTGCTTTACAAGAACTGTACGCATGCCGCAGACACGGTCGCGGACTCGATTCCGGATACTTCATAAGGAAACTGCCATGCTCCGAACGATGCTGCTCGCCTTCGCCGTGCTTGCCTGCTCGACCCCCGTCTTGGCCGAGGTTCGCGAGCCCGAGCCAACCACGATTCGGAACTACGACATCCGTTCGTTCTTCACGAACGATCCGCCGATCGAGACGCCGGCGTTCTTAAGAGATAGCCGCCACGAGGAGGCCGTGATGTTCGAGAGTCAGACACGCGAGGATGAATCGCGGGACCAGGAATTCACCGAGCAGATCGTCTCGGTGATCCAAGACACCGTGGGGCGGCAGAACGAGTGGCGCGACTACGGCGGCGATCGGGCCGACATCAAAGTGATCAACCGCCAGCTCATTGTCCGGCAGACCGAGAAGAACCACGCAAAAATCGAGCGGCTGCTCGACTCGCTGCGGCCGGGCCTACTCGCCAACGTCACGCTGCGGGCGCGCATCATCGACCTGCCCAAGGACGTGGCCGAGTCGGCGCTGCTGGCGGCGCACCAGATAACGGTCGAGACGAGCAGCCCGGCGAAGCTTGAGGCCTTGGTCGAGCAGCTGCAGGAAGCGGGCGGCACGCTCGGGCCGTCAGCGTCGCTGTCACTCATCGAACGCCACCGCGGGCAGGCAATGGCCACCGCCGACGAGGGACAGACCGGCATCACCTTCGTCGCGCGACCCAGTCTGCAGCGCGAGACCGTCGTCATCGACCTGCGTGCCGCCGCCAACTACGGCCCCGCCGGCGAGGGGGCGTTGAGCACGTGGAACACAACGGTGCGGGTGCCGAACTACGGGGCCGTCGTGCTGTCGTCGAGCGAAGGGGACGGCGGGACGGTGCGAGCGCTGGTGCTGCACGCGAGCGCGGTGCGTCCTTGATCCGCGTTCTGCGGGGATTGCGGCGAAGCAAAGATGTGGTGCTTACGCCCGGCCCTAACGGGCCTTGGGCTTAGCGTCCGTGAGTGCGTGAGTGCGTCTTACTACGACAGCATCCCCGCCTCGCGGGCGTAGTTGAACACGCCGCCGGCGTCGATGATGGGCTTGGCGTCGCCCAGCGGCTTGACCGCGATCGCTTCGCCGGTGCGCTCCACGGTCAGCGTCTTGGCGTCGAGGTCGAGGGTGAGTTTGTCGCCGGTGACGACCTTGCCCTCGATGAGCCGCGTGTCGCACTCGATCGGCAGCAGGTAGCCGCCGTTGACGCAGTTGCGATAGAAGATGCGGGCGTAGAACTCGGCGACCACCGCCGTGACGCCGGCCTCGGCCAAGGCCAGCGGCGCGTGCTCGCGCGACGAGCCGCAGCCGAAGTTCTTGCCGCCGACGACGATCGTGAAGTCGGACTTGAACGACTCGCCCGCGACGAACGGGACGTCGCCAGCGGGCAGGCCGCGCTGGCCCTCGGGGACGCCGATGTTGGCGTACTTGCCGAAGAACTTGCGTTCTTCGGGGTCGGTCGGGTCGTAGGCGAGGTACTCGGCGGGGATGATCTGGTCGGTGTCGATGTCATCGCCGAGGACGTAGGCGGTGCCGGTGAGCGTGGTCGCGGTCATACGAGGAGTTTAGCCGGCGAGCTCGCTCGCTGGCGCGGCGCATCTCGAAGCTGCGTGGCACCCCAACGCAGGCACGGGAATGGCAATCTGGGCAACCGCTCGGCGGTCAGTTCAACGGCGTCGCCGGGCTCGCCTCGCCGGCGGTGGCCGGAGGGGGCGTCCGCTGGTTGAGCTCGGCCAGCAGCAGGGCCACGCGGTTGGCGACCTCGGGCTTGACCCTCTGACCCAACAGGTCGCGGAGCTTCACCAGCGTGTCGCGGGCCGCGGCGTCGTTGCGGGCGGCGGCCTGACGGCGGGCGTATTCGATGAACCGGTCGACCACCGGGTCGTCCGTCGCGTCCAGCGGCCGGGCGGCGGCGTCGCCGAGGGTGGCGCGGGCCAGGGCAAACGCGGCGTCCGGGCGGTCCGTTAGCAGGTTCGCATCGACGGCTCCGCGGAAGTAGCGGTCGCGCTGCGCGGCCGAGAGCCCGTCCAGCGCCCCACCCAGCGCGGCGTAGTCGTCCCGCGCCGCGGCGGGCTGGCCACGCTGCAGCCGGACCTCGGCGCGACGCAGCATCAGCTCGACGCGATCGGCGGGGCCGACCGGCTCGCCGCCGGGCCGCTCAAGCGAAGCGGTGAGCATCTGCTCGAACAGCTCGGCCGGCAGGTCGGACGTCGCCATCAACTCGTTCACGGTGCTCAGCGCGTCGGTCGGCGGCACGCGGCCGGCCATCGCCACCATCGCACGACGCCAAGCGTCGAACGTCTGCGATCGCGCCGGCGGGTGCGCGGCCAGGGCACGCAGGGTCTGCGGATCGCTGCCACGCCGCGTCGCCGCGGCGATCACGATCGGCTGGATCACCGTGTCGTTCATCCGATCGGCCAGCGGCCGCAGCGAGCGATCCGACTCGGCCCACGCCTCGGCCGCGGCGCGCTTGACCGAGGGGTCGCGCGCGTCGATCCACGAGCCGATCCACTGCCAGTCCGACTCCGAACCGACGCGGCCGAGCAGCGTGACGACCGCAGGGGCCGGCAGCTCGTTGCGCCGCAGCTTGCCACGCACCAAACGCGCAGCCTCGGCCGACTGCGCCTCGTCCAGCATGCCCGCCTTGGCCATCGCCGCCAAAGCGCCGGCCGCGGCCGCGTGGCTGGGCGGACGATCGAGCAGCGCCAACGCCGCCGGGACCGCCTCACCCCGCGGCATGCGCGCCATCATGCGAAGCGCCGCGTTGAGCGTCTCGGTCACGTGCTCGTTGCGCTGCGTCAGCCGCTGCGCCACGATGTCGGCTGCCGGCGCGTCGTTGAGGTCGGTCAACCGAGTCGCGGCCAGCCGACGCACCTCGGCGTCGGCGTCGGTCAGCCGAGCACGCAGAGCTTGCCGCAGCGGCTCGTCGAAGGGCAGCCCCTCGAGCAGGCGCTCGAGCGTGAGGTCCATACCCAGACGGCGGATCGGCGTCAACGGCTCGTTGAGCATGTAGGCCAGCACGGCCGGGCGGTCCTGCGGCGAGGTCGTGCGGTAGAGCGTGCGTTGTGATTCGAGGAGGCGCTGCTCGGTCTGATCCTGGCGGAGCCGACGGGTCGCGTCGCGGCGGGCCAGGTTCTCGACCAGCGTCGCCTGCCATCGCTCGTTGGAAAGCCGGCGGGCCTGGTCCCACCACTGCGCCCAGGCGTTGGGGTCGGGGCCGACGTTGTCTAAGCCGCTGAGTTCGCCAAGCGCGTCGTACGCGGCGTAGCGCAGGTCGTCGGGCGTGGGCGGCTGAGAGATGGTGATCAACGCGCGGGCGGCCTCGCGGTCGCGCTGGAAGCCTAGCCCGGCGATCGCCGACAGCCGCGTGGCGTGCGAGAGCGTGACGTCTGCTGCGCGCTGCCGCAGCGTCGTCGTGAGCTGCGGGTCGTCGTAGCGGCCCAGCACCTCGGCGATGGACATACGCGTGTCCGCCGAGGCGACGAACAGCGCCTCGGTCAGCGGCGGCTTGAGCGCGAACGACGGCGCGTCCGGCCGCAGCAGAAGCGCCTGCACGATGGCCGCGGAAGCCTGCGGAGCGCCGGGGTCTTCGAGGGCCGCCACCAAGGCCTTGTCGCTCTGAGCATCGCCCTGGTTGAGCAGCGTGAAGGCCGCGCCGCGTCGATCCGCAAGCGCCAGCGACGGGTCGAGCAGGCGGGCCAGCGCGTCGCGCGTGTTGGCGTCCAGCCGATCGGCCACCAGCAGCTCACGCGCAGTGAACGATGCCCGCTCCTCGGTCGTGGTGCACCCGAACCACGCCGAATTGATAACAAACGCGCAGCAAAAGGCTGCGGCAACCCGGAAACTCAACGATCGCGAAGCTAATGTGAAAAGTGTGCGCACGTTCATATCTTAGATCGTCAGGCCGCCCTAAGCATGCCTATTAAACGCTGGGCGGAATGGTCCGCCCCTCGGGGCGGTTAAACCCGCACTTATCGGCGAAACCGAAGAACCCGCCCCGCCCGTGCATCGTTCTAGACTCGGGCACGCCGCCCCGTTTCGAGCGTTTTCACCCTCAACGAGCCTCCGAATGGAAGACTGGGTTAGAGCCGAGCGTCACGCCGAAGCCGCCCGCATGCTCGCCGAGCGTGGGCGGTGGGCGTGGGCGCTGCGCCATCTCGACCGGGCCATCGCGTTCGACCCCGAGCGCGGCGTTTGGCACGCCGAGCGCGGCGTGGCCTTGGACGCCTTGGGCAGGCACGACGAGGCGGTGGATGCGTATCGGCTCAGCGTCGATCTCGACGAAGAAACCAGCGGCCTGCGGCTTCGGCTCGGCAGCGCCCTGCTCCGCCTGGGCCGGATCGACGAAGCCGAGGCCGAGCTGCGCCGCTCCGCGTCGCTCGAGCCCGAAGCCATCGAGCCCTGGCTCGAACTGCTCACGCTCTACAGCCACACCCAAGACCACGACGCCCGCGACGAGGCCTTCTACACCGCCCAGGCGATCGACGACGCCTCGCCCGATCTGTACGACGTGATGGGCCAGAGCCTGGCGTCCCAGGGCGACCTCACCCGCGCGCTTCTGTGTTGGCAGGAGGTGCTTAAGCGCGACGCCCGCCACCCCGACGCGCGGCTGCGCATGGCCCGCGCCTGCTGGCAGTCCGGCCAGCACCGCCGCGCCCATCGGCTCTACACGCAGCAGCTCAACCTCAACCCGACCGACGCCGAGGCCCTGCTCGAGCTTGGCGGCCTGCTCACCGAGTCGCGTCGCCTGGGCGAAGCCCGCGCCACGCTTCAGTCGCTGGTCGAGCTCGAGCCCGACCACGCCGACGCCCACGCCATCCTCGCCGAGATCGCCCTCACGCAAGGCCACGCCGACGCCGCGGATCGCCGCCTCCGCCGCGTGCTCAAGCTCGACCCCGATCGCCCGTCGGCTTACCTCGGCCTGGCCAAGGCCGCGCTGCTCGCCGGCAACGAAGACGAAGCGCGGGGCCACCTCGAAGTCGAGCTCGCTCGCGCCGAGCCCGGCTCGGCCGACACCGTCGCGCTCGCGCGCATGGCGATCCGACTGGGTATGCACGACACCGCCACGCGGCTGCTCTCTCCGTGGCGGCGTCAATGGGTGGATCATGCGCCCCTGGGCCAGGCCGCCGACGCGGCGCTGCTCTTCGGCGTGGCTCGCTTGCTGGCCGAGGACGCCCAAGCGGGCATTGCCGCCTGCCGGGCGAGCTATCGCCTCGACCCCGGCTCGTCGGTCGCGCTGTGCAACATCGCACTGGCCTACCGCCACGCCGGCCGGCACGCCCGAGCCCGCGCCACGCTGCGTCGCGCCCTGCGCGAGCACCCCGACGACCGGCGCGTCGCCTCGCTCAAGCGTCGCCTGCGATTCGCTCGGCTGCGCGACGCCTTCGCCAAGCTGCTCGGCCGCGGCCCCTCGGTCGAGCCCTGATCGCGGCCGCCCCGTCGCCAGCCGGTACCATCCCCGGCCATGATCGACCTGAAGGACCTCCGCGAGAACCCCGACCGCTATCGCCGCGGCGCCGCCCGCAAAGGCACGCAGGTCGATCTCGATGCGCTGCTCGCGGTCGACGACCGCCTCCGAGCCGCCCAGACCGAGCTGCAAGCCCTCACCGCCGAGAAGAATCAGATCGGCAAGCAGATCGGCCAGCTCGCCGGCAAGTTCAAGAAGGCCGACAGCGACGCCAAGGCCGCGCTGCAGGCCGAGATGAAAGAGCTGCAAGCCCGCCCGACGCAGATTAAAGCCAAAGAAACCGAGCTCACCGAAGCCGTCCGCGCCCTCGACGCCGATCGCCAGACCCTCTGGCTCGACATCCCCCAGCCGCCCGACGACGACGTGCCCGACGGCACCTCCGCCGACGACAACGTCGAGCTCGCGCGCTGGTCGCCCAACGGCTTCGATGTCGACAAGCCGTTCGCCGACCAACGCGGCTTTCAGCCCAAGACCCACATCGAGCTCGGCGAGGCGCTCGGCTTGTTCGACTTCGAGCGCGGCACCAAGATCGCCGGCTCGCGCAGCTACGTCCTCACCGGCGCGGGCATGCGCCTGCACCAGGCCGTGCTGCGGTTTGCCTTCGACACGATGATCGAGGCGCACGGCTTCACGCCGCTCAGCGTCGCCGACCTCGTGCGCCACGAGATGATGGTCGGCACCGGCTTCTTCCCCCACGGCCGCGATCAGGTCTACGACATCAAGAACCCCACCGGCGACTACGGCCTGGCGCTCACCGGCACCGGCGAGGTCGGGCTCATGGGATTCCATCAGGACGAGGTGCTCGCCGAGGACGACCTGCCCAAGACCTACGTGACCGTCTCGACGTGCTTCCGCCGCGAGGCCGGCGCCGCGGGCAAGGACACGGCCGGGCTCTACCGCGTGCACCAGTTCGACAAGGTCGAGCAGGTCGTGATCTGCAAGGCCGACGAAGCCGAAAGCCGGGCGTGGCACAAGAAGATGATGGGCTACGTCGAGGGCCTGCTCCGCGCGCTCGAGCTGCCGCACCGTCTGCTGCAGTGCTGCACCGGCGACCTCGGCCCCAAGAACGCCGACATGATCGACATCGAGTGCTGGATGCCCGGCCGTGGCGACGACGGGCCAGACGGCCGCCCCACCGGCGCGTTCGGCGAGACCCACTCCGCCTCGCGGCTCTACGACTACCAGTGCCGCCGGCTGAACATCCGCTACAAGCCCGCCGACGGCGGCCGCAACGTGGTCGCCCACTCGCTCAACAACACGGTCGCCGCCAGCCCCCGCCTGCTGGTGCCCCTGCTGGAGATGCATCAGCAGGCCGACGGGTCGATCCGCATCCCCCAGCCCCTGCGGCCGTACATGGGCGGCGCCGACGCCATCCGCGGCTGATCGCCACCCCCTCTCACGACCACCTCATCAAACACGCAAGTCCATACATAACAATCGATTAAAGACGTCGATTTGACGATCGCCTCGTTATTTATTACTCTGCGGGGCTCATGCCCGCCTCCTCTACCAAGAAAAAAACCAAACGTTCGACCGCCGCCAAATCGTCTCCCACGAAGCGGCGATCGGCCCCCGCGAAGAGCACCCCCAAGCTCCCGCCCATCACCAACTACACCACCGCGACCAAGTGGTTGTTCGACCTCGCGGACCACGAGAAGCAGCGGCTCGTCAAGTACGACGACAAGTCGTTCAATCTCAACCGCATGCGCAAGCTGCTCAAGCAGCTCGGCGACCCGCAGGACCAGCTCAAGTGCGTCCAGATCGTCGGCACCAAGGGCAAAGGCTCCACCTGCGCCATGCTCGCCTCGACGCTCGACGCCTGCGGCTACACCGTCGGCCTGTTCACCAGCCCGCACCTCATCGACCTGCGTGAACGCATCACCATCAACGGCTCGCTCATCAGCTACCCCGATGCGGCGGACGTCATCAAGCAGGTCGCCACCGCCTCGGCAGCGATGCGTGGCGAGGGGCCGACCTTCTTCGAAGCCCTCACCGCCGCCGCCCTGCTCTACTTCGCCGATCAGGCCGTGGATATCGCCGTGCTCGAGACCGGCCTGGGCGGTCGGCTCGACTCCGTGTCAGCCATCACGCCCCTGCTCATCGGCATGACGCAGATCTCGCTCGACCACACGCATCTGCTCGGCGACACCGTCCAGGAGATCGCCGCCGAGAAGGCCGGCGCCTTCAAGCCCGACGTCCCGGTCATCAGCGTGCAGCAGGAAAAGCCCGTCGTTCAGGTCCTCAAGGAAAAGGCCGAGGAAACCGGCTGCCCGATCCAATTCACCGGCCCGGACATCGACTTCTCCTACCGCTTCGAGGCCAACCGCGAGCTCGGCCCGCACACCCGCGTCTGCCTCACCACGCCTCGCAGCAAGTACGAGCACCTCGCCGTCCCCCTCAAGGGCGAACACCAGGCGCTCAACTGCGGCCTCGCCCTCGCCCTGCTCGACGGCCTCAAGCAGTTCGACTTCGTCGCCGAAGAAGGCGACGTCATGCGCGGCCTCGCGCAGACCGAGCTCCACGGCCGGCTCGAACAGGTCCACGACACCCCGCGCGTCCTCATCGATGGCGCCCACAACCCCGCCTCGCTCCAAGGCCTCATCAAGTCCCTCGGGGCCCACTACCAGTACGACAGCCTCGTGATGATCTTCGGCTGCGCCGCCGACAAGCAGGTCGACGCCATGCTCAAGCAGGTCAGCCTCGGCGCCGACAAGGTGATCTTCACCAAGGCCCGCACCAGCCCGCGCGCCCTCGAGGCCGACGACCTCATGCGCAAGTTCGGCGACCTGTCCGGCAAGATGGCCCAGAAGTGCACGACCCTCGAACAAGCCCTGCGCACCGCCGCCCGCGCGGTCAGCCGCGAGGACCTGATCATCGTCACCGGCTCGTTCTACCTCGCTGGCGAAGCCCGCAAGTTCTTCATCGACGCCAAAGCCAAGCAGGCCAAAGCAAGCTGACGCCAATCAGCCCCGCGTCCCCATGAAGCGCCGCGATTCATCGCGCCCGCGCAGCGCGATCGCCGCACTCAAGGCCACACCGCCCCCACCAGCGCCACCACCCACATCGCCCCGCCGCACCCCAGCTTCGCCACCGAACCCCACAGCTTGCCGACCGCCGCGCCCTTCCCGCCGGCCCACACCATCTCGCGCGTCCGCCCGGCCCACATGTCGCCCAGCATCGACCCCACCCCCGCGCCGATCGTCGAGCCGATCAGCCCGCCGAAGATCCAACCCACCACCGGCAGCCAGGCCAACGCCAGCGCCCCCGCGATCGCCCCCACCACCGCCCCCACGATCGACAGCCCCGCCGCACGCCGGCTCGCCCCCGCCGAGCGCGCCCCGTACGCCGCCGCCACAAACTCCACGATCTCGCCGACCAGCGCCAACGCCAGCAGCGTCCCCAGCGTCCACCAGCCGTAGGTCGCCCCGCTCGGGTCGTCCCACCGCCACCACGCCACCGCCGCCGTCGCCAGCAGGATCAGCCAGTTCCCCGGCAACTGGATCAGCGTCAGCAGCACCCCCGCCGCATTCACCAGCATCAGCACGCACAGCACGCTCACCAGAAGCAGCAGGTCCCACATTGCGATCACCCTAGCAACGCCGCTGCCCCATCCGCGACACCCAGGCCGCGCCCATCCGCAAGCCCGCGACCCCGCGCGGGGCGATCAGTTGACGCCCCAGCCACGCGAGGCGAGGATGCGGCGGAAATCGTCCTGAAAAGTCCCACGGCCGTCTCCCGGAGTGATCCCCCGATGTTTCGAGTCTCCCGCCGTCCCGGCCTGACCGCCTCCCTCTGCACCACCGCCGCCGCCCTCGCAGCGTCCCTCGCGCCCCAGGCCCTTGGCCAGAGCGGCGACATCGACGACGCCTGGGCCGACTTCAACCACTACGTCCTCGTCGCCCGGGCCGACCTCGCCGCCGCCGCCGCCGACACTCTGCTCAACGCCGACCCCGACGACGTCCTCGCCGCCGTCGAAGCCGGCACCTACGACAGCTGGCCGTCCACCCTCGTCCGCGCCCAACAGATCGACGCGCTCGCCGAGTCCGCCCTGCAGCTCGACGCGCTGATCCAGGCCGCCCGCATCGAAAAAGCCCGCGACCCCCAGCGGATCGCCGGCGACATCGCCGCGCTCGACGACACCCAACGCGCCTATCGCAACGCCGTCGAACGCCTCACCGGTGCCGGCCAGTTCGCCGCGCCCGCCATGCTCGCCGCCCTGCTCGACGACGACCGCGACGAGCTCGAGCCCTACATCCTCTCCGCCTTCGAAGCCATCGGCCGCCCCGTGGCCTATCCGCTCGCCGTCGCCCTGCCCGACCTACCCAGCCCCCACGCCGAGCAGATCGCCCAGGTCCTCGCCACCATCGGCTACCCCGATGTCGCCCCCTACCTCAAGCTCGCCATCGAGTCCGGCAAGGCCGACCCCGGCACCACCTCCGCCATCCAGGTCGCCCTCGACCGCCTCGCCGAGCGCAGCCGCATGTCCTTCGACGCCCCCGCGGCCGAGCTCTTCTACCAGCTCGCCCTCAAGCAATACAACGGCACCGCCGAAGGCCAGCCCGGCTTCGACCCCGGCCCGCAGGACACCGGCCTGCTCTGGCGTTACACCCCCGAGATCGGCCTCGTCCCGATCACCGTCCCCGCCGAGATCTACCCCGACACCCTCGCGATGGACAGCACCAAGCAGTCCCTCGCCCTCGACTCATCCAAGACCGAATCCATCGAGCTCTACCTCGCCGCCAACCTCCGCCGCGAGAACCGCCTGCCCGTAGGCCAGACCGACCCCAGCTACCCCGTCGGCGCCGAGCCCGCCGCCTACTACGCCCGCCTCGCCGGCCCCATGCCCGTCCAGGCCGTCCTCATGCGCGCCATCAACGACTCCGACGCCTCCCTCGCCCTCGACGCCGTGCAGGTCCTCAACGAGATCGCCGGCACCGATTCGCTCGTCGAAGACGGCTCGGCCCGCCAGCCCATCCTCGACGCCATCAGCAGCCCCGACCGCCGCGTCCGCTTCGCCGCTGCCACCGCGCTCGGCCAGGTACGCCCCAACGAGGCCTTCACCGGGTCCGGCCGCGTCGTGCCCTCCCTCGCCGACGCCGTCCGCCAGGGCGATTCCATCTACGCCGTCGCCCTCGCCGGCACCCAGGAACGCGTCAACGAACTCACCGCCGCGCTCGAGACCCTCGGCTACGTCGCCATCGGCGCCACCTCCGTCAGCGACCTCAACGTGCAGCTCGGCACCCTGCCCGGCGTCGACGCCGTGGTCGCCGCGGGACCGATCGCCACCGTCCGCCGCTTCGTCGACACCACCGACGCCAACTTCCGCCTCGGCTCTTCGCCGTTCCTCGCGCTGGTCTCCCCCGACGCCCAGGCCGACATGCTCCAGCTCGCCCGCGAGGACGCCCGCATCACCGTCGGCCTGGATGTCGACGACGTCGCCACCCTCGACGAAGCCCTGCAGATCGCCACCGCTCAGATCGGCCTCGAGCCCATCGGCCTCGAAGAGGGCACCGAGCTCGCCATCGCCGCACTCGATCTGCTCCGCGAACTGGCCGAGCAGGACCGCGCCATCTACCGCGTCAGCGAAGCCGAGAGCATCCTCATCGCCGCCCTCGGCGACGAACGCCCCGAGATCGTCCTCGGCT
Source organism: Planctomycetota bacterium (assembly GCA_039024495.1). Lineage (GTDB taxonomy): Bacteria > Planctomycetota > Phycisphaerae > Phycisphaerales > Phycisphaeraceae > JBCBUE01. The sequence goes on along the minus strand of JBCCQE010000001.1, from coordinate 134,069 downwards.
CCGCCCACGTCCTCGCCCTCATCGAGTCCAGCGCCGCCCAGCAGGCCATCGCCGACACCGCCGTCCTCGCCACCGGCTCGGACCAGATCACCCTGCTCGGCTCGCTCGCCGAGTCGGCCAAAAACTTCGGCAACCTCCTCGACGGCCCCCGCCAGGGACGCATCGTCGACCTCGCCGCCAACACCACCGGCGAACTCGCCGAGGTCGCCTCCAAGGTCTACGGCTCCCTCGGCCTGCCCACCGAAGTCTCCGTCGAACAAGTCCTCGCCGACTAAGCCCCATTTGATCTTGCCATGCCTTTGAAGCGCACGGTCGCGTCCGTTCAATACGACAACGCCGCAGATGGCAAACCCTTCTTCGTCGATCACCTAGGCTTCGTGGTCGTCCACGAGGACCCCACGCTCTGCGTGGTCACGCGCGACACCGTCACCTTCATGCTCGAGACCAACGCCGATTACGCCGCCCAGCTCGCACCGCTGGTCCGCGTCGAGGTCGACGACATCCACACCTTCTGGGCCGAGCTCGCCGCCAAACCCACACACGCCGATTTCGCGCACGAGCGATTCCCCGACGGCCCCGAGCTCCGCCCCTGGGGTGCCCACGAGTTCGCCGCCCACGACCAAGGCGCCTGCATCGTCTTCCAGCAGTGGACGCAACCCACGACCTAGGGCCGCCAACAAAAAGGCCGACGCCCCCGGCTCATCACCGAGGGCGTCGACAGGGGGTGCGGCACGGGATGCGTAAGCCGAGTTCTGTGCGGCGGTCGAACCGACCCGCCGTGCGGCCATTCATCTCAGGTCCGCCGTTGCCGACGGGCTCTTGCAACCTACCCGCGACGCGTCCAGCCGGGCCGGCCGGCCCCAGCCAAAGCCGGGGGCGTCGCTGCTTGGTCTTGCACGCGGTGAGGCTTGCCCTGCCCCGACGGTCGCCCGCCGGGCGGTGGTCTCTTACACCACCATTTCACCCTTACCCCCCCCGGAAGTGGGGACTCGCTTCGATCGGCATGCTTGATGCGCCGACCTGGCAAGCAACCACTTCCGGGGGGGGCGGTTTGTTTTCTGTGGCGCTGTCTCGCGCTGGGCCGTCGCCAGCCAAGCGGGTGGGAGTTACCCACCACCGTGCCCTTCCGTGCTCGGACTTTCCTCAGCCGAGCGCTCGCACGCCCGGCCGCGGCCGCCACACCCGTGCCGCATGCTGATAGCTTAGCTCCCCGGCGATGCCCAGCACCTCCAAACCCCAACCCGACGCCACGCCCGACGCCGACGCGCCCGCGCCGTCGTCACCACCCACAGCCCCGGCCGCGCCGCGTCGCCTGCTCGTCTGGGCCGACGCCGAACGCGCCCCCCACGTCGCCGGCCTCATCGCCGCGCGAGGCGAGGCCGTCACGCTCGTCGGCGTCGGAGGCTCCCGCTCGGCCGAGCTCGGCAAGCTCGCCGCCGACGCCAACGCCCCCATCACCGACGATCTCCGAGCCCTCATCGCCTCCTCCGAGGCCGACCGCCTCATCCTCGCCACCGCCGAGCACGTCGCCCCGCGCGACCTCGGCATGGCCGTCGAGACCGGCCTGGACATCCGCGCCCTCGAGCTACCACTCACCTCGCTTTCCGACCTCCGCGAAGCCATCGGCGACGCCGCAGGGCCCAAGGGCGAGTCGCCGCTCGTCCTCACCCCGTCCGTCCTGCGCACCCCAGGCCTCGCCGCCGCGTCCGACCCCCTGCCCGCCCTGGGCGAGGTCCGCGCCGTCTGCGTCCGCCACGCCGGCCCCGCCCGCTGCGGCACCGTCTGGACCCGACTCGTCGACGCCTGGCTCGCCGTCCTCACCCTCGGCAAACGCCCCGAAACCATCGACGCCACCCTGCGCACCAAGGCCGCCCGCCAGCCCGACGACCCCCTCGCCGTCCACGGCACCGTCGTCGCCCACGGCCGAGGCCTCAAGGCCTGCGCCGCCTCCGTCGTCGTCTCCGACACCGCCCTCGGCACCCGCCGCCGCATCGACGCCTTCGCCGAGCACGGCTACCTCGAGCTCACCGATCACGCCTACCTCCTGCTCTCCGACGGCGACCCCCCCATCGACGCCGCGCCCGATCCCCACCAGCCCGCCGACTTCCCCGCCCTTCTCGCCCACCACGCCGCCCAGCTCGACGACGACGCCCACACCCACGCCCGCACCAAGCTCACCCGCCTCCGCGAAGCCGTCGCCTGCGGCCTGGCCACCCTCCTCTCCGCACGCACCGGTCAGCCCGAGTCCCCCCACGGCCTCCTAGAACTGGACCGCTAAACCCGCCTAACCCCCTGTCTCCCATTTAGCGACGCGGTTTACCGCGTCCCCCGCCCCCCCTATACTTCGCTGATCATCTAAGGCCGACCGCGACGCAAGGCGCGGACAGCCAGCCCGACCGACGACCCCCGGAAGTGGTCAGGGCAAGCCGCGGATGACGCCGGGCCCCTCTGTTCGCGGAACTCTCCGCGACGCCGAGGTCGGCCCTCCGAAGGACCGGCAACGGGCCGTGTCCAACGAGCCGACCGTTAGGCCCATGGTGTAATTGGCAACACACGAGTTTTTGGTACTTGCGTTCCAGGTTCGAGTCCTGGTGGGCCTGTTCGTCCCCGCGGCCGCCACGCCGCCTCATCCCGCACCGCCTTTCGCATGAGCGACGCCCCCGCACAACCCGCCGCCATCCTCCTCGCCGCCGGCAAGGGCACGCGCATGGGCTCCGACCTGCCCAAGGTCCTTCATAAGGCCGCCGGCCGCCCGATGCTCGCCTGGGTCGTTGACGCCTGCCGCGCCGCCGGCGCGGGGCCGATCGTCATCGTCGTGGGCTATGAGGCCCAGCTCGTCATCGACGCCTTCGCTGACGACGCCGACGACCTCGTCTTCGTCCACCAGCACGAGCAGCTCGGCACCGGCCACGCCGCCATGATGGCCGGCCCGGCGCTCGAGTCCTTCGCCGGCGACGTCTTCGTCCTCAACGGCGACGGCCCGCTCATCCGACCCGACACCCTCGCCACCCTGCTCGACACCCACCGCTCGTCCCAAGCCGACGGCACGCTCGCCACGTCCTACCTCGACGACCCCACCGGCTACGGCCGCGTCATCCGCGACGACACGGGCGGCCTCGTCGGCATCGTCGAACAACGCGACTGCACGCCCGAACAACTCGCCGTCCGCGAGGTCAACCCCAACTACCTCTGCTACAAAGCCCCCGTTCTCTTCGACGCCCTCTCCAAGCTCTCGTCCGACAACGCCCAGGGCGAGTACTACCTCACCGACGTGCCCAAGATCGTCCGCGACGCCGGCGGGTCGATCGCCGTGGTCGACGCCGTGCCCGCCGAGGACGTGCTCGGCGTCAACACCCCCGAACAGCTCGCGCAGATCGACGCCATCCTCCGCCGTCGCCTCGCCGACCCGACCACCCCCGCCCCGCAGGGAGCCGCCTCGTGAGCTCACCCGACGCCGACCAGATGAAGGTCTTCTGCGGCCGCGCCTCGCGTTCCCTCGCCGAGGCCATGACCCAGCACCTCGACCTGCCCCTCGGCCAAGGCAAGACCGAGCTGTTCCCCGACGGCGAGCTGCTCGTCAAGATCGACGAGGACGTCCGCGGCCGCGACTGCTTCGTCGTCCAGTCCACCTACCACCCGGTCAACGCCCACATCATGGAGCTGCTGATCTGGATCGACTGCCTCAAGCGCGCCTCCGCCGGCCGCATCACCGCCGTCATCCCCTACTTCGGCTACGCCCGCCAGGACCGCAAAGACGAGGGCCGCACGCCCATCACCGCCAAGCTCGTCGCGAACCTCATCACCGCCGCCGGGGCCAACCGCGTCCTCGCGCTCGACCTGCACGCCGCGCAGATCCAGGGCTTCTTCGACATCCCCGTCGACCACCTCCACGCCGACCCCGTGCTCACCGGCCACCTCCAGGGCCTGCGCGAGCAGATGGGCGACCTCGTCGTCGTCTCGCCCGACATCGGCAACGTCAAGGTCGCCAACCAGTACGCCAACTACCTCGACGGCGAGCTGGCCATCATCGAGAAGCGCCGCATCTCCGGCTCCGAGGTCAAGTCTGCCAATATCATCGGCAACGTCAAGGGCAAGACCGCCCTGCTCGTCGACGACATGATCTCCACGGCCGGCACCATCTGCGAGGCCGCGCGCCGGCTGATGGACGAGGGCGTCAAGGACGTCATCGCCGCCGCGACCCACGGCGTGTTCGTCGGCCTCGCGCTCGAACGCCTCGCCGAAGCGCCCATCAGCCAGATCATCGTCACCGACACCATCCCCTGCGAGAACCGCTGCAAGCCCATCGAGCACAAGCTCACCGAGCTCTCCGTCGCCCCGCTGCTGGGCGACGCCATGTTCCGCGTCCACCACAACAAATCCGTCTCCAGCCTGTTCAAGAACAACTCCGGCGGCAAGCGCTGACCCGCCGCCGCGACACACGCATTCACCCAAGCAAGGAAAACACCATGAGCACCCACGACACCCCCACCATCGCCTTCGAGAAGCGCGACCGCATCGGCACCCGCTACGCCCGACGCCTCCGCGACGCCGGCCGCATCCCCGCCGTGATCTACGGCCACGGCGCCGAGCCCGTCCACGTCGCCGCCGACGCCAAAGAAGCCTACGCCGCCCTCAAGGAAGGCGCCCAGCTCATCAACGCCAGCATCGACGGCACCCCCGAGCCCTGCCTGGTCAAGGACATTCAGTTCGACTACCTCGGCGACACCGTCATCCACCTCGACCTCGCCCGCGTCGACCTCACGCAGGAAGTCGAAGTCGAGGTCGACCTCGTCTACAAGGGCGAGCCCGAGGGCATCAACTCGCCGGGCGTCCTCGTCCAGCACCCCCACCCGCAGATCGCCGTGAAGTGCAAGGCCAACGCGATCCCCGAAGAGATCGTCGCCGACATCTCCGGCATCACCGCCGAGACCTCCCTCCTCGCCGGCGACCTCGTGCTCCCCGAGGGCGTCACCCTCGCCAGCGAGCCGCAGATGGCGGTCGCGACCATGACCGTCGTGCAAGAGCTGCCCGACGAAGACACCGCCGAAGCCGCCGACGGCGAGCCCGAGGTGATCGAGAAGGGCAAGGCCGAGGAAGAGGCCGAGGGCTAAGCCCGCCCCGGCTCCCACACCATGAAACTCATCGTCGCCTTGGGCAACCCCGGCTCCGAGTACGCCCGCACCCGGCACAACGCCGGGTGGATGGCGGCCGAGCGCGTGATCGACCGGCTCGGGCTCACGCCCGGCGGGTCGAAGTTCCACGCAGCCACCGCCGAGGGCCGCGTCGCCGGCGAGAAGGTCGTCCTGCTCCGCCCGCAGACCTACATGAACCGCTCGGGCCTGACGGTCGGCGAAGCCGTGCGCTTCTTCAAGCTCGAGCCCGCCGACCTCATCGTGCTCGTCGACGACGTCAACCTGCCGGTCGGCAAGATCCGCCTCCGCGCCGGCGGCTCAGCCGGCGGACAAAACGGCCTCAAAGACATCCAGCGCGTGCTCGCCACGCAGGACTACCCGCGCCTGCGCATCGGCATCGACCCGCCCGGCCGCGTCCCGCGCGTCGACTACGTCCTGCAACCCTTCAGCCAGGCCCAGCGCGACGAACTCGACCCCGCCCTCGACCGCGCCGCCGACGCCTGCAAGACATGGATCGACCAAGGCATCGAAAAAGCCATGACCACCCACAACGGCGAATAGCGATTGAGCAACGCGGAAATAGCTATTTAGCGACGCGGCTTGCCGCGTCCCACCCAACCTCACACCCCCGCCTGCATCGCCTCCTGCGCGACGATCATGTCGTACAACTCGTCCGGCGTCTGCACCGCCTTCACCCGATCGCGGAAGTCGGCGTCCGTCAGCAGCCGGCTCACCTTCGCCAGCGCCTGGATGTGCGGCCCAGTCTGATCGATCGGCGACGCCAGCAGGATGATCAGCTCGACCGGCTTGCCGTCGATCGACTCGAACTCCACCGGCGTCGCGCACCGCCCGATCGCCATTCGCAGCGTGTCGACCCCCGCGCACTTGCCGTGCGGGATCGCGATCCCGTGGCCGATGCCCGTCGTGCGCGTCGTCTCCCGCTCCCAGATCGCGTCCTTGAGCCCCTGCCCCGACGCGATCGGCGTGTGCTCGATCAGCAGGTCGGCCAGCGCGAACACCGCCGTCTTCTTGTCTGGCGACGCCAGAGGCACCGCGATGCAATCCGGCTGCACGATGTCGCTCAACTTCATCCCATCGGCCTCCAGCCAAGGCAATTCGCGACCTCCGAACAAGCCCGGAGCATAGCCCGCGCCGCCCCGCCCGGCAACGAACCGCCCGTCGCCGTGCGCCGTAACCAGTCCTTCATTAAACTCTCACGCCCCGACCATCGCCCCCGACCCGCCGCCTGCCCCATGATCACCGCAAGCCAGCTCACCAAGTGGTACGGCCCGACCCTCGCCCTCGACGGCGTCGGCTTTGCCATCGAGCCCGGACAGATCGTCGGCTTCCTAGGGCCCAACGGCGCCGGCAAGTCCACCGCGATGCGCATCCTCACCGGCTTCCTGCCCCCCACCGCCGGCACCGCGTCCATCAACGGCCACGACATCCTCAACAACCCCGACGACGCACGCGCCGCCATCGGATACCTCCCCGAGGGCACACCCCTCTACCCCGAGATGCGCGTCGAAGAGTTCCTCCACTTCCGCGGCCGCCTCATGGGCATGACCCGCCCCGACCGCGTCCGCCGCATCGACACCCTCGTCGATCGCTGCGGCCTCCAGCCCGTCCGCCGACGCGTCATCCGCGCCCTCTCCAAGGGCAACCGCCAGCGCGTCGGCCTCGCCCAGGCCCTGCTCCACGAGCCGCCCGTCCTCATCCTCGACGAGCCCACCGCAGGCCTCGACCCCAACCAGATCACCGCCGTCCGCGACCTCATCGCCGAGCTCCGCGGCAAGCACACCGTCCTGCTCTCCACCCACATCCTCCCCGAGGTCGAGAAAACCGCGGACCGCGTCATCATCATCGCCGGCGGCCGCCTCGTCGCCGACGACACGCCCACCGAGCTCCGCCGCCAAGTCGCCGAGGGCTCGCGCGTGATCGTCGAAGCCAAGACCGAGCCCGCCGAGCTCGAGTCCCTGCTCCGTCAGGTCCCCGCCATCGAGTCCGCCTCGGCCCAGTCGCTGGGCGGCTGGTCCCGCGCCGCCGCCACGCCTAAAGGCCTCGCCGACGTCCGCGCCGACATCGGCAAGCTCCTTGCCGACAAACAGATCACCGTCCGCGAGATCTCGCGCGAGTCCGCCAGCCTCGAGCAGTTCTTCGTCCAGATCACCGACCGCGCGGCCCGCGCCCGAGCCGAGCAGGCCGCCGCCGAACCCTCCGCCGCCTGACCCGCCGTCCCCCGCCCCGCGCAGCCGATGAACGTCACCCTCCACATCGCCCGCCGCGAACTCGCCGCCCTGTTCGTCTCGCCCACCGGCTACCTGGTGATCGGCGTCTTCGCCTTCATCACCTCCGCCTTCTTCCTGCTCACGCTCCAGCCCGGCTCGGCCGCCGAGATGCGCAACGTCTACACCATCGTCGTCTGGCTGCTGGTCTTCCTCGCCCCGGCGATCTCCATGCGATCCGTCGCCGAGGAGCTCTCCTCGGGCACCATCGAGCTGCTCCTCACCGCCCCCGTCTCCGACACCCAGATCATCGTCGGCAAGTGGCTCGGCGCACTTGGCTTCTACGCCGCCATGCTCGCCACGCTCCTGCTGCACATCCTCGTCCTCACCCTCTTCGCCGAGCCGGACTTCGGCCCGATCGTCACCGGCCTGCTCGGCCTGCTGCTCATCGGCGGGCTCTACCTCGCCATCGGCGTCTTCATCTCCACCCTCACCGACTCCCAGCTCGTCGCGTTCCTCCTCACCACCCTCGTCACCGGCCTGCTCGCCATCGGCGTCTTCCTCCTCGCCGGCTGGAACGCCCTGCCCCTCTGGCTCCGAGACACCCTCTTCTACCTCAACATCACCGACCACTTCTCCGACTTCGCCAAGGGCCTCATCGACGCGACCAACCTCATCTACTTCCTCTCCACGACCGCCCTGTTCCTGTTCCTGGGCGTCCTGCTGCTCGGCTCCAGGAGGTGGCGATGACCGACACACCCCCCGACACCGCTCAACCCCCCTCGCAGGTCGCACGCCGCACCCGCTTCGCCGGCCTGCTGCTCATCGCCGCCGTCGCCGCGCTGGGCATCGTGGTCGTCCTCAACCTGCTCGTCGACCTCGCCGTCCGCGAAGCCGACCCCGCCGTCAACTCCTGGGTCCGCTACGACCTCACCGCCACCCGCCGCTACAGCCTCTCCCCGCAGACCCAGCAGGTCCTCGCAAGCCTCGACAAAGACCACACCATCGTCCGCCTGTTCGCCGCCCAAGGCGCAGAGGAAATCGAGCGCGTCGTCGAGCTCATCGACGAATACCCCCGCTACTCCAGCCGACTCACCGTCGAAGACATCAACCCCGCCACCGACTTCACCGGCCTCGACAGCCTGGCCGGCCGAGTGACCCAGGCCTTCGAGGGCGAAGTCGAGCCCATCCGCGCCGCCATCGAAAACGCGCGCGCCGCCGCCAAACAACTGCTCGCCGCCTATACCGACATCGGCGCCCTGCTCCGCACCAACGCCGAAGAGAACCAGCTCGGCCAAGGCACCGCCGCCGAGGTCAACCGCTTCGTCCTCAACACCGCAAGGCTCTACGCGACCGACCTCGACCAGCAGGAAGAGGCGATCAGCGCGCAACTCGAACAGCCCCTGCCGGACCTGTCCGCGATCCGCACGCTGCTCACCCAGACGCTCGGCGAGCAGGCCGACAACCAGCTCCCCCGCGCCGCCCAGGTCCTCGAGCTCGCCGCCCAAGACCCCCAGGCCTCCGACGCCGCACGCGAGCGCTTCCTGCGCGCGACCAACCTCGTCAGCCCCGTCATCCATACCGTGCGCCAGGCCGTGATCGCCCTCGAAGATGCGCCCACCGCCGACCGCTACGCCCGCGTCGCCGCGACCATCCGCAACAACCAAGCCCTCATCGTCCTTTCCGACGACGAGGTCCAGGCCATCGACATCACCGAGCTCTACCGCGAGGTGCCCGACGAGGCCGCCGAGCAGCAGGGCCGGCTTAACCTCGGCTTCATCGGCGAAGAAAAAATCACCGGCGTCCTCGCGTCCATGCAGTGGGAGCACCCGCCGCTGGTCGTGTTTGTCTACGACGAAGTGCCCGCGACCGGCCCGCGCGGCGAGTACAGCATGCTGGCCAGCCGGCTCAACGCCACCGGCTTCGCCGTCGAGCAGTGGTCCCCACGCGGCACGCCCATGCCCGGCCAATTCGGCATGCCCGGTCGCACCCTGCAACAGCCGCCGCCCGAGCCCCAGCCCGGCCAGCCCGCCGTATGGGTCGTCCTGCCGCCCACGCCGCAAGACCCCCGCAACCCCGTGGCCGCCGCCGAGGGCCCGCCGCGCCAACCCGTCGCCGACCTGCTCACCCGCCGCCTGGCCATGGGCGACGCCGCCTTCTTCCTGTTCGCCATCAACCCCGCCGCCAGCTTCGACGCCGCCGACCCCGTCCGCGATCTCGCCGCCGAGCGCTTCGGCATCGAGCCCCGCCTCGACGCCGTCGCCGTCTACGAGGTCTACAACGCCAACCGCCAGCCGCGCCCCGACTACCGCTTCGTCCACAGCCGCTGGAACCCCGACTTCCCGGTCAGCCAGGCCGTGCAAGGCATGACCGCGCTGTTCACCCTGCCCAGCCCGATCGACCTCGCCGAGGTCGAAGGCGTCGAGCAGCACACCCTCGTCGACCTCGCCGCCCCGCGCTCGTGGCTCATCGACGACTTCAGCTCGCTGCAGAACCTCGGCGAGGCCGAGTACGACCCCGAGGCCGCCTTCGACCGCCTCACCATCGCCGTCGCCGCCGAACGCCCCGCCACCGAAGATGCCCCCGCCCAGCGCGTCGCCGCCGTCGCCGAACCCGTCTGGGCCATCGACGACACCATCACGCTCGGCCCCTTCGGCCCCGGCACCGCCGAGATGTTCGGCGCCCAGTTCCCCGGCAACGGCGAGCTCTTCGTCAACACCGTCTACTGGCTCGCCGGCGTCGACGAACTCATCGCCCCGACGCCGCGCTCGCAGGACGTCCGCCGCGTCGGCGACGTCTCGCCCACCAGCCGCTGGGTCGTCGCCGGCCTGCTGATGCTCGGCCTGCCGCTGCTCGCCACCGCCGGCGGCGTCGCCGTCACGATCTTCCGTCGCATGGGCTGACCCCAGCCCCGCTCACCCACCAACCCGCGCCCGAGGCGAGACCGCATGAACGCCAAGACCACCGTCGCCCTCGTCGTGATCTTCGCCATTGGCATCGCCGGGTACCTCTTTGTGGTCAACCAGGCCCCGACCGCCGCACCCGTCGCCGTCGGCCCCAACCGCCTGCTCGACATCAAACCCGACGAGGTCCAACACATCGCCGTCACCCGCGGCGACCGCGCCTACGCCATCGCGCGCGACGCCAACGCAGACGGCTGGCGGCAGACCGAGCCGATCGATTTCGCCCTCCAGCCCTTCCGCGTCGACGACCTGATCAACGCCGCCGCCGCGCTGGACATCGCCGAATCCTTCACGCCCGGCACGCAAGGCAAGCCCGCCCTCGGCGAGATCGGCCTCGATCCGCCCGACGCGACCGTCACGATCGACGACGCCACCGTCCTGCTCGGCCGACAAACCCTCGGCGGCCGGGCCTACGCCATGCTCGAAGGCGCCGACCAGGCCTCCCTCGTCCCCGATCGGCTGCACAAGCTCGTCGCGAGCACCTCCATCCGCGACATGCGGCAACGCACGCTCGACCCGCCCGCCGCCGGCTCACTCCAGCACATCGCCATCACCGTCACCGAGCCGCCCAGCCAACGCATCACCAGCCTCAGGAAGCAAGACGCCGACTGGAACGTCGGCGAGTCCGTGACAACGGACGACACGCGTGTCGAACTCGGCACCGACCGCGCCGACCGCCAGGCCGCCGCCGACCTCGTCCGCCAGCTCGGCTTCCTGCGCATCGGCGGCTTCATCGACGACGCCGGCTCCCTCGCCGACTACGGCCTCGACGAATTCAAAGACCAGTTCATGCTCGTCGAGGCCCGCCCGCTCGCCCTTGCCCAGCAAACAGAAGACGACGAAACCAAAGCGCCCGACACGTTCATCCTCCGCATCGGCAACCCCGCCGACTTCGCCGGCACCCTCCGCTACGCCACGGTGTATCGAGGCACAGCCGAGCCGGGCCTCGACGCGCAGGAGCAACACGTCGTCTTCACGCTCGAAGAAGCCGACATCGCTCCCCTCCGCAAGTCGATCGACGACTTCCGCAGCCGCTCGCTCTTCGAGCTCGACCCCGTCTCGATCACCTCGGTCACCCGCACCGGCACTCTGGCCGAGCCCGTCACCGTCCTCAAGGACGGCGGAGTCTTCGCCTTCGCCGACGTCGGCGACACCCCCGCGCCGAGCTTCGGCGCCGACGCGCAGACCGCCACCGAGTGGTTCACCGCCATCGCCGGCCTCACCAACGAAACCTTCGCGCCGCTGCCGCCCGACGACGCTACCCCCGCGCTCACTTTCGAGATCGCCGCCACCGTCACGCCCGGCATCGCCGCCACGATGCGCATCTACGAAACCTCAGGCGACCAAGACGCCGACACCCCGGCGCTGCTCGCCGTGGTCGACAACGAGTCCGCCGCCCGCGTGCTCACCGCCGAGCAAGTCGACCAACTCACCACCTCGACGCTCGACCTGCGCAACCGCGACATCCTCGACCTCCACCCCGCCGACATCGCGACCGTGTCGATCACCGGCCCCGGCTGGGCACCCCTCACCGCCACCCGCATCGAAGACGGCTGGGCCGCCGACGACGGCTCCTCGCTCAACGCCGAGGCCATCGACCGCCTCGTCGCCTCGCTCGCCACCCTCCGCGTCACCGGCTGGACCCCCGCGACCGACACCGCCTCGTGGGCCACCGCCACCGTCGCCCTCGGCATGGCCACCCCCGAGGCCGAACCCGTCACCCTCGCCTTCGACACCGCCTCCGGCCTAGCCACGCTCAACGCCGACCCCTCGGACGCCGCCGCCCACATGCAGCTCCCCGAGTCGGCGCTCGCCCGCCTCACCGCCGAGCCGCGCAACCGCGCCCTGCTCGCCTTCGCCGTAGATCAGGTCGCCTCCGTCACCCTCCGCCGCGGCGACGACACGCTCACCATCGACCAGCCCGTCATCGGCCCGATCGCCACCTCCGGCGACCTGGCCGACACGTTCGCCGACGCCGACGCCCGACGCGTGCTCGAAACCCTCGCCGGCCTCGAAGCCCAGCGCTTCGCACCCACACCCGACCCCGAAACCCTCGCCCCCGCGCTCGCCGAGTGGCAGATCACCCTGCGCGACGGCTCCACCCGTCGCCTCGCCGCCTACCCCTCCGACACCGGCGCCACGCTGTGGTGCACTGCCGACGACGCGCCCGTCCGCTGGTTCCGCCTGCCCATCGCCGACGGCAACGCGCTCGGCCTGCCCGAAGGCGACGCCTCGCCCGACGACATCAAGTAAACCACCCCCAACAACGCCCGCCGCTACGCGATCGTCTCCGCCGACGCCGCCACCTCAGCCGCGACGCCGTTGCGATGCTCGTGCTCTCCTGCCTGCTTGGCCGCATCGTTCCGCCGCTGCGCCAGCGACCCCAAGTACCGCTCATCGATGTCACCGGTGACGTACTGCCCATCGAAACAACACGCCTCGAACCGCTGCACCCGCGGATTGCCCTCCCGAGCGCAGGCCACCAGGTCGTCCAGGTCCTGATACAGCAGCCGGTCGGCCCCGATCACCGAGCAGATCTCATCAACCGACTTGCCGTGCGCGATCAACTCGTCCGCCGCCGGCATGTCGATGCCGTACACATTCGGGAACCGCACTGGCGGCGCCGCCGACGCGAAGCTCACCGCCGTCGCACCGGCCTCACGCGCCATCTGCACGATCTCCCGGCAGGTCGTGCCCCGCACGATCGAGTCGTCCACCAGCAGCACGTGCTTATCCCGGAACTCCAGTCCGATCGCGTTCAGCTTCCGCCGCACCGACGCCTTGCGCTCCGCCTGCCCGGGCATGATAAATGTCCTACCGATGTACCGATTCTTGATGTACCCCTCGCGGTACTTCAGCCCGAGCCGATGGCTCATCGACAGCGCCGCCGTCCGCGACGTGTCCGGGATCGGGATCACCACGTCGATCCCGTGGTCGTCGCCCCAGTCGCGCAGCAGCTTCTCCGCCAGCCGCTCGCCCATCCGCAGCCGCGCCTTGTAGACCGACACTTGGTCGATCACCGAGTCCGGCCGCGCCAGATAAACATGCTCGAAGATGCAGGGCGTGTGCTCGGCCGCCTCGGCGACCCGCCGCGTGTGCAGCACGCCGTCGCGCGTCACGTACACGCACTCGCCCGGCTCGACGTCCCGCACCAGCTCAAACCCCAGCGTGTCCAGCGCCACCGACTCCGACGCCAGCACGTACTCCGTCGCCAAAAGCCCGCGCCGCCGCCGCCCGAGCACCAGCGGCCGGATCCCGTGCGGATCGCGAAACCCCACTACCCCGTGCCCAAGGATCATCCCCACGCACGCAAACGCACCACGCACCCGTCGGAACAACCCCGCCGCCGCCGCGAACACCTCGTCCGGCCCGAGCTCGCGACACCCCGTCTCGTGCAGCTCGTGCGCGAACACGTTAAGCAGAACCTCGGTGTCCGAGTTTGTGTTGATGTGCCGGCGATCCGTGCGGAACAACTCGTCGCACAACGCCTCGGTGTTCGTCAGGTTGCCGTTGTGCCCGAGGCAGATCCCATACGGGCTGTTGACATAGAACGGCTGCGCCTCGGCGATCGCGCACGAGCCGGCCGTCGGATACCGCACGTGCCCGATGCCCATCGTCCCGGTCAGCTCAGCCATGTCAGCCTCGCTGAACACGTCGCGCACCAGCCCGTTGCCCGTTCGCAGGTTCAGCCGGCCGAGGTCGTCCGTCGCGATCCCCGCCGCGTCCTGCCCGCGATGCTGCAAGACGAGCATCGCCGTGTACAGGTCCTCACGGACGTCTGAGTTCGCCACCACCCCAACAATGCCACACATAAGCGTCCGCCTCGCTGCCCCGACACGCCGTCACGCATCGGCGACCCGCCGCCGCCGACAACGCATCGTAGCGAAGCGCCGAACCGGCCGACGCTCCCCCGCTCAAACCGCCTCAAACCTCGACGAAATGCAGCTCGAGATACCGAGCCACGTAGTCGATGATGCTCATCGCCTCGGGGATCTCGGGGTTGTTCGTCGAGCCCATCGGCTCGAACCGCATCCCCTTGAACCGCCGCACCGCTTCCTCAGTCGGCAGGCCGTACTGCATCGCCAGCGACAGTGCCCGGCTGTACCCCTGAATCAACCCCGACAGCGTCGAGCCTTCCTTGGCCATCTTGATGAACACCTCGCCCGGCAGCCCATCCTCGAACAGCCCGATCGTCAGATACCCCTCGTGCCCCATGATCGCGAACTTGTGCGTGACGCTCTCGCGGGTGCTCGGCAGGCTGCGGCGGGGGGTCAGCGTCTCGGGCATGGAATCGGGACCTTTCGCGTCAAGGGTCGGGAAATCAGGCGGCGATGGAGGCGGCGATTCGCTCATGTCGATCCCGCATCGTAGGCCGCTTGTGCAGATATAGTCGGCCGCCTGACGTGTCTGGCTCCAATCCACAACATCTGGCGATCGACCAGCCGCCGAACCCCGATCAGTGGCGGCAGGCCCTGCTGGCTTGGTACGACCAGGGCCATCGCCTGCTGCCTTGGCGCCCGCCGCCGGGGCAAGGGCCGGGCCGCGTCGATCCTTACGCCGTGCTGGTCAGCGAGGCAATGCTGCAACAGACGCAGGTCGCGACGGTGATTCCATACTTCGAACGCTTCATGGCGGAGTTCCCCACGGTCGCCGACCTCGCCGCGGCCGACGAACAAGCCGTCCTCGCGATGTGGCAGGGCCTCGGCTACTACCGCCGCGCCCGCTCGCTCCACGCCGCCGCCCGCGCCATCGTCGACCGCAACGCCGGCCGCGTCCCCGACAACGCCGACGACCTGCTCAACCTCCCGGGCGTCGGCCGCTACACCGCCGGCGCCGTCGCGTCGATCGCCTACGACACGCCCGCCCCCATCGTCGATGGCAACGTCGCCCGCGTCTTCGCCCGCCTCGTACCCATCACCGACCCCATCGACAAGCCCGACGCCCAGCGCCGCCTCTGGTCGCTCGCCGCCGACTACGCCCACGGCCCACGCCCCGGCGACGCCAACCAAGCCCTCATGGAACTCGGCGCGACCGTCTGCACCCCCCGCACCCCCCACTGCCTCACCTGCCCGCTCCGCCACCACTGCCAGGGCGTCCGCACCACCAACCCCGAGTCGCTACCCGTCAAGTCGCCCCGCCGCCAGCCCACCGCCGTCACCCACGACGTCCTCGCCGTCCGCGACACCGACGACCGCTACCTCTTCACCCGCCGCCCCGACACGGGCCTGTGGGCCGGCATGTGGCAACTCCCCACCCACGAAACCGCCCGCGTCACCCCCACCTGGCTCCGCCAAACCCTCGGCCTGCCCATCACCGCCCCCCGCCCGCTCGCCGCACTGCCCACCTTCGACCACCGCACCACCCACCGCCTCATCACCTTCCGCATCCGCACCGCACGACTCAAACAAGAAACGCCAACCATCGCCCCCGACGCCCCACCCATCGAGTGGCGCAAGCTCGACCAACTCGCCGACCTGCCCCTCGCCAACCCCCAGAAAAAAATAGTCGCCGCTCTGCGCTAACCAATCGGGTCAAGCAAAACCCGCCACTTCATCCTCGCCGCCGCCCAAGACCCCACGCCATTACCCCCACCACCGCAAACAAAACCCCAGGCTCCGGCACCACCACCGGCCGCCAGACCACCGAACGAAGCCGCGGCGTCACATCAAACGAATACTGCGGAGCGTCCCACGCATACCCGTAAATGTTCCCCGCAGAGTCGACACTCACCGCCGACGATCCGCCATAACCCTCCGGCAGAAACGCACTCAAACCGACCACGCTCTCGGCTGTACCAAACCAAGCCAGAGCGGTGGGCTCAAGCTCCCCTTCAAGATAGCCCTCGCCAACTTGTACCCCGCCAGCCACAGCCAACGCGAAAGAGTCTCGAAACCCCTCCGGGTGAAGTCGTGTCGCAAATGCATTGCCCGCGTCCCACAGCAGCGCTGTAGAACCTCGCTCGTCAACCGCAAAGGACCGACCCGAGCCAACCACCTGTTTGCCGTCCGTCGCCTCTGCGAACGAGTAGCCGTAGAACGGGGGATGAAGCTCATACGCCGTATCCGCCGACCCTCGCCACATCATCGCACGCTCACTCCCGTCGTTCTCCGATACAGCCCAGCCCACCTGAACACCCCCCGACATGTCACGGACCTCGGCGTCGAAATACCCCTCGGGCGTGATGTCCACGTAGCTCGAAGCCGAGCCGTACCACAGCGCGGCCCGAGAGTCCGTCTCACCAGCAGGGACGACATAGCCAGCTTGAACCCCGCCCTCGACCGCGTACGCAACCGACGACTCGTAACCATCGGGGTGCAAGCTCACGAGGCTCTCGGCCGACCCGGACCACAGCGCAGCCTCCCTGGGGTCCCGCCACGAAGCAGACGCATGGCCTACTTGCCAGTCGCCGTCGGCACCCCAAACCCGACCAAACGGGGCAAGCTCGATCACGCGCCGGGAGCGCTCACTCCACATGATGGCCGGATCGCCGAACCTCGAAGCACGCCCGTAGAAGTAGCCGTCGCCGTGCCCTCGGATTTCAACATAATCGTACCCGAAGGCGTAATCTCCTCCACGGTGTACAGCGGCGACGCCGTCACCGAACCGGTGCAGCAAATCACGACAACAAGAACGCAAACCGACCAGCAAGCGCACCGATCGCGCCACGAAAAGCAAAGGCAGTCCTGCACCCGGACACTCCTTAGTCAAACCCGCAAAGGCGTAGCCGGGACGACAGCCACGCTCACCCACGACTTATCGCACCTTCACCCCGCGACGGTTGAAATAAACCTCACCCAAACACCGCAGCGATCAACCACCCCGCACCGCCACCATCAGCTCCACCTCCACCGCCGCGCCCAACGGCAGCGCGATCACCCCCACCGCCGCCCGAGCGTGACGACCCCGCTCGCCTAACGCCTCCACCAATAGATCGCTCGCGCCGTTCGCAATCCCCGCCTGCCCAGCAAACCCCGCGTCGCTGCACACGAACACCCCGATCCGCACGACGCGCTCCAGCCGGTCCCAGTCGCCGTCGAGCGCCTGCTCGACCTGAGCTAGCGCGTTCACCGCGCACCACGCCGCCGCATCCTTCGCTGCTTCCACCGTCACCGCGCTCGGCACCGCGCCCTTCGCCGCCAGCGTGCCATCCCGAAACGGCAGCTGACCGCTCACCACGACCTGCCCGCCCGTCACGACCCAAGGCACGTAGTTCGCCACCGCCGCCGAGGGCTCGGGCATGGCGTACCCCAACGCCGCCAGTCGTTCTCTGATATCCGCCATCGCTCTCACTCTAAAGTCACGAGCCACGCGCACGGATAAACGCCTTAAGCGCCTCAGCGAGTCGACGCACCTCGGCCGCGGTGCCCAGGCCCGCCCCGCCATCGCCCGCAGAGCCCCGCAACGCGGCGTCAAGATCAAGCCGCGGCACGTCCTCAAAGCTCCGCACCGCCAGACCAAGCCCGCGCGCGTCGTACACCCGCGTCACCAGCCGCCGCCCTAGCTCGACCTCACGCGACACCGTCACCAACCCCCCGCCGATCGAATAACCGATCGGCTCAAAGCCGACATCGACGTAACGCAACGCACGCCGCAGCACCTCCCGCGCGGGCACCTCCCGCAACCGCAGCTCCACCGGCGCGTCCCGCGCCACCCCAGCCGCCTCCAGCTCGCCCCAGCGCACGACCATCTCCGCCCCCGTTCGATCCCGCAGGTCCGCCAACACCGCCTCCAACGCGACGCCCCGATAGTCCACCGTCACCACCCGCTCCAGCCGCTCGATCACCGCCCGCTCGCCCGCCGCAACCCCCGCAAGCTCAGCAGCCGCCCCCGGCCGCCCAAGCACGCCAAACCCCACAACCACCAGCAAGACCCAATACCGCCGCATCACACCCATCGTATCGGCTCGCGCTGCCCATTCGCCCGCAAACGAAACCCGTGACACACCGATCATGGCCCTTATGATGAAGGCTCTGCGGGGCGTCTCTTTTGGCTCAATCCCCTCGAAGGTGAATCAGATCTCTTACCCCACTCCAAGACCAGCCCGTCGCGCGACCGTCCTCGCCACTGCGATCGCAACCGCCTGCATCGCCCCCGCAGCGCCGGCCGCGGGCGACGAGAGCTCGCTCGTCTACCCCGGCGTTTCGGGCCGCCTGCTCTACGCCTCGCAGGCCGACGGCGACCGCGTCCCGGACTTCAGCAACGTCGGCTACCAGTCCGGCGAGGCCGCCATCCCTACGATCGCCCAAGCCATCGCCGTGCCGCTTGGCCCCGGCGACGACACCGCGGCGATCCAGGCCGCCATCGACGCCGTCTCCGCCATGCCCCTCAACAGCGAGGGATTCCGCGGGGCGGTCGTGCTCGAGGCCGGCGAGTACCAGATCGGCACGCAGCTGCGAATCGCCGCGTCGGGCGTCGTACTCCGCGGGGCCGGCGACGACGCGGGCACCGGCACCGTGATCCGCGCGACCGGCACCACCCAACGCTCCGTCATCCTCGTCGACAACGCCACGCAGAGCGGCAGCGGCTCGGCCTTCGGCACGCCCGGCAACATCACCGACAAGTTCGTGCCCGTCGGCGCCCGCAGCTTCCGCGTCGACAACAGCGCCGACTACACCATCGGCGACCGCGTGCTCATCACCCGCCCGGGCACGCAACAATGGATCAGCGACCTGGGCATGGATCAGATCCCGCCACGCAGCGACGGCGGCACCGTCAATCAGTGGCAACCCTCCAGCTACGACCTCACGTTCGAGCGCAAGATCACGCACATCGAAGGCGACCGCGTCTTCGTCGACGCCCCGCTCACCAACGCGCTCGACCAGCAGTACGGCGGCGGCACCATCCAGCACTTCAGCTTCACCAACCGCCTCCAAAACGTCGGCATCGAGGGCCTCCGCGGCGTCTCCGACTACGACACCAGCGACCCGACCGACGAAGACCATGCCTGGACGTTCATCCAGATTAACCGCACCGAGGACGGCTGGGTCCGCGACATCACCGGGCAACACTTCGGCTTCTCCACCGTGATGCTCTCGAACGAAAGCCGCAACGTCACCGTCCAGGACGGCCACAGCATCGACCCCGTCTCGCAGGTCACCGGCGGACGCCGCTACGCCTTCAACATCAGCAGGGCCGAGCTCAACCTCATGCGCGACCTGACCTCCGACGACGGCCGCCACGACTTCATCTTCAACTCAAGGTCCGAAGGGCCCAACGTCTTCCTCAACGGCGTCGCCACCAACGCCAACAGCGACGTCGGCCCACACCAGCGATGGTCGACCGGCGGCCTCTTCGACAACATCGACGTCACCGGAGACCGCATCAACCTCCGCAACCGCGGCAACTTCGGCACCGGGCACGGCTGGGCCGGCGCCAACATGGTCGTCTGGAACTCCTCCGCAGACGGCTTCATCGTGCAAAGCCCGCCGACCACCGCACAGAACTGGCTGATCGGATCGATCGGCACCATCGAAAACGAAACCCGCTTCGGCCAGCAGCCCGACGGCATCGTCGATCAACACGGCGCCCAAGTCGACACCCCCAGCCTCTACCTCAAGCAACTCGAAGACCGCCTCGCCGTCGCCAACGGCACGTACCGCGACTACGTCCTCGGCGACTTCGACGACTACGCCAACGACGGCCCCGCAAGCGCCGACGAGCTACCCGTCTCCAGCGACCTGCTCGACGAATTCGGCGGCTACTTCGACAGCCAGCAGCACCCGCTCAACGGCTTCGACGACACCACCAACAATCAGTTCCTCCCGCACACCTGGGAATACACCATCGCCGACGACGAGCAGGTGTACCACGCGGTCGTGACCTTCGCGATGAAGCGCACCGGCGGCCGCACACGCAACGACTCCGTCTGGTACGAGCTCTTCGAGAACCGCCTGAGGTTCGAAGACCTGGGCCTCGGCGACAGCGAGATCTCCAACGACGAAAGCACGATGCTGATGCTCGAGTTCACGGGCACCGACCTGGGCTGGTTCAACGACGGCAAGTTCGACGTGGTGATCGGTGAGGACGTCGCCGTCGACTGGGCCCGGCTGGACCTGTACGTCGGCGATCTCTTGCTCGGGGACATGAACGCTGACGGCGTGCTCAATGCCGATGACGTCGCCGGGTTCGCCGCCGCGCTCGACGCCGATGGCGACCCCGCGCAGTTCACGGCCACGCAGCCGATCGGCCGTTACGTGGCCGGCGACTTCAACGCCGACTCGGTCGTGTCGCTTCAAGACTACGCCGGCTTCAGAGACGCCCTGCTCACCGCCGACCCCACCGCCCAAGCCACGCTCGACGCCCTCGTCGCCGGCCCCGCCGCGGGCGACTTCGACCTCGACGGCGACATCGACGCCGACGACATCGACCTGCTGGTCGCGAACTACGGTAACCCCGACTTCGACCTCACCGACGACGGCGCGACCGACGCCGCCGATCTCACCGAGCTCGTCGAGAACATCCTCGGCACCTACCTCGGCGACGCCAACCTCGACGGCGCGGTCGACACGGCAGACCTCGCGATCCTCGCCGCCAACTTCGCCACCTCCGCCCGGGGCTGGAGCGTCGGCGACTTCAACGGCATTGCAGGCGTCGGCACGCCCGACCTCGCCATCCTCGCCAGCAGCTTCGGATCAACCAGCAGCCCCGTCATCGCCCTGGTCCCCGAGCCCGCGGCGTGTTCGGCCGTCGCGCTGGCAGGCGCCGCTCTGCTCCGCCGCAACGCCAAAGCCATGCACGGGCCAAAGCCCTGCAAGGCGTTCACTCGCCGACACGATAAGGCAGCAACTCCGCCTCGCTGACGACCCACCGCGCGCCATCCCGCTCGATCGTCAGCCGTTGCTCGCCCACCCGATCCTCAAACCGCGATCGAATGAGCAGGACCTTGCGATCCACCAAGACCCGCTCGGCCGTCACCATGAGCTCGGCGTCCAACTCACCCGGCGTCGACACCACGACACGCTGCCCGGGCTGATCGGGCGGGTCCGCAACGGCGTGCACCGCCCCCGCCGCGAGAAGATGACGAAGCTGTGCCTGGGCCGCCGCGTCCTGCGTGCGTTCCAGATTGAGCCGCAGCGAGTACGCCCACGCCGCCATCGCCATGCCCACCAACGCAAGCAGAATCGTCGCCGTGAGCGTCGCAAAACCTCGCCGTCTCAAAGCCGTCATCGCTCATCCCCCTCAATGCGGCCGGGCACGCTCAAGAAGCTCAGCGTCGTCTCCCCCACGTGCATCGCCACGCCCCGCTCGTCCAACACCTCGAACGACAGCCCGCCCGGCACGCGCCACCGGCGGACATCACCGACCGCCTCGCGAACCAGCCACACCTCGCCGTCGCCCGCATCCGAGTCCGAGCCCCGCTCGCTCGACCACGTCACCGTTGCCCCTTCCCGGGCTTCGATGGCAAGCGTTGATCCATCGACGCGCCAACCCCGCGCCGACCAGACATCGCTCTGCAAATGCGTGGTCGCCGCACGGGTCTCGCTCACCATGGATTCCAGCTTGATCGCGTCGCGTTGCACCCCCATGCAGTGCATGAACAACTGGCCCGCCACAACCAAAAACAGCCCCATCAGCGCGAGATCAACCACGATCTCGAGAAGCACGTAGCCACGTCGCGGACGCCGCCGAGTCATGGGAGCCGCTCCAAAGGCGTCAGCACGACCAGCGACTCGACACGCCCGCCCGCTTGACCCTGCCACCGCACCCAGGCGTGCCCAGCCGGTGCTTCGGCGTCCAGCACCTCAGATGTCAAGCCCTCAACACCCGCATCTCCGCCGAGGGCGCGAAGCTCGATCGCACGGATCACCTCGCGACGCTCCGCGAACACCCGATCCGCTCGCTGCGCCTGCGCGCCGGACATCACCAGCATCGCAAGCATCGCCGCCACCAGCGAAAAGCCCAGCAGGATGTCGAACGTGACAAAACCGACACGGCGACCACACCAACGAAAACTTCGCGATCGATAAGTCATAGCTTCGACCACTCCGGTAACGTGGCTTCCATCAGCATCGGCAGCGGCAACATCAACGAATACACCACCCAGCCCACCACGAACGACAAGCCCAGCGTGATCATCGGCAACACCACGGCACGCACCATCCCGTCTCGCCCCTCGGACCGCAGCTCGTACAGCCTCGCCACGAAGTCCAGCGGGCCGCTCGGATCGGTCGAGCGCGAAGCCGTCTCCACCATCGCGCCAAGCTCGGCCCGAACCCCGCAGCCGCGTGCCGAAGCGCCCGCCGACTCCCCCGCCTCGACCCGCGACGCCCATCGCGTCAAACGACTCCGCAAACCGGAGTTCACGCCCCCCGCCGCCGCCGCGCGGATCGCCACGTGCATCGGCAAACCCGCACGCAGGCCGTCACCCAGCAGCCACGCCGCCTCGGCGTACGAACGCTCGCGGGCCTGACCACGCCACGGCGGCACACGCCAGCACCACTGCTCGACCAGCCACCCCATCCCGGGCACCGGCGGCACCCCGCGAATCAGCGACCAGAGCGTCACCCCGCCCAGGCCCGCGATCATCAGATACGCCCCCGCCACCAGCGGCCACTGAAACCGGGTAAAGAACGTAAACGTCAGCACCGTCTGCCACGGCAGCTCGATGCCGAAGTCTTCCGCGATCTCGCGGTACTGCGGCAGGATAAACACCGCAAAAAAAGCAAGCGCCCCGAGCAGCAGGCTCACCAGGATCGACGCGTACGCACCGCCCAGGATCAACGGATCGCCCTGCTGGGCCGTCATCCTCGCACGCATGCGTGCCGTGGCCCGGGTCAACGCATCGCTCAGCCGGCCAGTGGCCTCGCCCGCCGCCACCGTGCGGTGCGCCCATCGCGGCAGCATGCGAACTTCGCTCAACCCCGAAGCCACCGACCGCCCCTGCTCGATCGCTCGCCGCGCCGAGCGCACCTGGCGCCACCGTGATACCCGCCCCCGCTCGATCGCCTCGAGGATCGGCACCACCGGCAGGTTCTGCGAAACCGCGTGACGCACGTACCCCATCGTCAGAAGCGTCGATGCCGACCGCGCGTGCCGCACCGCCAGAGTCAGCATCGCCAGGCCCATAAACCCGATCATGAGCATCAGCACACCCGGCAACGGCCCGAACACCGCCAGAACCGCCAGACCCAGCACCACCCACATCACCGTCCCGGCGATCAGCCAGAACACCGCATCCACAAGCAGCTTCAACGCATCGATCATCGCTACATCACCGACTGCATCAGCCTGACCAGCGGCAGGAACATCGCCATCAGCACCACGCAGATGGTCGCCGCCACACACACCAGCAGGATCGGACTCAGCACGAGCTGCATTGCGTTCAGCCTCGTCTCGGCCTCTTGCTCGTACAAACCAGCCAAGTCGTGCAACACACCCGCGAGGTCCCCACCGTCGGCCGCCAACGCGAGCGTCGCCACCGCCACCTCCGGCAGCATCCGCAGCCTGATCGACCGCACCTCCTGCCCGGACTCCACCGCGTGGATCAGCCGATCGCAATCCGCACGGACTACCGAAGAATCCGAAGACGACGCCGCGAGCCGCAGCGCCTCGGGCATCGGCATCGACGCCATCACGCCCAATCGCAGGCTGTCGCACCACCGCGCCACGTGCGTCGATCGGATGCCTCGCCCGACCAAGGGCAACGGCACCACCAGACGATCGCGAACCCACTGCGGCACCCCGCTCGGCCGCGCCAGACGCCAGAGCAGCGGCCCGCCAAGCAGCACCGCCACCGCGACCGCCAGAAACACCCCGCTCCACTCCGCCGCCGCGAGCATCGCAGCCGTCAGCGCCGGCATCTGCACATCGAAGTCAGAGAACACGCCGTCGAACTGCGGCGCCACCACCATGCCGATGAAAGAAAGCACCACCACAAGCGTGAGCAACACCACCAGCGGATACGCCGCCGCACGCCACATCGCCGCCGCCAGCCGCGCGCGCATCTGAAGGTGCCGCGCCAGCCCCCACAAAACGCCCGGCAGCGTCCCCGCCGCGATCCCCGCCGCGACCAACTCGGCATACCCATAAGGAAACTGCCGGCCGTGCTTCTCGAACGCCTCGCTCAGGCTCGCCCCGCGATCGATCTCGGCCGCCACCGCGCGGATCGTCGACGCCAGCCTGCCGCTGCGCATGTCCGAGGCGATCACCTCCAACGCCGCACCCGTCGGCAGGCCCGAGTCCGCAAGGAAAGCAAGCTGCTGATTAAATGCTTGGAAGTCCGCGCCGCTCAACGCACCCGCCGGCCGATCCCCAGGCGACGCACGCAGGTCGTTCACGATCAGCCCCGAAGACTCAAGCACCGCGCGAGCCACCTCGCCATCCGCGGCACGGATGTCGCCCGTCAGCGCGTGCCCAGCCGAAGTCTGAACCCTGTACTCAAAGACCTGTTCACCCGCCGGCATCGACTGAGTATGCCACGGCTGCACCCGCACCGCCACCGCCCATCACGCGATCGGCTTCGCCCGCATCGATCCTCCCCGCCGAGACCAGCGCCCGCGCGGCCCCATGCAGCGAGACGTACCCCGCCTGCTCGGCAAGTGCCGCCTCCACCGCGCCACGGTCCGCCTCGGCCAGCACCGCCCGACGAACCCCCTCGTCCACCCCGCCATAGCTCGCAATCGGCAGCCGACCGGGCGTCCCGCTGCCGGCCTGCCCCGTCGACCGCTTCGCCAATCGCATGGCCACAACGCCGTGCACCGCGCTCACCAACTGGTACGGCTCGATCCCCATCTCCAACAGCCGGACCATCGCACCCGCAACATCGCTCGCGTGCATCGTGGTCACCACGCGATGCCCGCTCAACGCCGCCTGCACCGCGAGCGACGCGCTCTCCCGATCCCGCACCTCGCCCAGCGCCAGCACCTGTGGGTCCTGCCGAAGCAAGCTCCGCAGGGCCGTCGCGTACGTCAGCTCGCCATGAGCCCGCACCTCAAGCTGCGTGATCCCCTCCACCGCGCGCTCCACGGGGTCTTCCAGCGAAACCACGCTGAGCCCACGACGCCGCGCCACCATCCGCCGCAGCACGGCGTACAGCAGCGTCGTCTTCCCCGAGCCCGCCGGGCCCGTCACGATCAGCATGCCCTCGTGCCCGTCGATGAATCCCACGAGGCCTCGCTCCACCGCCTCGGGCAAACCGAGCTCGGCCATCTCCGCCCGCTGCACCACCTCGGCCGGCAGGCGAACCACCGCGCGCAGCCCGTGCAGCGTCGGCAACACCGCCACGCGCACCTCGATCGTCTCGCCGTCCCCCGCAGCCACCTTCGCCCGGCCTTCCTGCGGGCGATCCAGGCGATACGTCAACAGCCCCGCAGCCACCATCGCCCGATGCGCCAGCGCCTTGCCGTCCGACGCATCCAACCGGCCGATCGGCAGCAAATCGCCATCTACGCGGCGGCGCAACTCATACCCATCCGCCATCGGCTCGAAGTGCACGTCCGACGCGCGGGCCAACGCCGCTTCACGCACGATGCAGTCGAACTGATGTTTCGCGTCCACCCACAAAGTCTAAACCCAAGCGGCAGGCGTGCGAACCTCACGGGGCTCGCCTAGCCAAATCAAAAGCCCAGGCTAGCCCGCGTTTCCTGCTTGGTGATCGTGCGCTGATCCAGCCACGCCGAGCGCGGGATGCCGTCGGGCGTGGTGATGTCGATCAGCTCGAGCTGGATGATGTACGACACCTGACGGGTGTTGTTCAGCCGGGCCGTGTCTTCGTAAAGACGGACCTTGAGCGTGAAGTCGTACAGGTCACCCAGCTCGCGGCCAGCGAACATGGCTTCGTCCACCTTCTCCAACACATCCGGGTCGTTGGCGTCGAACGGCCGCGCCACGGCCGACCGCAGCAGCGTCGTCATGATCGGGAAGACCACGCGCTGTCGCGTGATTCCCGACTCGCGGGTGTCGTTGAGGTACTCGCGGAGCAGGACGTCCGACGGCCCGTCGTCCTCGCCGAGCACGCCGGCCGCGATCATCTCTTCGGTGAGCTCGCGAGCAAACCGCTCGATGTCCTGGATGTCCAGCCCCGCCGTGGTGATTCGCTCGCTCTCGTCAACCACGCGCGGGTTCTGCGAAGCCTGGCAGCCCTGAAAAATCGCCACGCCGCCAACCACAAAAGCCATCGCCGCCAAGCGGCACCCGCCACGCCCCAACCATGCCTGCAAGCTCATCATCGCGTCAGCCCATCCTTCAGGGGTTGTATCGGAGAATCTCAAGCCGAAAGTCTTGGGCCGATGCGTTCGGCGCCACGGAGGTCAGCCGCTTCATCGCGCCTGGCGCGATGGACTCATCCACCCAGGTCGAACTCAAAGATGTGATCGCCCGACCGGCCTCGTTGAACCACGTGTACTGATAGCGGAACCGCTGGTAAGCGTTCGACGTGTTCATCGCCTCGGCCTCGGCGATCCGATTGCCGTCCGGGCCCGTGTCTTCGATCAGGCTGGTGACCACCACGCGGCGATCGAAGTAGGCGTCGGTGATCACACGCTCGTCGGCCACGGGCGTCACGGCCGCCCGCTTGTCCCGGTTCTCAATGGTGTTCACGCTGGAGCTGCATCCGCCGATGCTCACGGCAAGGGCCAGCAACACCGCCGCAACGATCGGACGCACGACTTGCTGGTGATTCATGGTTCTGCCTTTTGCGGAAAGGGCCACTACTGCAAGACGACATGATAAACGATGGGCGGCACGCCCGGCCTTACGCTGCGGACGTAAATCAGGTTCACCCCGTCCGACTCGACCTCGACCGCGATGTCCAGGCCGTCCCGAGCCGTCAGGCGAACCACGCCGCTCGCCGGCGTCGGCAGCCTCGCGTATTGAAACTGCTTGGGCAGCGTCGCCCACGTGCGGTCGTCGGCCTGGTTCTGCCAGACCTGATAGGCCGCCGTGAGGATACGCACGAAGTCCTGCCGCCCCGACCCCTCGTTGATCGCCCACGCCGCCGCGGTCTTGGTCGCCGACGACAGCAGGGCACGGCTGATGATGTTCGGCAGCTCGGCGTTGAAGTCCGCGCTGACAATCCGATCGAAGTCGGTCACCAACGCGGTGCGCACCGCGGCCGCGTCGCCGAAGACCCGCAGGTGCGGGATGAAATCGCCGTGGAACGCGAGGTACGGAAACGCCACGCCGACGTAATCAACCTCGTCGTTCAGCGTGAACAGCGGCAAGTCCAACCGGAACGTCTCGCGCGACGGCGCCACGCCGGTCGCGAACAGCACGTACGTCCACCCGTCGACCGCCTCGCCACGCACGGCTTCCTCGGCGAGCGCGAAGTCGTCACGCACGAACGCGTTGTTCGGCAGAGCCTGAGCCAGCTTGCGCAAGTTGGTCCTCGCCAGGTCGGCGTCGCCCGCGTCGCGTCGGGCCCCGAGCAGGTAGATCGCCCGCAGCAAATCCGCCACCGGCACGGCAAACTCGGCGTAAGGCTCGTACCGCTGAAGCTCGCCGTACCGCGACTCAAACGCTCGTGTCGCCTGGGGGCTGTTCATCGATCGTCGCACGTCCCATCGGCCCGAGGCCTTGGGCACACTGGCCGATCGCGCATAGGCGGGCTGCTCGCGATCGGCTTGGCGTTCCGCGTCTTCGATCTGCTTGGCGCGCTGGTTCAGCGCATCGCGCTGAGCCTGGGCCATGGCCACGAACGCCTGACGCGGCGTCTCAAGATCGCCAAGCAGCATGGCGTTCAGCCCGCGATAGAACGGCGCCATCACGCGGTCGTACGGCGTCCCGATGTACCGCCGCTCGCGCGGGTTCAGCAGCAGGCCGGCCGCCTCGTCCGACACCCGCAGCTCGGCCGCGCGATCGATCTCCGCCAGCCGCGCCTCCACCCGCTCAAAGACCTGCGTGCTCTTCTCAAGCCGCCCCGTGTGATGCAGGACCGACCCGTACTCGAGGTGCACGATGACCGAGTCGGCCTGCGTCATCCCCTCGCGATCGGCAAGCTCCTTAAGTCCCTCTTCGGCGGCCGCGAGATCGCCCTGCCGGAAGTCCGCCTGCGCCTCCTTCAGCGTCGAGCAGCCCGACCCGCCAAGGTGCACGACGACGCCCAACGCAAGGGCAACACCCCCGCGAAGCCAACACGCCGCCCGCAACCATCCGCCACACATCAGCACGACCGTATTCTCCGGCTTCTCGAACCGCGGCACAAACCCGCGCCGCAAGCTGGCGGCAGCACGCCCGAATCGCACGATTTGGAAGCGATCCACGCACGCTCTACGATTCTCCTGAAGATGGAGCGGTGTCGATGAACTCAACAAGCGTGCCATGCCCGGTCAGGCTGTTCGGCCAGCAAGCCAGGCTTGCGGGGATTCGAGCGATCGAGGTCGGCGTGTCGCCGGGCGTCACCACCTGCCGCGACGTGCTGGACCGACTCGTGGAGATCGCGCCGGCGCTGGCGCCCTCCATGCCCGCGAGCGTGTTGGCGGTGAACCACGAGGTCGCCCCGGCGACACGGACGCTCCGCGGCGACGAAGAGCTCGCCCTGATCGGGCTGGTCGGCGGCGGGTGATGCCGAAGCACTCCGTCCAACTCATCGACGGCCCGCTCCCGCCCGCCCCGGCGTGCGCCGATCGCGATGGGGCTTGCGGCGCAAGCCTCTGCTTCGAGGGGATCGTCCGCCCGACCGAGGACGGCCGGTCGCTGCGTGCCCTGGACTACGAGGCCTACGAGCCGATGACCACACGCCAACTCAAAGCCCTGTGCGAGCAGCTCATCGCCGAACACGGCGTGCGCGCCATCCGCGTCGAGCACAGCGTGGGGCGCGTGGCGGTGGGTGAGGTGTCGTTCCGGCTTGCCGTGGACTCGGCGCACCGCAAGGAAGGGATCGCCGCCTTAGACGCGTTCATCGACCGGATGAAAGCCGAGGTCGCGCTCTGGAAGCGGCCGGTGTTCGACGCAGCGGACGCCACGCCGCAGACTCCCAACTAACGACATCGCCGCTGCCGTAGCGCACCGGGCGAGAGAGCGCACACGGCGGTTGCCATCCCGCGTACGTGTATAAGGAAGAGCATGACCGAGCCCGCTTCGAACACGCCCCGCCCGCAAGACCACTCCGGCGAGCTCACGCACATCGGGCCGGCGGGCCCGCGCATGGTCGATGTGGGCGAGAAGGCCAAGACCGCTCGCTCTGCGCGAGCCGAGGCGACCGTCCGCGTCGGAGCCGAGCTGGCCGAGACCATCCGCGCCGGCACCGGCCGCAAGGGAGACGTGCTAGCCGTCGCCCAGCTCGCGGGGATCCAGGCGGTCAAGCACACGGCCGACGCCATCCCGCTGTGCCACCCCCTGCCCATCGAGGGCGTCGACGTCACGGCAGAGCTGATCGACCGCGCGGTGGTCCTCACCGCCGAGGTGCGGACCGTCTGGAAAACCGGCGTCGAGATGGAAGCCCTGCACGCCGCGAGCGTCGCCGCGCTCACCGTCATCGACATGGGCAAGTCGGTCGAGCGCGGGCTGAGCATCGAGCGCGTCCGGCTGATCGAAAAGACCGGCGGCTCACGCGGCGACTACCAGGCAGACCCACCCGCCGCGCGACAGGCGTGCGACCACCGCGCCGACGCCCACTGGCCCGCCCTGCGTGCCGCGGTGCTTACGGTCAGCGACCGAGCCCACAGCGGCGGCTACACCGATCGCGGCGGGCCCAAGGTCGCCGCATGGTTGCGCGAGCGACTCGGCAACGACCCGGTCGAGACCGCGATCGTGCCCGACGAGTCGGACGCCATCCGCCACGCCATCGAGAGCTGGCACCGTGCGTGGTCCGAAGACCCCTCGCCTCGACCCGGCCTGATCTTCACCACCGGCGGCACCGGCATCGCCGAGCGCGACATCACCCCCGAGGCGGTCCAGGCCGTCTGCGATCGGATGCACCCCGGCCTGCCGCAGCTCGCGCGCGAACGCACCGGCCAGACCTACGCGCCGGCGTACCTGTCCCGAGGCGTGGCGGGCGTCGTCGGCAAGACGCTCGTCGTCACGCTGCCCGGGTCGCCGCGCGGCGCGATCGAGTGGCTGGACGCGCTCGAGCCCGTGCTGCCCCACACGCTAAAGACGCTGGTCGAACCGCCGTCCGCCGACGCCGGGCCGAAGCCTTGACCCTCGACGCGCACGGCTCCGTCACGGAACCCGCGGGACGCCAACCCACCGTGCCGCCGCGCTTAGCCTTCAAAGCACGCGAGTTCTCCGGGGGGCTGGGCGACCTCGGCACGTTCCTGCCGCTGTCGTTGGGGGTGTCGATCGCCTGCGGCATGGACTTTGGGCTCATCGTGCTGTTCGCCGGCGTGATGAACATCGCCACCGGCCTGCTGTTCGGCCAGCCCATCCCCGTGCAACCGATGAAGGCCATCGCGGCCATCGCGATCGCCGGCGGCATGACCCAGGCCGAGGTGCGTTGGGCGGGCGTGTGGATGGGCGCGATGCTGCTGGCGATCGCGATGCTGCCGCGGTTCGATGCGATGGTCGGCCGCGTGCCGCGCGCTTGGATCGGCGCGCTGCAGGCGGGCATCGGGCTCAAGCTTGCTTGGCTCGGCGTCGAGATGATCGCGGCCCTGCCCGTAGGAGGTGCGGACGGGGCCATCGTTTCGGGGGGGTTGCTGATCGTGCTGCTGCTGATGGCTTCACGCGCCGCGTGGCTGCTGCCGCTGGTGGTCGGGCTGGGGGCGCTTCAAGCGTGGTGGATGGCAAGCGCGACGACCTCGGCGGAGCTGCTTGCGCCGACCGCCACAATCGAACCCATCGTCCCAACCAGCGCGACGATGGATACGGAGTCGAGCGTTCGCGCGGCCTGGTCAGGTTTGTACGCGCTCGCCCTGCCTCAACTGCCGCTCACGCTGCTCAACTCGGTGGTCGCGGTGTGCGCGTTGAGCGCCGCCTACTACCCCGGCCGGGGCGTGCCGCCGAAGCGGATGACGACCAGCGTGGCGGTGATGAACGTGGTGGCCTGCCCGCTGGGTGGGATGCCGATGTGCCACGGGGCCGGCGGGCTGGCGGCGCAGCACCACTTCGGCGCACGCACGGGCGGCTCGGTCGTGATGCTGGGCGTGCTCAAAGCGTCGCTTGCGATCGCGGCCTGGCCGTGGCTTGCCGAACTGATCGCGGCCTACCCGGCGGCGATGCTCGCCCCGCTGCTGATCATCGCCGGCGGCCGACTCGCCTGGGCGGCGCGCCCGGCCTGGCAAGGCCTCGATCGCTGGACCGTGGGCCTGGGCGCGGGGGCGATTTTCTTCGGCGGGACCTTGATCGGCGTGGCCGTCACCGTAGCGCTGGGCGCGACGATCGGTCGGCTGAAAAATACCCACGAGCCGACGCGCACAACGCCCGAGGAGGGCGACCGATGACGCCGAACGATGCTTGTCATGGCGAAGCAGCAGACTTCGTATTCAATCGTTTGAATACGCTCTCAATCCCATCCGAGGCCCAATGATGATCACCTCTCCTCGTCTCGCTCCGCTCCTCGGGCTGCTTGCCGCGCTTTGCCTGACGCTTACCGCAACCGCCCGCCCCGCGGCCGCTGATCGGCCGCCCAACCTCATCGTCATCCTCTCGGACGACCAGGGCTATCGCGACGCCGGATTCAACGGGTCCAAGGACATCCCCACGCCGCACATCGATCGCATCGCCAACGAGGGCGTGCGTTTCACCAACGGCTACGTCTCCTACGCCGTCTGCGGGCCCAGCCGCGCCGGGCTCATCACCGGCCGCTATCAAGACCGTTTCGGCGCGATCCTTAACCCCACCGTCGACCCGACCGTGCCCAACAACGGCGTGCCCACCTCCGAGAAGAACATCGCCGAGCTGCTCAAGCCGCTCGGCTACGCCACCATGACCGTCGGCAAGTGGCACCTCGGCACCCACCCCGACCTGCACCCACGCGTCCGCGGGTTCGACGAGTTCTACGGCTTCCTCTCCGGCGGCCACGACTACTTCCCCGAAAACCTCACCCTCGAAGACCTCAGCGAAGTCAACCGCAAGTGGGCCTGGTACCGCACCAAGCTGCTGCACAACGGGCAGCGTGTCGGCACCTCACGCTACCTCACCGACGAGCTCAGCGACATGGCCGTCGACTTCATCGAGCGAAAGAAGGACGAACCCTTTTTCCTCTACCTCGCATACAACGCGCCGCACACGCCGATGCAGGCCAGCGACGAATACCTCTCGCGCTTCACGCACATCGAGAACGAGCAGCAACGCATCTACGCCGCGATGATGTCCTCCATGGACGACGGCGTCGGCCAAGTGCTTGACAAGCTCGACGAGCTCGAACTCGCCGAAGACACCATCGTCTTCTTCCTTTCCGACAACGGCGGCGCAAACAACAACTCTGCCAACAACTGGCCTCTCAAAGGCCACAAAGGCAGCCCGCACGAGGGCGGCCTGCGCGTGCCCTTCGCCGCGCGGTGGACCGGCACCTTCCCCGCGGGCGTCGACTTCGACCACCCCGTCATCGCGCTCGACATCGCCGGCACCATCGCCGGTCAGGCCGGCGCTTCGGTCCCGGCCGACAAGCCGCTCGACGGCGTCGACCTCACGCCCTTCGTCACCGGCGAGGCCGACGGCGCCCCGCACAAGGCGCTCTACTGGCGATGGCACAGAACCGGCCGCCTCGTGATCCGCCGGGGCGACTACAAGCTGATCGTCCAAGGCGAAAACCGCCAGCTCTACAACCTCGCCGCGGACATCGGCGAGTCCAGCAACATCGCCGAGCCTCATCCCGAGCTGGTCGACAGCCTCGAACGCGAGGTCCGGCTGTGGGCTCAAGACATGGTCGGGCCGATCGCGCCCGGTCTGGGAAGCTGGGAGTTCTGAATCGACCGCTCGCGCACGCCTCAAGAGGCCAGACCTTCAAACGGTTGAATCAACCCGGCTAAGGGGTAAGATCGCGGTACAGCCACCCTCGGTCCGGCCACCAAGCCTCTGCCCCACGCATGGTCTCCACCCTCAAGCAAATCTCGCAGGAAGCCGGCACGTCCGTCTCGACCGCCTCGCTCATCCTCAACGGCAACCAGGCCCACCGCTTCTCCAAGCAGACGCGCGACGCCATCCTCGCCGCCGCCGACAAGCTCGGCTACCGCCCGCAGCGCGCCGCCCAGTCCCTCGTCACCGGCAAGACCCGCAACGTCGCGCTCATCCTCAACAGCCTCGCCAACCCCTTCTTTGGTGCCTACGCCTCTCGCCTCCAGTCGCACCTCATGGAGCACGGCATGACCGCCATCCCCTTCGAGGTGCAGTCCGAAGAGGTCGAAGCCAAAGGCACGTGGCTCGATTGGATCGACATGCGCGCCGTCGACGCGGCCATCGACCTCCAAGGCGCGATGGGCATCGGCCCCAACTCAATAGAGACCTACGAACGCTTCACCGCGCACCGGCCGATCATCTTTCGTGGCGTCAGCGAGAGCCCGCTGCTGGCCAAGTACGACCGCGTGATCATCGACTACGACGCCGGCGTCCGCGACCTCATGCACCACCTCGCCGAGATGGGCCGCAAAGAACTCGGCGTCGTCACCGTCCGCGGCCACGTCCCAAAGCCTGGCCGCTCCGCAAAGCAACCCGTCGGCGACTACACCAGCCACCGCCTGATCCAACTGGCCGAAGACGCCGAGCTGCACCTGCCCGAACGGCGCTTCCGCGGGGCCGAGATCGAAACCGCCGACTCGATCGAGTGGTGCAGGGCCGCCTTCGAGTTGCTGCGCGACCACCCCGAGATCGACGCCCTCATCGGCCACAACCTCGAGTCCAGCCCAGCCGTCCTCCACGGCGTCGAGATGGCCGGCCGAACCGTCGGCACAGACCTCGCCTTCGCCACATTCGACGACCTGCCCATCGCCAAGTGGCTGGGCCCGGGCATCACCGTCGTCGGCGAGCCTTTCGAAGACGTCGCCGCCAAGCTCGCCCGCATGACCCTCCAGAAGCTTGGCGACCGATCCGCCGAGCCCACGCACGAGCGAGCCGCCAGCCGCCTGATCGTCCGTGGCTCCACCGACCCCACGGTCACGCACGAGGACGCCGTCCTCCGCCGCACGACCTAGCCCACCGACCATCACGCCACGCCGGGCTTGGCCGATTTCCGTCTCAAAAATGAGCAAGCCGAGCCCGTCGCCTTGCCCAGCTTCACCAAAGCGGCCTCCCCTCGCCAGCCAATGTTAGGATTCCGCGAGAGATCACCCCGGGGTCGACCTTCCCCGGCTCTGAGGTAGTCTTAAGGCTCGTCAGGCAACAGCCAGTGGGGGCCTTGCCGAAATTCTTGTCATCCCTCCGGTGCACAACGTGATCCCCTTCGTATCCAGGATGTCGTGGCCCCTGCGGCCAAAGCGATCGCTAACTCAGCCTCAGGCCCTCTCCCCCGCCTGCGAACCGCTCGAGCCACGCCTGCTCTTTAACGCCGCCGTCATCGCCGACATCGGTGAACACCAAGCCGTCTCCGGCGAGGCCATCCCTTCGATCGTCCTCTCAGACTTCTTCGACGACGCCCGGTTCGAGAACGACCGATCCATCGTCAAAGCCGAAACCAGCGAAGGCGACATCTACATCGAAACCTTCGACGATCTCACACCCGGCACCGCACAGAACTTCCTGAACCTCGTCGACAACGGCACGTACGACGGCACGTTCTTCCATCGCTCAATCCCAGGTTTTGTCATCCAAGGCGGCGGCTTCTCGGTCTCCGAAGACGGCACCGAGATCGGCGACATCGACACCCCCACCATCGATAACGAGTTCGCCAATTTCGCTGCAATCACCGGCAGCGGTGCCATTGTCGACCCAAATTCACCTTTCAATTTTATCCAACTCCCTACGGGAACCGATCTGAGTCAAATCACTGAGGACTGGACCCTAACGCTTATCGACCCTAATGACAGTGATAACTTTGTTGTCGTTGGCATCGACAATGCTGATGACGAATTTCCTTTCACTTTCAGCGATGCCGGTGATTGGGTATTGGTCGAAGACTTCAACATTGTGATCCCCTCACATGCTGGTTCGGGTGCCGACATCACCGCGAACAACAACATCATTCAACTGCCCAAAGGCTCAGACCTCAGCGGGATCGCGAACACCTCCGTCCTGAGGCTAATTCAGCCCAGCACCGGCGAATCCGTGATCCTCAATATCTCCCACATCGACGACGAAGCCGACACGATCACCTTCCCCGGAGGAGCCTTCAGCTCTGATTTCCCCGGTCTCGACTGGGAGATCATCCCAACGACCTACGTGGCTGACTTCCGTCTGACCCCGCCGACCAACCTCGAGGGCACCCTCGCCATGGCCAAGCTTGGCGGCGACCCCGACAGCGCCACCAGCCAGTTCTTCTTCAACCTGGCGGACAACAACGACAACCTCGACACCCAGAACGGCGGCTTCACGACCTTCGCCCGGGTCGTCGAAGGCATGGACGTGATCGACGCGATCGAAGCGATCGACACCTTTGACATCGCATCCGTCGAAGTCGGGACAGACCCCGATACTGGGAATCCGATCTTTGAGGACCGCTACCCCGAAAACAGCGGAGCTCTCAGTGAAGTGCCCCTGAACGACTACGCACTCGAGGATGGGGATCCGGATGCGTCTGATTTCATCGTCGTCGAGCAGATGACCCAGGTGAAAGAACTCACCTACGCCGTGACCGACAACACCAACCCAGACCTCGCCACCGTCGAGGTCAGCGACAACGGCGAACTCGTCTTCACGCCCGGCACCCTCGCCTCCGGTCAGTCCGACATCACCGTCACCGCCACCGACATCGACGGCAACACCGTGGAGCAGACCTTCACGCTGAGTATCGGCGAGCCCGAATTCCTTATCGCGACCAAGGGCAAAACCCTCAACGAAAAACGCGGCAAGACGAAATTCAACGTGACACGCTCCGGCTTCGGCACCAACGAAGCCTCGGTGAACCTGCGATTCGCCGGCAAGGCCAAGCTCAAGAAGGACTTCCGCGTCAAGGTCAAGGGCGCCAAGCTCAAGGGCAACACCCTTACCTTCCCCGAAGGCAGCACCAACGCCCGCTTCACCCTCAGGGCGAAGAACGACAACAGGGCCGAGCGCACCGAGCGCTTCCAAGTCATCGTCAACCCGCTCAACGAACTGCCCCTCTCGCTCGGCCAGCAGGTCCGGGCCAAGTTCAAGATCAAGGACGACGACTAACCCCGCAGCCCCGCGGCAGCGGGCCAGAGGTCATACTGCGTCATCGCCCCTGCCCCCACAGGAGACCGCAGCGCATGACCTCCGATCGCCCCCACATCCACCCGCTTTTCGCCGCGGTGTCGCTGACGCTGCTCGCCTCGTTCGCGACCTCCGCCAGCGCCGAAATCCACGAGGGCATCGTCCGCCCCAGCCGCGAGGTCATTCTCAAAGCCCCGGTCGACGAGCTCCTCGCCGAGGTGCTGGTCGAGCAGGCCCAGCCCGTCCGCGAAGGCGAGGTTCTGGCCCGCATGTCCGATGCCGTGCAGAGCGTCGTCGTCGAGCTGACAGCGAAGCGCGCCGCCAACGACACCGCCAAGCGCATCGCCGAGCTCGTATTTCAAGACGCCCAACTCGAACACGAGCGCCTCCAGCGCACCCTCGAGATGAACGCGGCCAACGAGATGGAGGTGCTCCGCGCCGAGATCGCCGTCCAGCGCGCCGCCGTCGAGATCGAGGCCGCCGACCAGGCACTCGTCGAAGCCGAGGGCCAGACCCGCCTGCAGCAGCGACGCCTGGATCAGTACGAGATCAAGGCCCCGTTCGACGGCTGGGTTAGCGAGATCGTCACCGAGCAAGGCGCCAGCCTCACCCGCGACGACGAGATCATGCAGCTCATCGCGCTCGATCCGCTCGAAGCCTCATTCGACCTGCCCGACACCACCTACGGCCGGCTCACCGTTGGCGACACCCTGCAGATCACCGCCGGCGCGCCAATCAACGGCCCGCTGACCGCCGTGGTCGATCGCATCGTGCCACGCATCGACCCCGGCAGCCGCACCTACCGCGCGGTGCTGACGATCGACAACCCCAACGGCACGCTGCCCGCCGGCTTCGTCGTCACCCTCGACCTCGACAGCAACGCCCACCTCGCCACCCGCGAGCCCGACGCCGATCAGTCCGACAGCGCAAACCCCAGCCGCTGATCGACCTCGTCTTCGTAAACCAGCAAACGCCGCCGCCGATCCGCCGAGCGACGCTGCGCCCGAAGCTGAGCAAAGTCCAGCACCCGCCGCGTGAGCCAGGCCACCGGCCCGCCCAGCCGATCGGCCGACCGGCTCGGCGTGATCCAACGCAGGAACCGCCCGGGCAGCTTGGCGTACTTCTCGAAGGCCTCGTCCGCCGCGCAGCTCATCGTGAACGCCTCGCCCGGGTCGCCCTGCCGACCGGCACGCCCGAAGAGCTGCCGATCGACACGCTTGAGTTCGTTGCGCTCGGCAGAAATCACCAGCAGCCCGCCCAACTCGGGCACGCCCGGCGCAAGGCCGATGTCCGTGCCGCGCCCGGCCATGTTCGTCGCGATCGTGATCGCCTTGCGCTGACCGGCCAGCGATACGATCTCCGCCTCCTGCGCGTGATGCACCGCGTTTAGCACGCGGTGCGATAGACCGACCTCCTCAAACCGCAGGCTGATCGTCTCGCTCACCTTCACGCTCCGCGTGCCCACCAACACCGGCCGCCCCTTGCGGTGCGCCTCGCGCACCCGCGACACCATCGCCGCCCACTTACTTTCCTCGTCGGGATAGACGTGATCGGCCTGCTCGACGCGAAGCAGCGGGCGGTGCCGCGGGATCGACACCACCGGCGTGCGATACGTCCGCCACAACTCGACCGACGCCTCTGCCGCTGTGCCCGTCATCCCGCAGAGCATCGGATACAAACGAAAGAACCGCTGGAAGCTGATCTTCGCCATCGTCGCCTGCGCGGGCGACAGCTCCAGACCCTCCTTCGCCTCGACCGCCTGGTGCAGCCCGTGCTGCCACGTACGATCCGGCATCAACCGCCCGGTCGACTCATCGACGATCACCACCTTGCCGTCGTCCACGACGTACTGCTTCTCTTTGAGATAAAGATGCTCGGCGGTCAGCGCCTGCGCGACCAGCTCCTCGGCCCGCCGCAGCCCGGTCCACAGCCCCCCAAGGTCGCGACATAGATCCGCCAGCGCCGCCCGACCCGCGTGATTCAACCGCACCTCGCGATGCCCGGCATCCACGCTGAACGTGTTCGGCGGCATCTGCTTGGCCAGCGCCGCCGCCTGCACAAACGCCTCGGCCTGCTCTTCGTTGGGCGCCTCGCCGGCGATGATCAGCGGCGTCACCGCCTCGTCGATCATGATCGAGTCGGCCTCGTCCACGATCGCCGCGTGCAGCGGCCGCAGAACCGCCGACCCACGCCCAACCGACAGCCGATCGCGCAGCAAGTCCGCGGCGATGTCCTTGTGCGTCGCGTACGTAATGTCCGCCCGATACGCCTCGGCCCGCTCCTGCGGCGACGCCTGCTCGTTCACCGTCGCCACCCGCAACCCGCACCACTCGTAGAGCGGACGCATCAGCTCCGCGTCACGCCCCGCCAGGTAGTCGTTCACCGTCATCACGTGGCAACCCCGCCGCGCCCAGGCCAGCACCACCGCGAGCTGCGCCGCCGACAGCGTCTTGCCCTCGCCCGTCGCCAGCTCGGCCACGCAACCCCGGTGCATCGCCAACGCCGCCGCTACCTGCACGCGGTACGGCTCCATCCCCAGCGTCCGCCGCGACGCCTCGCGGATCAACGCGAGCGCCTCGATCAGCGGCTCCCGCCCCGTGCGGCGACGCGCAAACAAGTCACGCAGATCGATCAGCCTGGACTGCAACGCCTCATCGGCCATGTCCCGACAAGCCACCGAACGCTCCAAAACCCGATCCGCATCCCGAAGCGCACGCCGCCGACGAGGCACCAGCGGGACCAGCCTAGCCGTCGCCATCTCGGCAAACGCATCAAGACCCTTCAGCGGCCGAACCGTCCGCGGCCGAGCCACCCGCCCCTTCAAAAACGCGTCCATCGAAGGATGCGCCGCGCCGCGCTCGGCGGGCTCGAACACGACGCCCAGCGCCGAGTCGGGCGCCTCGCGCACCCCGTGCCACGCGCCGCTGCCGATCCCCGAAGCGCCGGCCGTCAAATCTGAAATCTCCGCTGCAGAAGCTGCCGCAGCGCCAGATACCCCTGGCTCAACAGCGGCCGATCCCCCAGATCGAATCGCGCCTCAACCACCTGCCCCGGCAGCAGCCGCAGCCCGTCGTGCTGGTCGGCGTCGATCGCCAGCCGCACCTCAAAACGCGACTCGGTTGGGCGCGGGCCCTGCTGAGGGTCCTGCGACTCCTCCATCGCGATCGGCCCGCCCGCCTGATAACCCAGCGCGTCCGAGGGCAGCTCTTCACGACCCGCGGGCAGCACGTACTCAACCCTCCCGATAAACGTCAGGTTCGGCCGCTGCCGCACGCGCACCTCCACGATGTCCCCCGTCTGCACGCCCGACCGCAACCTCGGCCCCAGATACTGATCCGCCACCAGGCGCACGATCAAGTCGTCCAGCGAGACCACCGCCCCGAGGCTCATCCCGCGGTCCTGCCAGCTGCCCGGCAGGCGGTCGCCATCGCGCACGAGCCACACGCCCTCGATGTCCGACACCACCGAAAGCCCCGCAATCCGCGCGTCGATCCGCGACAGCCGCCCCTCGTGCCCGCGGATCTCCGCCGCGATCGCCTGCGCCTGCGCCGGGTCGTCGTTCATCGCCCGACGCCGCTCGATCCGCAGGCGCTCCAGCAACGCCTCGGCCTCGGCCCGCTCGGCCATCAGGTCGCGGTGCTCGGCCACGACCAGCGGCGCCGCACCGGCGGGCACAAGCGAATTCGGCTCGGCGACCTCCAGCACAAACCCCGGCTCGTCCAGCGCCATCGACTCGTAGTGCCGCGGCTCTACAACCCCGGTCGCCCGGCCGTGATCGGCCCAGGGAATGAGCCCGAGAAAGCCGAAGAGCAGCGCGGTAAACCCAAGCGTGGTCGTCACCGAACGCACACGACACCGCACGAGTTCGCCGTGCGACGCGAGGTAGTGCGCGAGCTTGCCCAGCGGGACAACCGTGTAGGCGACCAACGCCCAGATCGCGAACAGCGCCCCGATAAAGAACAACTGATCCGCGACAAAGAGGATAATGCTGGCGAAGAGGAAGATCTTGTAGAAAAACGCGGCGATGCCGTAGATCACAAACCAGATGCGCTCGCGCAGGTTGTGCGCCGGGTTCATCGGCCGACGCACGCCGTAGGCGTATCGTTTGACCAGATATTTCAAGTAGTTCTGGCTGCGCTGGTAGAGGTTCGGCAGGTTCGCGATATCCGAGAGGATGTAATAACCGTCGAACCGGATCAGCGGGTTGGCGTTGAACAGCAGCGTCGTGACGCTGGCGACGAACATGACGTTGTAGGAAAGCTGATGAGCGAGCGTACCCTCGGGCGTGCGCGACCACAGCATGGCCGCCAGCGCCGCGATGAAAATCTCGACGTACATCCCCGCCGCGGCGACAACGATCCGCCGCCACTTGCTGCGGAACGACCACGAGCTGGTCGCGTCGACGTACGGCAGCGGCATGAACGCCATCATCATCACGCCGACCTGCCGCACCTCGCCGCCGCCGCGTTCGCGCTTGGCCATCGCCTTGCACGCCAGGCCGTGCCCGAGCTCGTGGATCAGCTTGAGCACCACGAACGCCACGGTCAGGAAGATCAGGTTGTCCGGCGAGAGCACGCCCGACCCCGCGTCCGTCAGCTCGCCGATGCGCCCCGACACCGCCCAGAGGCCGGCAAAGATCACCGACAGCCACAGCAACGCGCCGAACCAGCCGAACAGCCAGCCGGTCAGCGACACCAGCCACGTCAGCCACGCGTCCGGGTCGGCGAGCGGGATCTTCGCGAACAGCAGGTTCGTGAGATAGCCCTTCGCTTCGCGTTGCTGCCGCTTGCGCCGCCGCTCCATGATGCTCGACACGTCCGGCGGCAGCTCGCCGCGCAGCAGGTTGCTCGTATAGAGCATCCCCAGCGCCTGCGTGGTCTCGCCCTGCGTGGGGGCCTCGTCGCCGAAGCGCTCGCAGGTCGCCTTCCAGGCGTCGCCGACCGTCCGCTCGCCGTCGAGCAGCGCGATGAAGTGATACAGCGCCGGCGGAGCGCGGAAGTAGCGATTGTTGCCGGGGTCGCGGTAGACGTGCCACACCACGCCGCGCAGCGGCTGGCGGTGCACCTGCACCACGCTCCGCAGCCTCGGCCGCAGCTCCGAGACGCGGTGCCAGTTGTCGTCAAAAGTCGGTCGGTCGACGGCCATGGTCGGTCACCACCAGAGCTTCATCCGCACCCAGTTCACGCCATCGCGAACCCAAAGCCAGATCCAGGGCTTCCGTCCCGCGTCCGCCTTGGCCACGCCCTCCACGCCCGGCCGCACCCACGACGGCGGCTCGAACGCCGCGCCCTCCTCGTCGCCCACCCGGCCGATCAGCCGCACCTTCACCGGGAACACGTTCGTCTGATCCGCGACCTCCGCCACCGGGTGCACCCGCTCGACCTCGAACGCGAGCTTCTGCCCCGGCAATGCCGCCGCCGCCAGTTCGCCCGTCTGCCCCGGCCACACGTCAAACACCCGCGACTCGGGCACCATCATCGTCGCCCGATACCGATCCAGCGGCGCCACCTCGAACAGCACCCGCCCCTTCTCAACCGGCGTGCCCAGCTCCTTCCGCCAGTCGCCCATCACCACCACCCCGTCGATCGGCGCGATCAGCTCGGCCCGCTCGATCTGATAGTTCACGAGATCAATCTGCGCCGAGATCTCATCCGCCCGCGCCTGCGCCACCAGCCGCTTGGCCGCGTCACCCTCACGCCATGCCATGTCCGCCTCGCTCGTCGCCGCCGACCGCTCGGCCACGAGCTGCGCCAACCGCACCTCGAGCTCCGACGTGTCCAGCCGACCCAGCACCGTCTCGCCGCCAATCACTTCGTCGCCCGGCTCGACGAACGCGTCTTGCAGATAACCGTCCGCCGGGGCGGGCACGACCCGCTGCACCACCGGCTCGATCACGAAAGACGACTCCACCCAGTCCGTCCCGCGGCCGATCGTCACCACCGCCGCCACCGCAAACACCGCCACCGCCAACAGCTTCGCCCACGTGTGCTTCGGTCCCACCGCCATCGCCCCCACCCACCGCACGCCCGATGCCCACCGCGCCCCAACCCACCGATCGCGCTCGCGAAGCTCCAGCAGCCGCGGCGTTACCAGGTCCAGCACCCGGCGCACCTCGTCCAGCTCGTCGGCCGTGATCGCGCGATCGACCTCGCGCTCGATCGTCAATGCGCCCACCGCCTCCGCCTCGTCGCCGCTGGATTCGTGACGGGTCGCCCCCCGCAGCGGCAGCGTGACGATGTGCTTAGCGCCGTGGCGACTGGCTAACTCACCCGCCGCCCGCGCGACGATCGGCAAGGTTGGGTCGCAAGGCCACGGCACGGCCGCGTCTTGGTCGACCGCCTCTTCCATCGCCGCCTCGATGTCGCGTGACACGCTCATCCGGCGTTGCACGTGCTCGGTATCGCTCACGGTGTGCAGATGCACCGCGTCCCCCGCGCCGAAGCCCAGGCTCACGCGCTCGGCCTCGAGTCGCCGGGCCAGGTCGTTGCACAACGCCATCGCCGCCGCGCGGCACTTGCCCGCCGCGTTGAACGCGGTGATCCCGGTCAGCACCGCCTCGCCCGCCGCGGCTTGGGCCTGCGCCCGGTCTGCGGTCGCCTGGGCCGTCCGCAGGTCGATCAGCGTCCGGCTCACTTCCAGCAGGCTGACGCGGTGCCCCAGCTCGCGCTGGTCCGAGGCCCGCACCGCAAACACCTCCAACCGCCGCCCGACGCCCTCGGCCTCGCCGGCCCAAAGCATCACCGACCACGACTCGGGCGCTTCCCGCCGCTGCGAAACGACCGCCCGCCCCAAGGGCTTGACCTTGTCGGCGTGCTCGAGCATCGGCCGCCACCAGTCGTCCGAAAGCGCCGGCTTGGCGACGCCCTGCTGGCCCGGCGGCGTTGGCGCGACAAACGTCGCCTCGACCTGTGGCTCGCCCTCGCCGCTGGGCAGCCGCAGCATCACCGCCGCGTCGGCCCCGGCCATGCGGCACTGCACCGCGAGCACGCCCGACCAGGGATTCGGCCCCGGCGTCGGCTGAGGGCCCGGCCCGGCGTGCGTCGCGCTCCCGGCATCGCCGGCGCGGGATGCCTCCTGCTCGTCGGACGAGCGCTGCGTTGGGGTCGGCGCCTCGGAGGGTTGACGGAACATAAGACTCACAATCCGGATGAAGGGCTCACGCCCGGGCCGCACGCAGACAGATCGTCGTCGGCCCCGGTTGCACAGCCTCGCAACTGGGGGCGGCCGTGTCCAGCATGGCTCACGAGTTTGCGCCGGCTTGCGAACCCTCTTCGCGGTCTCGCTTTCGCGGGCCTCAGCGGCCGAACGATTCCCAAGAAAAACCCCGGCGCAGGGCCGGGGCTGGGGGGTGCTGGATTGTGGCGGGGGTCGGCGGATCAGCCGGTGGACGCACCGCCCTGGCCGAAGGTGATCTTGTCGGTGCCGAGCGCGTCGTGATCGCCAAACCCGCCGAGGCCACCGGACGCGGGGCCGGAGGACTTCGCCTCGCGCGTGGTTGCCGCGGCGTCCTGGTCGGCCGTCCACTGAGCCCGCTTGAGCGACAGGCCGATCTTGCGGTCGTCGGTGTCGACGCGGAGGATCTTGACCTCCACGGTCTGATCGGCCGCGACCACCTCCTGCGGGTTCTCGACCTTGTGGTCGGCCAGCTCGGAGATGTGCAGCAGGCCCTCGAGGTCGTCCTCGAGCTCGACGAACACGCCGAAGTTGGTGATCTTCGTCACCTTGCCCTCGACGATCATGCCCGGCTGGTAGTTGTCCGGGATGGCCTGCGTCCAGGGGTCTTCGGTCATCTGCTTGAGGCCCAGTGCGACGCGCTGCTTCTGCTGGTCGACCTCGAGCACGACGCACTTGACCTCTTCGCCCTTCTTGAGCATCTCGTTGGGGTGCGAGAGCTTGCGGGTCCACGACAGGTCGGACACGTGCAGCAGGCCGTCGATGCCCGGCTCGATCTCGACGAACGCGCCGT
Organism: Planctomycetota bacterium; assembly: GCA_039024495.1. GTDB lineage: Bacteria > Planctomycetota > Phycisphaerae > Phycisphaerales > Phycisphaeraceae > JBCBUE01. Next base: position 89,644 of record JBCCQE010000001.1, on the reverse strand, counting down.
ACGACGCGAGGTTGCGGACCTTGCCTTCGATAACGGTTCCGGGGGGGTACTTCTCGGCGACGAGCTCCCACGGGTTCACCTCGGTCTGCTTCATGCCGAGGCTGATCTCTTGCTTGTCCTTATTGATGTCGAGGACGACGACCTCGACCTCTTCGCCGATGGAGACGAGCTCGGTCGGGTGGCTGATGCGCTTGGTCCACGACATCTCGGAGATGTGGACGAGGCCCTCGACGCCGTCCTCGAGCTTCACGAACGCGCCGTAGGACATGATGTTCGTGACCGAGCCGGAGAGGCGGGTGTTGGCCGGGTACTTGGCTTCGATGTCTTCCCACGGCGAGGCGTCGCGCTGCTTGAGGCCCAGGGCGATCTTCTCGCGATCGTGGTCGATGTTGAGGATCTTGACCTCGACCTTCTCGTCGATCTTGACCACGTCGGTCGGGTGGTTGACGCGGCCCCAGGACATGTCGGTGATGTGCAGCAGGCCGTCGATGCCACCGAGGTCGACGAACGCGCCGAAGTCGGCGATGTTCTTGACCGTGCCGGGGACGATGTCGCCGACCTTGATCTGCGTGAGCAGCTGCTTGCGCTGCTCGGCGCGGCGCTCTTCGATGAGCTTGCGGCGGGAGATGACGATGTTGCGGCGCTCGTGGTCGATCTTGAGGATCGCGGCCTCGATGGTCGTGCCGATGAAGGCACCGATGTCGTGCGGGCGACGGATGTCGACCTGCGACGCGGGCAGGAAGACGGGCACGCCGATGTCGACGAGCAGGCCGCCCTTGATCTTGCGCATGACCTTGCCGTCGACGGGGTCGCCCTCGCCCTTTTCGTTGATGATCTTTTCCCACCCGCGGATGCGGTCGGCCTTGCGCTTGGAGATCTGGATGAGGCCGGTCGGCGAGTCGGCGTCCTCGAGGAGGACCTCCACGGTGTCGCCGATCTCGATCGCCGAGGCGTCGTCGAATTCGTTCTTGTCGAGGATGCCCTCGGACTTGAGGCCGACCTCGACGAGGAAGTCGTCGCCGGCCATGCCGATCACTTTGCCCTGCACGATCGTGCCGGACGAGAAGTCGGCCATCACGTCGCCGAGCAGGGGTTCCATGTCGCCCAAGGCGACGTCGTTGCCGAAGGCGTCTTCGAGCATCGCCACGGCTTCAGAATCTTCGATGTCCAGCGAAGCGATGAGGGACTTATCAACCATGTGGGGGGACGAACCTTTCCGGTGGGCGGTGTACCCGCGATCGACGACGTGCCGATCAGCCCAAGCGGGTCGCGGACGACCGAACGTCCGCCTGTGGTAAACGCCGGATTTGCCTGCTGGCGACGCGGCCCAGAGACAAAACAACCCCGGACCTTCCGGGGTGGCGGGCCGAGCAATATAGAGGAATGTCGGGATAACCGAAAGCGGGCGTTAACGCTTAGCCCGGGGTGGCGACCGGCGTGACGTTTCGGACGTGCTCGACGGCGTTTCGGAACAGCCGCAGGCCGGGCGTCTCGGCGGCCCGCTCGGCGGGTGTCAGGCGGGTCCAGCGCGGGTGCTGCAGGGCATCCGTGTATCGCTCGGGGTGGGGCATGAGGCCCAAGACCAGGCCGGTGGGATCGGTGATGCCGGCGATGGCGCGGGCCGAGCCGTTGGGGTTATCCGCAGGGTCGGCGTAGCGAAGGGCGACCTGCCCGCCGGCTTCAAGGCGGTCCAGCACGGCCGGGGGGGCGGCGAATCGGCCCTCGCCGTGGGCGATCGGCAGCTCGCAGGTGCCCAGGCCGCGGGTCCAGACGCATCGGCCGCCGCCGTCGGCCTCGCCGGGGATGACGCACCCGACCCAGCGATCGATGAATCGCGGGTGGGCGTTGTCGATCAGCGTGGTCTGCTGGGTCCAGCCGGAGTCGCCGGGCGACCAGCCGGGGAGCAGGCCGAGCTTGACCAGGACCTGGAAGCCGTTGCACACGCCGAGGATCGGCACGCCCCGCTCGACCGCGGCGGTGATCGGCTCGGCGAGGCCTCGGGCGAGTCGGTGGGAGAACACGCGGCCGGCTGCAACGTCGTCGCCGTAACTGAACCCGCCGGGCAGGCCGACCAGCGAGGCCTCCCGCAGCGGCGCGGGGTCGGCGATCAGCCGGTCGACGTGCACGGTGACGGCGCTCGCGCCGGCGAGCTCGAAGGCCGTGGCCATCTCGCGGTCGCAGTTCGTCCCGGGCGCGCGGATCAGCAGCGCTGTGGGGCGGTCATCGGCTTGGGTGGGGTTCGCCACGCGCACAGTTTACGAAGCTGTGCGTGGGGCGAGTCTGCTCGGCGGTCAGGCCGCGGCGGCGTAGATGCGCTGGAGGCAGTCGAGGGCCTGCTCGTCGATGATGCACTGCTCGGCGTGGCGGGCCTCGACGTGGTCGACCAGCGCGACCTGGTGCTCGTGCTCGAGCGTGCCGAAGGCCCAGAGGGCGGCGGCAGCGAGCGACTCGTTGATGTCGCGGACGCCGATGTGGCGCTCGAGGTCGCGGTAGACGAAGCCGAAGACGAGGATCTTGCGGGCCCGGCTGAGGTGCTCGATGGTCTCTTCGAGCGTCCAGTTGTACGGGGCGGACTGGCGGACCTGGGCCTGCTCGTCCAGCCAGTCGTTGAAGGCGTGGTGGAGCTTGAGCTGCTCGTCGTGGTCCATCAGGGAAAGGCGAAACAGGGCTGCGGAGTTTGCCGCGAGGACGCCGGCCCCGCCCTCGCCCTTGGAGAGGAAGATGGGTGCCGGTGGGGTCAACGCGCCGGCCCAATCCGCCAGGAAGCGGCGGCACGTCTGGGGTCGGGTGTTGAGGATCGGCGGGTTGGACATCGCGGCGGTCTCCGATTCGTCGCCGACCCATGCGGCCGGCGAAGGAACTATCGGAGACCCACCGACGCGCCCTGAGTCGGGGCGCAGCGTCGAGCCTTATCGGGCAAGCCAGAGAACGATTGGCCGAACGGCGATCACTTCAACGCGTTCATCACGCCCTGCTCGCGCAGCTCGCTGTACAGGTCGACGAACTCCGGCTCGGTGTCGGGCATCGGCCGGTTGACGAACGTGTAGCCGCCGCCGAAGCGATCGGCGATCGCCTCCATCGCGCCGGCCTCGTCGCGGTAGAAGAACTGCACGGTGTCGATCACCGTCTCGGCGTTGGGCAGGGTCATGGCGATGTCGTCGAGCAGCGTGGGGCCATGGGTCCAGGAACGGTCGCGGCCGAAACCGTCGTCGGACAGCAGCACCACGCGGTCGACCTCGTACCGAAGCGCGGCGAGCACGGCGTCGGAGAGGGTCGCCTTGCCGCCGGCTTCGAGGTGGCCGCGCTCGAGGCGGATCCAGTCGTAGACCTCCCACTTGAGATCGAAGGTGGCGGGCTTGAGGCCGTGCGGCGGGGGCTCGATCACCTCGCCGCGGCGGAAGAACAGGACGGTGAACACGGCCGGCTGCTCGAGGCGATCGAGCTCGTCGCCGATGTAGCGAACCGCCTCGGGCAGGCTGTCGACCAGCGAGCCGGAGAGGTCGACCATGTAGACGACGCGGGTGGTGCGGGAGCTGTCGGGCATCGCCGGGGGGACGGGGCGGGCGACGTGCTCGGCGGTCGCACGGGCGGCGCGCCGGGGCGAGGTCGGGCCGTCGATGACGAACGGCAGCGCGAGCGACGGCGGCGTGTCCGTGGGGTTGGCCGGGGAAGCCAGAGCGAGCTGGGCGTCGCCCCAGGGGAGCGGCGCGGCCGAAATGCTTGTCGTGGCTTGATCGAAGGCGAATTCGCCTTGCGCCATCGCGGCGGCGGGCTGCTCGGGAGTCGGCGACAACTCAAGCGGGCGCGGCGCGGCTTGGCGCGGCTCGGTGGGGGTTAACGCGACCTCGGCGAGGCTATTCACGCGCGGCGGATCGGTGGTTGTTTGCGCAAGGGCAGCGTCTTCTGTGTCAGCGGCCGCGTCGGCTTGCAGTGTCGGCTGTCGGAGATCGATCACCAGCGGATCGGGCGGCGGCGCGGTTTGCAGCACCACCCCCGAAGCTAGCGTGTCTTCGGCCTGGGCACCGACGACCTCCACCGGCGCGAAGCCCACGGCCCGCGGCCCCACCGCCGACCACCAGCCCATCCCCACCAGCACGATCGCCAGCGGCCAGATGAACCACGCCCGGCCCATCGACATGCCCGCCCATCTCGCGCGAGCCTGCTCGGCCGCGAGGCGTGCCACGCCTTGGATCGCCCTGCCCGCTTCGGTCCCCGGTCCGCCGCGCGGTGCCTGGGGATAGTGAATCTCCGCCTTCTTCGCCTGCCTTGGCTGCTTCATGTGTCCGCCCTTGCCATCCGTGTGCGTGAGGCCACCGCCGTGCGTCGAATCCCACGCGCGAGCGATGCGTCTAAGTTATCGGCCCTCGGCCACGATCCAAGACAATCTGCGTCGGATTCGGCCTCGATCGCCGCTCAAGCCTGTCGGTTGCGCCGCGCGTCGGCGGGCCGGGCGGGCTATTGTCGGGTCGCGATGGCTTTCGAACTGCCCCTCGGCGAACCTCTGCCCGACCTCGGCCTGAAGTGCCAGAGCTGTGCTTACCCGTTGGCGGGCGTCACCAAGCGCGTCTGTCCGGAGTGCGGATGGGCGTTCGAGCTGGACGACCTCATCCCCGAGGGCGCCTTCCCGCCGCTGATCGCCGATGGCGAGATGGTGCGTGCGACCGACGAGCTGGAAGAGCTCATGCAGGCGTACGACGTGCCGCTGGTGCGGATGCAGGACCCGCTGAACGACGTGTTCGGCAACACGTTCATCCCCGGCGTGTCGCAGGGCAGCCAGGGCGTGCGTGTCGCGGTGCCCCGGGACCGTTGGCTGGAGGCGGTGGACCTTGTTCGGCGGTGGCGGCAGAACGAAGAACTGCCCCTGCCGCCCGACCCGCCGGACCTCGATGCGCCGGACTGGACGTGCCCGCACTGCGGCGAGGACAACCCCGGGCATTTCGAGGTCTGCTGGAATTGCATGTCCGAGCGACCCGTGTGAAGAGGGCTGGCTCGGTCGCGTGGACGAGCGGCGGCTTACTCCGCGGCGGCGTCGGGCTCTGCTTCGAGCGCGTCCGGTGCCTGGGTCGGCAGGGCCGAGAGATCGAAGGCGTCGCCGCCCTCGACGGACTCGGGCGTCTCGAAGAAGAAACCGAACGACTCATCGGTCGCCCCCGGCGGGGTCGCGACCGGCTGGAGCGGCGGCTGCACGACCATGCGCGGCACGGCCGACGCGGCGTCGACGGCGAACCACCCCCAACCCAGCGCGGTGTCGAGCACGTTGTGCCACGAGTAGTGCTCGGGCTTGGAACCGTCGAGGGCGTTCACGAGGCGCAGCTCGCCGGGGCCCTGCGTGACGCCGGGGTCGGCGTCGTTGCGCAGCTCGATGGGGTGGACGTAGGTGGGGTCGTGAACGGTGCGGCCGTCGACGGGGCGGACGGTCATCGGCTGCCAGTCGTCGCGGGACATCTCGTCGGGGACGGTGAGGCCGCCGAGGTCGGTGAAGGGGAAGTAGGGATCGGGCTCGAGGCCGTGGCCGGATTTGGCGTCGGCCGAGGTGGTCTGCGCGACGGCAGGGGCGGCGGCGAGGGCGAGGGCGGCGAGCGAGGCGGTGCGGCGGAGGGTGCGGTTCATGCAGGCGGTCCTTGCGGCATGAGGGAGGGTGAGTGGGGCCAGGTTGAGTTCGCGATCGGGCTTCCGAGGGGGGCGGGCTTCCGGGATCGGGCTTCCGGGGGAGTCAGGCGGAGTCGCGGTCGATGACGGCGTAGGTCTCGCGTTCGCCGCGGCCGCGGACGGGGTAGTCCTTGCGGAGCGGGTGGGCGGGGTAGTCCTCCCAGGTAAGGATGCGGCGGAGGTCGGGGTGGCCGTCGAAGCGGATGCCGAACATGTCGAACGCCTCGCGCTCACGCCACTCGGCCCCGGGCCACAGGTCAGTGACAGTGGGCAGGTGCAGGGCGGGGTCGTGCTCGATGCCGGAGGTGTCGATCGACGGGTCGAGGAAGGTCTTAACCAGCAGGCGGCGGTTGTCGCGGGTCGAGACGACGTTGTAGACGACGCCGAAGCGGCCGTGCGGGCGGTTGGGCGCGTCGTTGCCGGGGTAGTTGAGGTAATCGACGGCGGCGACATCGGACAGCAGGTCGAACTTGCAGCCGTCGTCGTCACGGAGGAAGGCGAGGACGTCGTGCAGGTCGGCGGGGGCGACGATGAGCGTCGTGCAGCCGCGGTACTCGGTCGCGAAGAACTTGCGATCCGGGAAGGCCTGCTTGACCAGCGGCAGGGTGGGGTGGTCGAGGTTGGTCTTGGGCATGGCGGCTTTCGGTGGGGTCAGGTCGCGGCGTGTTCGATGCGGTGCAGGAGGGTCTCGACGAGGTCGCCCCACGCGGCGGTGGTCTCGGCCCACTCGTAAGCGAGGGCGTCGGCGAGCGCGACGGTGTCGCCGGACTGGATGAGATCGCGCAGGGCGCGGAGCTGGTCGAGCAGGCCGGCGATGAGGTCGGTGGCGAGCTTGTCTTCGACGGTCAGGGTGTTGAGGTCGATGCCGGCGACCTCAGCGGACTGGCCCACGGCCGACTGCACGCCGGCCCACAGCTCGACCACCCGGCCCACGGTCGCGAGGCCGGTCGCGTCGTCGCCGGCTTGGAGCATATCGGCGGCCTGCTGGTGGAGGTTGGCGATCTCGTCGACCGACGTGCGCACCGCGCCCAGGGCTTCGACCGCGATCTGCCCGGCGTCGGCGGACACGAGGCGGACTTCGTCTTCGGCGATGTCCCGCTCGAGCTCGGCCACCAGGGCGTCGCCGGCCAGCGGGTGGCCCGACACGTTGACCTCGACGATCAGCCGGCGGTGCTGCCCGGGGGACTCACGCACGGCGTCCAGGAGTTCGCCGAGCTTGGCGGCGGTCGCCGCGTAAGGCTTGTCGTCTAGGAAAACGGGCATGTGAGGATCATACGCCGTGTCGATGCCGCGAGTCCGGCGAGGGCCACCGGCCGCGGCTTGCTAACGCAGGAGGCGCTCGATGGGGTTGCCGGCCCCGGCGTCGGACTCGGGCGTGACCATCACGAAGTTGCCGCCGAAGCGATCGGCGATGTCGGCGAGCAGGCCACGCGGGTCGTCGTAAAACAGTTGGACGCCATCGACGCGCAGGTCCGGGTTGACCGCGACGAGTTCGCCGAGCTCGGCGGCGATGGCTTGCAGGGCGTCGGGCGTGCGGCGGTTGAGGCTGTTGTCCGAGACGATGACGAGGCGATCGGGCTCGAGGGCTGCGGCGGCGCGGATCGCGGGCAGCACGTCCGACCGGCCGCCGGGGATGATCTGTCCGGTGCCCGGGCGGAGGTAGGTGTCGACTTCGGTGCGCCGCCGAACGCTGGGCATCCTCAGTCCGGGGGGCTGTATCTCGTCGGCCTCGCCGTTGCGGAACGTGATGACCGCGAACCGGTCCTGGATCGCCAGCCGTTCGAGATCAGACACGACCCAGCCCGCGACGGCTCCGAACGAGTCGATCATCGAGCCCGAGACATCGACCAGGTAGACCACGCAATCGCCGGCGGTGGGCGACGCTGATTCGGCCGACTCGGGCTGCGCAGCGGGCTCGGAGGCGACGGCGATCTCGGGCACAGCCGAGGGTTCGCTGGCGACCTGCACCTCGACGAATCGGGCAGGCTCGGCCCGGCCGTCGGCGGTCGCGACCACGGCGAGCGCGGGGTCGAGCTCGGTCAGCGCGTTGGCGAGGTCGGCCGCGGCGGGGTTGGCGGCGAGCTCTTCGGGCTCGCGCGATTCGGCGGCCTGCTCGGCGATCAGCGCGAGGTCCATCGTGCGTACCTCGACCGGTCGCGCGATCTCGGGCTCTTCGGCGGCCACAGCGGGCGGCGGGCGGTTGGCCAGATCGACCAGCACGTCGTCGAGGGACGCCTCGCCTCGAGCGGGCGTGGCTGCGGGAGTCGGCGACGCATTCGGGCCGCCCATGAGGCTCTGGATACGCGGGGCGTCGTCCGTGGTGGCGTTTGGCGACGGCTGAGCGGGCTCGGAAGCGGGGGCGACCACGCTGAGCCAATCCGCCTCGGCCGACTCGCCCTGCGGCTGCGCGGGCGAAGCGGGCGGGGCGACGTCGATCGGTTCCGTCGCGGCTTGAGCCGACGCGGGGTCGGCCTGCATCGCGGGCGCATCGGTCGACTCAGCGGCGATTTCTTCAACACCTTGGTCGTCGGCGGCTGCGGATTCTGATGCCGCGGAAGCGTCTTCTTCAGCCGGCTCCGAATCATCAGTTGCAGAGGCCGTGTCGGGCTCGGCTTCGGACGACTCCGAGGAGTAAGCGATGAACCGCCCGACATCGATCACCCCGAGCTCGGCGCCGGCCCAGACGCCCGCGGGGATGAGCAGGGCCAGCAGCGCCGCCCAGATCAACGACATGCCGCCGCGCTTCGACTCGTCGTCTTGCGGCGTTTCGGAGGAGGCCTGCTCGGGGGACGCGGGGGCGTTCTCGGCAGTTGAGGTCGGCGGCGGGGTGGCCGGCGGCGCGGATGGTGGTGGTGTGTCCTCGTCGTCGTCGTTGAGCAGCGAGGCGAGGTCTTCGCCGTCTTCCCAAGGGCTCAGCTCGAGCTCGTCCCAAGCCGAGACCGAGTCGGCTGGGCTGGGGGCGGTGGGCGTCGGCGCTTCGAGGGCATCCGGCGAGGGCACGGCGTCATCGGCCGCGGCATCGACAGGCGGGGCAGCGGGAGGCTGTGCGACGGGTGCGATCGGCTCGGGGTCGGCGGGCGGCGGCGAAGCCGCCAGGGGTGCGGGATCATCGGCGGCGGGCGGCGACTCCGCGGCGAGCATCGTGGACACGGCCAGATGCGTTCGGCCGATCCGGATGACGTCGCCCTCGCCGATGGGCGTGGGTGCGTCGATGCGCTGGCCATTGACGAACGTGCCGTTGGTCGAGCCGAGGTCGGCGACCTCCCACCCGTCCTCGCCCCTGCGCAGCTCGGCGTGCTGCCGGCTGGAGCGCGGGTCCGGCAGCTTCAGCCACGAGCCACGCCGGCCGATGACCAGCAGCTCGCCGGCCACGGCTTCGAGCGCGTCGCCTTTGCGGGGGCCATCGGTAACGGTGATCGTGAGCACGGCTGATGAGCTCGGCGGCGGAGGGAGGCGTGACGCGAAAACCAAATTGTAACGCCCTGTCACCGCCCCGGTTGCCGTGACGACCGCCATGGCTACAATTCCCGCTCTGGCCCCTTCGTCTAGTCAGGTCTAGGACACCAGGTTTTCATCCTGGCGACGCGGGTTCGAATCCCGCAGGGGTCATTTTCAGCGGTCGCTTGCGTGGGGCAGGCGACCGTGACTGGAAACGACGCATCATCAATTAAGCAGGTCGGGCCGAGGGTTGCCCGGTCCCTGCGAAGACACGTTTTCGACGCCGCTGTCTTGCGCGGTGCATCCGGTTACGCTGCGTGCCGCCGCGGGCGTGGCGGAATTGGCAGACGCGCTGGATTTAGGTTCCAGTGGGGCAACCCGTGGAGGTTCGAGTCCTCTCGCCCGCATTGATCGGCCTCAGTCGAGCCGAGCGAACAGCATCTTGCCGGCGTGGCGGACCTCGTAGCCACGATCCGACATCCAGGCCGCGACGGGCTCGCGCGGCGAGTCGCCCTCGCGTTCGGCCGAACAATCCACCACAAACTTGCGGATGCGCGTGCCTTCGATCGCCGAAAGGATGTCGATCTCGACGCCCTCGGCTTCGAGCTTCATGAAATCGATCTGGCCAACCCCCAGCCGCTGGGCCCAATGGTCCAGGGTCAGCAGTTCGACATCGACCGACTCGCCGGTGCCGGTGAAGTCCGGCGTCAGCAGGCTGTCGTCGACGTGGCTGTCGCTGAGGTTCAGCCGCATCTGGCCGCTGTGCTTGTACAGACCCAAGGCGTGCCGCTGGACGTTGCCCAGCGCGGAGGTGTTCGCTTCGAGCGCGGCGAAGTTGGTCGGCGAGGGCTCAACGGCGTGAATCACACCGGCCGTCTCGGCCACGCCGAGCGTGAAGCCGCCCACGAACGCGCCGCAATCCACTACGACGTCCCCCGGCTCGACCTCGACGAATCCCTCAAGGCGATACTTGTCGCGCATCCATTGGGCGTACCCGGCCGAGAGATGCGCCGTCCGCATCATGCGGCAGGGAAAGAGAATCGTGCGGCCGCCCGTGTTGTATTCGTAGAGCCCGCCCTCACGCGCACGGCAGAAAGTCGGGCTGAGGCCCGGCGTGACCGTCTCGATGTATGGCGCGATGCGCCGCGCAGCGTCCGGGCCGACCCATCGCCGAAGCGTGCGGTGCAGCCACTTCGCTCGGGCCGCGAGCGGGGAATCCTTCTGCCGAGGAGACTTGAGCGAGGGCATAAGAAGAGTTGCAGCGGTGGGGTGTGATGGACTCGGCGATGCCTAATCTCGGAGCTTAGCAACCCGTCGATTTCCAACGCAGGCCGGCCGACCGAGGCGGCTCGAGCCGGTGTGTATGGTGTGGCCCATGTCCCAGGCAGTGAACCCAGCACACCGCGAGCCCAACGGCGAAGCCCGATGCGTCCTGGGCACGGTGTACGACGAGACGCGACAGAAGCATCACGAACGCCACGCCGTTGCGTTTGTGATCCACCTCGCCTCGTGGCACGACCACGTCTGGCCGCGCTACCCGCTGCGGGTGACCTGCATCACCGAGCCGGACGCGTCGATCCGCAAGTGGATCGATTACTTCCCGGTCGAGGTCGACGTCGTGCCCGATCGCCACCCGCTTTACGACCTTGGCCCTTGCTACAACAAGCAATTGGCGATCCCGCCCGTCGACAACGAGCGGGTATTCCTGACCGACAACGACACGGTCTACCTGCAGCAGGTCGACGATCTGTTCGCCCTGCCGCAAGACGCCGTTGGCGTGTCCATGGCGCCCAAGGCACGGATCGCGCCTGAGGTGTGGCGGCTTCTGATCGACCAGTTCGGCGCCAAGCCGATCGAGATGGAGTGGATGCCCACCGCGTCGCAGGCGCTTGCGAAAATGGAGGGCCAGGACATCTCTTCCGAGCAATATGCGTACTTCAACGGCGGCGCGGTGTTGTTCCCGCAGGGCCGAGCCTTCTGGCGGCGGTGGGATCAGAAGTGCTATGACCTGAGCGCGTTCATCGAATCGCAGGAGATGCACGGCCGCAAGAGCATCGGCACCGATCAGGGAAGCCTGGCGCTCGCCGTCGCGGACTACGGCAACTGGACGCTGCTGCCCGAGGCGTACAACCACTTCTCCTTCCATTACTGGGTGAATCGGCTCCCGCCCGAAGAGGTCAAGCACCTGCACATGGCCGGCTACGGCAGGGGCTACGGCCGCGAAAAAGATGAGACCAAGAAGATGTCGGCGAAGTGGGTGTTCGACCGGTTCTGGGATGAGAAAATCCGCACCGGCATGGAGGCGTTCGGGCGGAGCGACGCCGAGATCGCCGGCGCGTTCGCCCACCGCGACTACATCCAGAGCGTGATCGAACGCTACGACCTCGAAGACCTCCGCCAGTTCTCCTAACCACCACCACGACCCGCTCGGCGTCAAGGCAACCGCCTGGCCCGGGCACGCGAGATACATCCCATGGCTTTCCGATCCGGCCGCGTCACCTGTTCCCGCTTCCTCGCGTTGGGCGATGCGCCCGCCGTTGTCCACGACACCACGCTGGGCATCCTGCGCGACTTCCGCTTCCGCGAGACCGAGATCGGTGCCCCCGACGAGGTCGAGGCCGGCTTCGTCACCGGCGTGCATCTGCTCGACGCCGAGTTCGACCACGAGAAGAACGGCTTCGGCGACGCCCTGCTGTTCGGCTTGCGGATCGACACGCACCGCGTGCCGTCCGACGTGAAGAAGGCTTACGAGGCGATCCACCGCGGCGCGGCCGACGCCGCCTCGCCCACGGGCTACGCCAGCAAGGCCGAGCGGCGCGAGGCGGCCGAGCTGGCCCAGCGCGAGCTGCGCGACAACCTCGCCAAGGGCATGTACCGCCGCAGCAAGATGGTCGACGTGATGTGGGACCTGCGGCGGGGCCAGGTGTTCTGCGGGTCGGCCAGCGACTCGGTGCTCGAACAGTTGGCCCGGCTGATGAACGAGGCGTTCGCGGTCGACATGGTGCCGATCTCGGCGGGGGCGCTGGCCGGCAAGTGGCTGCGCAACACCGGCCGCGGCCGCGACTACGAAGACCTCCAGCCAACGGCCTTCACCCCGCCGCCCGCGCTGGCCCGCGTTGACCACGAAGACGCCGGGCCGGCCCAACCGATCGAGCGGCCGGTTGTGCCCTGGGTCGCGAAGGCGATCGACGTGAAGGACTGGATCGGCAACGAGTGGCTGACGTGGCTGTGGTGGGTCGGCGAGTCGGCCGAGGGGTTGATCGACCCCGGCGACCGGATGCTTGCCGACGAAGTCAGCTTCACGATCGACAAGGCGCTCGATATGGATTGCGCCTGGGACGCCACCGGCAAGCAGACGCTCCGCGGTGACGGCCCGAGCCGACTGCCCGAGGCCGGCGAGGCGTTGCGCGAGGGCAAGTGGCCGCGCAAGCTCGGGCTGCTGCTGTCCGACGGCGAATTCCCGTTCGAGCTCATCGTGCAGGGCGATCGCTACACGATCAACGCCGCCAAGCTGCCCGACGCGGACGAGGCCCAAACGCCCCGCGACCTCATCGAGCATCGGCTGCACGTCACGCGCCGGCTGGTCGACCTGATCGACGCGACGTTCAAGGTGTATGTCGAGCTGCGCACGTCGGCGCAGTGGCCGGCCGCGAGAAGCGAGATGCAGCGATGGGTGCGCGAGCGCGTAGCCGGGCCGGTCGCCGTATCGGTCTGAGGCCGACGCCGATGGTCACACGCCGATCGTCAGCTCGCCCGAAGCCGCATCGACGGGCTTGGCCTTCTCCAAGGCACGCATGAGCCTCACGCGGTTCGACTCGAACTTCAGCGTCTCGACCGCGGCATAGAGCGCGAGCAGCGTGTCGTGTCGCAACGCCGGGTGACGGGCCACCGCCATGAGCAGCTCGGCGCGGTGGCTATCGAATTTCAAGACCTCCGCAGCCTGCTCGACGAGCGCAAGCTGGCCCTCGCGGCTCAGGTCGATCCGCTTGGCGATCCGCAGCATCGCGTTGAGCCGATCGTTCTCGAAGCTCAGCTGCGCCGCGGATCGGATCTCGACCAGGTCGCGCTGCGGATCGACGACGACGACCTCGACTTCTGTCTCGCCGGTCGGCGGCGTGTCGGGCTCGACGATCACGATCGTCTTGGAGCCGCAGCCGACGAGCAGCGACGCGCCTGCGCACACTGCTAAAGAAAGCGAGAGGGCCCGGAAGAGTTTGGGATACGTCATACTCCGCAGCGTAACAACGCGATGGTCCTGAGCGAAGCGGGATCAAGCCGCGACGCGGGTGCGGCGGGCGAAGCAGGAGTGGCGGGTGTTGCGGGTCCAGACGCTGTCGGGGCCGCGATGTCCGATGAGGTCGGTGAGCCGGGCGAGATAGGTCTTGAGCTCGTCCTCGTCGAAGTCGGTGAGGTACTCGACGGTGGCCGAGCGGTTGCGCTGGCGGATGGCTTCGATCATCTGGTGCTTGGACATCAGGGGCATGGGCCGGTCTCCGGGGCGTCCTTGGAACTGATTGGGCCGTGGGCGTCGTGCCCGGTGCTAGACCGACCTCCGTCGGGGCTCGCGATTCATCGGACCCGCCTTTCGCTTCGCTTGAGGTGTAACTCAAGCGGACCTGAGCGCCGTCCGAGGAGCCGGCCCCGGCCTTGGCGGGTGAACGCAAATCCCCCAACCGCCCTGCCGTGAAAGGCGTGTGGCGGCGTCGCCGAGCCGTTAAACTCTCCGGGCTATGCCGATTACGGTCCTCAGCCCCTATTCCGGCCGCGCGGTGAAGGCGCGGGATCAGGACGTGGGCCGCGCGCTGCGCGACGAGGAGGGCCGCATCTTCTATATCGTGGAGCGCCCCGAGGGCCAGGGTTATTACGCCGCGCCAACCCGGCGTGGCTCCGATAAGGACCTCGAGCGCTACGACACCCTCACCGACTCCGGCACCGCGGCGGCGTCGCCCGAGCCCGAGTCGCAAGGCCAGCCCCCCGCCCCGCCCGAGGCGCACGACGCCCGCGGCACCGGACGCAAGGCCAGCCCCGTACGCGTGATCGTCGTGCTTGCGATCGTCGCGGCGATGGGCGCAGCCGGGTACTTCGCCGCGGATCGGCTCGAGCTGTTCGTCCCCGCCGAGCCGGCGCCGCAGGCCGAGCCTGCGCTACCCTCGCCCGGCTCACCCCCCAACCCCGAGCCCACCTCCGCAGCCTCGCCCGCCGAGCGGACCGCCGCGATCACGGCCGGCTCCACCGGGGCACGGCCGCAAGCCCAGCACGACCCCACGCGCTCGCTGGGCGGGCCCGCCTACGTCCCGCCGATGGACCCGGACGCCGCCGAGCTCGACGAGGGCTGGACGGCACGCCCGTCGGGCCTGCGCTACCGCGTCGTCGAGTCCGGCTACGGCAACGCGGCGCGGGCCGGGATGTTCGTCACCGCCGCCTACGAGGTGCGGGTCGGCACCGACGCCATCGTCGACTCCAGCCGCATGAACGGCCCGATGCGATTCGTGCTCTGGTCCGGCCAGGCCCTGCGTGCGTGGGACGAGGCGATCGTCGGCATGAAGATCGGCGAGACCCGCGAGCTGGTCATCCCGCCCGACCTGATCACTCAGGACGACGCCTTCGGCGAGGGGATCGACGGCCTCACCCTCCGCGCCACCGTCGAGCTGCTCGACGCCAAGCCCGGCGTCGAGGTCGCCATCGTCGAGCCCGGCTCGGGCCCACGCCGTGTCGGCCCCGGCGACCGGATCGAGCTCGCCTACGTCGCCACCGTCGACGGCAACCCGCAGCCCTTCGCTTCCTCCGATGCGCTCGGCCAGCCGCTTCGCTTCGTCGTCGGCTCCGGCACCGTCGTGCCCGGCCTGGACATGGGCGTGGCCGGCATGGCCGTCGGCGAGCGCCGCCAGATCGTCATCCCCGCTTACCTGGCCTACGGCAGCCGCGGCTTCGGCTCGCTCATCCCGCCCGACGCCGGCCTGCTCTACGACGTCACCCTCCAACGAGTCCTCGATGACAACTGACCTCCCGCGACGTGCCCGCCTCGGCGTCACCCTCTTCGCCACCCTCGCCGCCCTGCTCACGCTCGTCGGCTGCGGCGGCGGCGTTGAGATCGAGTCCAACGGCAAGCCGGGCTTCACCTTCGTCACCTCCGCGAATCACAACGAGTTCGACCCGCAGCGCATGAGCTGGTCGCAGGACATCCGCATCGTCCGCGAGATGTTCCGCCCGCTGGTCGTGCTCGACTTCGACACCATGGAGTTCGAGTCCGGCGTCGCCGAGTCCTGGACCCACTCCGACGACCGCCGCACCTACACCTTCACCCTCCGCGAAGACGCCCTGTGGGCCGACGGCTCGCCCGTCACCGCGTCCGATTTCGTCTACGCCTGGCGCCGCGCGATGATGCCCGACCACGCCGCCCAATACTTCGAGCTGTTCCTGGGCATCGATGGCGCCAAAGAGTTCTTCGACTTCCGCCAGCAGCAGATCACCGAGTTCGCCCGCGTGTCCGCCTCCTCCGACGCCCAAGGCGGGGCCTCGGCCGCCGACGCCGCCCAGGCCATGCTCGACCTCGCCTACGCCACGTTCGACGAGACCGTCGGCGTCACCGCCGTCGACGACCGCACGCTCGAGGTCCGCCTCACCGAACCGATCGACTACTTCCTCTCGCTGGTCAGCTTCATCACCTTCGTCCCCAACCACCAGCCGTCCGTCGAGGCCGCGACCGAGCTCGACCCCGCGACCGGCATGGTCCGCGTCGACCCCGGCTACTGGTCCGACCCCGACCGCCACGTCGGCAACGGCCCGTACTACCTCGCCGAGCGCCGCCACCGCGAGTCCACGCTTCTAGTCGCCAGCCCGACCTACTGGGCCGCTGACTCGGTCGCCAACGGCTGGGTCCGCGAGCTCATCGCCTCCGATGTCCAGGCCGCCCTGCTCACCTACCGCACCGGCGAGGCCGACATCTGGGTCGCCATCCCCGCCACCTCCCCCGTCGCCGCCGACCTGCTCAACTCCGGCCGACCCGACGTCCACTCCGCCCCGATCGCCGGCACCTACTACTACAACTTCAACTGCCTGCCCGAACTCTCCGACGGGCGGCCCAACCCGCTGCACGACCCCCGCGTCCGCCGCGCCTTCGCCCTGGCCGTTGACCGGCAGGTCATCATCGACCAGGTCACCGGCATCGACCACCCCGTCGCCCGCACCTTCATCCCGCCGGGGTCGATGGCCGGCTACGAGCCCCCCGTCGACCGCGGCGTCACCTACGACCCCGACGCCGCACGCGCCCTGCTCGCCGAGGCCGGCTACCCCAACGGGCAGGGCCTCGACGGCCTGTCCATCCTCTACAACACCGGCCAGGGCCACGACAACATCGCCCAGGCCATCAAGGGCATGTGGCAGCGCGAGCTCAACGTCAACGTCGCCCTCGACGGCCTCGACATGAAGGCCTTCAGCACCCGCTCCCGCGAGCACCAGTTCTCGATCGCCCGCGGCTCGTGGATCGGCGACTACCCCGACCCCTCCACCTTCCTCGACAAGATGCGCCTCGGCGCCGGCAACAACGACGCCTCCTACGCCAACCCCGAATACAACCGCCTGCTCGACCTCGCCGCGACTCAGACCGGCGACCAACGCCTCGCCACCCTCGCCGAGGCCGAGGCCGTGATGATGGACGACCAGCCGATGCTGCTGCTCTACCAGTACGTCTTCATCTACTGCTGGGACCCCGACCGCATAGAGGGCGCCTACGCCAACGCGTGGGGCCGCTTCCGCTTCGAGAAGATCTCGGTCAACGACTAACCGCCCACGCCCTCATCCCAGGACGACGCCATGGACAGCCCGCCGCCGCCCGGCGTCTCCGCGCCGACGCCGCCACCCCAAGGCCTGACCCCCAGCCAGATCGGCCAGCTCAACACGCTCGGCGTCCTCAACTACGTCTTCGCCGCGCTCGCCATGGTCACGACGCTCTGCCCGGCCTTCTACATCGTGCTCGGCACGCTCATCGCCACCGGCGTCGTCCCCGAGTCGAGCATGGACAGCGAACCCGACGACCCGCCCGTGGTGTTTGTGATGTTCTTCTGCGGGATGTTCGCGGTCTTCCCGATCGGGTTGGCGATCCTCGGCGTCCTCGCCGGCCGCGGCCTGCAGAACCGTCGCGGCTACGTCCTGTGCATGGTCAACGCGGGAGTCCAATGCCTCTGCATCCCGCTGGGCACCGTGCTGGGCATCTTCACGCTGGTGATACTCAGCAACCCCCAAGTCAAAGACGCGTTCGATCAGGACTGACCCGCCGCAACTCCGAGCCCACATCGCCGTGCCCGAGACCACCTCACCCACCGCCCATCACCTCGACCTGCTCGGCATCTTCAGCTACATCTTTGCCGGGTTCATGGCCCTCGGCGGATGCGTGCCGATCATCCACTTCGGGATGGGGCTGGCCATCCTCCTGGGCGCCTTCACCGAAGAAACGCAGGGCCAGCCGCCCCCGCCGATCCTGGGCGGGTTCGTCATGGCGTTTGCGGGCTGCATCATGGCCTTCGCTTGGGCGGTCGCCATCCTCTCCGCACTCGCCGGCTCGGCCCTGCGGTCGCGGCGTCGCTACACGCTGTGCTTCGCCGCCGCCGTGGTCCAGTGCATGTTCATACCGCTGGGCACGGTGCTCGGCGTCTTCTCGATCATCGTGCTCGCGCGGCCCGAGGCGAAGGCGCTCTTCGACGCGATGCCCGACGAAGCGTCGCCACTCTCCGCCTGACCCCAGCGCTCACGCCGAGGCCGACGTCAGCTCGCGCATCTTCGCGACGCACTTGGTCAGCGCGGGGATCGGGTTGTCCGGGTCCGCCTCGTACTCGATCACGGCGTACCCATCGAAGCCCGTCGCGTCGAGCGCGCCGACAAACGCCGGCAGGTCGAGATTGCCGGTGCCGACGACGACGTCGCTCCACGCCGCGTTGCGGTCGAAGACGAAGTCTTTGTAGTGCACGCCGTACACGCGACCCTTGAACCGCTCGGCCGCCCACTCCACCGGCTTGCCCTGCCGCGGGCCGATCTGCATGCACCACGCCGTGTCGATGCAGACGCCGATGTGCGGGCCGCCGAGCTCGAGCAGATAGTCCAGCACGTCCGGCGAGCCGCCGAACATGTACCCGCCGTGGCAGTGGATCGCCAGACGGATGCCGTACTCGGCGCACATCGCCGCCACCTTCGGCATCGCGTGGTAGTAACTATCGACCTTGAAGTGCGCGGAGATGTGCTTGGCACCCGCCGCCGCAGCGCAGTCGAACCAAGCCCGCTCGCCGTCGTCGCCAACGAACGTCTGCACGCCCAGTGACACGATCGACACGCCCGCGTCGCGGTGCGTCTTGACGATCTCTTCGAAGCCTTTCGGGTCGTTGAAGTCGGCGTGCACGCCGCAGATCTCGAGCTTGTCGACGCCGATGTCCCGCACCTGCTGAGCCAGCGTCGCGTTGTCCTCGGTCTTGCGGAAGCAGAAGCTCTGGACGCCAAAGTCGTGGGCGGTTGAGGTCAAGACAGATCACTCCCAATCACAAGAAAAAGCCGAACGTCACGGACCCGGTTGCGTGCAATCTAGCATCCCCGCGGATCAGAGTTTTTCCGACCCACGGCTTGAATGCGCCCGCGGCCTGCCATAGCGTCTCACGCAGCCAGAGCCGCTTTATGACCACCCTGCACACCGCACCCTCGACGCCTCATCCAAGCACCCGGGCCGTCGAGCCGCACCCGATCGAGCGACTCCACGCGCGGTTCGATCGCGTCCGCGCCGCCACCCTCGCCATTTGCGACCCGCTCGCCGTCGAGGACTACTGCATCCAGTCCTGCGAAGACGTCAGCCCCACCAAGTGGCACCTCGCGCACACCACCTGGTTCTTCGAGCGCTTCGTCCTCAAAGCCTTCCACCCCGACTACGCCGAGTTCCACCCGCGCTACGACTATCTCTTCAACAGCTACTACAACACCGTCGGCCCGATGCACTGCCGCCCCGCACGCGGCAAGCTCTCACGGCCGACCGTCGAAGAAGTACTCGCCTACCGCCGCACGATCGACGCCGCCGTGCACGACCTGCTCGATGCCGCCGAGGCGATGGACCAAGCCACCGTCGACGATCTCGAGCGCGTGATGATCCTCGGCCTGCACCACGAGCAACAGCACCAAGAGCTGGTGGTCACCGACATCAAGCACGTCTTCTCCTCCAACCCCCTGCTGCCGACGTACAAACCCACGCCGGGGCGGAGCGAAGCGAAGCCGCGGGTCAAACCACCAGCGACGCCCGACATCGCCTGGATCGACCACCCCGGCGGCCTCGCCTCCATCGGCCTGCCCGCCGACACCGAAGCATTCTGCTTCGACAACGAGACGCCCGACCACCGCGTCTACCTCGAGCCCTTTGCGATCGCCGATCGCACAGTCACCAACCGCGAGTTCCTCGCCTTCATCGACGACGGCGGCTACAACCGACATGGCCTCTGGCTCAGCCTCGGCTACGCGACCGCCCAGGCCCAAGGCTGGGCCCACCCGATCTACTGGTACCGCGACGACGCCGGCGACTGGATGCAGTTCACCCTCCACGGCTCCGCCCCGCTCGACCTAGATGAGCCCGCCTGCCACCTGTCGTACTTCGAGGCCGACGCCTACGCCCGATGGGCCGGCCACCGCCTGCCAACCGAAGCCGAGTGGGAAGTCGCCTGCCGCGACGCGTGCTCCGACGATGGCACTCCCACCGAAGGCCACTTCGCCGACGAACTCGACTTCCACCCGCGCTCCGCCGACCCATCGCAAAATCGCGAAATCATCAAATCGCCAAATCTCAGACAAGCCCTCGGCACCGTCTGGGAATGGACCGCCTCGCAATACTCGCCCTATCCCGGCTACGCCCCGCTTCCGGGGGCGCTCGGCGAGTACAACGGCAAGTTCATGTGTAATCAGTTCGTCCTCCGCGGCGGGTCGGTCGCCACGCCCGCCGATCACATCCGCCCCACGTATCGCAACTTCTTCGACCCCGCCGCCCGCTGGCAGTTCACCGGCGTCCGGCTCGCCCGATCGCTCTGACCCGTCTCTCCGATCACCCGCTCCCAGACCCGCAAGGGGTACCCGTTATCGCCACGCCCAACGCCGCCACGCCGCCGCTGCTAGACCTGCACCCGCCCACCGCCGACCTCGTCGCCGAAGCCGTCGCCGGGCTCAGCGAACCCCAGCCGACCCTGCCCTGCAAGCTCTTCTACGACCAGGCAGGCAGCGACCTATTCGACCGCATCACCCAGCTCGATGCCTATTACCCCACGCGCACCGAGCTGGCGATCATGGCCGACCACGCCGCCGACATGGCCAACGCCATCGGCCCCGAGGCGATGATCGTCGAGCTCGGCTCCGGGTCGTCCGCCAAGGTCCACCACCTGCTCGACGCGCTCGCCGACCCCGTCGCCTACGCGCCGATCGACATCTCCCGCCAACATCTGCTCGACTCTGCCGCACGACTCGCCGCCGACTACCCGGGCATCGACGTGCTCCCCGTCTGCGCCGACTACAGCCAGCCGCTCGACCTGCCCGCCCCCGCGCGCACGCCCCGCAAGTGCGTCGCCTATTTTCCGGGCTCGACCATCGGCAACTTCCGCGCCGACGAGGCCGCCGCCTTTCTCGATCGCATCGCCACCCTCGTCGGCCCCGGCGGAGGCCTACTCATCGGCACCGACCTCCGCAAGGACCCCGCCGTCCTCACCCGCGCCTACAACGACGAGCTCGGCGTCACCGCCGCCTTCAATCGCAACGCGCTCACCCACCTCGCCCGCCTCGCCGGCGTCGAGATCGACACCCACGCCTTCCGGCACGAGGCGACCTGGAACGACGCCAAGTCGCGCATCGAGATGCACCTCGTCGCCGAGCGCCCCGTCACGCTCGAGCTCGGCGAGCAGCGCTTCGTCTTGACCGAAGGCGCCACCATCCGCACCGAGCTCAGCCACAAGTACACGCCCAAGTCCTTCGACCTCATCGCCCGATCGTTCGCCCCCATCGCCACATGGACCGACGAGCGCGACTGGTTCGCCGTGCGGTACTACGAGGCGGGTTGAATTAGCTCGCCGACCCCCGACTCAGGTGCTCGTGAGCCACGACCCACGATTCGCCGCGTCGCTTCAGCACGGACGTGCCACGCCCCTCGCCGGATGCGGGCTGGCCGCCGATCACCCCCGCCCACGTGAAGCGATAGACGCAGACCGCGCAGCTCTCACTTTCCACGACCCACACCACGTCGTGGAGTTGATAGTCGTCTCCCTCGATCGCCTCGAAGTTCGCGCCGATGGCCTCGGCGATCGCCACCTTGCCGACGTGCGCATCGCTGTTGCTGAACCAATAAACGGCCCCTTCGTCCATCAACGCCATCACCCGACGCAGGTCCTGCGCACGGCTGGCCGCCGCATACTCATCCATAAATTTGGCGGGCGTCATCATGCGTCTCCTTGAATCCAGTCAAGAGAATCCGCAAGCAACTTAACGCCCCACAAAAAAACAACCCCGCCTGCGCCTCCTGCAAGCGGGGTCATTCAATTTGCCTGGCTGCGTCCGGGGTTCCACCCTCGGAATCGTCCGTGACGCCTGGCGTCCGGCGGGGTCCTTCCCGTCGGCCCTGGTCGGTGGTTGCTTACCTCAGGCCGCGGCGACCTGGGCCTTCTCGACCTGCTCGATCACCTGCCGCACGTGGAACGGCTTGCGGAGGTAGCCGTCGAAGCCGTTGTTCAGCAGGTGCTGCGACTGGCCGTCGGTGAGCTTGCCGCTCATCGCGATGACCTGCGTGCCCGGCAGGTCGGGGTTGTCTTTCACGAGCTTGAGGATGTCCTCGCCCTTGACGTCGGGCAGGTGCATGTCGACCAGCATGACGTGCGGGCGGAACTTCTCGCACTCCAGGCCGGCGGCGAAGCCGGTGTGGGCGGTGCGGACCTCGTAGCTCGCCTGCTCGACGAGCACCTTTTCGAGGACGTCGAGGATCTCCGACTCCCCATCGACGATCAGCACACGGATGCGGCCGGACTGAAGGTTGTCCATCGGGATGTGATGGGCCTTCATAAACCGGATCAGCGCGTTGAGCGGGATCCGTCGATCCTTGGAGCCCGGGATCCGGTAGCCGCGAAGCTGGCCGGAATCGAACCACTTGGAGACGGTGCGTGGGGCGACGTTGCAGATCTTCGCGACCTCGCCGGTGGTCAGGATGTCTTTCTGCCTGGGCATACGCTTGCTTGCCTTTCTCCACGAACTAAGTCGGGCTGCTCTCCTTCCCCGACCTGACGTAGATCGACCGCCCGAGCCCGCGGCTTAATCGGCACACAACGAAAAGACGCCCCCGCCCGGATCCTTGGCAAACCCACCCCAGCCGCATCACGCGAACGGGGCGGATAAAATACCGCCCCAGCGCCGCCACATTTAGTCGACCGCGAACCATCGGCGAGGTCGACGCCGTACACCGGCTTGATTATGGGAACCGCGGCTTGGCTAGAACTGCTCGACCACCGGGAGCTCGCCGGTGATCGGCAGCGCGTACCGCTTGAAGCTGTCGTCGATGTCGCAGCCGTCGACGATGTACTTCGGATCGAGCGTGCGGGTCTTGGCCGCCACGTCCTTGATCTGGATGTGCTTGTATTCGACGGCGTACGGGTCGTCGCTGACGCGCTGGATGGCGATCGAGCCCTCGACCTCGCCGGCCATGCTCAGCTCGGCGGCCTTGGCCCCGGCCGCGCGGGCCTCGGCCTGATCGACCGCGCTCACGCAGCCCACGAACGAGCGTTGCAGATAGCCAAACGTGTCGGCCCGCACCCGCAGCTTGGCTTGCAGCTTCTCGCCGAGCTTGGTCTTTATGAGATCGGCCAGCAGATCGCCCAGCGCCCCGGTGCCGGAGAGCTGGACGTTGCCGTGGGCGTCCTTCTCGACGTCCGTCGAAAGCTTGGTGACCATCGGCTCGCCGGAGGCGTCGTGGATGCCCTCGGACACTGCGATCAGGCAGCGACCGAGCTTGGTGTAGACCCGCTCGACGTCGGCGAGGAACTTGTCCTCGTTGAACTCGACCTCGGGCACGTACACGAGGTGCGGGCCGTCCTCGGGGCGGGTGCGGCCGAGCATCGCCGCGGCGGTGAGGAACCCGGCGTGGCGGCCCATGATGACGTTGACCTTGATGCCCGGCAGCGCCTTGTTGTCGAGGTTGTCGCCCATGAACGCCTGCGCGACGAACTTCGCCGCCGAGCCCCAGCCGGGCGTGTGGTCGTTCATCACCAGATCGTTGTCGACGGTCTTGGGCACGTGGAAGGCGTGCAGGTCGTAGCCCTCGGCCTTGGCCGCCTCGTTGACCAGCCGGCAGGTGTCCGACGAATCGTTGCCGCCGATGTAGAAAAATTGCCGCACGTCATGCCGCTCGAAGGCCTCGAAGATGCGCTTGCAGTACGCGGCGTCCGGCTTGTCGCGGGACGAGCCGAGCGCGGATGACGGCGTGCCGGCGATGCGGTCGAGGAAATCCTGCGGCGTGTCGGTCAGGTCGATGAAGTCGTCTTTCACGATCCCCGAGACGGCGTGGTGGGCGCCGAGGATCTTGCCCCCGAAGCCCGCGGCCCGCAGGCCCTCGACGACGCCGACCATGGACTGATTGATGACGGCGGTGGGTCCGCCGGACTGACCGATGACGGCGTTGCCGGTGATGGGCATCGAAAGCCTCCCGTGGGGTGCGATGGTGGGTGACGCGAGCCGGGCGTGCCCGATCCGCGAGGGGCGAGCAATGTAGCGACCGGGCCGCTCAGGTGCCCAGTTGAGCGAGCGTCGATTTCGCCAGCGCCTGGTCCTCGCCGGCGAGTCGCTGGGCGGCCGATTCGAGGAGCTGGCGGGCTCGGTCGCGCTGGGCGAGGTACTTGGCGTAGATGAGGCCGAGGACGAGCTGGACGCGCGGCAGATCGGCGTAGCCACGGTGCACGCGAAGGAAGCCTTCGTACGCCCGCGCGGCGTCGGCGTGGTCTTCGACGGCCATGAAGTGATTCGCCAGATCGAGCTGCTGACGCTGGGGCATGACCTGCGTGGCGTCCATCTCGAGCAGACGCCGATAGGCCTCGGCGGCTTCGGACAGGTCGTTGGCCGACAGCGCGGCCTCGACGCGAGCACGCTGATCGATCACCGGCTGCGGGGCAGGGGCCGGCTCGTCTGTCTGAGGCGGCGACTCGGCGTGCGCCCAAGGGACGCTGCCCTCGCGGACGAGCCGTTGGAACGCGCTGCGGCGGCGGCGCTGCTCGAGCATCGAGATCAGGTCGAAGGCCTCACGCGGCAGGATGCGGGCCGCGAGCAGCCCCATGCCGACCACAAAGCCCATCGCGTACCCCGCGAGGTGCGCGAGGAACGCGGTGCCGCCCACGCCCAAGGCCTGGAAGACGATGTCCTGCCCGACGCGGAAGACGATGAACGCCACCGAGGGCACGACGAAACACCCCACCAGCAGCTGCCGAGGCAGGGCTTTGCCGATCACGATAAGCACCACGACGGTGGCGAACAGGTCGTAAGGCGACGCCACAAATCCGAAGAACTGCAACACGATGCCCGACACCCACACGCCGATGGGCAGCAGCAGGAGCCAGTAAGCCACCGTGATGTTGGAGGCGGGGAACAGCGCGAGATAAGCGCCGGCGACGCCGGCGATCGCGCCGGACGCGCCGATGATGGGCGTGCCGTCGAAGACGGTGTGCACGAGCCCGGCGATCACCCCGCACGCGGAGTAAAACGCGAAGTAGCCGACCTTGCCGAAGCGGTCTTCCACGGAATTGCCGAAGGCGAACAGGAACACCAGGTTGCTGACGAGGTGCATCGCGTCGGCGTGGAGGTATTGGTAGCTGAAGTATTGAAGCAGCGTGGGGCTTGTCGGGCTGAGGTAGTAGTTGACGATCCAGAGCTGCTCGGACTCGAAGATGAGCTGCGAGATTCGCGCCCACTCGATGGTGTCGACCGCCTGAGACTGCTGGATCTGCAGGGCGATGGAGTGGGCCTGGCCGACCTGGTTGGCGGTGAGGAGGAAGACGAGGATGTTGACCGCGATGAGCGCGTAATTCAGCCACGGCACGGAGGCGAGGCGGCGATCGGTGCGCAGCGGGAAGGGGAACATGCGGTCGTCTGTCCGGTCGAACCTGCGCGGCCTGCGATGGGCTCTGACGCGGGGTCGCAAGATATCACGGATGCAAGGCCCGATGACGCCGATGGGCACGGGATCGGTCGGTCATTCGGCCGGCGGGGACGGCGGCCTTGGCGCGCGGGGCCGACGGGCGGGGCGTCTACGGCCTGGCGATGTACCAGACGGCAAAGCCCGCGAGCGCGACGGCGGCGACGGCGACCACGGCGACGATCAGCATCCGGCGCGACGCCGGGGCGGGCGGCTCAGCGGCCCGACGCCGGGGGGGCTTGAGCGGGTCGGCCGACGGCCGGCTGGGGGAAACACGCGGCTTGGGTGCCGGGCCGCTCTGATCCAGCAGATGCGACAGGCCCGAGAGGCCGATCGGGTTGCCCTCGGCGTCGAGCTTGGGCAGATCGGGCTGGAGCTTGTCCGCGGCGGAGACCATCGGGCGCGGAGTCTGCCCGGGCCGCCGGAGGGTGGACTCGTCGACCGGCACGACCTTGCTGCAACTCGGGCACCGCCCCGCCGCCCCGATTCGGGCGTACGCGAGTTCGATGGCGTAGCCGCAGGACGGGCAGGTCACCGTGTACACGATGCCAATGTAGCGGCCGCCGTCGCCGCCACGCCAAGCGCGCCCGACGTGCCCGGGTATACTGCGTTCATGTCGCACGGAGGCGACCCGCCCCCCACTCCCGACTCGCCCACGCAAGGCCCCTCTTCACGGCCTCGCGTGATTGCGCTTATCAATCAGAAAGGCGGTGTCGGCAAGACGACCACGGCGGTCAACGTCGCGGCCGCGCTGCGCCGCAGCGGCCGCTCGGTCCTGCTGATGGACCTGGACCCGCAGGCCCACCTCTCGCTGCACGCCGGGCTCGAGCCGGATCGAATCGACCGCACGCTGTACGACGTGCTGACCGACCCGCAGGCCGTTGCGTCCGAAGCGGTGTACCGCCTCGAAGACGGGCTGGGCCTGATGCCGGCCGAGGTCGCGCTGGCGGGCGTGGAGTCCGAGCTGGCCGAGCAGACGCGCGACGGCAAGGCCCAAACGATTCTCCGCGACCGCTGCGCCGATGTCGCCGGGCACTTCGACTTCGTGCTGATCGACTGCCCGCCGAGCCTGGGGGTGCTGACGGTCAACGCGCTGGCGATGGCCGGCGAGATCGTCGTGCCGATGCAGGCCCACTTCCTCGCGCTCCAAGGTCTGGGCAAGCTGTTCGAGACGGTGTCGCTGATTCGCGGCGGGCTCAACCCGGCGCTGCGCGTGGCGGGCGTCGTGCTGTGCATGCACGATCGGCAGACGCTGCTCGCCGGCGAGGTCCGGGCCGACCTCGAGCGATTCCTCGGCGAGGCGCGCGGGACCGACGCGCCTTGGGCCGATGCCGTGGTGTTCGAGCCGCCGATCCGCCGCAACGTCAAGCTCGCCGAGGCGCCGTCCTTCGGGCAATCGATCTTCGAGTACGACGCGTCCTGCCACGGGGCCAACGACTACCTCGCGCTCGCCCAAGCCATCGCGGCGTGGCGGCCGAGCCCGGATCAAACCCAAGACGCCCCACACCTCGCGCCAACCGCCGCGGCCGCGGCCCCCGTCGCCGACCCCCACGCCTGACGGCCGCCGCGTAAGCTCGCCGCCATGCCCGGCCCGCGCGTCCTCCCCGCCACACCCGCCGCCATCGACACCGCCGTCGCCGAGCTGCGCGCCGGGCGCTGCGTCGCGATGCCGACCGAGACGGTCTACGGCCTCGCCGCCGATGGACTCAACCCGGCCGCCGTCGCCGCCGTCTTCGTCCTTAAGCGCCGCCCGGCCCACGACCCCCTGATCCTCCACGTCGCCGAGCCCGATGGCTGGCGCGGCGTCGCCACCGAGCTCGCCCCCGCGGCCCAACGGCTGGCCGATCGGTTCTGGCCTGGCCCGCTGACGCTGGTGCTGCCCCGCCGCGCCGAGGTTCCCGATGCCGTGACCGCTGGCCTGGACACCGTGGGCGTCCGCTGCCCCGCCCACCCGGCCACCCGTGACTTGCTCCGGGCCTTCGGCGGCCCGCTCGCCGCGCCCAGCGCCAACCGCTTCGGCTCCATCAGCCCGACCCGGGCCGACCACGTCGCCGCCGAGTTCCCCGACGCCGACCTGCTCATCCTCGACGCCGGCCCCTGCGCCCGCGGCCTCGAGAGCACCGTCGTCCGCCCCACACAAGCCGGCGGACTCGACCTGCTCCGGCCCGGGGCTGTCTCCGCCGAGGCGATCGCCGATGCCGCTGGCGTGGCGCCTCGCATCCTCGCGACCACCAGCAAGCCCTCGCCCGCCTCACCCACGCGCGGCCAGCCGGACGCCACATCGCAGCCGGCCCCCGGGATGCTCGATCGCCACTACGCACCGCGCACGCCGCTGTGGCTGGTCGAGCCGACCGAGCTCCCCGCCATCCTCGAGGCCAACGACCAACGCCTGGGGCTGATCGCCGACGAACACACGGCATCCGCCCACCGCGGCCGGGTCGCCGTGACCCAAAGCCTCGCCCCGTCGAGCGACCCTCAAGCCGCAGCCAGCCACCTCTACGCCGCCATGCGCGAGCTCGACAACGCCGGGCTCGACCGCATCGTCGCCGTCCCTTGGCCCGAGGGCGGCCTGGGCACCGCCATCAACGACCGCCTGCGACGGGCCGCCACACCCCGCTGAACCCGCATTCCCACCGCATCCCGACCCGGCAGCAAAAATTGGGGCTTTTTTTCCGCGTTGCCCGCTGGAAATTCATTCAAGAGTCACTACGATCGTCGCCGATGCCGCATTTGGTCCTCGAGACCCTGCCTCGGCAGCCTTCCTCGACCCCGATGTTCGGGGTTCCCGCCCCCTGTGAGCGACATCCGTTGCCTCGCGTCAACCCTTCCCGGCCGGCAGGTCGGGCCCGCCTAAGGAGCATGCCATGACCCAAGTTGACACCCTGCCCGTGAACGAACCGGATGCCGTCGAACTCGACGACACCAACCTGTACCGCGTCCTCAAAGCTATCGGCGTGACCTTCGTGGTCCTCGCCCCCGTCGCCCTGCTGGCCATGCCCGGCATCGGCGTCGTGGCCCGCATCTGGATCGCCTTCCTCGCGGCCAACCTGCTCGTCTGGACCGGCGTCGTCGCCGCCGCCGCCGTGCACGCCATCACCCGCGCCTTCGCCGCCGCTCAGCGCCCCCAGGCCGAGCCGACCGAAGCCACGCCCGCCGCTCAGCTCGCCCCCGCGGCCTGAACGCGAACCCCATCGTTCAACAAACCAAAGGCGTCGGCTTAGGCCGACGCCTTTTTTCTTTTCACCAAGAGTTGCGCCTAGACCGCCGGACGTCAGCCGACCTCGCGCCGCTGGAACAGCATCACCGCGACCGCCAGCACCGCGACGGTGTACAGCGCCGTGTACGCCGTGCAGCTCAGCAGATACATGAACGAGAACGGATTGCCCTGCGTGATCGCGTCGGCCGGCCACAGGAATTGCAGGTTCGGCAGCACGAGGTACAGCAGCTTGGACCCGAAAAACAGGATGCGGCTCAGCACCGGCACCTCGGCCGTGATCACCACCCAGAAGCTCGGGAACAGCCCAACCCCAGCGGGGATATCGAGCTGCTGATCGGGGAAATAGTTCAGCGAGTTGCCCGCCAGCCCCGCGAGAAACACGCCGAACGAAATCAGGATCGTCACCACCTGCCCCAGCCGCGTCGACACCGCCACCGCCACCGACGCCAGCAATAGTTGAGCCTGCAGCAGCAGGATCAGCCCGATCATCACCTGCACCATCGAGTAGTCCTCGTGCATGAGGTCCGTCCACGGCACCTGCAGCGCCCACTCCTTGCTCACCACCATCACCAGCGCAAACGCCAGCACCCCGCCCACCGACACCGCGTGCGCAAACGTGCTGGTGAACACCCACCGCAGGTGATAGTTCGTCCATGCCGCGAACGCGATCGCCCCGAGCACGGCCAGCAGCCCGAACAGCACGACCGGGAAGTCGACGTCGTCACGGGCCGTCTGCTGCACGCCGTGCCGCAGGCTCATCAGGAAGCTCAGCCCCAGCACCACGTTGGCCAGGATCAACGCCGACGCCACGCCGAGGTACTTGCCCAGCACGAACACCGGGCGCGGCACGGGTTTGGACACCACGGTCAGCGCCGTGCGGTTCTCGATCTCTTCGGACACGACGCCGGTGGCCGTGAAGGCGGCGATCAGCAGGCCGACCAGGAAGATCGTGCTCAGCCCCAGGTCGACCATCAGCTTGTTATCGGCCTCGAGCGTGTAGGCCGCGATGTTCACGTTCAGGATCATGGCCAAGACGCCAATGAGCAGGAGAACCGCGAACACCGGCTGGCGTATAGCCTCGATGTACGTGTTGGACGCAATGGTCAGCAGCTGTCGGAGCATGCGAGAAAGAGCTCGTGGAAAGGCCGATCGGGCGGTGCGCGACGGGGCACAAGTCCGAGATGGTAGGTTGCGTTACGATGCGTGGCTCGCCAGGGTTTGGCGGGTCGTGGTGGCCGACGCCTCGCCGGTCGCCTAAGTTTCGCTCAGCGGCCCTGCCGAGGGCCTCCGCGTTCGCGGGTATTCACGCATGTCACTCGATCAACAGTCTTATCAGCGTGCCGCCACCGCAGCCCTTGTCGGCCTTGGCGCGCAGATCATCCTGACCGCCATCGTCGGCATCGCCGGCCTCTACGCCAAGTCGGCCGCGATGGACGCCGCCACCTGGCACGCCGCCGGCGGCATCCCCATCTGGTTCGTCCTCTGGGCGCTCTTCCAAGCCCACGGCCAGGAACGCCGCGAAGCCCTCGAGGCCGAGCAGCTCGCCGCCGACGACGCCCAGGCCGCCCGCCTCTTCGACGAGGCCGGCCAGAACCTCCGCCTCGCCAAGCGCCGCCTCGAAACGCTCACCAAGTGGGGCCTGGGCTTCACCTCCGGCGCGACCGCGCTGTTCCTGCTCATCACCGGCGGCACCCTGCTCGCCGTCAACGCCGCCTACATCCCCGCGGCCGAGCCCGGCCAGCCCCGCGAGCTGACCGCCCTGCTCGGCGCCGCCATCGACGAGCAGGCTCGCGTGTCGCTGCTGACCGGCCTGTTCATCGGGGCGGGCATCGTCGCCTTTCTCGTCGCGCGCTACGTCTCGGGCATGACGCTCGAAAAAGCCTGGCAGCCGCTGCGCGGCGGGGCCGGCTACCTCCTCGGCGACGTCGTCCTCATGGGCCTGCTCTTCGCGGCGTGCCTCATCCAGACCTGGCAAGGCGGCGACCGCACCGCCTTCGCCGCGCTCACCCTCATCATCCCCACGCTGATGGTCCTGCAAGGCCTCGAGGTCGCACTGATCTTCGTGTTCGGCCTCTACCGACCCCGCAAGGCCGACGAGGTGGTCCGCCCGGCGTTCGACTCCCGCGTGCTCGGCTGGCTCACCCGACCCGAGTCGCTGGGCAAGATCGTCAGCGAAACCCTCAACTACCAGTTCGGCTTCGAGGTCAGCCGGTCGTGGTTCTTCTCGCTGCTGTCCCGGCTGATCGCGCCGCTGGCGATCGTCGGCATCGTGGTCTTCCTCGTGCTCTCCTGCGTCGTCGTCATCCAACCCCAGCAGCGGGCGCTCATCACGCTCAACGGCGAGATCGTCGGCGAGCCCGTCGGCCCGGGCCTGCACTTCAAAGCGCCTTGGCCCTTCGGCGGCGTCGACAAGTTCCCCGCCGCTCGCGTCGAGCAGATCGCCGTCGGCTCGCTCGTCGGCGTCGATTCCGGCGAGACCGCCCTGCTCTGGTCCTCCACCACCGACGACACCGGCGAGACCTTCTTCGTCACCGCACCCGGCGAGCTGGACAACGACGAAGCCTCCGAAGAAGACTCTGAGACCGCCGCTGGCGAGCTCGTCAGCCTCACCATGACGCTGGGCTATCGCGTCCGCAACGCGCCCGATGCCTCCGACTCGCGAGGCCTCATCGCCTTCGCCCAGTCCGCGACCAACCCACGACAGCTCATCGAGCTGCTCGCCTCCCAGCAGCTCAACGCCTTCACCGCCAGTCGCACGATCGAAGAGCTGCTCACCGACCCGCAAGGCGATTCCAGCGAGCTGCTCCGCACCCGCCTGCAGGTCGCCGCCGACGCCAAGGGCCTGGGCATCGAGATCGTCGACGCGTCCATCACCGCCGTCCGCCCGCCCACCAACGACGAGGTCGCCGACAACTACATGACCCAGGTCGCCGTGCGACAGGAGGTCGAGGCCGAGCTCGAAAACGCCCGCGCCGACGCGATCGCCACCCTCGCCGAAGTCGCCGGCTCCCAAGAACGGGCCGCGCAGATCGTCGAGGCCATCGTCGTCCTCCAGGACATGCGCTCGGTCGGCGAAGCCCCCGAAGCCATCGCCGCCCAAGAAGCCACCATCGAGTCGCTGCTCGAAACCGCCGGCGGCGAGGCCGCCCGCATCCTCCAGCAGGCCCGCGCCTATCGCTGGGAGTACGGCCTCAACGAGCAGGCCAAGGCCGACAGCTTCGCCGCTCAACGCGCGGCCTTCGAAGCCTCGCCCGCTTACTTCCGCGCCCGCATGCTCCTCGAAGCCTCGGCGCAGGCCATGGCCGAGACCCGCAAGATCGTGATCGACGCCGGCGAAGACAACCCGACCGTCCGCCTCGATCTCAACGACGTCACCGGCGCTCTCCAAGGCATCTTCGCCGAATAAATCCGACCCCTCGCCCCGCCCCTCCCGCACGAAACCACCGACCATGAAGAAGATCCCCTTCTCCATCATCCTGGCGATCGTCATCGTCGCCCCGCTGGTGATGTTCATGTTCACCTTCCAGGTCCGCTACGACGAGGTCGCCGTCGCCACGCGCTTCGAGCGGGCCGTCGAGCCGCAGCGCAACGCCGACGACACCCTCGCCCGAGACGCCGTCACCGGCGAGCTCGTCGATCCGGGCTGGCTCTACGAAAACGCCGGCATCTACCGCCGCTGGCCGTGGCCGATCAACAACGTCTACAAGTACTCCAAGCGCCTGCAGACGCTCGAGTCCGAGCAGCGACAGATCCAGCTCGCCGACAACCAGCAGGTGATCGTTCAGCTCTTCACGGTCTGGCGGATCGCCGACCCCTACGCGTTCTTCAGCACGCTGCGCTCCGAGGACGTCGCCGAGGACCGCCTCCGCGCGATCGTGCAGGGCCAGGCCGTCAGCAGCGTCATCACCGAGTACGCCTTCAGCGACTTCGTCAACGCCGACCCCGAGCTGCTGCGTCTGACCGAGATCGAGCAGGAGATGACCCGCAGCGTTCAGGAAGAGCTCTCGCTGAACGACTCGAGCTACGGCATCGCGATCGAGTCCATCGCCATCCGCCAGCTCGTCCTGCCCGAGCAGACGACCGAGCCCGTCTTCGAGCGGATGCGCTCCACCCAGGAGAAGCTCGCCGGCAAGATCCGCGAAGAGGGCAACGCCCTGGCCGAGACCATCCGCTCCGAGGCCGATACCGACCGCCAGCGCATCCTCGCCTTCGCCAACCGCCGCGCCCAGGCCATCCGCACCGAGGGCGAGCTCGAGGCCGCCGGCTTCTACGACATCTTCGCCGAGAACGAAGAGCTCGCGGTCTTCCTCCGCCGCGTCGAGGCCCTCCGCGAGATGCTCCCCAACAACACCACCTTCATCCTCTCGGCCGACGACATCGGGCTGCGCGACCTCATCGAGCCGCTCACCCAGCCCGCGCCCGGCCCCGTCCGCGACTGATCCCCAAGACCCCCGCGGCCCCACGCCATGACCGATGAACCGTCCAACCCTCAAAGCCCAGACGCCCTCGAGGGCGCGACCGGCCCGATCGACCTCGCCAGCCCCAAGCCGGCCCCCCAGGTCCTCGCCGAGACGCCCGTCCGGGCCGAGGACCCCGCCAGCCGCGCCCTCGCCGACGCGCTGCGCTTTTCCTTCCGCGCCCTGCAGATCGCCATGATCGGCGTGCTCATCGGCTACCTCGCCTCGGGCTATTACACGATCGACGAGCAGGAGGCCGGCGTCGAGCTTCTGTTCGGACGCATCAGCGGCGACAAGGAAAACGCCGGCGCCTACTTCACCTGGCCGTTCCCCATCGGCGAGTCCGTCGTCGTGCCCACCAACGACCGCGACGTCTCGCTGTCCAGCGACTTCTGGTACGAGGTCAACGAAGAATCCGGCGAGGGCCAGGCCGGCGCGCTCAACCCCACCAACGACGGCTCGCTGATCACCGGCGACGCCAACGTCGTCCACGGCCGGTTCACCGTCACGTACTTCGTTGACAACCCCCGAGACTTCGTCGAGTCCGTCGGCCTGCTCGCCGAGGGCGACCCCATCCCCGGCCAGGGCGGCCGCATCGTGACCACGCCCGAGCAGCGCATGGGCCGCGCGAACGAGCTCGTCCGCAACATCGCCCGCCAGGCCATCATCGCCGGCGTCGCGGCGACCACCGCCGACGCGTTCCGCAAGGGCCAGCTCGAGTCCGGTGACCTCGCCAGCGACATCACGCGCCGGCTCGACGCCCTGGGCAGCGGGCTCTCGGTCCGCACCGTCAACCTCACGCAATCGACCGTCCCCCTCTCGGTCGAAGACGCCTATCAAGCCGTCGGCCAGGCCGAGGCCCGCCGCGCCACCGCGATCAACGCCGCGCAGCAGGAACAATCGCGCGTCCTCGCCGAGGTCGCCGGCGCCGCCGCCGAGGGCCTGCGCAACCTGCTCAACGAGTACGACCGGTCCCGCACCGCCCAGGATTCCGACCGCATCGCCGAGCTCGAGGCGCTGATCAATCAGACCTTCGACACGCTCGAGATGCCCGAGGCCTACGGCGGAGCGTCGATCGGCGGCGAAGTCGCCACGACCGTCAACGCCGCGCTCAGCTACCGCACGCAGGTCGCCGAAGAAGTCAAAGCCGAGGCCGATCGCTTCCGCACCCTCCGCGACCAATACGAGGCCAGCCCCGACCTGTTCCGGGCCCGCCTCGGCTGGCAGGTCGCCCAGGAGGTGTTCACCGCCGAGAGCGTCCAGACCTTCTGGCTCCGCGACGACGCCCTGCTCTACCTGGAGACCAACCGCGACCCCGCACTCGTCCGCCGGCTTCAAGAAGCCCAGCTCCGAGCCGCCGAGCAGGAAGCCGAAGAACAAGCCCAGCAGCGCGATCGTAACGCTCGCTGAGCCGCCCAACCGCCGATTCGGCCCCGCCCGTACCATCTCTGCCCCATGACCGCCGCCCCCGCCACCACGCCCGTCTCCGCCTCGCCCCCCGCCGCCGACGCCCCGGCCGTGGTGAAATGTCTCAAGCTGGTCAAGGTCTTCAAGGACTTCTGGCTGCGCAACCGCGTCGTCGCCGTCGGCTCGACCGACCCCGCCACCGGCCAGGTCAAAGGCATCGACCTCGAGATCCGCACTGGCGAGGTCTTCGGCCTGCTCGGGCCCAACGGCTCGGGCAAGTCCACCACCATCAAGCTCATCCTCGGCCTGCTGCACCCTACCTCCGGCCACATCGCCGTCTTCGGTGCCCCGTCGCGCGAAGTCGACAACAAAAAGCAGATCGGCTACCTCCCCGAGGAGTCGTACCTCTACAAGTTCCTCACCGCCCGCGAGACGCTCGACTATTACGGCCGGCTCTTCTTCCAGAACGCCGCCGTCCGCCGCGAACGCACCGAGCAGCTCCTCGAATACGTCGGCCTCGAGCGCGCCGCCGACCGCCCCGTCGGCGAGTTCTCCAAGGGCATGCAGCGCCGCATCGGCCTGGCCCAGGCGCTCATCAACGACCCCAAGCTGCTGATTCTCGACGAGCCGACCACCGGCATGGACCCGATCGGCACCAAGCAGATCAAAGACCTCATCCTCGACCTCAAGCAGCGCGGCAAGACCATCCTGCTCTGCTCGCACCTCTTGGCCGACGTCGAGGACGTGACCGACCGCGTCGCGGTGATGTACGGCGGGCAGGTCCGTCGTCACGGGGCCGTGGGTTCGCTGCTGACCAACAAGGCGATGACCACCCTCCACGCCGACTCGCTCGACGACGACACCATCGAGGCCATCGAGCAACTGCTCCGCTCTCGCGGCAAGGTGCTCGACCGCGTCGAACACCCGCGCCAGAAGCTCGAAGAATTCTTCCTGGACATCGTCCACGAAGCCCGTCAGCAAGGCACCGCCTTCAGCGGCGCCAGCGCCGGCGGCGAGCTCGCCAGCTTCCTCGACCACGAAGAGCCCAAGGGCGACGACCTCATCAACGCCCTCACCCGGGGCAACGAACCCGCCCCGGTCGAAGCCGTCGAGCCCGAACCCGCCCCCCAGCCGGTCGCGCCCGCGGCCGATGCCGACGTGCTCGGCGGGCTGCTCGACACCGCCACGGAACCGACGCCGCAGAACACCGCCTCCAAGCCCGCCGCGGCCGGCGCACCGCCCGCCGCACCCCCGGTGGACGACCAGGCCGACCGCTCGGTGCTCGACGGGCTGATCGACCCGGGGGCTAAGGAGGGTCGGGGGCCCGCAAGCAAAGACAAGCCACGGAGTGACTGAGCATGCCTAGGGGTCGCGGCTCGTTGTGGATCATCGGCGGCTGGTGGGTCGTCCTGGTGGCGTCGTTCTTCGTCGGCGAGTGGCTGCACTCCATCTACTGCTCGACCATCACGCTCCAGGCCCACACCGAGCTTTATCCCTGGCCGTTCCGCATCTTCGGCGTCGCGTGGCTGATCTACGGCACCATCCGCTGGCAGGAAAACCGCTGGGTCGAACGCCTCAGCAACCTCACGATCGCCGCGATCGTCGCTTATCTGCTGGGCAACTTCTTCCACTCCATCGGCTGGGACGGCGGCACCTACGCGACGATCGCCGCCCTGGCGATGGGGCTGACGTTCATCGGCGGCATGTTCGTCATCCGCCAGCTCCTCCGCGGCGGGCACCCGGTGCTGGGCGTCGCCTCCACCGTGGTCGCCGAGGCGATGCGCATGCGCGTGCCGGTCGTGTTCCTCGCGCTGCTGACGCTCACGGTCCCGTTCCTGCCGTTCACGTTCTCCGACAACCAGCTCCGCTATCAGGTGCAGTCGTTCCTGTCGTACTCGCTCACGGCGACGTCGATGCTGCTCGCGTTGATGACGCTGTTCCTGTCCGTCGGCACCGTCTGCAGCGAGATCAAGAACAAGCAGGCCCACCTCACGCTCACCAAGCCGGTCGGCCGAGCGCAATACCTGCTGGGCAAGTGGCTGGGCATCAGCCTGCTCAATCTGGTGCTCGTGGCGATCACCGGCGTGGCGATCTTCTACTTCACAACCTTCATCGCGTCCCAGCGCGAGCCGGCGTCGTTCGAGGACGGCCAGGCCGTGACCGAGCAGGTGCTGGTCGCCCGCGCGTCGGCCCCCGCGCAGCCCCCGCCGGAGATGAACCTGCAGGAGCGCGCCCAGGCCAGGCTGCTGACGCTGCAGCAGCAGCTTCCCGAGACCTACGGCCGGCCGGGCACGCCGATGTCCGCACTCCACGAAGACACCCGCGCCACCCTGTTGAACCAGACCCTCTCGGACTGGACCAGCATCGGCCCGCGCGACACCACCGCCTTCCTGTTCACCGGGCTTGGCCGCGCCAAAGAAATCGCCACCGAGGTGCAGGTCCGCGTCGAACCCAAGGTCGCCGGCCAAGTCCCCGGCGACCAGGTCACCCTCGCCTTCTGGTTCAACGACCGGCAACGCATGCCACCCGT
Organism: Planctomycetota bacterium; assembly: GCA_039024495.1. Classification (GTDB taxonomy): domain Bacteria; phylum Planctomycetota; class Phycisphaerae; order Phycisphaerales; family Phycisphaeraceae; genus JBCBUE01. The sequence continues at coordinate 52,781 of JBCCQE010000001.1, read as the reverse complement.
GCCCGCCCTGTCCGTGGACACGCCGCACACGATCAGCATCTCGACCCAGGCCATCGACGACAACGGCAACCTGCTCGTTCAGGTCCGAAACCCCGTCATCAACGGCGTCGAGCAGCCCACGGTCAACTTCAACCAGAACGACGGCATCGAGGTGCTCTACCGCGTCGACGGCTTCAGCATGAACCTCGCGCGGGCGATGGCCATGATCTGGGTCCGCCTGCTGTTCATCGCCATGCTCGGCCTCGTGCTCGGCTCGCTCGTGTCCTTCCCGATCGCCACGCTCATCGGGCTGGTCGTCACGCTCTCCTCGCTCACCTCGGTGTTCGTGCTCGAGTCGATCGACGAGTACTCGTTCCTGCCTTCCGAAGAGCTGGGCATGTGGGACTACGCCTGGGAAGTGCCCAACAAGATGCTCGAGCAGGTCAGCCGAGGCGACGGCGACGACGCCGCGAAGATGGTCGTCAGCCTGATCGGCCTGGGGTTCATGGCGATGATCCCGCCGCTGGGTCAGTACGACCCGCACCCGCTGATCATCGAGGGCCGGCTGGTGTCGTGGGCCTGGCTGGGCCGGTCGGCGCTGTGGGTCGGCATCGCCTGGACCGGCGGGCTGCTGTTCCTGGGGTACCTGATGTTCCGACGCAAGGAGCTGGCCAGGGTGCAGGTGTAGCCGCCCGGCCGACACACGATGAACGATCGCAGAATCATGGTGGCGTGCGTGGCGGTGGCCCTGGCCGGGCTGGTGGGCTCGGCGGGGATGTTCCCGGCGATCAACCAGCAGCGGCGCGAGCTGCAGCTCTCGACCGACCTCGAGGTCGGCGATCGCGTGCCGCCGGAGGTGGCGCTCACGGCCGCGGCGCTGGGGTCATTCAAGGGCATCGCGGTCAACTACATGTGGTACCGCATCGAGATGCTCAAGCGCGACGGCAAGTTCTACGAGGCCGGCACGCTGGCCGACTGGATCACCACGCTGCAACCGCGCTTCCCGCAGGTCTGGTCCTTCCACGCCTGGAACATGGCCTACAACATCTCGGTCGAGACCCACACGCCCCAGGAGCGGTACGACTGGGTGATGAAGGGCGTGAATCTGCTCCGCCAGAAGGGCATCCCCCTGAACCCCAACGCCACCCGCCTCTACCGCGAGGTCGCGTGGATCTACTTCCACAAGATCGGCCAGTTCGCCGACGACCAGCACTGGTACTACAAGCGCCGCGAGGCCCGCCACTGGCAGGAGCTGCTCGGCGCCCCCAGCGAGGGCCTGCAGACCCAGCAGATCATCGACCGCTTCCAGCTCGTCGCCGACGCCAGCGAGCGCTACTTCCAGTTCGAGCGCATGCCCGCCGAGGCCCGGCTGCGGCTGATCGACCTCGCGATCGAGCTCGAAAACGAGGGACGCCAGGCCGACGCCCGCATGCTCCGCGACATCGCCATCCTCCCGCTGTCGCGTTCCGGAGAGGCGCTCGAAGCGCACCTCAGCGACCTGGAGCAAACCGACCCCGCGCTGGCCAACCGCATCCGCTTCCTGCCCGACATGCCCGCCCGCTTCCGAGCGTTGGCCCAAGAGCTGGCCGACGAAGATCGGCCCGAGGCCGCTGCCCTGGTCCGCGAGATCGCCGGCCAGCTCCCCGAGGGCCAGGCTCGCCAGCTCGACTTCGCCATGGCCGTGCTCCGCAGCCGCCAGATGCTCGGCGGCGACATGCCCCCACGCGTGCGCCGCCTCTTCGGCTCCGGGCCGTTCACGATGCCGCCGCTCGAACGCACCCAGCAGCAGATCGACCGCCAGCTCGACGACGCCCTGTCGATGCTCTACGACGACACGCCCGAGGCCAGGAACGTCATCGAGCAGCTCCGCAGCATCGGCTACGGCCTCGACGAAGACACGCTCCGGCAGATCGGCGAGATCATCATGTTCGGCCGCTACATGCCCGAGGCCGCCGTGATGGCCTTCATCGAGCGCGAGCGCGAGCTCCAGGCCCTCAAGCTCGCCGAGCTCCTCGCCAACCCCGAGCACCGCGAGGGCCTCACCGCCGTCATCGCCTACCTCCGCGCCAAGGTCCTGCTCGAAAACTACACCATGGACCCGTCCATCATGCTCAGCCTGATGAACGGCCAGGCCCTACGCGGCCCCGACAACCCCGACACCCCCGACACCGACGAGTCCGTCCCCACGCCCATGCCGCTCGACTGGCGCCACCCCGCCACCCACGCGATGTACTGGTCCTACGTCGGCGTCGTCAAAGCGGGCGAGCTCAACAACGACGAACGCATCGACTACCTCAACACCTACCGCCAGATCATCCACGGCATCCAGTCGCTCTCGCGCTACGGCCGCGTCAGCTACAACCCCATCACCGACCAGCTCGACAACCTCCCCGACCCGCGCTTCTTCGACGCCTACGAGAAAGCCGCGCTCAACGCCCGCTTCTTCACCGAGCAGGCCGACATCGACCACGCACAGGGCACGATCGAGACCTACGAGTCCGGCCACGAAAACCTCCTGGCCAAAGCCGCCGTCGTGACCTACCTCTACGGCAGCGTCGACAAGGCCCAGGGCTATTACGATCGCGTCCGCGACCTGTACGGCGACAAGCCGCACAACTTCCGCTCCGGCCGCTACACCTTCCCGCTGCAGGAGTTCGTCTTCTTCGAGCTCGCCGCCGATGGCGACATGCAGGCCGTCTCCCGCGCCTTCATCGACGCGATGATCAACCAAGCCCTGATCCGAGGCCTGCGCGTCGGCCGATTCGACATCTACAACCGCTTCCTCACCCTCGCGCGCATGGCCCACGAGCGCTACCAGAGCGCCAGCAACAAGATCGAAGACGCCAACTCCATTCAGGACCGCATGCGCTTCCTGCCGTTCCCCGAGGTCGTCCGCGAGGGCTACGCCGGCGTCATCCGCAGCCGCAACCTCGATCTCCTGCAACGCCAGCGCATCTACGCCAACACCCCCGTCCCGATGCGCGAGCAGGTCTACCCGCGGTTCCACCTCGCGATCGTTGAAGAGGTGCAGCAGCTCGGCTTCCGCCCGGACGTGCTCTTCCCGCCGCCGCCGGGCTTCGACGAGAGCCAGCTCGAAGTCGTCCCCAACGCCGCCGAGTCGGCCGAGACCGTTGAACGCAACTGAGCGCCCCGCCTCACCCCGCGTTCACTCCGCCGACCGCATCTCCCGAATCAGCCCCTCGACGCGCCACTGGGTCGCGGCCATCGGGTCGTACGTCGCCGAGGGCGGCACGTCTTCGATGTCCCAATACGCCACCGCCGCCGCGCGGCCCGGGTACGCCGCGGCGACCATCGGCTCGTGCTCGCGCCGCAGCATGGCGATGACCCGTTCCGCCGCGTCGATGTCGGCGGCCGTGACCGCGCGGGGCATCCGAAGATGGCCAGCCAGCTCCACCCCGCGAGCCGACAGCGCGTCCACCGCATCCGCCGACATCGGCCCGACGTTGTGCCGCTGCTCCACGTCCACCACAAGCCCCGCCGAGTCCGCCGTCCACCCCAGCCCGCACCCCGCCGCCACGCGGTTGAACCACGCCTCGGCGAACCGGCTGCGGTAGTAGTTTCCGGTGCAGAGGAACAGAACGCGTCGGGTCGGCGGCATGATCCACACTCCAGAGAACAGGCGGGCCCGGGGGCTTCCCCACCGCCGCACCTTACCCCCGAGCCGGGGCCGACTTGCTGGTCCGACCAACCCCCCGTTAGACTCCCGCCAAGGAGTTCGACCGGTGCCCGAAACGCTCGACGACCGATCTTCGCCGATGCCCCAAAGCTGGCACCCAATCCCGGTCCCCACCGCTCCATGGATTCAGATTTCCGTGTCCCACGTCTGGGAGGTCCCGTGTTGTTGATCCGCCGTTGTGTCGCCCTCTCCGCTGTCGCCGCCTGCATGATGCTGCCCCCGCAGGCCGCCTTGGCACAGGTCAGCAATCAGTCCGAACGCCAGCTCGCCAAAGGCTTGGACGAGATCGCCGCGGGCCAGAACGAACAGGCCTACCGCACGCTGCTCCTGGTCGATTACGCCGATCTCGGCGACGCCGAGCGGTCGCAACTCAAAGAAGCCTTCTACGCCGTCATTGAAGAGGACACCGAGCTCGTCCTGCTCTTCGATGGCGAGTACGTCCCGGTCTCGCAGCTCCTCGCCATGACCGAGCCCGAGCCGGCCGAAGCCGCAGAGCCCGCCGCGGCGACCGAGCCCGAGCCCGTCGCCCTGCCCGACCCCGCCGTGGTCGAGCCCGAGCCCGTCGCCCTGCCCTACCCCGCCGCGGTCGAGCCCGAGCCCGCACCCGCCGCGCCCGAGCCGGTCTCCGAACCCGAGCCGATGGTCATGGCCGAGCCCGACCCGGTCGAGCCGACCATGTCGCAGGACATGCTCGCCCGCGTCCGCGCCGCCGCCGCCGACCAGCACCTCATCGAAGCCCGCCAGGCCATGGCCGACGGCAACTTCGAGCTCGCGGTCTACCACCTCGAGCAGGCCGCTCAGATCGACCCGAACAACGCCGCCATCCAGACCCGCCTCGCCGAGGCCGTGAACCGCCGCGACGCGTCCCGGGCCCCCCGCTCGGCGATCGACGACATCGCCAGCAGCCGTCAGGTCAACCGTGAGCGTGCCCTCGCCGAGTACCGCGCCACGACCGACCGGGCGCAGCGGTTCGCCGACGCCGGCAACTTCGCGTCCGCCATCGATGCCGCGGCCGCAGCGAAGCGCGGGCTCGACGCCAACCAGCGCTTCCTCACCCCCGAGCAATACAGCGACCTGCTCGAAGAGGCCGAGGCCCTGCAGTCGGTCATCCTTGCCCGCCGCGACGTCGCCGTCGCCCGCAACACCGCAGAAGCCGAGGCCAACCGCGCCCAAACCGCCGAAGACGCCCGCCGCCAAGCCCGCCGCGAGCGCGAGAACGAGGTCGACACACTCCTGCGTCGCGCCAAGGCGCTTCGCTTGGAGATGAAGTACGACGCCGCGCTTGACCTCGTCCGCAAGGCGCTGTTCCTCGAGCCCACCAGCATCCCCGCGCAATTCATGGAAGAGGTGCTCGAAGACTCCCGCATCCTGGTCGAAGAACAGAAGCTTCTGACCCAGCGCAACCAGACGATCGCCCGACAGAGCCTCCGGAACCTCGAAGCCACCATCCCCTACGAAGACATCATCCGCTACCCGTCCGAATGGCCCGAGATTACCGACACCCGCTTCCGCGGCCTCGACGAGAGCGGCGGCGAGTCCGAGGCCAACCGCCGCGTCGCCCTCAAGCTCCGCGAGCCCGTCCCCATCTCGTTCGACGGCAACCTGCTGGTCGACGTCATCAACTTCTTCACCAACACCACGGGCGTGAACTTCGACGTCCGCTGGAACCAGCTCCAGGCCGCCGGCGTCGAGCGTGACGCCCCCATCAGCCTGCAGCTCACCAACATCCCCGCCGAGGAAGCGCTCCGCCGCGTCCTGCAGCAGGTCTCGACCGAGTTCGACCCCGTCAGCTTTTCGATCATCGAAGGCATCGTCACGATCTCGACCGAGCGTGACCTCCAGCGGACCACCTTCATCCGCAACTACGACATCCGCGACCTGCTCCTGCCCATCCGCGACTTCACCGACGTCCCCGAATTCGACCTCAACGCCGCACTCGAAGACCTCACCGGCGGCGGCGGCGGCGGCGACCTCTTCGACGACACCGACGAGGAAGAGGAAGTCACCCGCGAAGAGCTGATCGAGCAGATCGTCACGCTCATCCAGGACACCGTCGGCCGCCAGGAAGAGTGGGCCGACTTCGGCGGCGACATCTCCAGCATCCGCGAGATCAATAGCCAGCTCATCATCAAGAGCACGGCCGACAACCACCGCGACATCGCCGCCCTGCTCGCGAGCCTCCGCGAGACACGCTCGGTTCAGATCAGCGTGGAGAGCCGGTTCCTCATGGTCGACGACAACTTCCTCGAAGAAATCGGCGTCGACCTAGACGCTCGGCTCATCTTGGACGGTTCCAAGTTCGGCCCGCTCGGCTTCGCCCAAGACTCGATCGACATCGCCAACAATCTGCTTGGCGGCGCCAACCCAACCGCCCCCGGCTCCACGCAGGTGGCTTCGCAGAACGTTCGTTCCTTCAGCAATGTGGTGGCCTATGTCCCTTCGGCTGACGGCGTCATCCCCGTCCCGGCCGTCCCGGCTCGGTCCGCGGGAGAATCCGTTCGAGCCCCCGGTGAAGACGGCATAACTTTCACCGACGACGACATTATTCTGGTCCCGCAGAACGGCCTGCTCTCAGGTAACGGCTTCCCGGGCCCGGTCTTCTTCGACAACGCTGGCAACCTCTCGACCCAGGGTACCGACAACCAAGGCTTCGACCGCGGCATCACCTTCGGTGCTTCATACCTCGACGACCTTCAGGTCGAGCTGCTGATCCAAGCGACCCAAACCAACAACCGTGCGATCGCCCTGACCGCCCCTCGCGTGACTTTCACCAACGGCCAGCGCGCCTACGTGCTCATCGCCCAGCAGACCACCTTCATCTCCGACCTCGAGCCGGTACCCGACGCCTTCGGCTTCGACTTCGAGCTCAGCGTGCTGACAACTGGTGTCGTACTAAACGTCCAAGGTGCCGTCTCGGCGGATCGCCGCTACGTGACCCTCGAACTCAACCCGCAGCTGGCCGAGTTGGTTAACATCGAGACCTTCCCGGTCAACGCCATCTTCGGCGTCGATGGCGATGATGACGACGACGTCATTGAGACCTCCATCGTCTCGCAGGGCTTCATTCAGGCCCCCGAGATCGCCATCACCGAAGTTGCCGCCACCGTCAGCATCCCCGACCGGGGCACCCTGCTCATCGGCGGCCAGCGGATGGTCAGCGAGGTCGATATCGAGGCCGGCGTGCCCGTTCTCTCCAAGCTGCCCGTCATCAACCGCTTCTTCACCAATTCGTCGACGCAGAAGGACGAGTCCACCCTGCTCATCCTGATCCGCCCCGAGATCATCATCCAGAACGAGCAGGAAGAAGAGCTGTTCCCCGGTCTGCTTGACGACAACGACGCCTACAACATCGGCCGCGATTTCTAAGTCGCCATCGATTGCCTCTTAAGACATCGACACCTAAACAACAGCCGCTCGCTGATCATCAGCGGGCGTTTTTTTTATCCAGCACTTCGCGTCGTTTCTGGCCGGTTGCGAATTAGGATGCTACACCTCGTGCGCAGCAGGAGGTGTGCTGATTAAAAATCGAACCCCAAACCCACATCGCCTTCGGCGAGGTGCGGCACCCGGCCAATTCTCACGCGAGATGCGCTAACCGAGCTCAGCCGCGAGCCGATCGAGCTCGGCACCGAGCGCCGCGGGCAGGCGGTCGCCAAACTGGGCGTAGTGCTCGCGGATCGATGCGACCTCCGCCCGCCAGGCATCGATGTCGACGTACAGCAGCTCGGACACATCGGCCCCGGTCAACCCGAGATCGACCACATCCAGCTCGTCGGGGTTAGGCAGGTGGCCGACCGGGGTTGCGACCGTTTCGCCCTTGCCGTCGCAGCGGTCGAAGACCCACTTGAGCACGCGGATGTTGTCGCCAAAGCCCGGCCACAGCCACTTGCCGTCGGGGGTCTTGCGGAACCAGTTCACGTGGAAGATGTGCGGCATGCGGCCCCACCCATCGTCGCCCGCTCCGCCCCGGCGGCCCATCTCCAGCCAGTGACCGAAGTAGTCGCCCATGTGGTAGCCGCAGAACGGCAGCATCGCCATCGGGTCGCGACGCAGTTGGCCGATCGCCCCCGCCGCCGCCGCCGTCTTCTCCGACGACATGAACGAGCCGAGAAACGTGCCGTGCGTCCATGACCGAGCCTCGTTGATCAGCGGCACGGTGTTGGCTCGACGGCCGCCGAACAGGATCGCGTCGATCGGCACGCCATCGGGGTCGTCGAACGATGGTGCTACGCAGGGGCACTGCGCGATCGGCGCGGTGAACCGAGCGTTGGGGTGGGCGGCCTTGGTGCCTGAAGCGGGCGTCCAGTCCTGGCCGCGCCAGTCGGTCAGGCGCTGGGGCAGCGTGTCGGTGAGGTCTTCCCACCACACGTCGCCGTCGGGCGAGAGCGCGACGTTGGTGAAGATCGCGTGCTTCGCGAGCGTGCCCACGGCGTTGGGGTTCGTGTGGGGCGACGTGCCGGGCGCGACGCCAAAGATGCCGGCCTCGGGGTTGATGGCGTACAACCGCTCGGTGCCGTCTGGCCCAGTGCGGAACTTCATCCAGGCGATGTCGTCGCCGACGGTCTCGACCGTCCAGCCCGGCAGGTTGGGCTTCATCATCGCGAGGTTGGTCTTGCCGCAGGCCGAGGGGAAAGCGGCGGCGATGTGCTTCACGCGGCCGTCGGGGCTGGTGAGCTTGAGGATGAGCATGTGCTCGGCCAGCCACCCCTGGTCGCGGGCCATCGCCGAGGCGATCCGCAGGGCGAAGCACTTCTTGCCGAGCAGCGCGTTGCCGCCGTAGCCCGAGCCGTAGGACCAGATCTCGCGGGTCTCGGGGAAGTGGGTGATGTACTTGTTGTCGGCGTCGCAGGGCCAAGGCACGTCGGCTCGCGTCGAGCCGTCGCCCTGCCGCAACGGGTAGCCCACCGAGTGCACGCACGGGACGTAGTCGCCATCGCTGCCCAACGTGTCGAGCACGGCCGCGTCGACACGCGTCATGAGGTGCATGTTGGCGACCACGTACGGCGAGTCGGTGAGCTGCACGCCGATGTGCGCGATCGGCGAGCCGACCGGCCCCATCGAGAACGGGATGACGTACATCGTGCGGCCGGCCATCGAGCCCTTGAACAGCGGCTCGAGGATCGCCTTCATCTCGGTGGGGTCTTTCCAGTTGTTCGTCGGGCCGGCGTGGTCGGCGCTCTGCGAGCAGATGAAAGTGCGGTCTTCGACGCGGGCGACGTCGGCGGGGTCGGACCGGACGAGTACGGCGTCGGGCCGCAGGTCGGGGTTCAGCCGAGTCGCCGCGCCGCTGTCGACCATGGCGTCGATCATGGCGGCGTACTCGCCGGGCGAGCCGTCGCACCACACGACGCGATCGGGCGTGGTTTGTTGGGCGATGGCTTGAACCCAGGCCAGCAGGCCGGCGTGGTCCGTGGGGGCTGAGGCGTCTTGCGTCATGGTGGGTCTCGGGCGGGCCGATCGATGGAGATGCGGACGGGGTAAATCACGGGGCGAAGGTCAGGGCGTCGAGCACGGCCGGGCCTTGGCCGCTGGCGACAATCCGGCGCGAGGCGTTGAGCAGCACGAGCGTGGGCACGCGGGTCACGCCCATCTGGTCGAGCGTGGCTCGCTCCGCGTCGCTGCCGGTAAGACGGTGCACCCGATCCAGCACGATCGGCGCGTGCGGCCGGTCGCCGGCGTAGATGAGCGTGAGCTCGACGCGCGGGTAGTCGCCGGACCCCAGGGCGGCTCGGACGGCGCGGGCCAGCGGCAAGGCGGGGTCGGCTTCGACCACCCAGGCCGTCGCGGCGGGCGGGCCGGCCTGTGCGTCGAGCGACGCGTCCGCGGCGTTGCGTTGCGCTTCCAGCCACGTATCCGGCAGCGTGACACGCCGGGTCATCGTGCTCAGCCATCGCTGCGTCTCCGACACCCAGCCGGGGTCGAGGCCCGCGGCCGCCGGGCTCGCGGTGAGGTCCGCGAGGGTTCGACGGGCGAGCTCGGCTCTGCCCGCTTCCATCGCAAGATCGACCAGCAACACGCGAGCCTCTGCGATCCGCGCCGCATCGCGATCCGCGTCGGCTTGGGCGATGTAGGCGCGGAGGCTGTCGATCGCCGTCCGCTGCGCTCGAGGCGAGGGCACCCACTCGTCGAGGCGTTGGGCGTCGGCGAGATCCGTGACCAAGCGCCACCAGCGGCCGGCATCCGACGCCGCGGCGGAGCCCTGAGCGCGGAGCTCTTCGGCGGCCGTGCGTGCCTGCATGAGGCGTAGGCCGGTCTCGGTGGGTCGATCTCGCTGTTGAGCGCTCGCGGCGAGGGCGTGATACGCGAGCACTTGGATCTCGGCGGCGGCCTGGCGATCGACGGCGGGCACCGTGGAGCCTGCGACGCGGTCGGCGGCGGTGGACACGCGGTGCAAGGTCTCGATGGCCTCGTCGTCCACGGCGTGGCCGAGGGGATCGACGGCTTCGGCCAGCGAACGCTCGAGTTGGGTGAGGGTGGCGTTGCCGGGCGTGATCGCGAGGGTCGCGGAAGGCGGCGTGGGCGGCGCGTCGGCGGGCTGAGCGAACGCTCTCGGCGCAACGCACAGGGCGGGGGCCAACAGGCAAGCAAGGATCGGCGCGGGGCGGGTCATGGGGTGGGAGCGAGGGGCTGGATCGCTTTGGCAAGGGTGAACGCGGCGTCGGCGAGGATGATTCCGGGAAGCAGGGCCGAGGCGGGGCCGGACGCGGTCCAGTTGGCCTGGGCGTCGTGGAGCTGCTGATCGGCGAAGGGGATGGCGTCGGGGAAGTAAGCGAACGCGGCGACGCCCCACGGCTGAGCGGTTGTGTGGTCCGGCTGGGTGTTCATCACGTGGTGCATGACGGCTTGTTCGAGCCGATCGCGCAGGCGAGATTCGGCGGGCGGCCGCAACGCTAAGACACCGAGGGCGTGGATGGCGACGAGCTCGCGGTACCACCAGACGTCGATCAGCTCTTGGCCATCGACGAAGGGGTGCATGGAGCCGTCGGGGGCGCCTTCGATCGCGGTGTCCGTGAGCGCGGCGGTGTGGTGAGCCAGCCGAGGCTTGAACAGATCGAGGTCGAAGCCATCGCTTGCCATCACCGACGCGACCGCGGCTTGCATCGCTTCCTCGTTGGGCTGGTGCGCCGTGGCTTTGCTGGCGTCGCAAGCCATGGCGGTGACGAGCGCGGCGTATGCGGGGCGGGTGTGGCCGTGCGCATCGCGGAGGGTGCCGGCGGACGCGGCGAGTTGGTCCCACGCGGCGTCGAGCTTGGCGGGGTCGGCGGCGGCGGGGTTGAGCAAGGCGCGGGCGACGGGTAGGCCGATCGCAAGCGAGCCGGTCTGCGAAGGGTCGACGTGCGGCTCGGCGAGATCGATCGCGTGGCCGGCGAGATGGGCGATCATCGCGTGGTAGCGGTCGAGGTGCGAGGCGTTCATCGGATCGCGTATCGTACGGGTTTCGACAGGAGTGCGCGATGGCGAACTGGGTGGATGTCTGCGAACGATCGGCTTTGAGTCAAGACGAGCCGAAGGTCTGCGTGCGCGTCGCCGATCGCCCGCTGGTGGCCTGCCTCGATGGCGACGATGTGCGGGTCGTTGCGGACGAGTGCCCGCACGCCGGGCTGCCGCTGGGCGGGGGCGACCTGACCGGCCGAGTGATCACCTGCCCGTACCACGGCTACGCGTTCGACGTGCGTAGCGGCCGCAACATCGACTACGCCGACGACGAGCCGCTGACGACCTTCCCGGTGCGTATCGAGGGCGACAAGGTGCAGGCCGATCTCGAGGGAGCCGAAGGATGACGCTTGAGCCCGCGCACCCGCTGACGGCCGACGACCCCGAAGTCGGTCGGCTCATGGATTACCTGCGGATCGAGTCGGTCGGCACGGACCCGGCGTTCGACACGGCCACGCGTCGTGCGGCGGAGTGGACGGCCCGGCACCTGGCCGAGTCCGGGCTGGTGACGGAGACGCTGGCGACGCGCGGGTATCCGTGCGTGATGGGCGTGTCGCCGGCGGAGTTGATCGAGCCGGGCGGCGAGGCGGTGACGGTGCTTTATTACGGGCACTACGACGTGCAGCCGCCGGACCCCTTGGAGCTGTGGGAGAGCGCGCCGTTCGAGCCGGTGATCCGCGATGCGCCGACGCCCGGCGACGGGCCGGCGATTTACGCGCGGGGGGCGAGCGACGACAAGGGCCAGGCGCTGGCGATCATGGAGGCAATCCGCCGGATGACCGCCGACGGCGGCAAGCTGCCGTGCCGGGTGAAGGTGTTGATCGAGGGTGAAGAGGAGGCGGGGAGCGTCAACCTCAACGGCGTGCTCGATCGGCACCGCGAGGCGCTGTCGGCCGACGTGGTGGTCGTGAGCGACAACGCGATGTGGGACGCCGACACGGTTGCGATCACGTACGCGATGCGCGGGCTGGTGTATTTCGACCTCAAGTTGCATGGGCCGTCGCGCGACCTGCACTCGGGCGTCTACGGCGGGGCGCTGGCGAACCCGGCGACGATCCTGGCTCGCGTGCTCGGCCGGCTGTTCGACGAGCAGAACCGCGTGACGATCCCGGGGTTTTACGACGACGTGGCCGACCCCACGCCCGACGAGCTGGCGCGGTGGGAGGCGCTGGGCTACGACGAGGCGGCGGACCTCGGGGCGGTGGGCGCGACGCCGTTTGGCGAAGCGGAGCAGACGACGCTGCAGCGCCGCTGGGCCCGGCCGAGCTGCGACGTCAACGGCATCTACGGCGGGTACATGGGCGAGGGCGCGAAGACGGTCATCCCCGCGATGGCCGGCGCGAAGGTGAGCTTCCGCATCCCCGCGGCGATGGACCCGGGCAAGGTCGCCAAGCAGTTCACCGACTGGCTGGCCACGCACGACGTCGGCGGCTGCGAGTGGGAGATCACCAACCACGGCGAGGCGTTTCCGTGTGCGACGCCGATCGACTCGCCGTTTATGGGAGCTGCGGTTGGGGCGTTGCGCGAAGCGACGGGTCGCGAGCCGGTGCTGGTGCGTGAGGGTGCGACGATCCCGGTGGGCGCGGAGTTCAAGCGGAGGCTGGGGATCGACACGCTGTTCGTCGGGTTCGGGCTGCACGCGGACAACCTGCACAGCCCCAACGAGTCGTTCAGCCTGCGGCGGTACGCGCTGGCGATCGACAGCCACGTGGCGCTGCTGGGGGCGCTGGCGAAGGTGGGGCGGTGAAGGCGGCGAAGCGGTCGGCGGCGGCGAGGGTGTGGGAATACGCGGACCTAGCTTTCGCGGCGGCGCTGTTGGCGGTGGTGTGGTGGTGGCTGGGGGCGTTGCCGGCACCGATGCAGCTCGATTTCGACGAGGGGATCCAGACGAGCAAGGCGCTGTTGGTCGTGGACGGGTGGCGGATCCACGACGAGGTGTGGAGCGACCAGCCGCCGATGATGAGCCACCTGCTGGCGTGGTGGTACGCGGCGGGGCTGGGCGGGGACGCCGACCCGCTGGTGCAGGGGCGGCGGATGGTGGCGTTGTTCGGCGTGCTGGGGGCGGTGTTTGCGGGGCGGCTGGTGCGGAAGACGCTGGCGGCGGACGCCGAGGGGCGGTCGGTTGAGACGACGGCGCGGTGGGTGTGGGTTGGCGGGCTGGTGGCGGGGGCCTTGGCGCTGGTGCTGATGCTTGGGGCGCGGCGGTACGCGCGGCTGAGCATCTCGGTGATGATCGGGGTGCCGGCGATTACGACGGCGATGGCGGCGGCGTGGGTGGCGTGGGGGCCGCGGGACGAGCGGGCGGTGTGGCGATGGGCGCGGGTGGTGGCATCGGCGGCGCTGCTGGCGGTGGCGCTGCAGATCAAGCTGTTTGTGTTCATGCTGGTGCCGGCGATTCTGGGGCTGGTCGCCTGGCGTGCGGCGAAGGCGGCGGCGTCACGCGGGGCTTTGAGTGGGACGGCGGCGGCTGGCGGTTGGGTGGCGGCGTGTCTGGCGTGCAGCGTGGCGCTGTCGGCGACGTTTGGTTGGATGACGGCCGAGCAGTCGGTCGCGCCGCACATGGCGGAGGTGGGCGAGCAAGGCGGGGAGCTCGTGGCGTCGGTCGCGGCGAACGTCGCGCGGCTGGGGATGTTCCTGCTCGAGGACGCGACGCTGGCGATCCTTGCTTTGGTGGCGTTGGTGATTGCGGTGCAGGAGCGGCGGTGGGCGTTGCTGGCTTGGCCGGCGGGGTGGGCGGGGGTGTCGCTGGTCAGCCTGTTGTTCGCCGATCCCTTGCAGAGCCATCACCGGCTGATGGTGACGATCCCGCTGGCGATGCTGGCGGCGACGGGCGTGGTGGTGCTGGCCCAGCGCATCATGGCCGATCGTGCGGCGGGGAATGGGACGTGGCGGGTGAGCGCGGGGGTCGGGGCGGTCGCGCTGGCGGCGGCGCTGGTGCTGGCGATCGGCAGGCCGGCGAGCTTGGGGGTGGCGCTGGGGCGGAGCCAAGGCGAGGTTCTGGATGCGCGGATGATCGAGGCGATCGAGGCGGAGATGACGGATCGGCCGATCGGCTTTACCTATATGGACAAGCTGACGTACGCGTGTGCGCTCGGGCTGCGGACGCCGCCGGACCTGGCGGTAGTGTCGGCGAAGCGGCGGCGTAACGGCGACTTCACGGACGAGCACATCGCCGAGGCGATCGATCGGTGGAACGTCGATCTCGTGCTGCTCGAACGGTTTGAGTACAAGCGAAACCACCCGGTGAAGCGGATCGTCCGCGATGATTTTGAGCTGGTGATGGAGGTAGACGGCGCGGAGCTGTACCGGCGGCGGGCGACGGATTAAAGCAGGTTGTGTGAACGCACGCGGTTCGCGTGTCGCGCGCTTCCCCAGGTCGCTTCACTCCCGAAGCAGCCCGCCTGAACACTCAAGAACGGCCATGCCTAGAAGTGTGAGGCACGCTGGGTTTCACGCTGGATTTTGTTGGAGGGCCGAACTTCGAGACGCAGCATGCCGTGCGGTGCGTAGCGCTTGTAAAGCCACACGGGGCCCTTCGGGCGTGCCGCTACGCGGGTGGTTTTGCGTCAGTGGCCGAAGAGGTTGGTCTGCGGGAGCATGCCGGCCTCGTCGAAGTAGACCAGGGCTTCGCGGGTGTCTTTGAAGACCTTGGTCGCCGTCTCGGTGATGAACGGCGACGGGGCTTTGGCGGGCTTCCACACGACGTAGACCTCTTTGCCGTGCTCAAAGGCGTGGTGGAGCTCGCGTTCGACGCCGCTGGACAGGCCGGGCATGCCGTCGGGCAGCTCGGGGACGAGCGAGACGATCATGTCGGACTGGCGGACCATCTTGAAGTCGCGGGCGTAGATCTGGCCGTCGACGTCGCCTGCGATGTCGAGCACCTGCTTGACCGAGACCTTCATCTGGTCGCGTGACCCGGAGAACGAGCCCGGCGGGTCGGACATCACGAACTCTTCGCCGTTGCGTGCGGCGGCGATGGCGTTGTCGAGCAGGAGCTTCTCGTCGACATCGCCGGGGTCGAAGGCGACGAAGTGGCGGGCGAGCTCCTCGCGGAAGGCGTCGATCTCTTTGAGTACGTCGGGCAGGCTCACGACGTGCGTCATCGGGAACGACGGGTAGACGGTGCGCATCTGCGGGCGGCAGACGAGGCGGAAGCAGGTTTCGATCGTGTCCTGGTGGCGGCCGCGCGAGAGGACGTAGAACCGATTGGCGATGCCGAGTGCCTGGGCGATGAGCTCGGTGGCCATGATCTCTTCCTCGCGCCAGACCATGAGGTCTTTAAGCGTGGCGTCGGTGTCGAAGTCGCGGTGGAGGCGGTGGGCGACGACCTCGATGTTGTCCATGAGGCAGATGAGGACGTCGGGCTTGAGCTCGTGGAGCTGGTCGAGGTCGCAGGCGTTAAACAGGCCGTGCCGCCAGCGGAAGGTGGCGTGGGTGTTGACGAGGATGTGCTCGCGGTCGGCGGCGTCGCGGATGATGTCCTTGAAGGCCGAGCGGCGCAGGGCGTTGAGGCGTGAGAGCTGCAGGTCGAGGATGCGGCCGGGCGTGACGTCCGGGGCCTCGGCGTACATCATGTCGCCGACGTTGTAGAGGCGGAGGTCTTCGCCGCGTTCGCCGGCGAGGTGGACGACCTTCTGGAGGTAGTCTTTTTTGTCCATGCCGACCTGGCCGGTGACGATCGCGCGCATGCGTTGGGTCCGTAAGCGGGAGTGGCGGATTGGCGAGCCCCAGCGGGCCGGCTCGCAGGCCTGGGAGGCCCGAGATGGGTAGGATAGCTGCCGCTGTGGCCGAGGTGCCGCGGCGGATCACGGATCGCACACCGAGCCAGGGAGACCGAAGATGAGCGGGTTGCTGAACGGATTGGGCGGGGGACTGACGCTGGGCCAGGCGGGGGGCGTGGGTTGGGTGCTGCTGATCATCGGCGGCGTGGTGGTGGCGATTGTGGGGCTGGTGCTGCTGCTGTTCATCGGGCAGTTCATCGGGCTTTACATCCAGGCGTGGGTGTCGGGCGCGTATGTGGGGATGGGCAATCTGGTGGGGATGTGGCTGCGGAAGGTAAACCCGCGGATCATCGTGCTCAGCCGGATTCAGGCGGTGAAGGCCGGCATGGACATCGACTCCAACCAGATGGAGACGCACTACCTCGCGGGCGGCAACGTGCCACGCGTGGTCAACGCGCTGATCGCCGCGACGCGCGCGAAGATCCAGCTCGACTGGAACACCGCGTGCGCGATCGACCTCGCCGGCCGCGACATCCTCGAGGCCGTGCAGACGTCGGTGAACCCCAAGGTGATCGACTGCCCGAGCGCTCAGCAGGGTCGGGCGACGATCGACGCGGTGGCGCAGGACGGCATCCAGCTCAAGGCCCGTGCCCGGGTGACGGTGCGGTCGTACCTGCCCCGGCTGATCGGTGGTGCGACCGAGGAGACGATCATCGCCCGTGTCGGCGAGGGCATCGTGACGACGATCGGCTCGGCAACGAGCCACAAGGGGGTGCTGGAGAACCCGGACAACATCTCGAAGGTGGTGCTGAAGCGCGGGCTGGACTCGGGCACGGCGTTCGAGATCCTGTCGATCGATATCGCCGACATCGACGTGGGCGAGAACATCGGCGCGAAGCTGCAGGCCGACCAGGCCGAGGCCGACAAGCGGCGGTTCCAGGCCGAGGCCGAAAAGCGCCGTGCGATGGCCGTCGCGCAGGAGCAGGAATTCCAAGCCGAGGTCCAGAAGAACCGGGCGCTGGTCGTGCTGGCCGAGGCGGAGGTGCCCAAGGCGATGGCCGAGGCGTTCCGCAGCGGCAACATGGGGATCATGGATTATCAGCGGTACCGCAACATCGAGGCGGACACGCAGATGCGCGACTCAATCGCGGGCGGGGATGACGAGCAGTAACAAAACTTCGACAGCAAAGGGAGCGGTATGCGGTGCCACTTTGTAGTTGCAACCGGCATTGTTGAGCCTATTTGGAGTATGCCGCCAATCCTGCAGTCGTACCTTGGGTCAGCCCTATTCTGGCTCACGCTCGTCCTGATTACGTGGCTAGGCCGATTGCTCTTCAATCAGTTTGGCGGAGCGCTAATTGCAATCAAACGCCACAACGCCATGCGTGAATGGGTTTATAGGCGGTACACAAGCATCGATGGGCTCATCCCATTTGTTAAGGGCAACACGATTGCAAACAAGTATTCCATGCAAAATGTCGTCTCAGCAGTGTTGTTCTTATTGATTGGGCAGATCCTCGCCCCAATCGGCGTACCTTCCGCTGTGGCTTACTTTGGGGCGGTGGTCTTCTGCGTGATTGCGCTCTCTTGGCTGATGACAAGTCAATCGTGGCAGTCTCCAACATCAAGAGAACACTGGGAGAGAGTGGCAGAGTTAGAACGAGAGCTGTTTGGCGAAATCGATGAAGAGGTTTCGAAACGCATTAAGTAATTCAGCGAGCCTGAAGATTAATAACTTGCAGGCTATTTCGTTTATAGGTGTTGCTCCCTGTCTAGCTCGATTACTGACTACCAAGGCCAGATGAGCGGAGCGAGGCCCACGGCGACGGCGAGGGTGAGGAGGGTGAGGGGCAGGCCGGTGCGGGTGAAGTCGGTGAAGCGGTAGCCGCCGGGGCCATAGACCATGAGGTTGGTCTGGTAGCCGATGGGGGTGAGGAAGCTGGCCGAGGCGCAGAGGGCGACGGCCATGACGAAGGGTCGGGGGTCGAGCTCGAGGGCGGCGGCGGCGCCGACGGCGATGGGGAAGACGAGGACGGCTGCGGCGTTGTTCGTGACGGCCTCGGTGAAGAGGATCGTGAGCAGCGCGAGGGCGAGCAGGACGGCCCACGGGTTGCCGGCGGCAAGGCCGATGAGGCCGGCGGCGATGGCGTCGGCGAGGCCCGAGGTGTGGACGGCCGCGCCGAGGCCGAGCGCCCCGCCGATGGCTACGACGACGGACATGTTGATCGATCGGCGGGCCTCGGAGCCGGTGATGCAGCGGGTGATGAGCATGGCTGCGGCGGCGGCGAGGGCGGCGGGGAGGACGTCGATGAACCCGGTGCCGAAGGCGAGGACCATCGCGGCGAGGATGACAAGGGCGAGCCAGGCGTTGCGGTGGCGGGGGGGCGAGGCGGCGCCGTCGAGCGAGGAGACGAGGTAGAAGTCGCGCGCGAGGCGGCGGTCGCGGGGGAAGTTGGCCGAGGCGGTTTCGACGAGCAGGGTGTCGCCGGGCCGGAGGACGACGTCGCCGAGCTTGCCGGTGAGGCGTTGGCCCGAGCGGGCGACGGCGAGGACGGCGGCGTGGTAGCGATCGCGGAATCGGCCCTCGCGGATGGACTTGCCGAGCATGGGCGAGCGGTCGGAGACGACGGCTTCGATGAGGCGGCGTTCGTGGGGGCGGGCGGTGTTGGGGTCGTGGCGGTCGTCGGGCGGGAGCAGGCCGCGGGTCTTGCGGAGGTCGACGACGGAGGCGAGGTCGCCGGCGAAGACGAGGCGGTCGCCGGGGTCGAGGCGGCGGTCGGGACCGGGGGCGGCGACGATCTGGCCATCGGGGTGTTCGATCTCGACGAGGAAGAGGCCGGGCAGCGAGCGGAGGCCGGCGGCTTCGACGGTTTTGCCGGCGAGCGGGCCCTCGGGGTCGACGGTCATCTCGACGGAGAAGGGGCGGTCGGGGTCGGCGGGGTCGAGGACGGGCTTGCGGTCGGGGAGGGTGCGGGGGACGACGAGCGTGAGATAGGCGAGGCCGATGAGCGCGAGGGGCAGGCCGATCCATCCGATCTCGAAGAGGGTCATGCCGGCGGCGAGGGAGTCGTGGTCGGACTCGATCATGAGGCCGTGGACGATGAGGTTGGTGGAGGTGCCGACGAGGGTGCACGCCCCGCCGAGGATGGAGGCGTAGCTGAGGGGGATGAGCAGGCGTGAGGCGGAGCGGCCGGCCTGTCGGGCCCATCGCTCGACGGCGGGGACGAGCATGGCGACGACGGGGGTGTTGTTCATGAATGCCGAGACGGCGGCGGCGGGGAAGGTAACGCGCGCGGCGGCGACGGGCAGGGATGCGGAGCGGCCGAGCATGGGGCCGACGAATCGCGCGAGCGCGCCGGACTGCACGAGGCCCTCGACGACGACGAACATGACGGCGACGGTGAGCAGGCCGGGGTTGGCAAAGCCGAGGAAGGCTTGGGTGGTGCCGGGGAGGTGGGCGGAGCCGGTGAGCGACTGGACGACGACGACGAGCGCGAGGGCGCCGAGGAGGGTGGTGTCGGGCGCGGCCCATCGGCGGGCGAGGGCGAGGACGGCGAGGACGACGACCGCGGCGGTGAACCAGGCTTCCCAGGTCATCGCGGGAGGTTAACGGGATTCGGCGGGGGCGATGCCGAGATAGGCGGGCCAGTCGAAGGCGGGGTCGGCGAGGGCGCGTTGGAGGGTGGCGTTGAACGGCCAGGGGGGGAGGGCAAGGGGGTCGGCGAGATCGGGCAGGCCGAGGCGATCGAGAAGGGTGCGGGTGAATTGGGCGAGGCCGGCGCGGGTGGCGGCGGAGACGGCGAGGTCGGCGTTAAAGGTTTGGAGGTCGAGGGCGGTTGGGTTGAGCAGGTCGGCCTTGTTGAGCAGGCGGAGGTCGGGCGGGCGCGGGGTGGCGGCGGGGTCGGGGAAGTCGGTGTCGGGGTCGCGGACGGCGATGAGCAGGTCGGCAGACTGGACGGCGGATCGTGCGGCGGCGATGGCGCGCTGCTCGATGGGGTCGTCGGAAGTGCGGAGGCCGGGGGTGTCGAGGAAGTGGACGGCGAGGGTGTGGAGGGACGTCGAAAGTCGGAAGTCGGAAGTCGGAACGGGGGAGGACTGGTTGTGCGCGTCTGGTGCTTCGCGTTTGGGGTTTGGGGTTTCGAGTTGGAGCAGGGTTTCGGCGGTGAGGTGGTCGCGAGTGGTGCCGGCGATGGGGGAGGCGATGGCGGCGTCGCGGCGGGTGAGGGCGTTGAGGAGGGTGGACTTGCCGACGTTGGGGCGGCCGAGGAGGACGAGGGTGGGCGGGGTGAGGAGGTGGCGGAGGGGGGTGGTTGGCGGGAGGGGATTGGCGGGGGTTGTGGTACCCGAGACGGGGATACCCGGGGCGGCGCTGCGCTCTGCCCCGGCTTGGGATTGGTGCCAGGCGCGCCAGATGGCGGGCTGGGCGGCGAGGACGGGGATGGCGGCGGGGGAGGCGGCGTCGGCGATCGCGGCGAGGGCGTCGGCCTCGATGGGGCTGGTGGCTTCGGGGTAGGTCGTGGTGGGGGTGGGCTGGGGGTCGGAGACGCAGCCGAGGTCGAGGAGGCGGGCGACGAGGGCGTCGATGAGCGCGAGGCCGCCGTGGGGGGTGACTTGCGCGACGGCGGTGTCGGCGGCGGAGGTGGTGAGCAGGGTGACGAGGCCTTCGTCGAGGTCGGCGAGGTTGCAGAGTCGCGAGCGGCCGAGGGCGACGCCCTGCCAGTCGGTGCCTGGGGTGAAATCGGCGAGGCAGGCGTTGAGTGATTCGCGTGGGCCGGCGATATGGAGGATGCCGACGGCACCGGCGGCGCGTGGGGTGTGCACGGCGACACGCAGCGCGGGCGTGCGGGGGGAACTCATGCGTCGAAGTTGCCGATGCGGTCGCGGTCGTCGGGCGGGAGCATGGCTCGGCCGTTGGGGAAGTTGATCGCCATGAGCCCGAGCGCGACGCCGATGATCGGCAGGTTGAAGGCCACCGGTGCGCCGATGACCATGAAGACCGCGGCGATGACCGTGACGCCCTCGATCGGCGCGAGCTGCAGGACCAACCCGGTGACGTAGCCGCCGGGCGTGACGGCGTCGTCATTCCAGTTCGCTTTGTGGGTCTGTTGGCGAAGTATGTAGCCGATGAGCGCGGCGACGGGCAGCATCGCGGCCGGGATGCCAGAGAAAAACCAGTCCATGCCGGTGGGCTCTCGCGTGGATTGCAGCGACACGACGGTGAGCACGACGACGGGGACGATGACGCCGACGGTCAGTCCGGCCCAGATCAACCGGGCGTTGCGTAGGGCCGACTCGGGGGTGAGGTCGTCGAGGGGAGAGGGCTGGGTCATGCGTCTTCGGCCTGTTCGGCGGCTTTGCGTGCGGTGACTTGCAGGCCCATGAGCGTGAGGTCGGGGACGACGCGGTCGATGAGGTCCCATTCGCGGAACAGTAAATCCGCGTCGCCGCCGGTCGCGACGACGAGGGGGAACTGGCCGGTGGCGTCGGCGAACTGTTCGAGGAGTTCGCGGGCCATGCCGCGCAGCCCGTAGAAGGTGCCGGAGAGCATGGCCTGTGTGGTGTTGTGGCCGATGGGTTCGTCGGGGCGGGCGAACTCGGTGGGCGGGAGCTGGGGGAAGCGGCGGTCGAGCGCGTCGAGCATGAGTTGAGCGCCGGGGGCGATCGCCCCGCCGTGGAAGGTGCCTGCGCCATCGACGAAGTCGAGCGTAATGGCGGTGCCGGCGTCGATGACCATGCAGGCCTGCTGGAGGACGTCGAAGGCGGCGGCGGCGTTGAGCAGGCGGTCTTCGCCGACGATGGCTTCGCGGTCGAGTTGGCGGCCGATGGGGATGTTGACGTCGGTCTCGACGCGGTGGAACGGCTGGCCGAGGGTCTGGGTGATGAGCTGCTCGGCCTGGCGGGTGGCGGCGGTGTTGGTGGAGGTGAGCAGGATGGTCGCACCGTCGCGGCCCTTGATGGGGTGATAGGCCTGGGTGATGGCGTCGGCGAAGTTGCTCGCGAGGTCGGGCGGGTTGCCCAGGGGCTGGGCGTTGGTCTCGGCGAGCTTGCCGTCGACGAAGGTGCCGAGGCGGAGGCGCGAGTTGCCGAGCGCCACGGCGAGGAGGTTGGTGCTTGCGGGCATGGTCAGATGGTACCGATCGGTCGCGTGCGGCCGGGCGGTGGGGGTGCGGAGGATTCAGGCGGGGTCGGGCGTGTCGGCGTCGGTGTCGGTGTCGGCGGTGGACCAGGCGAGGCGTTGGTCGCTGCGGCGGCCGAGCGCTTGCCAGCAGGCGTCGAGGAGTTCGTCGAGGCCGCGGTTGGCGGCGGAGCTGATGGGGTGAACCGGGCGGCCGAGCGTGTCGGCGAGCTGTTTGGCGAGGGCGTCGGCTTCGGCGGGGGCGAGCAGGTCGGTCTTGCTTAGGGCGATGAGCTCGGCGGTCTCCGCGAGCGCGGGGGAGTGGGCTTCGAGCTCGCGGCGGATGGTGCGGTAGTTGTCGAGGGGTTCGGAGCCGTCGAGGGGGGCGGCGTCGAGGAGGTGGACGAGCAGGCGGGTGCGCTCGACGTGGCGGAGGAATTGGGAGCCGAGGCCAGCACCCTCGGAGGCGTGTTCGATGAGGCCGGGGATGTCGGCGATGACGAGGCGACGCTCGGCGTCCAGGGCGGCGATGCCGAGTTGGGGGGTGAGGGTGGTGAAGGGGTAGTCGGCGACCTTGGGGGTGGCGGCGGTGACGGTGGCGAGGAGGGTGGACTTGCCGGCGTTGGGCAGGCCGACGAGGCCGATGTCGGCGATGAGCTTGAGTTCGAGGCGGAGGTCGAGTTCGACGGCGGAGCCGCCGGGGGTGGACTCGTAGGGGACCTGGTTGGTGGCGGTGGCGAAGCGCGAGTTGCCCTTGCCGCCCTTGCCGCCGGGGGCGACGGTGACGGTGGTGCCGTGGTCGGCGAGGTCGGCGATGAGTTCGCCGGTGGCGTCGTCGTAGACGAGGGTGCCGGGCGGGAGCTTGAGGGTGATGTCTTCGCCGTCGGCGCCGTGCATGTCCTTGGGCATGCCGGGGCGGCCCTTGGGGGCCAGCCAGTGGTGGCGAGAGGCGAAGTCGAGGAGGGTCTCGACGTTGTGGTCGGCGGTGAGGATGACGCTGCCGCCGGTGCCGCCGTCGCCGCCGTCGGGCCCGCCACGGGGGACGTATTTTTCGCGTCGGAAGGAGACGCAGCCGTCGCCGCCTTTGCCGGACTTGACGTGGATTCGTGCGGAGTCGACAAACATCGGAAGGCCGAAGTGGGAAGGACGAAGGGTGAAGTGCGCGGGCCCGGGGTCTATGAAAAAGCGGCCGTGCAGGCCGCTCTTGATGGTTGTTTGTATTGCCGTTGCACCCAATGCGGCGTGCTTCCGGAGGTCAGGGCGATTCGCGGATGTGGACGCGGCGGCCTTGGAACTCGACGGTGCCTTGGGTGAGGGCGAAGAGCGTGTTGTCCGAGCCGATGCCGACGTTGTGGCCGGGCTTGAACGGGGTGCCGCACTGGCGAACGATGATGGCACCGGCTTTGGCGGCTTGGCCGCCGTACAGCTTGATGCCGCGGAACTGGGGGTTCGAGTCGCGGCCGTTCTTGGACGAGCCTTGTCCCTTCTTGTGGGCCATGGCGGGGCTCCGGTGCGGGGCGTGAAATTTGGTGGGGTGCCGAGCCGTGCTGCGGCGAGCCAGAAAGTGTAGCAGGGGGCGGCCGGGTCGCCAAGCGCTGGGGAGAGCACCGGTCGGGGACGGCCCACGGACGCGGTCCGTGGGCTTCGTGGGGTGAGATTCGGGGTCAGGCGGGGTGGGCGGCTTTGTAGCGGGCGACGAAGGCGGCGTATTGCTCGGGGGTGTCGATGCCGGGGCGGGCTTGGGCGACCTCAGCGACGCGGATGGCGTGGCCGTGCTCGAGGACGCGGAGCTGCTCGAGACGCTCGGCCCGTTCGAGCGGGGTGGGGCTGAGGGCGATGTAGACGGGCAGGAACGCGCGGCGGTAGGCGTAGAGGCCGACGTGGTGGAGGCGGCGGACGGCGTTGGACGCGTCGCGGTCGTGGGGGATAGGGGCGCGGCTGAAATAGAGGGCCCGGCCGGCGGCGTCGGTGACGAGCTTGACGACGTTGGGGTTGGCGGGGTCGTGCTCGGCGGACCAGGCGGCGGCGAGGGTGGCCATGGGCGCGTCGGGGTCGGCGGCGAGCGCGGCGATGAGGGCGTCGATGTGCGCAGGGTCGACCTCGGGCTCGTCGCCTTGGACGTTGACGACGAGGTCGGGGACGGGGCCGGAGCGTTCAAGCGTGTCGACCGCCTCGGCGATGCGGGACGTGCCGTTGGCGTGGTCGTCGCGGGTCATGACCGCTTCGGCGCCCGCGGACTCGGCGGCGGCGGCGATGCGTGCGTCGTCGGTGGCGACGGCGAGGCGATCGATCGATGCGGCGCGGCGGACGGCGTCGACGACGTGGGCGATCAGCGGGCGGCCGGTCTCATCGAGCAGCGGCTTGCCGGGCAGGCGCTCGGAGGCGAGTCGGGCGGGGATGACAGCGAGGGCCATGGCTCGGCTTGATGGGGCGAGGGGGTGCGGGCCGGTTGACGAACGGGTCAGCCGCGCAGCTTGTTGGCGAGCTCGCGGATGGCATCGACCTTGGACTTGATGTCTTTGAAGTTGATGTCCATCTGCAGCAGCGTAGACGCGGTCTTCTGCGCGACCTGCGCGGCTTCGAGGCTCTTGTCGCGGGCGGCGAGCTCGGTCTCGGCGGTGGCCAGCAGGTAGAGCAGCTCCTTGGCCAGCCGGTCGTCGGGGATGCGGTGGGCTTCTTTGCCCTCGCGGAGCGTCTCGACGGCCTCGTCCAGCCAGCCCTTCTTGAGATAGCACTCGCCGAGGTACTGGTGGCAGACGGCCCGGTGCTTGGGGTCGCGCTTGGCGTCTTGCAGCAGGCCGATCGCTTCTTCGACTTTGCCGCCTTGGAACATCCGCCGGCCGAGCTCGTACTTGAGCGAGAGGTCTGTGGGGTACTTCTTGACGCGTTCGCCGAACTCGTTGATCTCGAAGACGAGTTTGGCCTTGATGGCTTCTTGGAACGCCTGCTTCTTGGCGTCCGACTGATCGGACGCGTAGGCGGCTTTGGCGGCGCGGACGGCGCGGTTGTGCTGCTTGATGCGGACGTCGCCGACCTGCACCTTGTAGCGGTACTGGCCGGTGCGTTCGTGGGCCTGCTCGAGCAGTTGGATCGCTTCGTTCTCGCTGGCCTCGATTTCCTTGGAGAGCAGGGCGCGGACGAGCTTGCTGAGCTTGTCGACGTCTTCGGGGTCTTCCTCCAGCTCGGCGCGGCGGCGGGCGATGATCTCTTCGGCCTGGTCCTTCGAGGTAACGGTCGCGTCGTCCTGCTCGAGTGCCCGCTGCTTGTCGGCGTCTTTGACGAACTTGCGGAAGCCGCCCTCGGTGACTTTGTCGCCCGAGTCGTACGACTTGTTCATCGTCGCCTCGGCCTCAAGGTTCTTGAGCTCGCGGAGCAGCTCGGAGTCGTCGGGCTTAAGGCGGACCATGTAGCGGCACGCCTCGACGGCCTTGTCGTAGTCGCCGACGCGGGGGAAGAGCTCGCGGAGGTCTTTGTAGACGTCCTTGTCGGGCTTCTTGGATTGTGAGTTGAAGTCGAGGGCGAGCGAGCCGGCCCAGTGGGCGACGTCGGCCATGTTGTGCAGGTTGTTGAACTCCTCGGCCATCGCGACGCAGTGCTTCATGAGCGTGCGAAGCAGGCCGGCGTCGATCGGGTTCATCGCCGAGAGGCGGGCGGCGTGGGCCATCTTCTCGACGGTCGCCGAGCCGCCGGACTTCATGCGCTCCATCATGCCCGCGGGCTTGCCGCCGCCGACCTTGCGGCGCTTGCCGACGTCGTGCAGGGCCTGGTGCTTGGCGAAGTTGTCGGGGTCGAGCTTGAGGCCGTTGGCGTAGAGCGTGACGGCGTAGTCGTAGTTGCGGGCGTCGGAGACCGTCTCGGCGTGCTGGAAGAAGCGGCTGGCCTTGCGGGGGTCGGCCTTGAATGCCTCGCCGTCTTCGCCGCCGGTCGCGACCGCGGTGCCTTCTTCATTCACGCCCTTGCCGTCGCTGACCGCAGCGGGGGCTGCCTTGGGCTTGTCGTCTTTGGGGCTTTTTTTGTTGCCGAACATGGGCTGGTCGGGTCCCGTGAAGCGAAGACCGACATTGTGCCAGACGGCTCGACCGGACGCCAACCGCGGCGACCCGGCGAGGCCGACGCCCGTGCGCTGGTTTGGCGGTGCGATTGATACGATCCGGAGATGGGCGAGGTTTCGACTGCGACCGGGGTGACGATCCACGGGGCCACGGGCCGCATGGGCACGCGGCTGGTCGCGCTGGCGGCGGCCGACCGGGGGCTTGATCTCGTGGCGGCGGCGACGCACGCGGGGGATGCGCAGGTCGGCCGCGACGCGGGAGAGATGGCCGCGGTCGGGCCGATCGGGGTGGCCGTGACCGGCGAGCTCACGCCGGGCGGCGAGGTGGTGATCGACTTCTCCGTGGCCGAGGCGGCGGCGAACGTCGCGATGGCCTGCGCCGTGGCCGGCTCGCCGGTGGTGGTCGGTACGACGGGGCTGACCGCCGAGGCGCACGCGGCGCTCAAGCAGGCGGCCGGGCGCGTGCCGGTGCTCGTGGCGTCGAACTTCAGCCTCGTGGTCAACGTGATGCACGCGCTGGCGCGGCGCGCGGCGGCGTGGCTGGGCGAGGGGTACGACGTCGAGCTTCTCGAAGCCCATCACCGCTTCAAGCGCGACGCGCCCTCGGGGACGGCCATCGCTTTGGCGCAGACGGTCTGCGAGGCGAGCGGCCGATCGTTCGACGAGGACGTCGTCTTCGCGCGGCACGGCGACGACGCGCCGCGGCAGCCGAGCGACCTGACCATCCAGACGCTTCGGCTCGGCGACCACCCCGGCGAGCACACGCTGTTCTTCGCCGGGCCCGGCGAGCGGCTGGAGCTCAAGCACGTCGGCACCAGCCGGGACAGCTACGCCATCGGCGCGCTGCGGGCGGCGAAGTGGCTGGCCGGCAAGCCGGCGGGGATGTATGACGTCGCCGACGCGCTGGGGCTGGGGGGCAAGGCGTGACCGAGCGGCGATGGACCGGAGCTGAGCGCGGATGACCCCGCTGATCGCGAGCGTGCTGGCGGCGTCTTTCGTGGTCAGCCTGTGCCTGGTGGTGTGGCTGGTGCGCGCGGCGCCGGGGCTGGGGTGGATGGAGCCGGTGGGTCGGCAGGCGCACAACCAGCACGCCGCGCCGGTGCCGAACGTGGGCGGGGTGGCGATCTTCTGGGGCCTGGTGCTGGCGACGCTGGCGTGGGTGGTGACGATCTGGGTGACGCCGGTGAACTGGCTGGACGGGTCGCAGGCCACGCTCGCGGCGCAGCGGACGATGCGCGACCAGTCGGCGCAGGCGGGCGTGCTGCTCGCGGCGATCGCGGCGATCCACATGCTCGGGCTGTTCGACGATCGCCGGCCGCTGGGCGCGTGGGTGAAGCTGCTTGTTCAGGCGGCGATCGCGGGGTTCGTGGTGGTGTTCGCCGAGGCGAGGGTGCTGGAGGCGCTGGGCGCGTGGTACGGCCCGGCAGGCACTGCGCTGAGCGTGCTGCTGAGCGTGCTGTGGCTGGTCACGCTGACCAACGCGCTGAACTTCATGGACAACATGGACGGCCTGGCGGGCGGCGTCGCGACCATCTGCGGGGCGATCTTCCTGGGCAACTCGATGGTCACGCAGCAGTGGGCGACGGCGGCGTGGTCGGCGGGGCTGATTGGCGCGGCGTGCGGCTTCCTGGTGCTGAACTTCCCGCCGGCGCGGGTGTTCATGGGCGACAGCGGGTCGATGCTGCTGGGGCTGGTGCTCGGCGTGATCGCGATGAAGACGACGTACGTCGCCCCGGGCGAGCCGGACGGCGGCGTCGCGTGGTACGGCGTGCTCGTGCCGATCGTGGTGCTGGCCGTGCCGCTGTACGACTTCGTGAGCGTGACGGTGCTGCGGGTGTTGCGCGGCGTGAGCCCCTTGCAGGCCGACAGCAACCACTTCTCGCATCGCCTGGTGCGCATGGGCATGACGCGCCGCTCGGCGGTGATCGTGATCTGGCTGTGCGTGCTGGCCACGGGGCTGAGCGGCGTGATGCTGCCGAGGCTGGAGCCGTGGCAGGCCGTCATGGTCGCGCTGCAGACCGCCGCGGTGCTTGCGGTGTTGGCGACGCTGGAGTTCGCGGCGACGCGGCGGCCATCGACGCCGAAGTGAAAGCTTGCTTGCCGGGTGGGCTACAGCGTGCCCTTGGTCGACGGCACCTCGTCGTGCGTGATGGTCACGGCCTGACGCAACGCCCTGCCGAAGGCCTTGAAGATGCCCTCGACGATGTGGTGGTTGTTGTGGCCGTGCGGGACCACGACGTGCAGGTTCATCCCGGCGTTGTTTACCACGGCGTTGAAAAACTCGCGGACGAGCTGCAGGTCGAACGCGCCGGTCGCGCCGGTCATCGCGCCGCCGGGGATGGCCGCCGGGGCGTCGGTCGGATCGCCCGAGGCGTCGGTGAACTGCACGCGGTAGACCATCGCGGGCCTGCCCGACAGGTCGAGCGTGACCTGAGCGAGCGCATCCTCCATCGGCACGGACGCGAAGCCGTAGCGCTCGATCCCGCGCTTGTCGCCAACGGCCTGCTTGATCGCCTGACCCAACGCGATGCCGACGTCTTCGACGGTGTGGTGGTCGTCGACGTGCGTGTCGCCGGTGCAGGAGACGTTGAGCCCGAGCCGGCCGTGCTTGCCGACGTGGTCGAGCATGTGGTCGAAGAAGCCCACGCCCGTGCGGTGTTCGTACGGGCCGCCGTCGAGGTCGAGGGCGAGCTCGATCTGCGTCTCGTTGGTGTTGCGGGAGATGGTTGCCGTGCGGCTCATGCATCGCCTCCGGCCGCGACGGGCGCGGCGATCGCCTCGGCGATCTCTTCGATCAACCGGTTGTTCTGCTCGGCGGTGCCGACGGTGATCCGCAGCCGATCGCTCAGCCCCGCCGCGTCGAAGTAGCGAACCAGCACGCCCTTGGCCTTGAGCGCCTCGTACAGCTTGTCGGCGGTCGTGCCGAGATCGGCGGGCACCCTCGCCAAAACGAAATTCGCGTGCGAATCGCCAATGTCGAACCGCATCTCGCGTAGCGTCTCGGCCAGCCGAGCGCGTTCGTCCTTGACTTTCTGCCAGACGGTCCGCGCGTACGCCTGATCGCGAAGCGCCGCCCCGCCCACCGCCTGGGCCACGGCATCGACGTTGTACGAATCGCGAGCCTTGTGCAGCACGCCGATCAGCTGCGCCGAACCCAGCCCATACCCCAGCCGAAGGCCCGCCAGGCCGTAGCCCTTGGACATCGATCGCAGGATCAGCACGTTCGGCAGCGCGTCCGCGCCGCGGATCAATCCGAGCGCATCATGCGCCGCAAAGTCGACATAAGCCTCGTCCACGACAAGCACGCCGTGGAACGCGCGTGCAAGCTCGGCAAGCCGGCCAAAGCCCAACAGCTTGCCCGACGGCGCGTGCGGGTTGACGACAAAACCCACCGCACATCCTGCGTCGTTCCACCGCTGCGCAGTCGCCTCGTGCAAGTCGAACGCCTCGGTCCGCGGCACAACGGTCACCGAGCAGCCGTGCGTCGCCGCGAGCACCGGATACAGCGAGTACGTCGGGTCGGTCACGCCGATGCCGCCGCGCCCGCTCGGGGCGGCGTCGCTCGACGGCGCGGCGTAGGCGGTGAGCGCCAGACGCAGCAGCTCGTCGCCGCCGTTGGTGGCAACGACCTGATCGGCCTGCAGGTCGTGCAGCTCGGCCGCCGCTTCGCAGAGCTCTCGCGACGCAGGAGACGGGTAACGCCGCAGCGCATCGGCCGACATCTCCCGCAGCACCTCGACGGCCCGCGGCGATGGCGGGTACGGCGACTCGTTGGTGTTCAGCTTCACCACACGCCGAGCCTCGGCGCCCTGCGGCTGCTCGCCGGGCGTGTAGGCGTGGAGGGCGGCGATATTGGTGCGTGGGTTCGACATGGCCAGCCTTGCATGATGACGCCGTCGGCCTCGCCCGGCAACACCCAAGGTTTAGAATCCGCCGATGCCCAGTGGCTTGATAAGCCAACGCTCGATCGCCGCTCTGCCCGCTCTCGCGGTCGTCGCTTGCGTGGCGATCGCCTCCCTCGCCCACGCGCAGCCCAACCCCAAGGCCTCCGCGCGTCGGCTCATCGGCGAAGCCATGCAGGTCGAGGCCAACGGGGCCCACAACCTCCGCCTGCGCGCGCTGCGTCACCTGCGCGACCCGTCGCTTGAGCCTCTATTTGAAGCTCTTGCAATTCACGCCGAGCCGGCGCTCCGCGTCCACGGCATCCTCGGCCTTGCCGAGCTCGAGTCGCCGCCCACGCTCGACATCGCCCGCGTTGCCGCGATCGACAACCCGCTGCTCCAGGCCGAGCTCGTCTCCGTCGCGCTCGACGCCGGCATGATCCCCCCCGCCGCCCGCGACCATCTGCTCGACTGGGCCGACCTCGCGCCCGGCATCCGCCTGCTGCTCTACACCCGAGCCCTCGACACCGACACCCCGCCCAGACCCGCCGACATTGCGCCGCTGCTCGAACAACCGCGCCTCGGGCGGCGCGGCCTGGCCGCTCTGCTGCTTGCCGAGCTCGACGACCCGCGCGGCCGCGACGCCCTGCTCGCCCTCGACGCCAGCACCGACCCCGGCCGCGACGCCGTGCGCAGCATGCTCCTCGAAACCGCCATCCGCCACGACCTCACGTCCGCGCGCCGCTGGGCCCACGCCATCGCCGCCGAGGCGCCCGACCCCTCCGAGCCGCTCGCCATGCTCGCGCTGCGTGCCGCGCTCTACCTCGGCGAGCCGCGTGCGCTTCGGCTCTGGAACGACCAGTTCGCCTCCGCCAAGCCCCGCCCCGCGCAGCAAGTCCGCCTGGCGCTGGTCCTCACCGCGATCGCGCCGCGCCTCCCCGCCGATGCGTTCGATGCGCTGCTCCAAGCCGACGACCCGCTGATCGCCCGGCTCGGCAGCACCGGCCGCGCCATCGCCACCGGCGACCCCGCTGTCGCCGACGAACTCACCCGCCTCGCCGAGCTCCGCCACACGATCGCGTTGCGATGGATCGTCGCCTTCGCCGAGCGCGACCACCTCGCCCCGCCCGACGCCGCGCTCGCCCTGCTCGGCGTCGTCCGCGCCTTCGAGCGTGACCCCGACCGCCGCCTGACCGACCGCCACCTCGACACCGCCGTCGAGGCCAGCCGCGCGCTCGTCGACACGCACCCGCAGGCCGCCGCCGACCTGCTCGCCCCCGTGCTCACCCACCGTGCGACCGCGGTCGAGCTGCGGCAGGCCATCCTGCTCGGCCTGCTCCGCTCGCAGCACCCCGCCGCCTCGGCCGTCACGCGACGCACCGATCCGCCGCGCGACACCGTCGCCCGCAACCTCGATCTGCTGCTCCGCGCCCGCCGCCACGACCCGCTCGCCCCCGATCAGCTCGCCGACCTGGCCGACCTCGTCTCCGGCGCCGGCGATCTCGCCCCCTCCCTTCGGATTCAGGCCGCCTGGCTCTATCTCCGCCACATCGGACGCGCCGACGCCGCGCTCGACCGCCTGCTGCCCTAAGCTCCGTCAGCCATGTCGCTCATCCCGCTCTCCAACCCCGACATCACCGACCACGAGGTCGCCGCCGTCACCGACGTGCTGCGCTCCGGCCGGCTCTCCATCGGCCCGCGCCGCGACCTCTTCGAGCAGCTCGTCGCCGACCGCGCCGGCCGCCGCCACGGCGTCGCCGTTTCCTCCGGCACCGCCGGCCTGCACTTGGTCCTGCTCGCCCTGGGCATCGGCCCCGGCGACGAGGTCGTCACCACGCCCTTCTCCTTCATTGCCTCGGCCAACTGCATCCTGATGGCCGGCGCGACGCCCGTCTTCGTCGATATCTGCCCGACCTCGCTCAACCTCGACCCCGCCAAGGTCGAGGCCGCCATCACGCCTAAGACCAAAGCCATCCTCGCCGTCGAGGTCTTCGGCAACCCACGCCACATGGCCGCCATCGAGCAGATCGCCCGCAAGCACGAGATCCCCATGATCGAAGACTGCTGCGAGGGCCTCGGAGGCGTGTGCGACGGCCGACCGATCGGCAACTTCGGCCGTGCCGGCGTCTTCGGCTTCTACCCCAACAAGCAGATCACCACCGGCGAGGGCGGCGTCATCGTCACCGACGACGACCGCGTCGCCGACGCCTGCCGCACCTTCCGAAACCAAGGCCGCTCCGAAAAGCCCGTCTCCGCCAACGCCGAAACCAACGCCACCGGCTCATGGCTCCACCACGACGTGCTCGGCTACAACTACCGCCTCTCCGAAATCGCCGCGGCGCTGGGCATCGCCCAGATGGAACGCCTCGACGACATGCTCGCTCACCGACGCCGCGTTGCCGGCGAATACATGAAGCGCATGATGGACTGGCCGGACGTCTCGCTGCCCTCCATCCCCCCCGGGCACGATAACGTCATGTCGTGGTTCGTCTTCGTCGTCAAGCTCAACAACGCCTACGGCCATGTCGAGCGCGACCGCATCATTGAAGGCCTCCGCCGCCACGACGTGGGCGCCAGCAACTACTTCCCCTGCATCCACCTCCAGCCGTTCTACCGCCGCGAGTACGGCTTCAAGGCCGGCGACTTCCCCATCGCCGAATCCATCTCCCAGCGCACGATCGCCCTGCCGTTCTTCAATCGCCTGGACGACACGCAGATCGAGCTGGTCACCCACACCCTCAAGGTGATGCTCCAGCGCGAACAACTGCTCAAACGCGCATGACCGCCACCGCCCGAGCCCTTGTCGCGCTGGTCGCTGCGATCACGCTTGTGCTCGCAACGAGCCACACCGGCGCCAACACCCTGCCGCCACTCCGCGATCACCTGCTCGTCTCGGCCGACTGGCTGGCCAACCGGCTCGACGACCCCAACGTCCTGCTGCTCCACGTCGGCCACGGGCCAAACGTCTACACCCAGCGCGGCCACCTGCCCGGCGCGATCTTCGCCGACGTCTTCGAGGTCCTGCGCGAGGACAGCACCACGCCCGGCCGCCTGCCCACCCGCCGACAGCTCATCGACTTCTGCCGGTCCGTCGGCATCACCTCCGATCCCGGCCAGCGCATCGTCCTCTACGGCGAATCGTCCGGCCTGCTCGCCGCGCGGATGTACGCCAACCTCGCGACCGTCGGCCTGGCCGACCGCGCGAGCCTGCTCGACGGGCACATGCGCGGCTGGCAAGGCGAGGGTCGGCCGATCGAAACAGGCGGCGTCACGCCAACCCCCTCGGACTTCTCGCCCGCCGACGACACCACCCTCGGCGTGACCTTCGACGAAGTGCGCGACGGCCAACGCGATCACGCGTGGCAACTGATCGACGCACGCTCGGTCCGCGAGTTCACCGGCGAACGCCAAACGCGAAAAACACTGGCCGCCGGCCGCATCCCCAGCGCGACCAGCTTCCCGTGGCAAGACACGTTCAAGACCGTCCGCCGCCCCGTCCTGCTGCCGCCACAGACACTCCGCGAGCAAGCCGGCCCGATCGACCCCACCCGGCCGGTCGTCGCCTATTGCGCCAGCGGCGTCCCATCGAGCATGACCTTCTTCATCCTCCGCTACCTCGGCTACGACGCCCGCTGGTACGGCGACTCGCTGATCGACTGGCAACAACGCGGCGGGCCGACCGCCACGTCGATCGCCGCTACCGCCGAATGACGCGCGAGCTCCCGCCGCCGCCAGGCAACGGCTGCTAACCTGCCCGCATGCCGGGGAAGAGCGAATTCGTGTGCGACAGCTGCGGGCGACGCTTCTCGTGGAAGCCCGCGATCGCCGGCAAAAAAGCTAAGTGCAAGTGCGGCGCGATCCTCAACATCCCCACCGAAGACCCCGCGGCCGCCGTCGCCGACTCCGGCGGCTTCGAGCTCGACCTCCCCGACGACCTCGCCCCGCCCCCACCTACAGTCGCCACCCCCGCGAGCAGGTGCATCAACTGCAACCACCCGCTCAAACCCGGCGCCGTCATCTGCCTGAACTGCGGCACGGACCAACGCACCGGCAGCAAGGTCCAGACGGGCGTCGAAGAGCTCGACGCCAAAACACGCCGCAAGGCCAACCTCGCCGCCAAGCTGCCGCTGTGGAGCATGCGCGTGTTGCAGGTCGGCATGTGGTGCAACCTCGTGGGCGTCCTGCTGGTCATCGTCGGCCTGGTCGGGCTGTTCGGTTCCGCCGCACTCGCTACCTCAAATCCTGCGCTCGCGGACCTCGGCCTCATCATCGCCGTCGTCATCGAACTCTTAGGCCTGGGCCTCGTCTTGATCGGCCCGCTCCTATGCGTCGCCGTGCCCAGCGAGTCCGACGCGCGGAGCGTGCTGATCGTCTCCATTCTGCTTAGCGGGTCGTCGATGGGCATCAACATCGCCGCCGAGTTCACGACGCTCCCGTGGTGGCTGCCCACCATCGCCAGCGTGCTGAGCACCGCGGCGACGCTGTGCTTCCTCTACTTCCTGCTCATGCTCAGCAAGTACCTGGACTTCGGCTCGGTCTACGAGCTGGCCGAGAAGACCACGAAGGTCTACTTCTGGGTTGTGCTGTGCACGCTCGGGCTCTTCGTGCCCATCGTGAGTTGTTTTGTGGTTCTCGCGTGGATCGGACTCAGCATCTACGGCTTCATCCTCTACGTGATCCTGTTAATCGCGATGAATCAGGCGCTGTCCATCCGCATTCGTGAGATGCGCTAATCGCTTGGCCTTTGCGGCCGCTCAGACGTTAAACAAGAAGTGGCAGATGTCGCCGTCCTGCACGGTGTAGGTCTTGCCCTCCGTGCGGATCTTGCCCGCGGCGCGCAAGGCCTTCTCGTCGCCCAGCTCGGCGAGGTCGTCGAGCGTGTACACCTCGGCCCGGATGAACCCCCGCTCGAAATCGGTGTGGATCGTGCCCGCCGCCTGCGGGGCCGTCGCGCCCACGGCGACCGTCCACGCGCGGTTCTCCTTCTCGCCGGCCGTGAAGAAGCTCTGCAAACCCAGCAGCCGATACGTCGCCCGGGCCAGCTTGTGCAGCGCCGGCTCTTCCAGACCCACGCTCTCCAGCAGCTCGTCGCGGTCGGCCTCGTCCAGCTCCGCAAGCTCGGCCTCCAGCTTCGCGCACACGCACACGACCGACGCCTCCGCGTCCCCGCCCGTCGCCGCGGCGTGAGCCCGGACCTTGCCGACCAGCTCGCCCGCGCCTTCGAGGTCGGCCTCGTCGACGTTCGCCACGTAAAGAATCGGCTTCTGCGTCAGGAAACCGAAGGCCCGGGCTTCTTTCGACTCTTCGTCGTCGAGATCAAGGCTACGCATCGGCTGCTCGCCGGCCAGGTGGGCGCTTGCCTTTTCCAGCAATGACGCCCGCGCCTTGGCCGCCTTATCGCCCGACTTCGCCGCCCGCTGCGCCTTGGGCAGGGCCGTCTCCACCGCCTGCATGTCCGCCAGCAACAACTCCAGCTCGATCACCTCGATGTCCCGCAGCGGGTCGACCGACCCGTCGACGTGCGTCACGTCCGGATCGTCGAAGCAGCGCACGACGTGCAGCACCGCATCGACGTCGCGGATGTTCGCCAGGAACTTGTTGCCCAGCCCCTCGCCCTGGCTCGCGCCCTTCACCAGCCCGGCGATGTCGACCAGCCGCAGGGCCGCCGGCACGACCTTCTGCGTCGGGATCAGCTCGGTGATCCGGTCCAGCCGCGGGTCGGGCACGGGGACGACGCCGACGTTGGGCTCGATCGTGCAGAACGGAAAGTTCTCCGACGCGATGCCCGCGCCGGTCAGCGCGTTGTAGAGCGTGGATTTGCCGACGTTGGGAAGTCCGACGATGCCTGCCTGCATGGGCGGGATGATAGCGGCTGCGCCACGAGGCTCACGCTCCCCCGGCGACGCCTCGCGTGGCCTCCGAGCCCGGCCGCGCTTCGGTGATGCCATGGTCGGGGTTGGCGAGCTCGCGGGGGTCGGTCGCGGCGACCACGGCCTGCCAGTTCGGCCCGTCCGGCGGGCTGGGCAAGGGCCGCTGTTCGCGGCGTGTCGCCTCAAACGCGAAAACGCGAGCCGCCTCGTTGCCGCCCCAGGTCGACTCGACGACAAGTCGAATCGCGAAGGCCTCCGCCCGCACGGGCACGCGGACCAGGCGTTGGTGGTTGTCTTCGACGCGGCAGACCGTCGACGCCACGCCCCGCTCGTCGACGGCTTCGATCCGGAATGACCGTACCAGCGAGCCGGGCACTGCGCAACGCTCGATGTTCTGCGGGTAGCGGGACGGCATTCTCTTGCTGTGATTGAGATTGCTGTCGAACACGAGGCGAACGCCCCCAACGGCCTGAGGGACGTCCCAGCGCAGGTCCACGGGCTGCCCGACGGTCACTTCGGCGCCGTTGGGCTCGCCTTGCCAGGGGCGGTCAACGCCGGACCTCAGCGAGTCGTCCTCGGTCCGAGCCGCCATCGTGAGTTCGTCGATCGGTCGCTGCGTCCACGGAAGGAAGCAGTCGTCGTCCAACAGCCGAAGCTGTAGCTCCCGAAGCCGATCGCCCGAAGACAGCGCGCTCGGCGGCAGGCCGTGCCGCACGGCCAGGGCCGCCGCGGTGCCAGCCGCCTGGCCGATGACCGCGCAGGTCGCCATCACTCGGGTCGACGACAGGGCCGTGTGCGTGACGGAGATATTGCGGCCCGCCATCATGAGGTTGCGGACGTTACGCGAGTAGAGGCAGCGATACGGGATGCCGTAAGGCGACGGCGCGGGGTGAAAGATCGTGGGGTGTCCGGGGTAGAGCAGGCCGGCGGGGTGGTGGTCGTCCATCGACCAACCGCCGTAGGCAACGACATCGTCAAACCGGCCCTCGCTGCGGACGTCGTGCTGCGTGAGGATGTGGTCGCCCTCGTAGCGTCGGTTCTCGCGTTTGCCAGGGAGCGAACCGAGGAATTCGACAGCCCAGGTCTCGGCCTTGTCGCGCTCGGGACAGCGGTTTTTGATGTAGTCCCACACTCCCCATGCCGTGCGATACAACTCGTCGCGGATGGCCTCGGCGTCGCGGATCGTATCCTGAAAACCTCCGAGCTCGATCCACCAAAAGTTGTGCCCCTGCACCCCATTCATGCGGGCGTGGATGTCGTCGGGTGTATCGAACTTGTATGCCCACTTCGGGGCGATGAAGCTTACCGGGGCGTCTGTCTTGCGGAGCTGGATGAGCAGCGAATTGCCCATCGTTCGATCGTCGGCCTCGTGGGGCGCGATGTCTTCGCCGAACTCGTCGGAAGACTCGCGGCCGACGCGAAACTTGGCACCGCTGGAAGGCGCAAGCACGCTATCGCCCGAGCAATCGATAAACACCGCGGCTTCGACCTCGTGGAACTTCTGCGTGGTGAGTTGCCAGGCGTGGACGCGGGAAATCGCCGTATCACCGTGGTCTGGCTCGGTGTCGCAGCCCAGGCAAGAACAGTTCAA
This sequence comes from Planctomycetota bacterium, assembly GCA_039024495.1. Lineage (GTDB taxonomy): Bacteria > Planctomycetota > Phycisphaerae > Phycisphaerales > Phycisphaeraceae > JBCBUE01. The sequence goes on along the minus strand of JBCCQE010000001.1, from coordinate 15,442 downwards.
CAATGTTGTCAGGTTGGGCTCGAACGCGGCTTTGGACCAGAGCACCGCGTCCCAGAGGTTGTAGTGCCCGCCTGGATTCAGGGCCTGATTGTCGAGCTGGATTTCTTCGAGGACGCCGGTCTCTTTGAGGTGGTCGCCGTGGGCTCCACAAACCCACATCCGCACCTCGGAGGACGCGTTGCCGCCGAGGACGGGGCGGTCGTGAATCAGGACGGTGCGTGCTCCGCCGCGGGCCGAGGCAATGGCCGCGCATAGACCCGACATGCCGCCGCCAACGACGCAAACGTCAACCCTGTGAAGCTCGGTTGGGTGCTCAAATTTGTGCATAAGTCCGCATGATAATGCGGGATTTGAGGCTGCCGGTTGCAGCCAAAGAGGAAGCCACACCCACGCGCAGACTGCCTGAAAATCAACTAAAATGCGTGACTGCCAAGCTAGTCGATTCCCAACCTAATCCACCATGCCCGACACCCCGACCTCCCCATCTGAAATACCGGACACGCCCGGGCCGGATCACCTGATCCAGGACCTCGCGATCGAGTCCGAGCTGGCCGACAGCTACCTGACCTACGCGATGTCGACCATCGTCGATCGCGCCCTGCCTGACGTGCGCGACGGCCTCAAGCCCTCCCAGCGGCGCATCCTCGTCGCGATGAACGACCTCAACCTCTCGCCCGGCCGCAAGCACGCCAAGTGCGCCGGCATCGTCGGCGAGACCATGAAGAAGTACCACCCCCACGGCGACTCGGCGATCTACCCGACGCTCGTGAACATGGCCCAGGACTGGAAGACCCGCTACCTGCTCGTCGACAAGCAGGGCAACTTCGGCTCGATCGACCCCGATCCGCCGGCGGCCATGCGCTACACCGAGGCCCGCCTGCACCGACACGCCGTCGAGATGCTCGACGACCTCAAGCTCGACACCGTCGACTGGCAGCCGAACTTCGACGAGACGGTCGACGAGCCCAAGTACCTGCCCGCCCGGTTCCCCAACCTGCTGGTCAACGGCTCGACGGGCATCGCCGTGGGCATGGCCAGCTCGATGCCGCCGCACAACCTCGGCGAGGTGTGCGACGCCATCTGCGCGACGATCGATAACCCCGCGATCGAGCTCGCCGAACTGATGACCCTCCTGCCCGGGCCGGACTTCCCGACCGGCGGCATCATCATGGGCAGCGGCGGGATCGCTCAGGCCTACGCGACCGGCCGCGGCCGGATCTATGTCCGAGCGAAGATCGAGCACGAGACCCGCGGCGGACGCGACCTGCTCGTCGTCAAAGAGCTGCCTTATCAGGTCAGCAAGAACGACGGCGTCATCGAGAAGATCAAGCAGCAACGCCGCAACGACAAGCTCACCGACATCGCCAACGTCGTCGACGAGTCCAGCAACCGCGGCGGCATGCGGCTGGTCATCGAGCTGAAGCGCGGTTCCGACCCATCGGTCGTCGAAGCCCAGCTCTACCAGCTCACGCCGCTTCAATCGACGTACTCGATCATCAACATCGCGCTGGTCTATGGACGGCCCGAGACGCTCGGCGTCAAGCGGCTGCTCGAGCTGTTCATCGAGCACCGCGCGACGGTCGTCCGCCGCCGCACGCAGTATCGGCTCGACCAGGCCAAGCAGGAAGCCCACCGCATCGAGGGCCTGATCTACGCCGTCTGCGACATCGACGAAGTGATCCGGCTGATCCGCGAGTCGCGCACCCGCGACGAGGCGATCGAAAAGCTGATGCGCCGCGGCTTTCGCATCCCGGCCGACCACCCGCAGGCGCCCGCGATCCCCGATCGCCTCAAGGCCGCGTCGGCGGACAACCCCGTGATGCTCTCGCGCACGCAGGCCGAGGCGATCGGCCGGCTGCAGCTCATCCAGTTGGTCGGGCTCGAGATCGAAACGCTGGTGAAGAACTACGCCAAGCTGCTCGGCCAGATCGAGGAGTACGAGACGATCCTCGCGGACGAGGCGAAGATCCTCGGCATCGTCCGCGACGAGACCGCCGAGCTGAAGAGCAAGTATGCCGACGAGCGGCGCACCGTCATCAGCGGCGAGGAGCTCGGCGACTTCGACCTCGGCGACCTCACGCCCGAGCAGCAGGTCGTCGTCACCATCAGCCACGGCGGGTACGTCAAGCGGCTGCCCCTGGACGAATACAAGGTTCAGGGCCGCGGCGGCAAGGGCATCATCGGTGCCAAGGCTAAGGACGAGGACTTCACCGAGCGGATGTTCGTATCCAGCACGCACGACGACCTGCTGTGCTTCACCGACGGCGGGCGGGTATTCCGCATCAAGGTGTACGAGATCCCCGAGGCCCCGCGCACGTCGCGCGGCCGAGCGATCGTGAACATCCTCAACCTCAAGCCCGACGAGCGCTGCGTCGAGTTCATGCCGATCAGCGACTTCGAGAAGTACGAGAACTACCTCGTGTTCGCGACACGCAACGGGCTGGTCAAGCGGACGAGCCTCAAGGACTACCGCAACGTGCACTCCGGCGGGCTGATCGCGCTGAACCTGCGCGAGGGCGACTCGCTGGTGGGCGTGACGTGGACGGCCGGCGACGACCACCTGCTGCTCGCGACCGACGCGGGCATGGCGATCCGCTTCAGCGAGCAGGACGTGCGGGTGATGGGCCGGACGGCGTCGGGCGTCAAGGGCGTCGACCTGTCGGGTGACGCGAAGGTCGTGGCCGTCGCGAAGATCCCGCAGAACGAAGAAGACGGCTACGACGAGGCGGACCTGCTGACGCTCACGGCCAACGGCTACGGCAAGCGCACGCCGACGACCGAGTACCTCGTGCAGACGCAGGACGGCTCGACGCACCCGCAGAGCCGAGGCGGCAAGGGCCGGGCGGACATCAAGACGACATCCCGCAACGGCCGCGTGACCGCGGCGCTGCTCGTCGACGAGGCGGACGACCTCGTGCTCATCACGCGCAACGGGATGATCGTCCGCACGGCGGCGGGGTCGGTCAGCCGGCTCGGCCGCAACACGCAGGGCGTGCGTGTGATCACCTGCCGCGACGGCGACGAGCTGATGGCCGTCGCCCGGGTCGCCGAAGCCAACGGCGACGAAGACGAAGCCGGCGATCAGTCGGGCGGCGACGCCCCGTCGTCGGACGCTTGAGTCCTTGAGTGTTTGAATCAACGATCGGAGCGCCCATGCCCGTGCAGGAATGGTCCGACGACATCTGGGTGGCCAAGCTGGCCCCTGACCCCGCGTTCACCGACGACATCGACGAGATGCTCGCCGCCCTGGAGCGCAAGGACCTGCGGCGGCACCTCGTGGCCGACCTCTCGGGGGTCGACCGTGTGAACAGCTCGAACCTCTCGTCGCTGCTGCGTGCACGCAAGGCTGCGATCGACACGGATCGCAAGCTCGTGATCGCCGGGCCGACCGACCGGGTGTGGGCGGTGTTCCTGGCGACGGGGTTGGACAAGGTGTTCGACTTCGCGGAGGACACCGCGATGGCTCTGGCGCAGCTCCAGATCAGCGGCGACACGTAGAGACGCGAGCACGCTGTGTGAATTCTGAGCGGATCTCAATCCCCGTATGCCACACCTCGCCGAAAGCGATGTGTGGTTGAGGTTGCGGATGCTCTGCGTCACACATCGTGCCGCGCACGAAGTGTGGCACCCCGAAACGCAGCCGGAACCCGAAACAGTGCAGAGCGTTCTAGTAACCGGCTTCGCTCAGCGCGTCGGAGATGGCTGAGGCTTGCAGGTTGAGCGTGGTCGACTGCTCGTTGTTGAGGCGGTTTGCGCCGGCCAGCGCTTCTTCGAGGGCGGACTTGGCGGACTCGGCGGACTCGCTGCCGGTCTCGCGGACGCCGGTGGCGTTTTCGGCGAACGCGGCAGCGGTGGCGGCGTCGAAGGGGCGGACGGTGGTGGCGGCGGACTCGAGCACGTCGGCGAACATGGCCGCGGTCAGCGCCCGCTGAGCGGCGGCGAAGCCCTGGGTGATCTGCGCGGAGATCACGCCGAGCTGGGCGTTCTGGCGGGCGGGGCCTTGGGCCAGGGACTCGCCGCGACGGGCGCTGCCGACCGCGTCGTCGGCGTGGTCGATCGCTTCGACGAACAGCGCGTCGACGTCGGCGGCGTAGGCGGCGGTGACGGAATCGAAGGCCTCGGTGAGCTTGGCGATCGCGGCCTGGCGGTCGTCGCGGGCGGCCTGTGCCGAGTCGGCCTCGGTGTCGCTGAGCGCGCGCTGGCCCTCGATGCGGGACTTGAGGCGGTCGATCGAGCCCTCGGCCTGGTCGAGGCGGGCGCGGGCGGAGGCAAGGCGGACGTTGACGATCGTCAGGTCGGTGTCGACGGCGTCGGCGCGGACGGACTCGCGCAGGCCGGCGATCTCGGCCTCGGCGGCCTGGGCTTCGAGGGCGTAGACGGCGTCGCCCGTGGCGTTGAAGGCCCGGCTGGCGAAGTCGCGGGCCTCGGCGAGCTTGGCCGTGGAGGCGGCGCGGGCGGCCTGGGCCTTGCTCTTGAGGGTGTCGGCTTCGGCGGAGAGCTGCGAGACGTTGCGGCGCTCGGCGTCGCGCTGGGCGTTGACCTCGTTGAGCCGCTCTTGAAGGACGGCCAGGGCGGGGTCGCGATCGACGCCGGCTCGGGATGCGCCGGCGTCTGCGGTGGCAGCGGTGGAGGCGAGCCAGACGAGCCCGGCCACTTCGGGCGCGAGCTTGGCGTAGGCCAACCGAGCGGCGCTCACGGCGTCGTTGGCGGCGGACGTGTGGATGTGGGCGGCGAGCTGAGCGGCCGCGGACGAGCCGTTGCCCTCGCCCTGCGCGGCGGCGGTGAGGTCGGTCAGGGCGACGGCAAGCTGCTCTTGACGGAACTCGGAGACGGAGCCGCCGGACTCCTCGGCGTAGCCGCGCTCGGCGATGTTGACCTGCACGATGGCGCTCTCCATGGCTCGGTCGGCCTGGGCCTGCTCGGACCCGCAGCCGGCGGTGGCGAGCGGCAGAGTCGCGACGGCGAGGGCGAGAGAAGTGCGACGGGTGTTGGCGAGGCGAGAGGTGAGCATGGGAACTCCGTGTCGGGCGAGGGGCGGGCGGATCGGGCGAGGCTAGCGAGCGACGCCGGCCGCGGGCTCGGCGCGGAGGACCGCGTCGAGCGTGGGCAGGGTGTAGTCGAAGCCGTAGTCGGGCGTGGGTTCGTAGAGCGCGTCGATGATGGCGACGAAGTCCTGGAAGCGTGGGTCTTCGGTGCCGGTGAAGAACGGCCGCCAGTTGGCGACGTCCGGCGCGGGGGCCGAGGCGACGTCGCGCGGCAGGCCCCATTGGAGCAGCAGGGACTGGGCGGGGGCGGAGCGGTCGATGAAGGGCTGGCCGTCGTGCGTGGCGGTGGACAGGATGACGAGGTTGGCGAACGCGGACTCGGCGGCGTTGGGGCGATAGCGGAGCAGGTAGAGGCCGGGCATCTGCCCGCTGCCGAAATGCTCGCGGAAATAGCCGACGACGTAGCCGGGGTTCATCTGCGAGCGGAAGCTCTGGAGCACTTCGGGGTCGCGGTTGACCTGGACCTCGGCGTAGAGGTCGCGGGCGCGGAGCTGGAACATGGTCTGGAGCTGCTGCCAGCCGGGCTGGCCGCGGAAGCGGTTGCGGGCGTCGCGGCCGCGGGGCAGCGCGGGGTCGTCGGGGTAACGCTCGAAGAGCTGGTCGACCACCGGGCGGGGCACGACAACCGAGGGCTGGGCCTCGCTGAGGTTGTCGGGGAGCTCCCAGAGACGCACGAGGCTGACTTCCTGGCCGGTGAGCCAGTAGTTCGCCTCCTGCGCGGGCTGAGGCTCGAAGCCATCGACCTGGCCCGAGGCCGTGCCTTGGCTGCGGGCGCCGCCGGAGGTCGCGGAGGGCTCGACCACGCGCTGCTGCTCGAGCAGCTGGCGGCTCTCAACCAGCGCCTTGAGGCGGCGGGCGGGCGTGTCGTTGGGGTGGCGCTGGAGCAGCGCGTTGACTTCGGCTGCCGCCTGATCGAGCCGGCCACGATCGAACAGGAAGTAGGCGATCTGGTACCACGCCTCGGGGTCGGCCTGGTCGAGCGCAGCGCGGCGTTCTTGATACTCCTCGGACACGGTCTTGCCGACGGTGAACGTGTCGACGTTGTCGAGATCGAACGGCGTCTCGATGCCGGCGATGCGCAGGACGATCGCGGTCGGCGTCTGGCGGACGAGTTCGCCCTCGAACGTGCGGCCGTCCTTGTTCACGACGGTCACGGGCGGGAGCTCGTTGTCGTCCTGTGCGTGGGCCGGGACGGCGAGCAGGCAGGCCGTGGCCAGAAGGCAGGCGGCACCGACGGCGCGGAGCAGCCGTGAGCCGATCGCGTTCGAGGTGGTGAGGATCACGCGGCCTCCTCGTCGTCGCCCTCGAACAGGTCTTGCGCGAGGGTGATGAGCTTCTCGATGCGGACCGGCTTGAGCAGGTAGCCATCGACGCCGAGCGCCTCGGCGTATTGCTGGTGGCGCTTGCCCTCGTTGGCGGTCACCATCACCACCATCGGCGGGGGGTCGAACCGCTTGATCTTTTCGAGCACGAGGAAGCCGCTGCGCTTGGGCAGCATCATGTCGAGCACGACCAGGTCGGGCGGGTCGACCTCGCAGATGCGGACGGCCGTGTTGCCGTCGCCGCAGGTCTGCGTGAGGGCGCCCTCGGCCTGCAGGGCGTTGTCGATCGCGGCGCGGACTTCCGTGTCGTCGTCCACGACGAGGACCTTGCGGCCTTCGAGGCGGAGCTGCTCTTGCTGGTCAACCATGTGGTGCAATTCCTAGTTAGGCAGGTATTCAGGGATTGTCGCGGGGTGGGCGGGATGAATCAAGCCGAGGTCGAGGGGGCTGGGGGAGCCGATGCCGGCGTCGCGGAGGCGGCGGGGTGGGCGATGGCCTCGATCTGCTCGTCGGTCATCCAGGGCAGGTCGGCGAGCCGGCGGCGGGCGGCGGCGGGCATGGGCTTTTGCTTGCGTTCCCAGGCGGGGCGGGACTTCCAGCGGCGGTGCATCCAGAGGTACTGCTCGGGGTGGCGGCGGACCATCGCCTCCATTGCGCGGTTGTAGCGGGCCGTGATGTAGTAGAGCGGGTCGGGCTGGTCGTCCCAGTCGTCGGGGGTGATCACGTCCTGCACGCTGAGCTCGAAGCGGTAGAGGCGGTCGCCCTCGGGCACGCGGTGGGCGGCGCCGCAGACGATCGGCACGCGACGGTGCATGGCCAGCAGGCCGATGGATTTGTAGCTGCTGGCGAGCCGGCCGAAGAAGGGGACGAACAGGCCGCGATCGCCGGCGTTCTGGTCGGCGATGAAGGCGAGCGAGCCGCCGGCGTCGAGCGTGGCGAGCATGCGGTCGGTCGCCTGCCACTTGGTGATGATCCGCAGGCCACGCTGCTCGCGGATGCCCATCAGCCAGTCGTTGATCAGCCGATTGTCGATCGGCCGGGCCAAGGCGTCGACGCGGTAACCCATCAGCGCAAGCAGGAAGCCGAAGACCTCCCAGTTGCCGACGTGCCCAGTGAGCATCAGGCACGGCTCGCCCCTGTTCATCAGCGACAGCGACGGGCCGAGCGAGTCGAACCGCACGCGCCCGGACCACGAGGCGCGCTGCAAGACCCGCGGCGTGTGCAGGACCTCGAACAGCAGGCGGCAGAAGTGCGTGAACGACGCGCGCACGGTTCGGTCGATCTGCGCGTCGGGCCAATCGGGGAAGCACGCGGCGACGTGATCGCGCGCGCGGCGGCGATGGCGCTTGTCGAAGCGGTGCACCGCCTCGCCGAGGAACTCGGCGGTGCGGAGGTTGTGGTCGACGGGCCACGCGGTGACGGCGGCCGCCGCGAGACGGGCCGCGAGATACTGCGACCAGAGCGACCACGCCGATGAGGGCTCAGCCAAGGCTTCGCTCCGCGGGGCTCACGCTCGGCCGGGGCGGGTGAGGGCGACGCAACGCGGCGGCGTTAACGCTCGTAAAAACCGATCAGCGCGAGGAAGCGGTTCTCGTTGAGGACCGGCACGCCAACGCGCGACGCCTCGGCCGCCAGCGACTGCCACTGGTCGTAGGCCTGCTGATCGCGGACGTTCTGCTCGATGAGCACCGGGTCGGTCGTGCCCGGGGGCAGGGCATCGGGCACATCGGGCTCGGCGCCGAGCACGAGGAAGTCGGCGTCCGGCGAGAAGGTCTCCATCACGTCGCCGCCCCAGCGTTCGATCATGCTCTCGACGCGGCGGCGGTCGGCGGTGGTCGCTTCGCCGCTGCCGTCGATGTCGAACGAGCCGAAGACATGGAAGCGAAGCTCGGCGGTCGGCTCGTAGACGAGGTTGACCAGCACGTCGCCCTCGCGGACGTCTTGACCACGCGAGACGCGGACGACGCGGGTCATCGCGGTGCGGGCCTCGGTCGTGATGACCTCCAGCGTGGCGACGCCGCGGAGGCTGTCGAACTCGCCGTCTTCGAGGCCGATCAGCTCGCCGGCCCGGAACACCTCGAAGGTCATGCCGGGGATCACGCGATCCAGGCTGCCGATGTTGATGAACACCTTGTCGTCGTCGGACGGGACGGACACGATGCGGCCGTCGGGCGAGGTGATCGCCTTGGCGTACTGACCGGTGAGCTTCTGCGTGACCAGCTCGTCGTTCAGCTCGCGGTTGGCCCGCTCAAGCTCGGCGATCCGCGATTGCAACTCTTGCGAATTGCGGGCCTGCTGATTGCGGAACTCGGCGAGCTGGCCGGTGAGGTCGGACTGCACGCCGCCGAGGCTGTTGCGGACGGTGTCGGCCGCTTCCTTCTGGGCTTGGGCCTGGTTGCGGGCCTCTTGGACGGATTGATCGAACTGGGCGCGGATGGCGTCGCGGTCGGCCTCGGCGGTCTGGGCGCGCTCGTTGGCGGCATCGCGGGCGGTCTGGGCGGCCTCACGCTGCTCGTTCGCGAAGGCGACCTCCTGCTGCAGGGTGCGGATCGTGCCGATCAGCGAGCCGGAGATGTCCAGGCCGTCGACAATCGTGTCCAGGGCCTCGAGCGTGATGCCCGGGTCGGCGTTGATGGTGGCCTTGAGGCTCTCGTTCTCGTCGAGCAACTGGCCGACCACCGTGCCGCTGCCTTGTCGCAGGGCTTGGACGGAGGGGATGGCCAGCTCGCTGTTGGTGGCGACGGCGCTGAGGTCGGCTTCGGCCTGCTCGGCCCGCTGCTGCAAGTCGGCCTGACTGATGTAGAAGACCACCGCGAGTACCAGGCAGGCGACAAACATCAGTCCCAAAAACGTCGACAGGGCGAGAAGAGCCTTGCTGCTCTGGCTTTGAGCCATCGAGATGCACTCCGGTGAAAGATCGGCGAATCGGTCTGCCGCAGTGTCCGCTGCCGCCCGGCGAGCGTCAAATCAGCCCGGCTCGTCGCCGCGAACCGCCGCGCCCTCGGCCTCGGCGATCGCCCCGCCGCCCGTCGCCCGATCGATCGCAGCCACGACCTGCGACGGCGTGTAGAACTCGGCCTTGAAGACCTCGCCGCCCTCTGGCTCGAACACCACCAGCAGCGGGATCGCCGCCCGGTCCACCGCCGCCAGCTTTGCCCACCCCGGAGCGCTCTGGCTGGTCAGGTCCGCCTTCATCGCGACCACATCCGACGACGCCAGCCGCGCCAGCACCGGCTCGCTTTCCAGCACCGTCCGCTCGAGCACCTTGCAGTTGATGCACCAGTCGGCCGTGAAGTCGAGCATCACCGCCCGGTCGGACGCCAGCGCCTCGTCGAACGCCTCGGGCGTGTAATAGACCCAGGCGATCGCGCTGGGGCGCGTGAACTCGTACGCCGTGCCCATCGAGACCGCGGCAAACGCCAAGCCCAGGCCCGCGTAGCCCAGCCTTCGCCCGGCGCTCGGGGTGATCTGAAGCGTGCGGATCGCCAGCCAGATCCCCGCCGCCGCCGCGACGCCCCCCGCCAGCCACCAGAACCACGGGTACACGTAGCCCAGCCCGTCATTACGCCAGATGTTGATGCCCACGCCCACGAAGAACGCCCCCGCCGCGCCCATCAAGATCGCCAGCACCTGCTTGAGCAGCTCGCTCGCCGGCCCCGTCCGCGGCAGCCGCTCGACCAGCCCGGGCGTCAGGCTCAGCACGAAATACGGCAGCGCCATCCCCACGCCGATCGCCCCGAACACCACCAGCACCACCAACGGCCCGGACTGCAACACCCCGCCCGCCACGCTCCCGAGAATCGGCCCCGTGCAGGGCGTCGCCAGCACGCCCGTCATCACGCCAAAGCCGAACGCCCCGGTCACGCTGTCGTGCTTGGGGTTAATCGCGTACACCCACGCCGGCAGCCGCATCGTCCACACCCCGCACATCCCGATCGCCATCACCACGATCAGCCCGCCCAGCGCCAGGTTGAACCACGCGTAGCCGAACAGCCAACTTATCGCCTCCGATAGCCCCACCACCACCCCGCCGATCGCCAGCCAGAACGCCACCACCCCCGCCGCCATCACCGCGCCCAGAAACGCCCGCCGCCGCGGGTCCGGCGCCGCCTGGGCCAGCCCCAGGATCTTGATCGGGATCACCGGCAGCACGCACGGCATCACGTTCAGCAGCGCCCCGCCCACCAACGCCAAACCAATTACCGGAAGAAGCGCCGCCAAAGTCACCGTGGCCGTCCCCGTGAGCCCCGCCGCCTCGCCCTGAGCTTGAGCCATGTCGGATGCGCCGGCCTGGCCCACGCCCTCGACCGCCCCCTGCCCGATCGTCTCGAACCCGCCCGCATCAAACCCCGCGAACACCCCCGCCGCCTCGCCGTCCGCCACCTCAGTGTCCGACGCCCCATCGCCGTCGCCCTCGCCCACCCGCACCGTCGCGACCGCCTCCACCGTCCGCGGCGGCAGGCACACCTGGTCGTCGCACGCCTGATACCCCACCGACACCGCCACCTCGTACACCCCCGGCTCCGCGCCCGGCGACACCGCCACCGGCAGGTACAAAACCGTCGTCCCCTCCCACGCCAAAATCGACTGCCCGAACGCCTCCACCTCCACCGGCGGCGGCCGCTGCCACACGCCCGAAACCAGCAACCCCTCGATCTCTTCGCCGTCCGCGCCCCGCGCCGCCGACACCTCCGCCGTCGTGTGGATCTGAAACAGCCCCTCCACCGGCCGCGCCTGCGCCTCGTCCGGCCAGACGTGCCACTTCCCCGTCATCTCCAGCACCACCGCCACCACCCCGCGCCCGCCCGGCTCCACCGCTCCGCCGGCCGCAAGCTCGGCCCCCTCACGCTCGGCCGCGAACGCCGCCGACACCGTCACCGGCTCCGCACCCCCGCCCAGCTGAGCCGTCGCCCCGCCCGCCAGCACGGCCAACGCCAGCCCGCAGACCGCCCACGCGACCGCCGCAAACCCCGCCCTCGCCCGATTGACCCGCCGCTCACGCATCGTCATGCCCTATCCAACGCTCAAGACCGCCATTTGGTTCCCACTCTAGCGCCGCCCCCGCCCAGCCGCCGCGAATCCCCCTTCAAGCCCGCTCGCCACGGCATCCGATAACCACAGCATGGTCGACATGCTCGATCAATCCGAGATCGACGCCCTGCTCTCGTCCGTCGCGACCGAGGACAGCGGCGATACCCCCGAAGACGACGGCGGCGTGCAGGTCTTCTCCCGCCGCCGGGCCGGCAAGCCCTTCGACCTCGAGATCCGCGACTACGACTTCAAACGCCCCGAGCGCGTCTCCAAAGACCAGATGCGCGCCCTTGAGACCCTCCACGAGGCCTTCGCCCGCTCCTTCGGCGCCGCCCTGTCCGGCTTCCTCCGCACCATCATCGAGACCAAGGTAGCCCACATCGAGCAGATGACCTTCGCCGAGTTCACCCACTCGCTGCCCAACCCCACCTGCTTCAACCTCATCTCCTGCGACCCCCTCGACGGCGAGATCTGCCTCGAGATCTCGCCCCTCATCGTCTACCCCATCATCGACCGCCTGCTCGGCGGCTCCAACGCCGACCTCTTCATCCCCCAGCGACCGCTCACCTCCATCGAGCTCCGCCTCGTCGACCAACTGCTCAGCCGCGCCACCGCCAGCTACGCCGAGGCCTGGGCCGGCATCAAAGCCATCGACTTCAAAGTCACCGAGCACGAGTCCAACCCCGCGCTCGTCCAGATCGTCGCGCCCAACGAGGTCGTCGTCGTCGTCGGCTTCGAGATCAAAATGGGCGGCCGCGCCGGCACCATGGCCTTGGCCATCCCTTACGCCGTCATCGAGCCCGTCGTCGACAAGCTCAGCAACCAGACCTGGGCCGCCTACAAACGCAACCGCAAGGACCCCACCCTCCGCGACCGCGTCGCCGGCCACCTCGACGCCGCCTCCGTCTCCGTCGCCGCCACCCTCGCCGACACCACCATGACCGTCAGCGAGCTCCGCAACCTCTCCGTCGGCGACATCATCCTCACCGAAAAACCCGCCTCCGCCCCCCTCTCGCTGCTCATCGAAGGCAAACGCAAATACATCGGCCACCTCGGCCAGTTCCGCGGCAACCGCGCCTTCAAAGTCAAACGCGCCTTCCACGCCAAAGACCGCGTCTGACCCACCCACATCGCTACCCCCTCGGAATCAATGTTCCGCATTCCGGGCACGACTCCGATCGCACGCCCAGCAGGTTGTACCCACAGGCCGCGCAAGCTGGGTAGTCCAACGTCAAGTTGAATTGCAGCCCGCACGACGGGCACGACGACTCGCCCACCGCGATCGCAGCCCGCGCGCCGCAATACGGGCACGTCGCCCGAACCTCAGCCAGTTCCTCAACCGAGCGGCGTTCCTTCATCGGGCGGTTCATCCAGCCCAGCACCGCCGTGCCCAGCGTCCCCGCGGTCGCCACAATCGACAGCGCCGCGATCAACCGCCCAAGCATCTCGCCCAGCCACCGGTCCCCGCCCTCGGCTGCCAGCACCAGACACGACACGCCGATCGCCGAACTCGCCAGCACCACCGTCACCAGCCGCACCCACCGGGCCCACCCGACAATCGACACCGCAAACAGCAGGTTTCCGTGCCCCACTGCCAGCCCAACACCCCCCGCCCAGATCGCCACCTCCCGCCCCAGGTCTTCCTCGCTCCAAACCGCCACCAAACCCGCCGCTAGCCCCACCACGCTCGCCGCCACCCCGACCCATCGCAGCGGACGCGCCCGCCAGGCCGGCAGGTCGAATAATGCCACCGCCGCGAACACGCCGAACAACGCCACCAGCCCGCCGCTGGCCAGCAACTCCCAGAACGATCGGCTCGGCCACCAGCTGCTCCGCCACGCCAGCACGTCCAGCCACGCCGCCGCGTTCAACACCACGAAGCTCGCCACACCCACCCCCGCAAGCGCCCAGGCCCCCACGCGATGCCGCTCCTCACGCCGCATCGCCGCCGCGAACGCCAGCACGCAACCCAGCGGCAGCAGCCACCCCGCCGTCGCCCACAGCGCAAATCCAAGACGAAACGGGAAAAACTCCGCCCACAAAGCGGCGATCGCGACAAACGCCGACGCCAGCACCGCCGCCAGCGACACAAACCCCGCCTCACGCGTCCGAGGCCGGCCAATCAAAAAGCTGAGCGGAAACGACACCACCGCCGCGCCAGACCCGAGAAAGAAAGTCGCGCACGCCCGGAACATCACCGAGCCCGGCGCGACCAGAACCGCCATCGCAGCGATCGCCGCGCCCAACCCCAGGCACACCAGCATCACCCGGATCGCCAACCCCCGCAGCCGCCTCGCGTCCAGTTGCATCGCTCGACTCCCAGAAAAAAGCCTCGCCGCCAGCTCCACAGCCCGCCACAAACCTCTCCGCAACCTACCGCCCGCCACCCCCAGCCGCGAATCTCACCACCCAAGCCACCGCCGCAGACGACGCCGGCCCCGCCGCGCTCCGATTCTCTGCTTCTCTGCGTTCAAGCTCTTCAGCTTTCGCCGCCCCGGCGCCGCTCGGCCGCTCCCCCCTGGCACCCGCGCCCCGCACTCCGGGCACGTCTCGCCGATCGACTGAGACACGTCGTAGTCGCACGCGAAGCAACGCATCGGCCGCACGCCCCAACGATCCGCCAGCACGCCCAGCTTCCACCGACGCTTGGCCGGCAGGCGAAACCACATCAGCCAAACCAACACCCCCACCCCACCCACCGGGAACAACGCCTTCAGCGACAGCCACACCGTCCCACCCGCCCACGCATCCAGCAGCCGAAACCCCACCGCCGACGCCGCGACATACCCCAGCACGATCGTCCACTCCCACACGTACGTCACCCGCACGTCCGACGGATGCCGCAACGCCGCCTCCGCCCGCCACCGAAACCGCGGATTCACCCCGAAGTAAAAACGCACCGGGTCCCAACGCTTCGCAAACGCATCACGCAAACTCAACCCCAGGCCTCGCCCGAATCATCAGAGTCATCCACACGCAGCACCCCGGGAATCCGCGCCCCGCACTCGGGGCAAGTCTCGCTGCGGATCATCCGCAAGTCGTACGCGCAGTTCAGGCAGCGGATCGGACGCAGGCCGATCTCATCCGCAACACGACCAAGGTGCCGCCGGTACTGCCTGGGCATCTCGCTGGCTAACAGCCAAAGAAACGTCAGCAGCAACGCGAAGCTCAACGCCCCCTCAATCACGCGCCCGATCAAAGTCTCAGGCTCCCAAATCGACATCGGAATCCAACACAAGACAGACAAGGCGACAAACACCACAACCCGCCTCGTAATGGCTTCGCGAATCGGCATCTGCATCGAAAACTTGTTGACGTCCGCAGCCGACAGCCCGCGGTGAAACCCAAAGTAATACTCCCTGGGATACAACCGCTTCTCGATGAACTTGCCGACCCAGCTCATCCTTTCGCCCGCTCGATCGTCGCCCGCACCTTCTTGTCGCTGAACAGCAGCCGCGGGTCCATGCACACCGTCCCCAGCGCAAAGTGATCGGCCCCGGCCGCGCGATACGCATCGACCTGCTCGGGCGACACGACTCCGCCCCCGCCGATCACCTGAGCCGTCGGCCCGAACTGCTCACGCATCCACCCCACGCACCTCAAACTCAACGGCAAAAGCGGCGACCCCGACATCCCGCCCCCCGGCACCGGCAGCGTGTTGCAGCAGTGAAAGCAGCGCACCCCCGCGCCCCACGCCGCCTCCGCCATCGCCTCGTACCGCACCGGCGGCAGCTTCACCACCACCCCCGGAAGTGCCCCCGCCCCCGCGCCTCCTAACACATCGACCGCCATGTCAAACAGCTCCCGCCAACCCGCGACGCCCCCCTCCACCGCACCCACGTTCGGACACGACATATTCAACTCCACCGCCAACATCCGTCCATCACCCCGGGGACGCGTAGCGTCCCGGCTATCGCCCGCTTCGCCCCCCCAGCCCGGCCCCGCCGCGCCGCGGGGGCCGGGCTCCGGGCCCGGCGCCCCCCCCCCGGGGGGCCGCCCCCCACCCGCGGCCGCCGCGCCGCGCGCGGCCGCCGGCCGAGCGGG